>CAZMJS010000057.1:0-22494 GCA_964566695.1 uncultured Bradymonadales bacterium
AGGTCGACGAAGAGGTCGACGAGGAGGGGGCGGACATCGATGAAGAGAGGGCTCGGGAGGAGCGTCGAGAGCGCATTTTGGAGCAAGCTCGGCAGCGAGGCATGGAGGTTGAGGGGAGAGCATCACCCGATGAAGAGGAGGAGGCGTCGCACCAAGAGGGGGAGGAGGGCGATGAAGCATCGGGAGAGGCGGTCACCGAGGAGGGGGCGTGGCAGGAATGGGCGGACGGCGAGGGCTTGGAAAACGATGAGGAGCTTCGCCGCGATGAGAGGGTGCAGGAGGCGCTCGATGACCTGGAAGAAGAGGTTCTCAGGCGCGAAGAAGGGGAGGGAGGTGACCCCTGGGAGGCGGAAGACATCGAGGCGCGAGAGGTGGCTGCAGAGGCGTTGGATAACTATCAGGGATATCTCGATGAGGCGTGGCAGATGGATGAGGGAAGTGGCCTGGCGTCGGTGGCGATGACGGGGCTTGCGGAGTCGTTATATTTGTTGTCGGCGACCACGGGCATCCCACGGACGCAGGCCACGGCGCAGCGCGAACGGGTAAGGACGGGGAGTGGACGAGGGGCCAGCCAGCCACAGGAGGAGCCGGTGGAGGAGCCGGTAGAAGAGGAGTCGGAGCCCGAGGAGGCGTTGGAAGAGCTTCCGGAGACGCCGGAGGAGTTAGGAGAGGTGGAGTGGGATGTGTGGCTGGAGGCCACGGAGTGGCTGGGGCGTATCCAGGAAGAGAACTATCCCCATCTGGAGGATTGGATGGTGGACATTGAGGAGGCGGCGTCGAGGATCGATGAGGCGCTGGAGCTCGATGAGCAAGTGGACGCGTTGATGATTTATTTTGAGGCCGTGGAATCGCTCCTGGAGGCGATGGCCGAGGAGGATGTCGATGGTGGAGGCGCCGCATCGTAGAGATAGGTTGGTGGGTTCGAAGTGGAGCGTCGTGGAGGTGGAGAACCGGCGCAAGCACTGGGAGGTGGTGGAACTTTATGGGGCTGAGGAGTGCGTGCTGCGAGCGGTGCTTGACGGTCATCGAGAGCGGCTATTCTGGCGAGAGCTCAGGGATCGCGATCGCTGGGTACCGGGATGGGTATGAGTCAGGACGTGATGGTGGAGTCGCCCTGGTCCTCCGGGGGGGGATGCCAAAATCGGAGGCGCTGGAGGGTTTGGATGAGGACACTTCTGCGAGCACCGAGGATGGTCTCGATCAAGAGAAATAGGACGAGAGCAAAGAGGAAGTAAGACCATAGGTTGAGTCGGCGCTCTTCGTCGGGGGCGTCGAAGAGCCCGTCGGTGTCGATGCGGCCTTGCCAGCGATCGATGAGCTCTCTGTCGAGGGGAGCAAGGTTGGAGGCGGCGCGATCGACGTTGATCGCCAGGGTGAGTCCGTCGATGATCTGGGCGCGCTCGCCCCGGTCTTCGTCGGCGAAGAAGGTGTGAATGCCGGGGGTTTCGGGAGTGAATTGAATGCGTCCATCGATGGGTTCCAATTCGTAGCGCTGGCCGCTGTCGTCGTGAATGATGGCGCGGTGCTCGACGATGTCGTCGACCGCGAGTTGGGAGCGCTGGCCGACCCGAAATTCTTCGTCGACGTCGGCGGCGGTTCGGCGGGCCAGGTGAGTTAAGGACTGACTGATGAGGGGGAGGTAGGTGGTGCGGACGGGGAAGTCCGTCCAGTCGCGGTCGATGGAGGTGGTCCACAACAGGACACGGCCGCGGCCCACGGGTCGCTCCACGAGGGCGGGGGCGTTGTCCTGATACGTCATGAGAACCTGTGCCTGGCGCTCCGAGGGGGCAGGATCGAGGAGCATATATTGGTAGACAGAGACGTTGGACAAAGCCCCCGTACCGGGGAGGTCGGAATCACGAAAGAGGGGGTGCTGGCGCTGGGGATGTCCCAGTCGGGTCGCCTTGATAGGAGCGTCGGGGTCACCGCGCTCAGCGAGCAATTTGATCCCGCGAAGAGGGCGCGGGAGAAGGTCGGAGAGGTGCTGGTTATAGGCATCCTCGTCGACCTGATCGCCCATGGTGATCATCAACCCACCGCCGGCCTCGACGAACTCCCGCAGTGCCCGTGCCTGATCGTTAGAGGGACGGCGGAGGTTAGCCAGCAGGACCACGTCATAGTCATCGAGGTCGTGGTTGAGGAGACCGTCGGCCGTGGTGAGGCTGGGAGAGAGGCCCGTGCCGCGTTGGGTGAGGGGTTCGATGGCGCGGGTCAAAAAGAAGAGCTCATCATCGTAGGGGACAGAGCTAGGCGATCCGTTGACCAGTAGGACGCGCATGCTGTGGCGGGGGTGAATGACGAAGTGCCACCGGTTGTCGCTTTGAAGGCCCTGGTCATCTTGGAGTTGGACGTGCCCGGTGGTCAGGCGGGGATTGTCGAGCTGTACCTCGAAGGTATGACGCTCGCTGCGACCGGCGTCGATGGAGACAGAGGCGGCCTCTACGGGATCCTCGTCGAGGATGAGGGAAAGTTCGATGCCGGAGCGGTCGGTAGGCCCGTGATTTTCGACGGTGACCTGGACCTGCCAGCGATCATCGCCGGAGGTCCCATCGCGTTGGACGGAGAGGTCGGCGATGGAGAGGTTGTCTGCTGGATCTCGGTCGGAGCGAACGGATCGGTAGTCGATAGGGGCTCGAAGGTCGAGGTCGCGCGTCTCGTCGACGGCCGCGTCCGTGTCGGAGCCGATGACGACGATGCGTCGGTTGGGTCGATCGGAGGTGGCCAGGCGTTGGTCGGCCACGGTCAAGGCGTCGGTGAGATCGCCGGGGTCCTGACGAAGGGTGAGTCCGGCTGCGGCGTCGCGCAGTCGCGAGCGGTCGTCCGATAGCGATTCATGGGGAAGGTCGCCCGATGTGGGGACGACGATGGCTTCGTCCCAGGGGCGGAGGCCGCGAATTTCATCGTCGGCCTTGGATTGGGCGGTGTCCCACCAATCGTCGACCTCCATGGGGAGGCCATTTTCCACGACGATGGCCACGGCAGTGGGCATGCGCTCCTCGGCGGTCATGCCCTGGCTGCTAAAGACAAAGGGCTTGGCGAGTGCCAGGGTGAGAGCGATGATGGCCAGAACCCGCAGAGCGAGCAGAATCCACTGGCGAAGCTTGATGCTGTGGGCGATGCGCTCGTGGCTCTCGCGAAGCAGACGCAGAGCCGGAAAGGGACGCACCACCGCCTTACGGCGGTTGATGAGATGAATGATGATGGGCAGGGCCGCTGCCAGGAGGCCGGCCAGAAAGAGGGGCTGTAGAAAGCTCATTGCCGCCTCCTGAGAAATTGCTGACAGACGACCTCAATGGGGGCGGAGGTGAGGCTTCGGAGGTAGCCAGCCTCGGCCTGTCGGCAGGCGCTTTCCAGGGCCCGGCAATGGTCGCGGAAGGCCTTGTGGTAGGTATGGCGCAAGTCGTCGGGGTCGGCGAGGAGCTCGCCTTCGCCCTCCATGCCTTCAAAGAGGGTCAGCCCCTCGTAGGGGAGCTCTTGTTCGGCGTGGTCCAAAATATGAAAGAGGGCGACATCTAGATCGCGACTGCGCAGGACCCGAAGGAGCTTAAAGGTTTGCTCGTCGACCTCGAGGAAGTCGCCGAGGACCATGATCAGGCTTCGGCGTCGGGCTCGCTGGGCGATGGCCTGGAGGGCGGCATTGAGGTCAGTGGCGCCGTCGGGGCGAAGGTCATCGATGAGGTGGTAGAGGTCGTCGAGTTGGCGACGGCTAGACGAGGCGGGTAGCAACTGGCCGGCCGTGTCAGCGAAGCCCATGGCGCCGACGGCATCCCCTTGAGTGGTCAAAAGGTAAGCCAACGTGGCCGCCAGATGACGGGCGAAGTCAAGCTTGGGCCAGGGGGCGTCTTGGCCCTGGAAACCCATGGAGCCCGAGGCGTCAACCACGAGATAGGCCTCGAGGTTGGTCTCGTCCTCGAATTGTTTGACGTAGAATCGGTCGGTCTTTCCGTAGACCGTCCAGTCGATGTGGCGCAGCTCGTGGCCCGGTGTGTACTCCACATATTCGGAGAACTCCACGGAGCCGCCGTGATGAGGCGAACGGTGGAGGCCGGCAAGCACCCCGTCGGCGAGGCGTTTGGCTCGAAGCTTGAGCTGGTCGATCCCCTGAAGGACCTGAGGATCTAAATAGGTCTGGCGAAGGCTATTGGCCATGGCGTGTGGGGCAGTGGACGCGGAGCGGACGGGTGATGAACGGGGGTCAGGTCTCCAGGAGCCGTTCGATGATGGCGTCGGCGTCGATGCCTTCGGCTTCGGCCTGGAAATTGGGAAGGATTCGATGACGCAAAATGGGTTTGGCGAGCGCGCGGACGTCTTCCTCGGCCACCGTGAGTCGACCATCGAGGAGGGCTCGGGCTTTTCCACCGAGGATCAGGGCCTGGCCGGCGCGGGGACCGGCCCCCCAGTTGAGGTACTGGGAGATATAGTCTGGAGATTCCGGCTCGTCGGGTCGTGTCATGCGCACAAGGTCAACGGCCTGATCGACGATGGCGTCGCTGACAGGGACTTTGAGCACGAGATTCTGGAGACGGAGGATGGTGGCGGCGTCCAGGAGCTGGTCGACGTCGGGGGTGGAGGCTGTGGTGGTGTGTTTAACGATTTGATATTCGTGCTCTTGGCTGGGGTATTCGACGTTGAGGCGAAACATAAAGCGGTCGAGCTGGGCCTCTGGCAAGGGGTAGGTGCCTTCTTGCTCGATGGGGTTTTGGGTGGCAAAGACGAGAAAGGGGCGTTGCAATTCGTAGGTCGTGCCGCCGGCGCTGACGCGATACTCGGCCATGGATTCCAGAAGAGCGGCCTGGGTTTTTGGCGGGGTACGGTTGATCTCGTCGGCCAGAAGGAGGTTCGTGAAGACGGGTCCCTTCATGAATTTGAAGTGGCGAGAGCCAGAGACGGGATCTTCTTCCAGGATGTCGGTGCCGGTGATATCGGCGGGCATCAGGTCGGGGGTGAATTGGATGCGGTTGAAATCCAGGTTGAGGATCTCCGAGAGGGTAGAAATAAGGTAGGTCTTGGCCAGCCCGGGGACGCCCATCAAGAGTGAGTGACCGCGAGCGAAGATGGCTACCAAAAGGTGGTCGATCAATTCTTGCTGACCGTAGATCCGCTTTCGGACCTCGGTGACGATGGCTTCGCGGGCGTCGGCTAGCTCCTGGACGGCTTCCAATTCTTGGTCGTCGATGGCTCGGTCGTCCGTGGGAGAAGAGTCATTGAGGTCAGGGGCCATGAGTGCTCGTGGTGGCAAAGAGGGGATGGTGAATCGAGGCCGCGCGGTGCGGCGGGCGACGTCGCCCGGAGACGACTCTGTAGCGCTACAACAGAGGGGAGGCGGGTATTCCTTCCCAAAAACTTCGCAAGAGACTCGGTCTGTCGTGCATGATGGCGTCGGCGATGTGCAAGGGCGATGGGGTATACAAAGAAATATCCGATGTTGCCATGATCCAGAGACTGGAGGCGCAGTCAAACCCTAAGGGGTTGCCAGGACCGGAGGCGTCCCATGGAAGGGCGTGGTGGAGGAGGCCAAGGGCCTGTCGGTGATGATCATTGGGAGGGGAAGCTCGACGGGGATTGAAGTTGCCCTCATAATTGGTGACGGCCGATAAATGAGCGTTGTCGGGACATGCGCGCAGGTGAGGATAATCGAAGAGAAAGGGAGCGACCATGGTATTTCGCGAGGGATTATTCGATGGCAAGGCGGTGCTGATCACCGGCGGAGGGACAGGTATTGGAAAGGAGTTGGCCCTCGATTTCGGGCGCCTTGGGGCCCACGTGGTGGTGGCCGCCAGGCGTGAGGAGTTGCTGGCGAAGACGGTGGAGGCCATCGAGGAGGAGGGAGGCGAGGGGAGCTATTATACCCTTGATATTCGGGACGAAGACCGGATTGAGGAGGTGGTGGGACAGATCTTTGATGATCGGGGAGGGCTGGATGTGCTGGTCAATAATGCCGGGGGCAATTTCGTGAGTCCGGCGATGGCCATGAGCGCCAATGGCTTCCGGACGGTGATCGATATCAACCTCAACGGGACCTTTTTGATGTGCAAGGCCGTGGGGCAGAGATGGCTCGCCGAGGGACGAGGTGGGCGCATCATCAATATGAGCGCGACCAATGCACGGGATGGATCGCCACTGATGGTGCATTCGGGGGCAAGTAAGGCGGGGATCAATAGCATCACAGAAACCCTGGCCGTGGAATGGGGCGGTTCGGGCATCACGGTCAACGCCGTGCTTCCGGGCCCCGTGAGAACTGAAGGCAGCAACGAGCGCTTATGGACTGACGAGAAGACGGTCCAGAAGATGGCGTCTCGCATACCGCTGGGTCGGTTTGCTCGGCCGGAAGATATCTCCCCGTTGGTCCAATTTCTGGCCAGCGAGGGGGCAGGGTTTGTGACGGGCTCGCTGATCACGATCGATGGTGGTGATCGGCTTCGGACCCCTAATTTTTAGGTTGTTGTCACTGTCGAGGAGTGTCCGTGGGACGTCGAATATACCCTGTATTTGTGACCCTGTTGGGTGGGGTGGGCCTGGGGCTGGCACTGACCTACCTGGTGGGGGTGGTATTGGCCTTTTTGCCGGGGTGGGAGGACTGGGCGGAGTTTTTTGTGCCCCGAGCCATGTGGTTGCTAATCCCCCCTTATGTGCTGCTGATGCTCCACATGGTGCTTCGCAATCATGTGGGGCGCTACCTGCTCAACCGACGGGATTATGAGGGCGCATTGGCCTATGGGCGCAGGCGTATGGAAGGGGGCTGGATGCGGAGCCGTCGAGAGGTGGCCAATCAGCGGTTGGTGGTCGCCAGGGCCTATGTGGGAATGGGCGAGGATGAGGAGGCGCTGCGCTTATTGGGTAATGAGGAGGTGCAATGGCCGGGAAATTATGCCGTGGAGGCCAGGCGCTGGCAGATGGAGATCTATTTGAGGCGCGATGAACGAGAGAAGGCGGCGGCATGCGCCGTGACAAAGGCCGAGGATCTGAAAAAGGGACGTGGCGAGCTGGTGTCACTCTATGGATGCACCGCTGAGTTGGCGCTGCGCGATGGCGACGAGGAGTCCTATCGAGAGGCGATGCAAAATGGGATGTGGATCAACGCCAGTCACCCGCGCCTGGGGTGGGTTCGGGCGTTGGCCATGATGAAGCTGGAGTTAGAGGAGAAAAAAGAGGCGATGGCGCTAATGGTCACGTTGGGGATGCTGGAAGACAGAATGTTGGCAGAGATCCCCGGGAGGGAGGCGGAGTTGGAGGCGTTGAGAGCCTATCTGATGTGGAAGCAAGGAGAGGGTGAGGCGGCGAAGGAGCATCTCAACGCGGCTCGCCAGGCGCCGGGGGATCGATGGGCCGAAAAAGAGGTGGAGCGAGTTGCTGCGAAGCTTGAAGAGGCTGGGATTTAAGGTGTGCCCAGGGAAATAGAGCCCGGGGTGTCTCGTGGCTCAAGGTCACGGAGTTGAGGGGGGAATTTGAAACCGAGGCGCTCTCCTGAGGGCAAGTCGCCGAGTCCGAAGAGGAGGTCGCCGGCGTCCAGGGCGTCGATATGGAGGGTATTGTCAGCGCTGTACCACGGGCGGTCGGCGGCGCTTTGTTGTCTCCACTGTGCAATGGCGGGCAGGGACGCGCTCACGGGCGGGGTGCTGGGCCGCTGGAATTCCCAGGCGGTGAGCTCTTGGATGAGATCCGGATGGGGCACCCAGTGGCCCTGACGTTCTGGCTTTAAGAGGTTTTGGTGCCACACCTCTTCCAGTGGGTTTCGGGTGGCCCTGATGGGGAAAATCAGCCCAGCCGCGGTGGTGGAGTGACCAAATAGGTCGGTGGAGCTGTCGCCGAAGAGGCTGTCCATAAGAGAGGCCCGACTTCCGGAGGCCAGGCCCAGGGTCGTCACGGGTGCCAGAGGCCAACCAATGGAGCGGGGAGTATTGCGCCCGTCGTCGAGGACGATGGCATGTTCAATGGCGTAGTCGGAGTCCACCAAATGGTGGAGGGCCTGACAGGGGTCCTCGAATAAAGCCATGTCGGTGGAGGGGGGGAGGGCAGCATCCTTCAGCAGGGGGATCACATCGATGGGACGCCCCTCCAGGGAGCGGCGAAGGGAGTGAATCTCGGGAGCGTCCCACCAGTCCGATGGGACGGCGAAGGTCGCGCGAAGATCCGCTCCCAGAAGGCCGCTATTTCCATAGCGTGGGTCCTCGCGGTCGGAATGACCGAATGCCAGGGCCCGAAAGCGAAGGGCCATGTCTTCCGGGGTGCGGGCCCTCCCGTCGACCCAGGGACTGTCAGAGGTGCGTGGGGCGTCGATGAAGATCGGCGCCGCCGAGGGATGGGGAGACAGGGCGGCTGGAGATGGGGAAAAGAGAGGGGCGTCGCCCAGTTCCAGGGAAATCGCAAAGCGCTGCTCTCGAGGGGTTTGAGGGCGTTCATCGCATCCAAAATCTCCGGGGTCGGTGTCGCCGAGGGGCCATGAAAGGTGGAGAGCGTCATCGTATGTCGCCCTCGCTGCGGGGCCCGCTGGCCAGGTCATGCCCAGGGGGGCCGTATCCTCGAAGGAGGCACGAAGACCGACGATGGGAGCATCGATGTCGGTGGGATCAGGCCCCACAAGGTAGCCATCTTCCTGCAGGGCTTCCAGTTCGTCGGGCCAGGCCCGAAAGCTGAGGACCGGTTGTTCCGCCGATTCATCGGAGGGCCATTGAGCCTGGGTCTGGACCTCCAGGAGGGCCGCAGAGGCTCCAGGGTGGCTCCAGAGGTGAAGCGTGATGAGGTTGTCGTCGCGGCGGTGGGTGCTGGTCAAGAGCTCCCATTGATCGACCTGGTGTCGGCTCCATTCCAGTGAGGCATCGTCGATAAGGGGTCCCTCCATGACTGGTTGACCGGCGTCGGAGCTCCATTGGGGCGTGGATCCGTCAACGCTCAGGGTGAGGGCCGTCGGTTGCTCGTGATCATGCCACCCCAGCTGGTGGGCGTCGAGAGGGGGAGAGATATCCTGAATATCGTCTTCGGTGAACACGCTATCGGGCGCTGGCTCCTCGTCGCCCGCCCAGAACAAGAAGAGCAGCAAGAGGAGGGCCCCGAGGGAAGCGATGGCGGCCCCGATCGCGATTTTAGGTGCTGTGGCCAAGGGCGAATCCCGGTTGCAGGTGGGCGTAGCTAATCGAGCCAGAAGTATAGCGTGGGAGGAGATGGACACAAATAATCACTAGTTGCAAATGAATTGCGTTTGTGTATGGGTGGTGCGTGGGCCGAATTACAGTTGGGGCCGGCGGCGCCCAATATCGCGGGATCGCGAATGGCGGGGAGACGCATCTTAAAATCGGCGAGTTAAGCCGTGTCGGAACGTTCGAGAGCAGGTCAATCAGTGGGATAACGATAACCCGATAGGAGTGGAATCCATGACAACAAATCAGGCAAATGAGTTGAATGATTCGAGGCTACCCGTGACTGTTTTGTCAGGGTTTTTAGGAGCCGGAAAGACGACGTTGGTCAACGAGGTACTGCGCAATCAGGAAGGCCGTCGGGTGGCGGTCATCGTCAACGACATGGGTGAGATCAATATCGATGCCGATCTCATCCAGCAGGACTCGGAGAGCAAATTCCAACAGGTCGATGAAGAGTTGGTGGAGATGAGCAACGGTTGTATCTGTTGCACCCTCCGAGAAGACCTGCTGGTGGAGGTGGCCAGATTGGCCAAGGAGGGGGCGTTCGATTATTTGCTCATCGAGTCGTCGGGCATCTCGGAGCCGATGCCCGTGGCCGCGACGTTTATGTTCGAGGATGAGGCCGGGCGGAGCCTGAGTGAGGTGGCGAAGCTGGACACGATGGTCACGTTGGTGGACGGGGTCAATTTTGACACCGATTTTGAATCGCTAGATGATCTCGAAGAGAGGGATGTGACCGATGAAGAGGACGATGACCGGACCATCACGGATTTATTGATGGACCAGGTGGAATTTGCGGACGTCATTCTGCTGAGTAAGTGCGATCAGTTGGAGCAAGAAGCGCGCGATCGTCTCATGAAAAAGATCGGATACCTCAACCAGGGAGCGGAAGTGATTCCCATGTCTCACGGGCAGGTGGACTTGGATCGGATCATGGACACGGGGCGCTTTGATTTCGAGAAGGCGGCTCGATCACCGGGGTGGGTAAGAGAGTTGGAGGGAGAGCATACGCCGGAGACGGAGGAGTATGGCATTGGCAGCTTCGTCTACCGGCGGAGGCGTCCGTTTCATCCGCAGCGCTTTTGGGATGTGATCTCCCAGCAATGGGATGGATTGCTTCGGGTCAAGGGGTATGTGTGGCTGGCCAGTCGGTCGCAGTTGGTGGGACAGTGGTCGCAAGCCGGGATGTCGATCAGCTACGATCCCGCGGGGATGTGGTACGCCGAAATTCCGGAGGAACAATGGCCGAAAGACGAAGAGACGCGGGCGTGGATCGCCTCTCATTGGGATGAAGAGGTGGGAGATAGACGCCAGGAGTTAGTATTTATCGGCGTCGATATGGATCAAGAGAGCTTGGAGGGCGTGCTGGATGGATGCCTGCTAAGCGATGAAGAGATGAGCCAGGGGCCCAAGGGGTGGCAAGACCTCGATGACCCCTTCCCGGAGTGGAATTTGGGATGATGAGGGGAGCGCCCGGGGGGGGCGTCATCCATCGTCTTCGTGCGCTTCTCGGAGTTTCTTGAGTCCCTTGGACTCCACCTGACGGATGCGCTCGCGGGTCAGGTTGAGGACTTCGCCAACTTCTTCAAGGGTGATTCCGCCGCGATCGGCGACGTCGAGGGCGCAGGTCTCACTGAGTTCCCAGATCTCGAGACCGGGGAAGTTCAATTTGATGGATCCCGTGCGGGGATTGACGTCCAGATAGAGGTGGTATTTGCAGGACACGTAGGGGCAGGGACGCTCGCCATAGCGGCATTCGCTGCGGGTGGTAGGACGCTGACCGTCAATGGACTCCAACAGGTCGTCCAACTCAGCGCGCTCTTTTTTGGTGAGCTTCTTCTTGGAAATGGTCTTGCTGCGACGCAGATCCTTTCGAGCGCCCCGTTTATTGGAAGTAGTCCGCCGTTTTTTGTTTTTGGCCATGGGCGTCGGATGCCTCGTGGAGGGGAGTGTCTGCCGTGTCGGTCGCCCGGCGATCGTAGGTCGAATTCGGCGATGATGTCAACGGACGGTCCGCGCCATGGAGGGGGCGCTGGGGCGACGGATGATTCGCAGGGCCCGGGCCGGGAGAATAAAAGGAAGGGGTGACCGTATTGATGAAGGAGGAGGGAGGAGCAAAAAAGCTTGCTTTGAGGCGGTCGCGGACGCAGGCTGAGGGGGCTGATGGATTGAGCAAAGTGGGACCACCGGACGACATGGCCATATTCGACGACATCCAGGTGAGGGTCTTTTCGAGCTACGTGAAGATACCCCTGATTTTTTTCATCCCCGCGCTGACGATGCTCAGCGCACTGTGCCTGGTATATTTTCATATCAACTCGCCTCACGTGTGGCGGTTTGTGGAGTCCTCATATCAGGAGCAACTACGAGGCCACGTGGGGGTGCATTATTTGGACCTGGGGATGAGCCTGACGGAGGTGGAGCTTTACGGAGGGGAGTGGATGACGCCAGACCACCGTCGAGTGGCCACGGTGGAGCGCGTCAAGCTGAGGTTAAACCCCTGGATGTTAATGGTAGGCCGGGTGGAGTTTTCGCGAGCCGAGTTGGAGGGAGCGGCGGTGCGCCTGGAGTTTCGCGACGGTCAAATGAATCTCTTCGAAGCGCTGGGGTATTACCAGGACGATCCAGAGGAGGAGGAGGACGAGGAGGGGGAGAGCCGGCGACCACCGATCGGGTTTAGCGATATCGAGATTCGCGATTCCCATTTTGAGTTGGCTCACCGCTATTTTGAGTTCGAGGTGCCCGAGGTCAATATCCCGCAAGGATCGGTATTTATTGAACCGGCGACGGTGCTGATGTCGGTAGACGAGCTGGACCTTCCAGGGGGCCAGTTTCGCTTTTTTCACCACCTCTTTGAGTTCCCACCGGAGTATGGGACCTGGGAGTTCGACGTGGGGCGGTTCCAACTTCAGAATTGGCAGTGGGCGAACCGCGGATTCTCCGTCGATGATGTGTCGACGGAGGTCGAGGGGATACGCATCGACGCCCAGGGGCGCATGGCCTTTCCAAGCACCGCCGAGGGACGAGAAATGCATTATGACGCTGTGGGCTCCATTGAAGCCGATTATCATAGCACGGCTCTGGAGTATTTTACGGGGGGCAATATCCGCTTCGATGTCCCGGAACTGGACATCCAGGTCACGGGCGATTTCAATGAGATCCACGCCCAGATCGAGGCGATGGCGCGGGTGGTGCAGATCAACGGGATGTTCATCGAGAATATCCGGGGTGACGTGGAGATGCGGAATCGATTTCTGATCGGCGAAGGGCTGACGGCTGATTTTTATGAGGGGCAATTGGAGACGGGGTATGCCTTCTTTAGCATCTACGACCGCTTCTTCGGGGCGGAGGTGGCGGCCGAGGGGGTCAACCCGCGCGCGATGATGGGGGACCTGGTCTTGGAGGATTATCCGTTTCTGGACGGCGAGGTACGAGGGGGGCTGGATTTGATCGGGGAGATTCCGCGAGAGGCACGACCGCGCCTGACCCATAATCACGTGTTGGCCACCGATGCTCTGGGACGATTGATGGAGGTGGAGGTCAGCGAGGAATTGGTCTTTGATCGGGCCAATGATCAGTTATTTCCCAACGCACAGATCCGCATGCAGCCAGGCGGCCAATTTTTCGTCGATCAGCGGCGGCTGGGCTTGCATCGAGCTCGTATTGTCGACGGGCCCGACCGGGTGGATTTCCGGGAGTTCTACCTCTCCTACCCGGAGATGAATTTCGAGCGTGTGGGAGGCTCAGGCGTGGCTCGGCTGAGCGGGGTAATTGGCGATATCGCGCCTTACGCCACCTATTATAATACGGACGGTCTGGAGGGGGATGGGCGCTTTGAGATGACGATGGAGGAGTTTTTCGGCTCTCCCAGGTGGCGGCTGAACGGGGAGATGGATGAGGTGGGTTGGCGGGTGGGAGAAGAAGAGGTGCTATGGGGCGATGAGCTGGCGCTGGAGTTGAATACAGAGGATGGGGTGATCGGGGTGGAGCACCTGGTGGCTCAGGCGCCGTTTGGACGGTTTTCGGTGGAGGGGTGGATGGCCTGGTACGAGCCGCCGCCCGATGAAGACCACCGTGGGCCGGCTCCTATCTGGGAAGACCGGGAGGTCCAGGACATCGAGTTGGACGTGGATATCGATGCCTTTGAGATGGAGGCCATCAGTCATCTGCTCAGTCCCTACCTCGATGCCCGAGGTCAGGTCGATGGGGCGTTATGGTTGAGGGATTCGATGCAGGCGATGAGCGGTCGCTTCGATGCGGAGGTGGTCGATGGCAGCGTGCGCGGTCAGCGCATCCAACGCGGGGAGGTGGAGGGTGGGTTTGAGCCCTCGGGCGTGTGGTTGGATAGATGGCAAACGGATCTGGCGGAAGCGGGCCTTCTTCATGGGGCGGGGCGCTATGATTATGGCGGGGAATACGTCTTCGAGGCCGGTGGCGAGGACGTCCGCCTGGGAGCGCTGGAGGAGGTCCAGCAGTTGGGGCTGGGGCTCGATGGGTTGGCCCAATTTCAGGTGGCCGGCGAGGGCGAGTCGGTGAGGCCTCGACTGTCGGGCCGAGGCCAGATCATGGACGTGATGTTGGCGGGGCGAAGCTATGGCGATATCGTGGCGGTCGCCGAGACCATCGAAGGGGTGACGTACCTCTCGGGAGGGCTGTTGCCCTGGCTGACGGCCGCCATTGAGTTGCCGCTCGATGAGCGGCGACCGATGTATTTTCGCTTCGGGATGGAAGATCTGGCATTGATGGACTTTCTGCCGGAGCTTCAGGATCACCCGATGTTGGACGAGGCCCGGGTCACGGGGATCGCCGAAGTCTATGTGGCCCGCGATTTCTCGAGTTATCAGGTGGTGTTTACGCTCGATGACCTGGAGGTGGATTCGCGGGGGCAGCTCGTGCGTAATCGGGGACAGGTGGTCATTGGCCTGACCAATGCGGAGGTGTTGAGCTTTGACGAGGCGCGATTCGAATCGGGGGGGCGAGAATTTTCGCTCAGCGGGGCGGTGTCGCTGCAGCCGGCATTGCTGGATTTGAGGGTCGATGGAGAGTTCGATCTGGCGCTTTTGGACAGCGCGCGGGCGGGATTTCCGGAGTTCTTTCCGGAGTATTTTGTGGATGCCGAAGGAGGGGCGACGGTGGCGATGAATATTCGCGGGACGCCCGACAATTTTGTGGCGGATGGCCAGGTGGACTATGGGCCGTCGCAATGGGATTTGCGCTTTTTGCCGGAGCCCGTGACGCTGGAAGGGGGGCGGATGTATTTTGGGGATCGGGGCATCGAGATCCCCGAGGATCGGCCCATGGAGGGGACGATGCTGGGAGGGGCCGGCCGGGTGGTGGGGACCATCGGGTACTTGCCGGAGCATCCACGGGAGATGGACCTGGAGGTGTGGAGCCACAATATGACGTATCGGTTTCCCGATCTGGCGACGGTGGTCTTCGATACCAATCTGCGGCTGGAGGCCAGTGATTGGCACGACTTCGAGACGTGGCTTATCAGCGGCGACGTCGACCTGTTGGACGGGCTCTATGAGCAGGAGTTCAACTTTGTGGAGCAGGAGTTGGCGGGGCGGGTCATCGGCGCCTTCCAGCCACAGATGGAGCAATACGAAGCCGATCTATTCGAGCTGATCCCGAGCCTCAATGATATCCGCTTCGACACGCAGGTGAGGGCGAGAGACGGATTCTTCCTGAGAACGAGCCTCGATCGGCTGGAGATGGACCTGGAGTTTCGCTTCGATCTGCTGATCCAGGAGACGTTGGTGGATCCGACGGTCGTCGGCGATCTGGATGTGATCTCGGGGGATGTCTCGTTTCAGGGGGAGGTCTTCGAAGTGCGGTCGGGGACGGTACGGTTTAGCGACGATTGGACGAACCCGAGGCTGGAGATCCAGGCGACGTCCGACGTGCGAGCAACCTGCGATGAGTCGGCCTTCCAGGATGAAATGTCGCCGTCGATGACGTTGATGTCTAATATGGAGGCGGCGGAATTGGAGTATTATCATATTGTGATGACCATCGAGGGCGAGCTGGAGAATTTGGACCTGCGCCTGGAGAGCAACCCCTATGCCGATCAGCGGGATATATTGAGCCTGCTGCTGACGGGGTGTACGGTCGACGAGCTGACGGCCAGTGGCGCCAGCCGGCCGACGTTGGAGGTGGCGCTGGGCCCGTTACTGGGGCGACTGGAACGAGAGATCCAGGATGTGGTGGCGGTCGATGAGTTCACGATCACCCCTGGTGTGGAGCGCACGCAGGTTCAGATCGGCGATACATTGACGCGGCGGTTGAGCTGGCGCTTCTTTTTGGACACCGGATTTACGGAGGCCACGGGAGGTCAGCAGTATCAGTTGGAGTATCGCCTTTCCGACCACTGGACGGCGGAGATGAGCGAGCGAAGTCACCTGGAGAGCGATAATTTCTTATTGGACCTCAAACTCAACTATCGACTTCCCCTGGATTAAGGGGCGGCTCGGTGGGACGCGGCGCCGGTGGGGCGCTCTGTGGGCGGTGGCGTTGGTGGTGCTTTGGGGCACGGCGGCGTCGGCCCAGGACATGGAAGGGGTGGAGAGCGCCGACCCAGACCACATGGAGGAGTTTGTGGAGGTGGAGGAGGTGGGCGATGATCCGATGGAGGAGATGGAGGGGCGCCCCATCGAAACCCTGGAGTTTCGGTGCGATCTGGAGCTGTGTCAGTCGGAGCGAGCGAGGCAGACCTTTCTGGATATCTCGGGCCTGAGAATTGGTGAGCCCTTTGGGCAGGAGGTGTTCGACCGAGCCCAGCGGCGGTTGATCAAGACGGGGTTCTTTCAGGAGTTGGTGGTGGATCGAAGCCTGGATGATGGAGGAGTGGCCATCGATATCGACGCCCGGGGAGCGGTGCTGATTCGCCGCATCGATTTCGAGGGCACAAGCCCGCCGCCCTTTAAAAGCGAATTGCGAAATGTGCTGATGTTTCGGCCGGGTCAGGTATTTCGAGACGATCGGGAGCGGCTGGAGGCCCAGTTTCGAAGCCTGGTGGCGATGTTTGAGGACGAGGGCTATTTTGGGACGCAGATCGATCTGCGCCGCGAGGAAGTGGAGGGCAACCCCCATCTGGTAGACCTGGTCTTTGAAGTCGATCGGGGGGAGCAGCGCCGCATCTGTGAGATGGCGTTTCGGGGCATGCAGGCTATCAGCCGGGCGCAGGCCAGGGAGTTGATGCTCAGCGATGTGTCCGTGTTGGGGCGGCGCATCCCCCTCTTTTTGCCGGTGTTTACAACGGAGCAGTTTCGCGGGGGCCGAGAGGCCTTGGTCGAGGAGTATCGACGTCGGGGGTATTTCCGGGCCCGCATCGTGGAGCAGGCCATCCAGATCGATGAGCAAACTCAATGCGCCCGATTGATCGTCGACATCAACGAGGGGCCCCAGTGGCGGGTGGAATTCGAGGGCAACCAGGCCATTAGCGACCAGCGATTGAGCGAGGCATTGACCTTCGCCCAGACGGGCTACGTCGACGATGAAGAGGTTCGGATCGGGCAGAACCGCATCCGCCAGGTCTATGAGTCACGGGGGTATCCATTTGCCTCGGTGGAGGGCGAAGAAATTGTGGAGGACCGACTCAACCGACGCATTCACTACCGAATCGACGAGGGAGTACAGGCGCCGATCGAGGCCATCGAGTTGAGGGGATTGACGGCGATCAGTGAGGAGGAGGCATTGGCGGAGTTTGGGACGCGGCCCTTCGGTCTCTTCGAGACGGGGGGCAATTTGCAGACGGAGCAGTTACTTCGGGACGTGGCCCGGTTGGAGCAGCGCTTAAGGGACAAGGGCTATCTGCAGGCCAGGGTGAGTTCCTTTGAGGTGCTCCTGGAAGACGAGGCGGCGGGAGTAAAGATCGTCGTGGACGTCGATGAGGGGGCGCCGACGACGGTGGAAGAGGTGGCGATCGAGGGAGCCCGGGAGGTGGACGAAGAGCGGCTCAGGGAACTCTTGGCGCTGCGCGCGGGGGACCGCCTGTCGCCGGTGGAGGCCCAGGCCGATCAGTCGCGTCTGTCGCAATATTATGGAAGTCAGGGGTACGCCCGGGCGACGATGTCGACGCAATGCATCGACGAGGAAGGCGAAGACCAGGTCTGTCGGGCCCCCCGAATGCCAGAGGGGTGCGTGCGCTCGAGCTTCGATGTGCTCAGTGAGGAGGGGTGCCAGAGGGTCGATACGGCGGGCGGGGGCATTCGATGGGAATGTCAGCGGATCGATGATCGCGAGGAGTGTTCCTTCGCGGAGGGAGTTCGCTCACAGCAGGTGGTGGTGAGGCATCATATCGAGGAGGGCGAGCGGGTGCGGGTGGGGCAGATTTTGTTGCGGGGTAATTTCCGGACGCGGCCAGGGGTGATCTTTCGGGAGCTGCCCCTGGAGCAGGGGGGATGGCTGAACGTCCAGCAGTTGGTGGAGGGGCAGGGCAATATGCGCTCGTTGGGCATCTTCGATTCGGTGAGCATTGAGACCATCGGGCTCGATGAAGAGGATCGGGTCGACGAGGAAGAGCCGGAAGCCTCGCTGATCGTCAGTGTCGAGGAGTCGCAATATCGGTTTTTGGATTTTCGATTCGGGTTTGAGGGACGGGATCTGGTCAACGATACGCGGCGGGTGCTGGCCACGGGGGAGTTGCAGTATACGGACCGCAACTTATTCGGGACCGGCCAGCAGTGGCGTCCGCGAGTCATCGCGGCCACGGATACCCTGGAGCTGATGGAGTTTGGCGCCGATCGAGGAGCCGACGGGCTGGGGACCGGTCAGCGAGGAGTGGATTATCTGGTGGGCGTGGAGGTGCCCTATACGCATCCGCGATTCTTGAGGGGGCAATTGGGGATCAACGAGTTATTTTTGACGGTGACGCCCTTTTATCTGCTGGATCGGCTGGGCGTGGCCACCGAGAGGGTGTTGCGCGAAGAGTGGGGGTTGCGCCTGGAACTTCGAAAAGAGCTGGATGCCATCGCCGATCGACTCTTTTTGCGGGTGGGGTTTGAAGCCAAGCAGGCGTCGACGTGGACCCCCGGGGATCTGCGGGTGGATGGGGAGCGCATTTTTTCACCACGGCGGGCGACGGGAAAGATCTATCCGGAGATTAATCTCGACCGGCGCGATAGCCCGTTGAATCCGACGGAGGGGTATCACCTGAGGTTCCAGCCGGAACTGGTCAGTGGTGATGCCCTCGGAGAAGGGGAAGACTTGCTTCGGGATAGTTATGGGCGGTTGTCGGCGGCGGCCAGTCGATTTTTTGATCTGGGTCGATCGGTGACGCTCGGCCAAGGGTTTCGAGCGGCTCAGATCGTCCCTCTATTTGACCGGGACACCTTGGTGCCGCCGGAGGAGAGGTTTTATCTGGGAGGGTCGGGGAGTCTGCGGGGATTTCCCGCCAACTCGTTGGGGCCGGTCGGTGGTGCCCAGCAGCCAGAGGGGGGAGAGTTTTTGCTCAATTACCATGGGGAGTTACGTTATCCGTTGGTGGAGGATTGGAACCTATTTGGGGCGACCTTTGTGGACGCCGGGGTGCTGGTCAATTGCCAGGATGGCGATGGGAGCCGAAGCAGCGGCCAGTGTTACCGAAACGCCTTCCCGGAGAACGATCGCCTGGGCGAGGTGCGGGCGACGGCGGGGCTGGGCGTTCGCTACTTGCTGGTGGATCAGATCCCGCTGCTATTGGACTATGGGATGGTGCTGAATCGCCGGCCCGGAGAGGGGTTTGGAAGCCTCCATTTTAATCTGGGATATACCTTTTAGCGAGCGAGAGTGGACGATGACGGCAGCCAGAAGACAGGTTCGATGGTTAGGCGCGATGTGCACGGTGGTGGCGCTGATGGGCGTGATGTGGATGGGCATGGGGCCGGCGCAGGCCTATCAATCGAGCTGGGGTCAGGGAGATAGCAGGGCCGAGGACCTGGTGGTGAGCCTGGCGACGTTTAGCCCGGGCGATGAGATTCCGCAGTGGTTTGGGCATACGGCTCTGGTGGTGGAGGACCGGGCGAATAATGAAAGTCGCATGTATAATTTTGGGATGTTTACGCTGGATGACGAGGACCTGTTGCGCCATTTTGCGATGGGCCGGTTGTGGTTCTGGGTGGCGGCGACGCCCGTGCAGTCGACGATTCGCCAATATATCGACGCCGATCGGGACGTGCGCTTTGTGGAGCTCAACTTGCCGGCGGATCGGCGTCTGTGGCTCGCGGAGGCGCTGGCCGACAACGTGCGGCCGGAGAACAGAGACTATCTGTACCACCATTACGACGATAATTGCTCCACGCGGATTCGGGATTTGATCGACGAGGCAGTGGGCGGTCAATTTCGCGAGACCTATGCCAATACGCCTGGCCGCATGACGCTCAGGGAGCATACGAGGCGCCACTCCCAGCACCTTCCGCCGATGGATTGGCTGCTGATGTTTTTGATGAACGGAAGCATCGATCAGCCGATCACGGTGTGGGAGGAGATGTTTCTCCCGGAGGAATTAGAGCAGGCGGTGCTGGATTTTGAGTGGCGCGACGAGGAGGGAGAGGTGCGAAATCTGTCGCGCCGAGAGCATGAGCTGTATCGGGCGACCGATCGGGAGCCCGTGCCATCGCAGACCCAGACGCAGTGGCCATGGTGGTTGTTAGTGGGGTCGGTGCTGGGCGCCCTGGGGGTGGCCATTGGCTGGATGGGTCGGCGGCGGCCCGGGCGAAGCGGGCGCGTGGGTTATGGGCTATACCACCTGGGGGTGGGGCTCTTGATCGGGTTGCCGGGCTTCGTGCTGGGGACCATGGCGGTGATCACCGATCACGACGTGACCTATTGGAATCAAAATCTATTTTGGGCCAACCCACTGACGTTGTTGGTGGTGGTGGCGGCGATCATGGTGATTCGGGGATCGACGTGGGGCCGTCGGTGGCTGGCGAGGTTGTGGGTGGCCTTGGCGGCGATCGCCGTGGTGGGGGCGATGGTGCAGGTGGTGGCCCTGTGGTGGCCGGCGGCGATCCAGGACACGTCGAAGGCGCTGGCCCTTTATGGGCCGATGATCGCGGGAGCCCTGGCCTCGGTGGCCCTCATCGACGGGCCGTTACTCCCCATCATCGGGCGGACAAAAGGGGAGGGTGATCCGGAAGGTTGAGCCCTCTCCCGGGGTGCTATCGAGGGTGATCTCGCCGCCGTGAGCCTGGGCGTAGGCCTGGACGATCCACAGGCCGAGACCCAGCCCCTTTTGGCGCTGGTTGGCGCGCTCAAAGCGCTGGAAGATGCGCTGTTGGTCGTCGGGAGAGATGCCCGGGCCGCGGTCTTCGACGAAGATAAGGGCTGCATCGGATATGGGCTGGAGGGTGATAGTGATGGGGGTGGGGGCGGCGTATTTGATGGCGTTGGAGATAAGGTTGGACAGAATGTGATCGACGCAATCGGGATCCCAACGGCCGGTGAGGGGATGATCCGGGGCATGAAGACGAACCTGGCAATCGCTGCGCTGCAGGAGGTGCGAAAAGCGGTCGGTGACATCTTGGGTGATGGCTCGCAGGTCACAGGGTTGGGGATCGAGTTGGAGGGCACCGTCGACGAGGGTGGAGGCATCGAGCAGTTGGTCAACGATGCGACCGATATAGTCGACCTGGCGATCGGCGTCATCGACGCGACCGACCAGGCGATCGATGGCCTCGGTAGGGATAGAGGCCTCGGTGAGTTGCTGGCGGATGGAGCGGCGCATCATCTCGGCCTGAAGCTTCAGCGTCCCCAGGGGCGAGCGCAGTTGATGGGCCGCGATGGCGATGAAGTTGTCGCGAGCGTCTAAGGCGGCGTCCAGGCGCTGATTGGTCTGTTTGAGGTCCTCGTAGAGTTGGGCGGTCTCCAATTTCATGGCGGCATGGGATGCGATCCACTCGATGAGGGCCAGGTCGGTCTCGTCGAAGGAGAGGGAAGTGGTGTGGCGGCCGACCATCAGGGCACCCATGCATTGGTCATCGGTGCCCATGAGGGGGACGGCGATCAAGCTGTGGATCTGGAATCCCAGTCGGTCCGCGATGGCCGGGTCGTCGCCGTGAGGCACCAGTAATTGAGGCGACCACCGGGGGCGGAAATAGCTCTCCTGGCGTTCGGTGATGCGCCGGATCAACCCCTGGGCAAGGGGGGGACGGTGGGATGAAAAGACGTCCTCCAGGGCTGTTTGGCATCGGTCGTTGGGGTGAAAAATGGCCGCCGGGCGCGGGGGGCCTTCGGGGCCAGGGCGGTGATACACCAGGCAGAAATCAAAGAGGACATCTGCCACAGTCTTGGCCAGGCGCCGGAGGATGTTGTCGTCGGTCACCGTGACCTGGGCCATGGTCTGATAGAAGCGGATCTGTGCTTCGGCCTCCGTGCGCTCCGAGAGTTCCTCGGAGTGGTCCTGGAGCCCCTGAGCTTGGGCGTCGGCGATGGAGTCACCGTGGGTCATGGAAGTCGCAACGAAGGAAACGTGAATGACGACCATGTAAAGGTTAACAGATGGGAGACGGTTGGGGGAAGGAAAAGGCGGGTCGCCCTTGAAGGAACGAAGCCCTTGGGGCTAATACTAATCGCTGAGCAGACGTGGGCAGGTCATCGATGGTGTGGAGCGCTGAGGAGGAGATGGTGAGTAAAAAGAAGGGAGTGAGACAGTCTCAGTCGGCGGCCACATCGGTGGAGACGCGGCGAGAATCGCAGCGAATTACCATTGAAATTCAGGGTCAGTCGCTGACGATCCGAAGCGACCGGGAGCCAACTTTCGTGAAGCGGCTGGCACGCCACATCGACGAAACGATCGAGGAGCTACAGAGCGCTGCTCCGCGGGCGCCGTCCAATAAGCTATTGATGCTCGCCAGTCTAACGGTGGCCGAAGAGTTATTTGAGGCCCGACAGCGCCTGGATCGGACCGAGGAGGAGCTCAAGGCCACGGCGCAGACGCTGCGAGACCTGATCGATCAGGTGGAAGAAGTGGGCCAATAAAGAGAATTTGGAGTCCACCACGGCGAGTCAGGGAGGCCCTTGTCGAGGCGTGACTCCCACCGACGAGACGGGATCACTATCAGGCAAGACCAAGAGATAGAGGCCGCCAAGGAGGCATGGCGACGGCGGGGAATAGCTGCCCGGCGAGGCCTGACGGTGGAGGATCGCCGACGGCGCGCCCGAGCGGTGGCCGATGAGCTTCGCCGATTGTCGCCGGTGGTAGAGGCGTCGACCGTGGTGGGATATATGGCCAAGGACAAAGAGTTGGATATTCAGGGGCTGCTCCAGGGGTGGGTGGACGCCAAGCGTGTATGCCTGCCGCGGATCACGGGGCCGGGGGAGATGGAGTTCGTGGTGGTGGAGGCGTTTGATGCGCTGGAGCGAGGGGCGTTTGGGATCATGG
>CAZMJS010000058.1:0-21350 GCA_964566695.1 uncultured Bradymonadales bacterium
GCGCCTCCTGGCTATCGTCGCCACAGGCTCCGACCGTGATCACCGCCATGGTGATGAATATCAGTCGCTTCATCGCTTCTCCGGCTGCTGAATTTCAGGCGACCAACGATCGCTCTGAGGCCGCACATTAGAGAGAATTATCTGAGATTTCTACCAGTGGTATTTAATCTGCACTCGACCTTTGATGGGATGGCCTGGCACCACGTGGATCCTCGGTAGAGACGACGCCTGGTCGTCATTCTCGAAACGCGACGCGTAGTGGTAAGCCCCCTCGTCCCACTGCTGGTCGAATAGGTTGTCGACGTCCAGCCGAAGCTCCCAGGAGCCCACTCGCCACCCGCCGTGGAGGTTAAAGAGATGCCAGCCCCGGGCCGTGGCCCCAAAAGGCAGGGGGCGCTCGCTGACCCCACGCCACTCCAGGCCTCCGAACCAACCGCTGGTTCGCTGCGTATAAAATAACGCGCCAGCCTCCAGGGGCGGCGCAAAGGGAACGTCCTGTCCATCGTCCACGAAACGCGCCTGGGTCCCCACGACGTGGCCCCGAAGTTGCCCCACTTCACCGAGGTCTAATTGAGCGGCCACCTCCGCACCGATTCGTCGCGTGGCTCCCAGGTCCAGTTGCACGCGCGATACGTGGTCGTAGACGTACTCACCGGAAGCGTAGAACCCGAAGGCCGTGGCGCTCACCTCCACCCCGTTGGTCGGCTCAAGGATCAACCCGACCTCCGCGGCGTCGATGGCGGTGACCACGGGCTCCCCCCCCTGAAACTGGCGGAGGTCCTCGTCGGGCGGGGCCTCCACATCACCGGCAAATACTCTGGCTTCCGGCCCTCGAATTCCCCGCCCCACCGACACAGTCCCCGTCACCGCCTCGCTCATATAGAAGTGGGCCCGACCACGAGGCATCAGGGCACCGACGGCATCGCGGCCGCCCTCTCCGCCCAACTCCGCGTCTTCTTCGACGTCGAAGGCAAAGACCTCGCCGCGCACACCGGCCTCCAGATATCCCCAGTCCCCCACAAACCCCTCGACCCCCGCGCCGAGGTGCCCGCTCCACTGGCGTCCCACCAACCCTCGGGCCAACTCCTGGCGATCTCCGGCGGCATCCAGATCTTCCTCAAATTGATCCAGGTGATCGACGGACCCACCGCCAAGCACCTTCAACGACCAGTCCTCCGTCATCGCAAATCGGCTCCGATGACCCACCACGACATCCAGGCTTTGCTGAAATTGGCGATAGGCGTCGCCCTGCTCCTCATCGAAGAATTGCCCCGTGAAGTTTTCGGTGCCATCAAAGCGGCGAAACCGGCTATCCACCGAGCTCTCGTGCTCACCGGAGCCAGCCTCCCAGCCGATCTTGGCGCCCAACCAACTCTGAGCGCTCTCCCCGGTGGTCTCCGGCGAGTAGGCATCGCTTCGCTGAGCTCGCCCCTCGTTGAGGTGGGCCTGCGGAATCGCTCCCGGCAACCCAAAGCTCGCCCGATTGGCCCCGCCGCGAAATAATACCGGCCCCCGCCGCGCCTGGGCGAGTAACCCCGCCCGATGGGTCTGGCGATTATCATAGGCCCCTCCATCGTAGACCCACTCCCCGGCGACGAACTCATCGTCCTCGCGCTCCGTTGGCGCTGCATAGGCACCGACACGCGCTCCGGCAGGCCAGCCCAACTCCAGTTGCAGGGCCTGGCCGCGTCGATATTCCGGGACGCCCAACCCAAATTGGATATCCCCTGCGGTCGATAAATTTCCCTGATCCAACCCAAAGGGCCCCTTCCGAAAACGCACCTCCCGCACCACCTCGGGGATCACCATTCCACTGTCGGCGTAGCCGTGACCATGAATATGTGATGGCTGATTGATCGCCAGCCCGTCGATCCCCAGCGTCAGATCCGTTCCGTGGGCCGCGTCGAAACCGCGAACGAAAAATTGCGCCGCCTTGCCCTCGCTGCCGTGCTGAGACAACTGAACCCCTGCCAGGGAGCGCAATATCTCCTGACCGCTCCGCGCCCCGATGGCCGCCAGGGCCTCGGCCCCAAGTACGTCCTCCGAAGAGGCATCCCGCATGGGCGCCTGTTCCGTATGAACCAACCAATGACCTCCCTCCGCCTCCTCGCTCTCCTCCGCCATGACCACGCTGACACATGCCAATTGCGCCACCAGTAGCCACACCCCAGCCCTCGCGATATTCTGGCCTTTACCGTGTTGCATACATCGTCTTATCTCGCCCACGTCCGCTGACGCCAACCGTCTAACACGAGCGTTGGTCCGTTGGCCACGAACAGGAATGAATGAACCGGGAAAACACTTGTCCCTACGACCTAGTGTCGCGCCCATGTCGTTGATACCATGGGTACCTACATGGTACCGCTTCATGCAACTCGGTCGTATTAACGCAACTGGTTTGCACTTACCTAGCTACCCGGGAGCCCCGCAGATGAGCACACAGACCAACCTGACCATGGAGGATATCCGGGCATTGATTCGCGACGCCGGGCTGCGCTGCACGAAGTCGCGAACCACCGTCTTGAGTGTCATGGTGGAGGCTGACGCCCCACTGAGTCACGCCGATCTCTCCGAACGACTCGTCCCCGAGGGATACGACCAGGCCACGATCTACCGAAACCTCTCCGACCTTACCGACGTCGGACTATTGACTCGTCTGGATCTAGGCGATCATATCTGGCGCTTCGAGTATCGCTCCAGCGACGATACCTCCAGCAACGAACACCCCCATTTTGTGTGCAATGACTGCGGCGAAGTGGCCTGTCTAAGCCCGGTGGACATCACCTTTCGAAGCGCCGAGACCGACAGCGATCTCCAGGCGTCAGTCGGCAGCATTGATGAGGTCTTTCTCAAAGGTCGATGCGCTGACTGCTCTTAAGGCTCAACCCCCGTAAAAGCCACCGCTGGACAGGCCTCGATGGCCGCGCCTACAATCGAGCCATCATGCGCCACCTTTTCTTCGCTCTCACATTATTGCTCAGCTCGTCGCTGCTCTTCGTCGTCCAACCCATGGTTGGAAAGATGGTGCAGCCCGTGCTGGGCGGGACCCCGGCCGTGTGGAATACGGCCATGCTTTTCTTTCAGGTCCTCCTCTTGGGCGGCTATCTATACGCTCACCTGACCACCAAGTGGTTGGGCTCCCGTCGCCAATCCATCATGCACCTGGTCGTTCTGGTGGCGGGCCTGCTATTTTTGCCCATCGGCTTTGATCCCCCCGCAGATCCGGCGTCGCTGGAGTACCCGGCGCTGTGGTTACTGGGCGCCTTGACCCTCGGGGTGGGCTGGCCCTTCTTCGTCATCTCTACCAGCGCGCCACTCCTCCAAAAGTGGTTCTCCAACCTCGATCACCCAGACGCCTCGGACCCCTATTACCTCTACGCTGCCAGCAATATCGGCAGTGTATTCTCACTGCTCGCCTACCCCTTCCTGCTGGAGCCCCGACTGGGCCTGGAGACACAGACCACCCTGTGGGCGGTGGCCTACGGGCTGTTGATCATCTTCGTGGCCACCTGCGCCTATATGCTTTGGAGCGATGACGGCTCTGGCGCCCACGCTACCAGTGATGCTTCGGCTTCCGTGCCGCCGGGAGGCGTCGAGGAGCCCACGTGGCGACGACGCGGTCGATGGGTGCTGTGGGCCTTCGTACCATCGAGCATGATGCTCGGCGTCACCACCTTCGTGACCACCGACGTAGCACCCATGCCGCTATTGTGGATTCCCCCGCTGGCCGTGTTCCTCATCTCCTTTATCATCGTCTTTGCCCGCCGACAGCCCATCCCTCAGTGGCTGTGGTACGTCCTTTTTCCCCCGACACTTCTGGTCTTGGCGACCATCCACCTGCACTCACTTAGCCATCCACTGTGGCTCGTGACGACGCTCAACTTTTTCGGCCTACTGGTCTTCGCCATGACCTTTCACGGCCTTCTGGCGCAGGACCGCCCCCATACGCGCTACCTCACCGGATTTTATCTGTGGATGTCCGTCGGTGGCGCACTCGGCGGACTCTTTAATAGCCTGATCGCCCCCATGATCTTCGATCGCCTCCTGGAATACCCCGTCGTCTTGGCGGTGGCGGCGCTGCTATTTCCCCGACGGCTCTACACCCGCCGGGCCGTGCGATGGGCCCTGGGCATGGCACTGGTCGGCGTCTTGGCCTTCACCGCTTATCTCTGGCACGACATCCTCCGCGTTATCTGGCCCACGATAGTCATCGTGGCAGGCCTGCTGGCCATTGTCCGATGGCAAACCAAGTGGCTCCCCTGGGCCATGATGCTGGCGATGACCGGCGTGACCCTGGTGGCCGCCCACAGCCCGGAACACGAAGTGCTCGCCGAGCGATCCTTCTTCGGCACCCACCGCGTCCAACACTTCGCCCCCCAAAACGTCAATGCCCTCTACCACGGAACGACTCTTCACGGACTGCAGTATCTCGATGAGACCCTCCGCCATCGACCGGTGTCCTACTATTATAATCGCGGACCCATCGGCCAAATCCTCCACCACCTCCATCAACGCGATGACCAGGGGCCCATTGCCATCGCCGGCCTCGGCACCGGTGGTCTGGCCGTCTACGCCCAGCCGGGCCAGGAGATGAATTTCTATGAAATCGACCCCGTGGTCTACGACATCGCCACCAACCCCGAGTATTTCAGCTACTTAAGCGATTGCCGCGGTGACTGCTCGGTGATCATGGGCGATGCGCGGCTCCAGCTCCAACAGGCCCCCGACGACCACTACCAGGCCATCATCCTCGACGCCTATAGTTCCACGGCCGTGCCGGTGCACCTGATGACTCGCGAGGCCATCGAGCTATACCTGCAAAAATTGCGACCCGACGGAGTCCTAGTCTTCCACATCAGTAACCGCTTCGTCGATCTGGAGCCGCCCTTGACGGCGGTGGCCCACGAATTGGGACTCACCAGCAGGGTTAACTCCTTTCAATTGGAGCGAATAACCAGCCCGGAGTCCATGTTGGCCGACTCCTCGGAATGGGTGGTCATGGCCCGAAGCTCCGACGATCTGGGCCTCCTCGCCCACCGCAGCCAGTGGGAACACCTGCGGCCCCCAGAGGGGTTTCGGGTTTGGACCGACGACTACGCCAATGTCCTCAGTGTCTATGACTTCTAAAGGTGTCACCGCCCTGTATGCCCTGGCGTTGGCCACGGGAGCCCTCCTCCTATTCTCCGTGCAACCACTGGTGGGACGCCTCATCCAACCATCACTGGGCGGCAGTCCCGCCGCCTGGACGACGGTCATGCTCTTTTTCCAGGGATTGGTCGTCGCCGGTTATATCTACGCCCACCTGAGCACGCGCTACCTCGCCCCCCGCGCCCAAGCCCTGGTCCATCTGGCCGTGGCCGGTCTGGGACTTCTATTCCTGCCCCTGTCCTGGGAGGCCACATCGGCGATCAGTGACTCCGCGACACCGGCGTTGCAATTGATCGCGACGCTGACGCGCTTCATGGGGTGGCCGATGCTGATCGTGGCCGCCACCGCCCCCCTTCTTCAATATTGGTTCTCCCGACTGAAGCACGAGGAAGCTGCCGATCCCTACTTTTTATATGCCGCCAGCAATGCCGGAAGTTTAGTGGCCCTTTTGGCCTATCCACTTTTTATTGACCCACAATGGGGACTGGGCCACCAAAGTCAGCTATGGCTGGCGGGCTATCTCCTTCTCATCGCTCTCCTGGCCATCACGGCGGCCGCCCTATGGATGCTTCCCGGCGACCAGCGCCTCTTGGAACCATCGCCCCCCTCCCACTCAACGGATTGGTGGCGCCGACTGCGATGGCTTGCCCTGGCCTTTGTCCCGTCGACGCTATTTCTGAGCGTCACAGAGGTCATCACCACCGATATCGCCCCGTCGCCGGTGCTATGGATCCCCCCCCTGGCGATCTATACAGCCTCCTTCATCGTCGCCTTCTCCAGGAGGGTGAGCGCTCTCTCGCGCTGGGCCCTCCATCTAAGCCCCCTGGCAATCCTCATCGCCACCGCCCTGTGGCTCCTGGAGCTGACCGACCCTCGGGGGCTGGTCATCGCCCTGCACCTGGTGGTCCTGAGCATCCTGGCGCTGGCCTTCCATGGCCTCTTGGCCGCTGATCGCCCCCACCGTCAACGCCTGACCGACTTCTATATTTGGCTGGCCGTGGGCGCTACCCTTGGCGGTCTATTCAACGCCCTGGTGGCCCCACTTCTCTTCAACGGCCTGTGGGAATACCTCATCGGACTCGCCGTGGCGGCTGCATCACTGCCCCGTTCTCTTTTAAGCGCTGTCATAACGCGTCGTCTGACCCTTGTCGCGGGGGTAGCGGTCACGCTGTGGGTGGCCATCGAAGCCTGGCCTCTGCCCATGGCGCCTGGGTCGTCCCTCATCGCCGGAACCTTGGTCATCATGGCGTTGGGGGCCGCCCTATGGCTGTGGCGCCGACCCCGCAAGGCCCCCATCGTCCTGGCGCTCGGCGTCGGGATCGCCTTGATCTGGAGCGCGCCGGCCGACGATGACGTCCTGCACCGTGATCGCAGCTTCTTCGGCGTCCATGAAGTGGTGGCCGACCGGGCGCTGGGCGTCCACCTTCTCTATCACGGGGCCACCGTTCACGGGGCCCAGATTCAGGGCGATGACGTCGAGGAGTTGCCCCTGACTTATTACGGCGAGGTGGGTCCTCTGGGACAACTATTTGACGGACTCCAACAGCGCGACCAGCGAGGGCCCATCGCCGGCGTGGGCCTGGGTATTGGCACCCTCGCCAGCTATCGAAGCTCTGGTCAGTCCCTGGATTTTATCGATATCGATCCCACGGTGATCGACATCGCCTCCGAGCCCCTCTGGTTTACCCACCTATCTCGCTGCGGCGACTCATGCCGCGTGATTCGTGGCGATGGGCGTCTGCGCCTTCAAGAGGCCCCGCAGCAGCACTACGAAGCGATCATCCTCGACGCCTATAGCTCCGCCGCCGTACCCACCCACCTGCTCACTCGCGAAGCGCTGGCCACCTATATGCGAGCCCTTAAACCCGACGGGATCTTGGCCATTCATATCTCCAGCCCCTACCTGGATCTGGAGCCACCACTGACCTCCACGGCCGCCGATCTGGGCCTGAGTACCCTCTATCAGTCACACCGCGTCGAGCGCGACGATCCCCTCTACGATATCTACGTCGAATCCTCGGCGTGGCTCCTGGTCGCGCGCTCTGACGACGTGCTGGCGCCCTGGCTCTCTGACCCTCGCTGGGAGGCGTTAAACCCCGACCCAAAGGTCGACCCCTGGAGCGATGATCATATCAATCTGATGGATGCCAGACGGTGACGTCCCGGCCCAACGCTTCTGCCTCAGAATAGAGGGACTTCGCTTCCTTCATCGTCGTCGTCATCGTTATCACTACTGGAAGATCCAACGTCGACCCATCCCCCATCGTCCTCCTCCTCGCCTTCATCGTCGTCTTCCGGCTCCGGCTCTGGCTCTGGCTCTGGCTGCGGTTCCGGTTCCGGTTGCGGCTCTGGCTCTGGCTCCGACGCTCCCTGGCGTCCGCCACCGCCCGCCGAAGGCGCCCCACCCGTATCCCCGGCGGCGACGGCTGCCTCCTCGTCTTCATCCTCCACAGCCTCCATCGCCAATTCTAACTCCGCGTCGTCCTCACCGACCAGGGTCTTGGTCTTATCCTCGAAGCCATCGGCCTCCAGACGTAACTCCACCTCTTGCCCCTCATCGAGGGACACCACATAGGGCGTTCGCCCCCGAAGCTCATCGTCGACAAAGACGACCGCTCGCTCGTCCCCATCGGCGATATCGACGTAGACCTCAACGACCCGGGCGCTCTCTTCGTCGTCGGACGCCGACGGCTCCTCTGCCTCGTCGGCCTCCTCCTGCTCTACAGCCGCCCCCGAGCGCTCGTCGTCGACACCGGCCACGGCATCGCCATCTGCCGATGGTTGCTCCTCATCACCGCCATCGAGAACGGTCCATGCACCAACGCCACCCAGCACCACCACGCCCATAATGGCCACTGCCACGATGGCCTTCGATGCCCATGAGCCGTTGTCAGTGCTGTCCTCGTACACCACGGGCCCCGAGCTTAGCTGGTTGGCCGCCAGCTCTCGATGGACGTCGTCGGCTTCCATCCCGGGAGAGGTTTGCACCGCCTCTTCCTGGGGGCGTTCGTCGGGACTGCTCTGGGGGCCGCTATCGGCAGGCGACACGCTATCCCCGATCGCCTCCGCCCCTCCCGTTGATTCCTGTGGAGGCGGTGAACCCTTGGCCGCGGGACTCATTGGCCGGGTACTAAATCGATCGGGGGTCACCATCTCGGTGGCTTCCCCATCATGGAACCCCGTGTCCTCCACCACCGTGGCCCCGCCCTCCGGGAAGGGCTCGGGCTCCGACGAGGGATGACGCACATGTGGCGCCGGGGTGACCTCCGTCTTCTGTACCCCTGAACTATCATCCAAGATCACCGTCGAACTCGACGGCGCGGCCTCTTGCACCGGCAATTCCGGCAACCCCTCACCTTCCTCGCGCGGACAAAACCCTCCTCGACCGTCGCGGATAAAGAGGGACTCCGCCTCCAGCCTACGATCATCGATGGCATTGAGCGCCGAGATCACCTCCTGGGCCGACGCAAAGCGCTGGGAGCGATCCTTGGTCAAGCATCCCTTGACCACCGAACCGATAGGCGATCGCAAAATGGGCTCCGGGATCTCCACCGGCTCGTCGCTGACCTGCTGACGAAGCACCTCCCAACGACCGGATCCTGAATACACGCTACCGCCGCTGAGCATCTCTACGGCGATCAACCCCAGTGCATAGAGATCCGTGCCCGGGCCCACCCCTTCTCCCGCGATTTGCTCCGGCGCCATATACTTCAGCGTCCCCACCAGCACCCCGGCGGAGGTTAAATCCTCCACCTCTTCTTCCTCCGGGCCATCATGCATCAACTTGGCAATCCCGAAGTCCAACACCTTGACGAAGTCTTCCTCCCCATGCATCTCCACCAGCATGATATTGGAGGGCTTCAAATCGCGGTGGACGATGCCATAGGAGTGGGCTTCGGACAGGCTCTTTAATACCTGGCGCATAATATGCTTAAAACGCCGTGGACTGAGCGGACCACGGGTCTGCAACTCCCCCTTGAGGGTCACCCCTTCCAGGGCCTCCATGGTATAATATAATAGTCCCTGCGGGTTGTCGCGAAAATCAAAGATCCGCACCGTATTGGGATGCGTCAGGTTGCGAATCGCCATGACCTCTCGACGAAATCGCTTCACCATCTCATCGAACTGGGGCCCGCTGGCCGTCAATAGCTTCAGGGCCACATCGCGATCCATATTGAGCTGGCGCGCCCGGTAGACGGCCCCGAAACCACCGGAGCCGAGGACACTCACCAGCTCATACGTCCCATCTATAATATCACCGATGTCTGGGAGGCTTTTCATCCAGCGTTCAACCCAATTCTGGTGTGTCTATCTCACACGTGGTTCCTAGTCATACCATATCGCTGACATCGGCACCAACTCATACGCCCTGGCACACCGTTGGTTCTTGCACCTTGTCCAGCGATCATCGATGATACGTACTGACCACCATCGACACTCTGTTCTATCGCGGAGGCCTGACCGTGACTCAACGCCGGACACACCTCTTCCTCGCGGGCTCCCTTGGGCTCCTGATCACTCTTCTGAGTTTCTCTGCGGCGGCGGACTCCCCGATCGACAAAGAGGCCGCGCTGGACTCCGACTTCGATAGCCTCGTCACGAAGGCTCAGCAGGCCTACCAGAGCGACGACTTCCAGGCGGCCGCCGAATACCTCAAGGTCGCCTACTTCCTTGATCCAGAGCCTCGCCTCCTCATCAATATTGCCCGCTCCTACAATCAAATGGGCCATTGCGAATTAAGCCTGGCCTATTATCAGGCATTCCTCGACAACCCGCCGGATGACGATGGACTCATCGCCATGGTCGGGGAAAATATTGAGGAGGAATCTCAGGACTGTGCGGCCTATGACCCCGATCTAAGTGGTCGCATCACCCTTCACAGTCGCCCTCCCTTGGCCCAGGTCTATTTGGATGGCGAGCTCCTGGATCTGACGCCCACGGAGACGGTGGGACTGGAGGCCGGCACCTACGAATTGCGCTTTGAACTCGATGGCTACGAGACCCACGAGGAGGTGATTGAGGTCTCACCATCGGAGCGAGTCGACGTCGTCGCCGAACTCCGTGAGCCTGAGCCGGAACCCGAAGAGCCGGAACCCACGGTCACGGAAGACGACCTTCCGTCGTTTAGCCTCAACCCCGGCGCCGTCACCCTTGGCGGACTGGGCGTGGCCTCTCTGGTGACCAGTGGTATCTTCAACTTCATCCTCATCCCCGGCGTCGATGACGATCGGGAAGCCGCCGCCGACGATGGGGACTTTGATCGCGTCGACGAACTGACCGACAAGCGCAGCACCTACTCCGGCGTCACCATCGCTACGGGCATCACGGCCGCTGCCCTCATCGGCGGCGCCGCCGCCTGGATCGGCTACGACTACTACCGCTACTCCAGCGAACGCGACGCCGTCCAACGAGAAATCGACCTGGCCTGGCAGATCACCCCTCAGTTCGACCGCCATACCCGGGGGATCTCCATTTTCCGACGCTTCTAGGCCCCGACCCCATGAACTCCCAACCCCTGCCCCAATCCGGCGACGTCATTGCCAATCGCTATCGCCTCCTGGAGCCCATCGGCCAGGGCGGTTTCGGCACCATCTATCGGGCCAAGCAGCGACCCCGTCCCCACGAGGTGGCCATCAAAATCATGGCCTACTCCGGCTCGCAGATGGCCCCCGAGGAGATGCGCCAGCGCTTTCGGCGAGAAGCCGTCATGGCCAGTAGCCTGGTCCACCCCCACGCCGTGCGCCAATTTGATTTCGGCGACGGAGGCCACTTCTTCTACCTGTCCATGGAACTCGTCCGGGGTCAGACCATCCTGGAGCGCATTCAGCAACAGGGGCCACTGTCGACGGATCTGGTCCTTCGAATTGCCCGAGCCACCCTGGACGTCCTCCAGATGGCTCACCAAAAAGACATCGTCCACCGCGACCTCAAGCCCGAAAATATCATGCTATGTGAGGTCGACGGTCAGGTCGACTTTCCAAAAGTCCTGGACTTCGGCGCCGCAAAAACCACCAAGGGTCAGCACGACCTGACATCGGTGGGCATCGCCCTGGGCAGCCCGGCCTATATGCCGCCGGAATTGCTCATGGAGAACCCTCCCTGTCCGGCCAGCGATCTATACTCTCTGGCCCTGACCCTCGGCGAAGCGCTGATCGGTGAGAAAGTCGTCCCCGGCGACACACCGATGGACCGTGCTCGTAATCAAATCAGCCCCCAGCCTCTTCGCTTCCCGCCGGCGCTGGACAACCACCCGCTGGCGTCCTGGCTTCGAGGGGCTCTGGCCAAGGACCCGGCCGACCGCTATCCCAGCGCTCGAGCCATGCTCAATGCCTTGCCCCACCAGTCAGCCTCCGGTCGCCAACCCGATTTTTCCCCGGAGCCCACCCAGATTCATCGCTCTACCCCCGAGCCACCCCAATCCTTCGAGGTGGAAGCCACCTCGGCGATGGCATCGACGCCATCGCCACCGTCCAACCAACCCAGCCAACCCAGGCAACCCAGCCAGTCCAGCCAACCGAACCCACAGAACCCACCCAGCCAGCCCAACCAATCCGGCCAACCTACGCCCCCACAGGCCCACTCCGCCTCCGAAGAACTCGATCCCCATAGCTACGGTAGCGCCTTCAAAAGACAACACGGCGGTGACCCCAAGCCGACGCACATCACGGAACAAGAGACCTCGGAGACCACCGCCTCCACCAGGGCTCGCGACCTCGAACCCAGCCCCGAAAAAGACTTCAAAATCGTCCACACCGCTCAGCGTCGAGATCGCAGCGAATTTGTCCAACCCCTGATCATCGGCGTGATTTTGATGATCGTGGCCGTCTATATCGTCCTGGCCATCGCCGGCTGAGCCCTTTCACTCAGCCCATAAAAAAGCCCCTCTAGCACTATTTCCTACGTGCTAGAGGGGCTTTTTTGGCTTGCTCCCCTCACCTTGCCGACATCGTCGGCGCCGCAGGGGACCAAGATGGCGTTAGCGTCGTCGGCGACGCTTGCGCTTCTTTCGGCGCCGCTCTTCTTTGCGACGTCGGCGCTCGGCTTCCCGTCGCTTACGTCGCTTTGCGACGCTTGGCTTTTCGTAGAATCGTCGGCGCTTTAGTTCCCGACTGATTCCTTCTCGACCGATCTCTCGTTTCAATCGATTGATCGCCCGATTCACATTATTGTCTCGGACGTCGACCTCGATCGGTCCCAATTCTTTGGAGCCTCGTTTCGCCATGGTGTCAATCACCTCCTCTAAATCGCTAAACTTTTGTCGTTAATTCAAATATCGATAAATGTCGTGCGTCGTCCTAGTTGAGGAGACGCTGTACGATCGCTCCACCCACTTCCGATCCGCCGAGGCCTTCTGGGGAGAAGACCAGCCAGAAGTACTTAAAGGCGTCGGCGTCTTTGGCCGTCAGGGCCTCAATGAGATCGATCTCATAGTAGGTATTCATCAACCCTGAGGATTCGCGGTGGTAGAGACGCCACACGCGGCCGTTGGTCAGCACACCCCAATTGGTATCCGTGTTGCGCAGGTGGCGATCCACATCGAAGGCCGGGCTATAGGTGCCGTCTTCGCTCTCGTAGCTGTCCAGAGATTCATCCCAGCCCATCACGCGCATGACGCCCAGGGCACTGGCGAAAAATTCGCGTCGCCCTCGAAGGGCCACGGCCCGTCGGAAGTCCTCGGCCGAATAAAAGAGCGTAAAATCCGGTCGATCCTCGCTGGACTCCAATCCTCCCGGAGGGGGCTCAGAGACCGAGGAGCAATACCCCAGCGCCCGCAGGACGTACCCAATCCAGTAGTATTGGGTTTCCATATCGTCCGGATCCTCTTCCAGCATCCCCTGACGCTTCTCATAGAGCTCTTCCAGCTCCCGTCGGGCCCGCTCAATCTTATCGTCATTCCACTCCGGGAACGACGGCATCTCCTCGATGCGCTCATCGACAAAAAAAGTATTCACGTTCTGAAAAACATCGGGCATGGGTGTTCTCTCCATCAAGGTCGCCTAGGCCGCGGCCGTGTCGAGGCCCGGCGGGGGCTATCGTCAAAACTAAGTGTCGAATGACTCTACCCCGCTCGCGTCGAGAGCGGGGACAAAATTTTCTCCGGGTCAACCGGTGGCGAAACATACGGAGGCCCGCCATGGGTGTCAAGCTCCCGTGGCGGGCCCCTTTGCGGTCGATCGACCGATCACTGAGCCTCGAAGCTCAACGTCAGCTGCTCCTCGCGGTTTGCACCGTCGCGCATCGTCGCCGAGACGCGATAGGTACCCGCTTCATCGGGAAAGACGATGGCCTCCATGCCCTCACCTTCCACTTCCGTGGCACTGTCAGCGGGTCGCTCCATCATCGTCCACTCGATCGAACTAGCACTGACCTGACCGCTATCGTCCACCACATTGATCGTCGCCGCCTCTCCGACGGTCGCCGTATCCGCAAAGCCCGGCAGCAAACTGAGCTCCATCGTGGACTCCGACATCGACTGGGCGTGGGCTCGCATCTGCAGCATGCTCGACGCCCCGTCGTGATCATCGCTGACGATATTGAGATAGACATCGCTGGCCACCTCTGTGTCACCATCGTAGCTAATGGTCCCCACGACGATTTCCCCAGGGCCCACCTCCGTGCCACTCAGGTCGGTGGCCTCGAAGAAATCCAGGTCCGGTGACCCGGTCCGCGCTTCGAACTCCACGTCGTCGATCATCATCGGCGCCGTGCCCCGGTTAACCACCGCGAATTCCCGCTCCTGAGCCGTGCCTCCGCCCTCCGAGCGGAACGCCACCTGCCCCGGGCTGATCTCGCCCAGCGCGACCTCCGTGGCATCACCCAGCAGATCGATCTCCACGGGGCTGCCCGTGATATTATCCTGGTGATGCACTCGCAGCGTACCGATCGTCGTATCCGCGTCGGCCGGCGCATCGAACTCCACGGTGAACTCCTCCACCCGTGGGCTCTCCGGATCCGGTGCCCGCTGAATATTCGGCAACGCCGACGTGTCTTCCAGCACATTCGTGCCATTGTGAAAGACCTGATAAAAATCCTCCACCTCGCCGGTGGGACGAATATCGAGATTGGTCAGCGCCAACGTCGCCCCGCCGTAATTTCTCACCTCGAAGGTCTGCGTCGACCCCTCGGCAAATGACAATTGAAGGGGATCGACCTCGATGATCGGCACGTTGCCAAAACCCGCCGTCACCGACACGGTCAGAACGTCCGGTGGTCCCACGCTGGACGACTGGAAGGTAACCGCGGAGTTGAACTCCAACTCATCATCGCTGCTCAGATCCTCCGGCGGCGTCATGGTCACCGTATAGGTCTCACTGCCATTGGCCGGAACGGTGGCCCCGCTCAACGGCGGGTCGACCTCAAACCAACTGGCGTTGGTGCCAAAGGACGCCTCCGCGATCTCCAACGGTACCGTATCCGTATTTTCGATCACAAAATCTTTTTGCTGGGGGACTCCCGGTGCGGCTTGAGTAAATTCGATCACGTTCTCCGGGAGGGTTTTGATCCCTCCTCCGGCACCGCGCGACAGGTAGATCGTGATATCCCCGTCGCTAATCGCTCCTTCATTATTGGTCGCCGAGGTCTCCACCTTGATGGCGCCGCAGTAGCGCCCCTCCAATTCCTCAGGAATGTCGTCGGGGACCGACGTGGGGCATTGAACCGGCCCATCCGTGTCGCCCGCCACCGTCAGAGATTGCACGAAGGTCTGACCGGAGCGCACTTCCCGGGGCATGTCGGCGAAGCCGGTGGCCCGACACTCCTGAGCCGTGGTCAGACATACCGAATCCTCGGGGCATTCCGCTTGCTCCGTGCACCCGTCGCCCGTCAGTGACGTGACCACCTCATCGGTGTAGCCCGTCACCCGAGAGGGTTGATCCACCCACTCGATGCTCTCAATCTCCATGCGCTCATCACCGCTATTATTGAGCGCCAGCGCGTTATCGTCGGAAAAATTAGATGACGCCGAGCTGGGTCCCATCTGAGGGATCTCCAATATCTCTGCGCCCACCGACAATTGCCCCGTGGCCGTGCCACCGATGCCATCATCTCCACCACAGGCCCATAGGCCCGCTATCCCCACCAGCCCCACGAGGGCTGCCACCATTTTGCTATCTCTTGTCATCATAGGTCTGTCCGACGTCTGGATGTCTGCTTTATCGGCGATTCATCCCGATAACCTATCGATGGCCCAGCCGTCATGCAAGCCAGTACACCCCCCCTGCCTTTCGACACCTTCGGCTCACCAGCATCAGCCCTCGGTCAATTAACCGACCAGGAATTGGCATACATCTTCCCACAACGCCTCGAACTGGGGGCGCCGAAAGCCCGACCCCGAGATAAACCAGTCCACATGTGGCGGATCGTGACCGGGATCGCGAAAATGACCGCACACATCCAGGTGGTCCGCCTGAGTAATATGAATGACCTCTCCCCAGACCTGGGACAACGTGGGCACCACCCCATCGTTGGAGTGACACGTCGGCGGCGTCTCATAGGCCGCCACCAACTGCCCCTCCTGCTCCGGGTGCAGATCGAAATAATGCCCCTTACGAGCCGTCAGGAATTGAAGCAGTCGAAAGAGTGCGTGCGACGCATGGGCATAGATCTCAAACCGGGCGGATAGCGCCGCCTCCAGCGAGGGACCCGCCGCTCGCGTGATCACCGAGCCGTACTTGATCCCCGGTCGATCGCTGGTCGTGGCGTTGGTGGCATCCATCGATCCCGGGGTTAACTGGCCCATGGCCGCTCGATCACTGTGGACCTCGCCGAGAAACTGGCGGATCTCCATGGCCCGGTCCCTGGTAAAATCGGCGAATAACTCCTCGTAAAATTGCTCCAGGATGGTGTTTTCCAGCCCAAAGCGCCTGTCCAGCCGAGTGAGCATTCCCATCAGCTCAAAGATCGCCCGCAGGGGCAGACGCCCAAAACGAAGGGTATAGATCGTCCCCAGCGAGATCGCCGCCAACAGGTTCTGGCCCATCAACCCATTAAAAAAGTGAGCGATGGGCGTGCCGTAGTGCGGCGTCGACACCGTCACCACTGACTTGACCCGCTCGGCCAGCGCCTCCACATCCACCTCCGTTCGCAGCGCCACCGCCGGGGAGACCAGCATCCGGGTGTCCAGCCCTCCCGTGGAGTGACCCACCAGATGGATGGTCGCCGACTCCAGGTCCTCGACCTCCGCCATGATTTGCTCGGCCAAGCGAGCCGCGCGCGCTCGAATGGACCCCGTCGGACTCGTCGATACCCCTTTGGCCACCACCTTTAGCCCCCGGGCCGAAAACCCCTCCTCCAGGACTTCGCGGACGTGGTGGAAATAGGTGATTCCGCCCAAATTCGAAAACCCAAAAAACCCGGGCACCAAAAAGACATAATGGGTATTCATCGCATCCCTGGTCATCTCAATTCACCAACGGCTCATCCCGGCTCTCTATGCACGGACCGGGGCCCTATTGGACTTCCTCTATAGTTGTCGCCCCAATCGGTCCCACTGGTCAACCGCCATCGCTGTCTTAGATTCTTAGCCTAGATTTAGGCATCGCGCTCAAAAGAACAGGCAGGGGACACTTGACGGGGGGAGACGTGAATCCGATTGACACCATTGAAATCCAATCCTTCGACGATCCACAGGCCTGGCGTGCTTGGCGAAAGCGCCTCTTCGCTCCCCGGGAGCGACCTCTTCCATGCCCGCCGATGGGGAACGACCCATCGTCTACCTTGCTCTTCCTCATCGCACCCGGGGGATGGCCTGTTCAGGCCGTCATCTGCGGCGATCATCGCCCGACCCTAAACTGGCGATGCCAACTGGATCGTCAGCGCCACAGTCTGGTCATGCGCCTATTTCTCAACGGCCTTGGTCAACCGATGGCGCCGCCGATGCGACGTCTGATCCGGCGCCGTGCGTATCCCTGGGCCTCTCCCATCGCCCTTAGGCCCGACGCCCCCCTTCAGCTCTTTCCTACCCACCTCCCCCCCGGTTTTAAGCGCCTACTTAGTCTCCTTCGCCGAGACTATCATCGTCTCAATGATCTCTATGCCGAGGCCGCCGCGCGGGGCATGAACCACGAGGCCACCGAGCCTTTTCTCCAGGCCTTGGCCAGCGCCCACCTATTGGTGCGAGCCCCTATCGCACTGCGCGACCGCCACTCCCCTTTTGATTTCCTGGGCCTTCATTGGTCGGCCGACGTTCCGACCATTCGATCCGCCTATCGACGATTACTGGCCCGGCGCACGCCGAAAACACCAAGGGGTCTGCTCCACCACGCTTTTCAACTGCTCTGCCACCCTGATTACCGCCGTCGCATCCGGCGCCGCCTGATGGCCCCGCCCCCCCCTCGGCCTGGCGAGGAGGTCTCTCGATGACCACTGGGCGCTTGCTCGTGAATGGAGGCCTGACCATGGCGGCGACCTCGTTGGCATTCTTCCTACTGGCCCTGCTAGCCGCAGAGGGCCTGGAGTCACTGGGAAGCCATATCATCGACCTACTCGGCCCACCCGGCGTAGTGCTGGCGGTCATCGCCTCTGATGCCCTCGCCATCCCCCTGCCTCCCTCGGCCTTCGTGCTCATCGCCATCGCTGCTGGCGAACGGGTCGCCCTGACCCTATTTGTGGCCTGCGCGGCCACCGTGGTTGGCGCCTCATTGGCCTACCTTTTGGGCCCCTACGTCGCCCGGCTCCCCTTGATTCACCGATGGGTAGAGCCCCGACGCGCCCGGGCGACGCAGCTATTTTCGCGCCACGGGCTGTGGGCCGTGGTATTTGCCGCCCTGACCCCCGTTCCATTTTCCTTGATGTGCTGGCTCGCCGGCACCTATCAGATGTGCTACCGGCGCTTCTTCGTGGCGTCCCTCGTCCGGATCCCCAGACTGCTACTCTACGCCGCCCTATTCCATATCGGATGGCACGCCGCGCTGTGAAAGCAGGCTAAAGGCTCGCCCCAATCAGTAGCGAGTGCCCCGCGACGGCTTGAGGGCCTTGGAGTCCAACTCGCCGCAGGCCGGCAGCAGTGCTGCGCAGGCCTCCGCCAACTCCCGAAGCCCCTTGGGCCGCTTCACGAAACTCTTCTCATTCATATACAGGTCGCGGCGCACCTCGATTTGGATGGCGTGAAAGCCCTTCCTCGGGTTGCCATAATTTCGCGTGATAAAACCGCCCTTATAGGGCTCGTTGGAGCGCACGCTGAAGCCCGCGTCGCGAAAATGCTCCTCCACCATCCAGCGCACCGTCCGATCACAGGACGTCCCATCGACATCACCTGGCACGATTTCCGGACGCCGATGCCCCGGATCGGTGTGGCCTTTTCGGCCCATGGAGGGCATGGAGTGCCCATCGAGCAACACGCAATAGCCAAACTTGGACTGCACGCGCTTGACCTCTTTTTCCAGGGCCTTGTGGTAGGGATGATAGTAGGCGTCGAGACGCTGCTTGAAGGCCTTTTTGGACAGCGGTTTTTTTAGCACCGCGTCCTTGGCCGTCGTGTTGCGCCACACCACGCCGCGGTCCTGATAATAGCCCTCCTCGTCGATGCGCTTTCCACCGCGAACGGTGCGCGGTGACACATCATCGGGGGCTCGGTTCAGGTCCACCACATAACGCGAGATATTGGACACCATCAGGGTCGCCCCCAAACTCGGTGCTTGGTCCCATAACTCGTCGACATAGAGATCGAGGTCGCGGCGCAACTTCTTGTCGCCGACCTTCATATCTTCCCGCAAATCCGGGGGAATCCACTCCCCCGCATGGGGCACGTCGACCACCACGGGCAGGGTCTGCTCGTCGGGGCGCTCCAGTCGGTACAGGCTTGGCTCGTCGCTCATAATCCCTCTTGACATCGGAGTTGTCGATGGCGCTTACCTCGAGCCTCTAACATATCCCAAGCCTTTTTACCACTACGACTTTTTTACTCATCGAGCGACCGCGCCACCCGTTGATAGCGTTTCTGAAATTGGGTGGTCGCAAACCCCACAAATTGATCCTTATCCAATTCAAATGGGACCGGATCGTAGGGCTCGAAAATCTCATCAACGATGCCCAGTGCAATGGGGAACAACTCGTTCATCCTCGCATCGATGGCCTCCCACACCGGCTGGCCATGCTCTCGCACCAACCGAGACAATAGATGCACCCCAAAGGCCAGGTGCCTCGATTCATCTTGCTTGAGTTTGCCCACCACCTCTCTCATGCCGGGCATCAATTCGTGTCGCTCCAACATATCGAAATAGGCATGATAGCCCGTTTCCGCCAGCACCCCTTCCACGATCATATTATAGGTCACCGACGCCCCGGCCTGAGCCACCGGCGACGAATCCTCGCGTAGAGTCTTCAGCGCCTGGGGCAATTCCTCTTCGAATAGACGCTTGTAATTCGGCCCGTGAAAGCGACTCAAATCGGAGAACTCGTCGGCCACCTCGTCAAAGAAGCGGCGAAAGGCCTCCACGTGCTTGGCCTCTTCCCACAAAAAGGAGGTCAAGAACATCTCCTCCTCCAACCGGCCCTCCTCGGCAATCACCTGAATCAGCGGCAACAGATCGACCGTGACGGCCTCTTCACCGCCGATAAAAAGAGAACTCAGGTGCAGCAGCACCTCTTGTTGGCCCTCGTCAAAGGACTCCCAATGACGCCGGTCCTCACTGAAGTCGATGTCCGCCGGGTTCCAAATCCCAAATTTCTTGGCTTTGTCCCACAATTGCATCGGCAGGCTATCAAAATCGAGCCCCTGCTCACCGGTCGTCTTAAACGTTCGCTGTTCCGCCATCTCTCTGCCTCCCAACTCTCCAGAAATCACCATGTCGTGCCAATCGCCTCCATAGCGTAGCTAACTTTTTTCTCACCGCAACGCTCGTCGATCGCAGCCATGGCCGCGCTCAACTCGTCGCGCACGTAGGACTCCTCCTCATCGCTTTGAAACCAGGCCAACCAGCGGCGACTCTCGGCGTCTCCCAGACGACCGATTGCCCAGGCGATATGGCCACGGACCAGGGGCTCCTCCTCGTCGACAAAGGCCTCCATCAACGGCTCCACGTCCTCGCGTTGCCCGCAATTGCCCACCACCACCGCGGCGTTTCTCTTAAGCCCTCGCAGTTTGGCCCGCTTCATCGCCGACTTCTGAAATACCTCCACGTAGCGACGGTGATCAAAGGATAGCAAATCGATCGGTGATAACCGTCGATAGACCTCTCGCGTGCGGTGGACCGGATCGCTGCTCATCTCATCGCTTCCATTCCACGGGCAGACCTCCTGACAGATATCGCACCCAAAGAGATGATCGCCGATCAGGGGACGAAGCCTCCTGGGAATCGGTCCTCGCAGCTCGATGGTCAGATAGGCGATGCACCGGCGAGCGTCGATGACACGCGGGGCGACGATGGCATTGGTCGGGCAGGCATCGATGCAGCGTGAGCAACTCCCGCACCGATCCGGGGCCTCCTCCACGTCCGACTCGCTGATATCAATGCCCAGCAGAACCTCGGCGATAAAGACATAAGATCCCAACCCCTGGCGAATGAGCATCGCGTTCTTCCCCACCCAACCCAGGCCCGCCTGCCGGGCCAGATCGCGCTCCAAAAGAGGCGCCGTATCCACCGCCGGCCGCGTGGCCACCTCCACGCCGCTCTCGCTGTGGATAAAGGCCGCAAGCTCCCGCATCCGCTCCCACAATCGGTCGTGATAATCATCGCCCTGGGCATAGCGGCTGATCCGCAATCCCCCCTCCAGCATATCCAGTGGTTGGCGATAGTGGTTGAGCATCACGACCACAGAGCGCGTACCCGGCTCCATCTTCGCCGGATCGACCCTCAAGGGCTGATGATTACCCAGGTACCCCATCTCCCCATGGCGTCCCTCCTTTAACCACTCCTGGTAGGAACGGCCCGTCGGCAACGACTCCGCCGGAATGAACGCCACCTCCCGAAACTCAAGTTCTCGGGCTTTGCTCCGGATCGCCTGACGCAATGCTTCCTTCTGTGCTGAATTCATCGCTTCGTCGCTCATCGCTCGCGCTACCGTTGACCCATCGACCCCTGGCATCTACCACAGGGCGAGCCATTTTCTTATGCTCTCCGCCTATGATATAAGCCATGGCCGATTACTTAACCCGCTCTGGCCTGGATGCCTTCCACACCGCCTCGGCATATCCCGGTCGGGCCCCTGGGTCAGGGAGCCAATATGCTCAAATGCCCTAAGTGCCAACGCCAATTCGGGGCCGA
>CAZMJS010000059.1:0-21192 GCA_964566695.1 uncultured Bradymonadales bacterium
GACCCTGACATTCCCATCGGCGATGCGCCCGAGGGCGATGATGAACTGACCTTATTGGTCAGCGGACTGCCCGATCAGGTCCAGACCATTTTACAGGGCGACACCCTGACCTGGGAGCAGGGCATGCAGGGCGGCTTTCACGTCTGGGGCGCCTTCGAGCTCCAGACCTCCTTGATCGAAGACCTGTCCACCGACGACCTCGATGACCTCGTCCAAGAATATCAAATCTACGACACCGAGGGCGAACTCATCGCTACCACCAACCGCCAGGGGTTTGCCGACGTCGACGGAGATACCCTGTCTTCCGGTCCATTTACCGTCATCCTTCGACGCTCCCTCAACCCCAATGACACCCTCGACGACCCCTATCTCTTTGAATTGACCGTCACGATTGACTCCCAGATCTACGAGAAATCATCATGGATCACCTTCGATTGCTGCCACTGGCTCTAATCGCTGCCCTCGCCCTCGCATGCGGCAGCGATGACCCCGACAATGACTCCTCTGAGGACGCCTGCTCTCCTCCATCTCAGGCCAGTTGGGAGACCTCCATCGACGATCACGAAAGCGGCGCTTTTATGAGCGTGTGGGGCCCATCAACGGACCGCGTTCTCACCGTCGGGGGCCAACCGGAGCAGGGCACGGCCTATCATTTTGACCAGGACCAATGGACCCCCCTGGAGTTACCCGAAGGCCCCATGCTCAACTGGGTGCATGGAAGCGACGACGTCTTCTGGCTGGTCGGCAACGAGGGCCGGATTCTTCGCCTGGAGGGCGATCCCCAGGATCCGGACGTCCTCCAGACCTACGAGTCCCCCACCGACAAAGACCTCTGGGGTGTCTGGGTTCATGACCATCAAACGGCCTGGGCCGTCGGCGGCGACGCCCGCGATTTTGACGCCCAACCCGTCCTTCTTCGCTACGATGGGTACCAATGGCACGACGAGCCCCTCCCGGAGTTCGACCGCGACGCCAACTCTCTCTTCAAGATCTGGGGCACCGGACCGGACCATATCTTCGCCGTGGGCGCCCTGGGGCTCATCCTCCACTACGACGGAGACGAGTGGCAGCAGGTCTCCACCGGTGCCTCCGACGATTTCGTCAGCCTCTGGGGCCGCGCCGACGACGAGGTCGTCGCCGTCGGTGGCCGCGCCAACGCCCAGATCGCGCGCTTCGACGGCGACGCATGGAGCTCCGAAATCGTCGGCGGCCAACCGGGGCTCAACGGCATATGGATGGACTGCCAGGGGCGCTCCCACGTCAATGGCGTCGATGGCCGCGCCCTGACCCTGGACGCCGCTTCTACAGAGCCCTCCGTGGAATCCACGCCGACCTCCACGGTCCTCCACGCCAGCTTTGGCTTTAACGACGGACCTCGCTTTGCCGTCGGCGGGACCCTCCAATCCTCACCGCCCTATCAGGGCACCATCTTGATCAGCGCGGATTAAGCAATGTCCCTTCCACTGCATTTACGTATCTCCCCGGTACTCATCGCCCTTCTTCTCCTTCTCGGCTGTGGCGACGACGCCCCACCCACGGAGGAGGAGCCCCAGATCCCCGATGATATCTTTGCCCCCTTCGGCGATCCCCTGCCCACGGCCACGGAGGACCAACTCCAGGCCTTTGATCGGGGACGTCAATTGACCACCCATCGCTTTACACCGGACGATGGACTGGGCCCTCATTTCAATGTTGACTCCTGCGCTTCCTGTCATTTCAACCCTGCTCCCGGCGGCACGGCCCCGCGCTACCGGAACTTCTTTCTGGTCGGTCAGAAGCTCGATGACGGCACCTTCTTGATGGGCCCCCGCGACGGCATCCTCCACACCTATGGCGTCGAGCCCTACGCCCAGCTTCGCCCAGGCCGAAGCGATCGCATCAACGTCTTCGCTCAGCGAAATCCCCTGCCCCTCTTTGGCACCGGGCTTATCGCCGAGATCCCCGAGGAGTCCATCCTCGCCAACGCCGACCCCGACGATGAATCGGGCAATGGGATTGCCGGTCGCCCCAACTGGGACCGCGGCTTCGTGGGCCGCTTCGGACGCAAGGCTCAAACCGTCGATATTCAGGGCTTTATCCGCGGCCCCATCTTCAACCATATGGGCATCACCACCGATCCCTTGCCCGACGCCATGGCCGCCCAACTGCCCGTGCCCTCCGATGGCGATGGCCCCATCCAATCGGAGGACCTCGACCAATCAAGCGGTGACCTTCAAGTGCGCCGTCAAGCCCAGGCCGCTCCGCCCTCGGAACCCCTGGAGGACGGAGACAGCGTCCCCGATCCCGAGCTGGGCACCAACGACCTCTTCGATCTCATCAGCTTCAATATGCTCCTGGCCGCCCCTCCTCCGGAGGAGCCCACCGACGCATCCCAGCGCGGCGAAGACCACTTTCACGCCATCGGTTGCGCCGATTGCCACGTCCCCACCCTGCGCAGCGAGCGCGGCGACATCCCTCTCTACTCCGATCTCCTGCTCCACGAGATGGGTCCCGAATTGGCCGATGGCATCGAGATGGGCGTCGCCACGGGTTCGGAATTTCGCACCCAACCGCTGTGGGGCGTCGCCGCCTCCGGCCCCTGGCTCCACGACGGTCGGGCCGACACCCTCGTGGAAGCCATCGAATGGCACGGCGGCACCGCTGCTCCAGCGCGCGACCGCTTCCAGGATCTGGACGACGAGAAACAATCGGAGGTCATCGCCTTTCTCCACTCCCTGGGGGGCGCCCAATTTGACCGCCCCGGGCTCATCGACGCCCACTCCCCCATCCCCCAACAGGGCCAACCCGGCGCCCCCCTGCCGGATCTCACTGATGACCAACTCCAGGAATGGATCGCCGGTCGCGTCCTCTTTGACCGCAATACCTCCATCACCAAGGGGCTTGGCGACCCTCATTTCAATGGCGATAGCTGCCGCGCCTGTCATGGCGACGTCGCCTCGTCGGGACTCAATGAGGCCCTGGCCATCGGTACCCACGGCCCCCTGGACGTCAGCGTCACCCGCGCCGGCACCTGGACCGACGAAGGCGCCTTCCTCGACGCCTTCGATCACTCCAATATCATCGATCGCCTCGCCATCCCCGGCGAGGTTCGTCGCGAACCGGCCGACGATTTAAATACCTTCGAACTTCGCACCTCCCCGTCGCTGCTGGGCATCGGCCTCATCGACGCCATCGACGACGAGGTGATCCTGGCCAACGAAGATCCCAATGACGACCTCCAAAACGGCATCTACGGACGAGCCTCTCGCCTCGACGACGGCCGACTGGGCCGCTTCGGCTGGAAAGCCGACATCCCCGATCTTCGCGAATTCGCCCGCGACGCCCTGTCCAATGAACTGGGATTGACCCTCCCTGAGGAACCGGGCTTCTTCTTCGGCGACACCGCGCTTCCCGGCGATCAACCCGAGGCCTCTGCCGAGACCATCGACCTGCTCACCGCCTTCATGGCCGGCCTAGCGCCCCCTCCCAGCCAGGATACGCCATCCGTGGAGGGCGAGCAGCTCTTCCACAACGTCGGCTGCGCCGACTGTCACATCCCCCAACTCGACGGCCCCAGCGGCCCCGTACCCCTCTATAGCGACCTCCTCCTTCACGACGTGGCCCCCGACGACCACCTCGGTATCCCCACTCCCCACGCCTCGCACCGCGAATTCCGCACCCCACCGCTGTGGGGCGTCTCCCAGACCGCCCCCTACATGCACGACGGCCGCGCCTTCACCCTCCGCGGTGCCATCGAGGCCCACCACAACACAGCAGCCCCTGCCCGAGACGCCTTTTTGGACCTCGGCGATGACGAGCAACAAAAAGTCATCGAATTCCTGGAGGGAATTTAATACCGCCTCCTCTACACCTATCGCCCGGGAGCGACGGTAATAGCTTGATCCTATATTTGTCCAAAAAATCCCCCCGTGGTCCCAGGGACCAGGGGGGATTGGAGATCTCACGACTCTTGGGGACATCTACTCCACGGGGGGCACGCAATAGGCATTGCCCTGACCGGCACCGCCACCTTCTTCACAGACCAACTCTGGGGGACAATCATAGGTATGGATATGGTCGTCGTGATCGAGGACGCAGATAAAGGCGCAGCTTCCCGCCATCTCGTCGACCCCGGGTTCATATAGGCACTTGCCATTGGTCCCCGGCGCTGGAATCCCCAGGCAACTTGACCCCAGCGGCTCACACCCCCGGGTGCACATACCGCGATCGCCGTCAAAGGGCTGCTCGACGCAGTGATAGTCCTCCTCGCACGGGCGATCACCGTCGCACCAATCACCAAACCCGCCGGGCTCCAGGGGCTCCGGATCGTCGGGTTCCGAATCATTGGGCTCTGAATCATTGGGCTCCGGCTCATCCGGATCTTGATTCGGATCCGACTGATTCACCCCGGGATCGTCATCCTCTTGGTTCCCATCATCCCCCTGATTATTTTTGTCGTCTTGATTGCCCTGTTGATCATTGGGCTCTTCGTCGGGCTGGTTTGGCGTCTGCTGATTGTCTTCATCCTCTGGCCGCTCCGGATCGTCGCCGCATCCCCCCAGGGATACGGCGACGACGGCGAGCCAGAGAGCCACGATGCCCATGGCACTCCGAACTCGTCGCTGATTCACGGAAGGCCTCCCTCATCGAAGCGGACTTCGTAGACCGCATTGTCAAATGTGGTCACCCAGGTCCACTCGTCGACGGAACGAAGCCCGATGGGTCGCTCCAATCGAGCCTCCTCCAGGGGCACGGACATCTCGTTAGCCGCACCATTGACCCCCACGATCCCCACCACCGTGTGGACCTCTTCCTCCGACAGATCCACGAGGCGGATCGCATTATGCCAGGTATCGGCGACCATCAACCGATCGCCCCCATCCAATACCTCCAGGTGTTCGGCCCAGCGAAGAGCTGCCGTATCGAAGCCCTCCACATCGCCTTGGTCCCCCACACCACCGATATTGCCGCCGAAGACCGTCGTGACTTCGCCAGTGGCGATATCAACGGCTCGAATCCCCTGCACCTGGGGTCCCTGAAATACGTCGCCATCCGTCACATAGAGCGTCTCATGATCGGCATCGATGGCCAGCCCCACGGGCTCGGCAAATAGTGCATCCTCACCCACGCCATCGAACTCCATATCGTCGTCGTCCTCATCGTATTCCAGCCCTCCAGCCAGCACGGCCAACTCATCGCCGTCATAGTGCCAGATCACCTGCTCTGCGGCGTCGGTGATATAAATATCCCCGTTGGCCATCACCATATCCTGAGGCGACTCCATGAAATCACCACCATCCAGGACGGTGGACACAAAGCCCGTGTCCAACTCAATCTCGCGGATCGCGCTATTTCCTCGATCCAGCACATAGAGGCTGCTCTCATCATCGCTCAGTCGGAGGGCCCGCGGCGTGTCAAACCGAGCGGCGTCAAATAGTCCGTCGGCCATGCCTGCAGAGCCCGCCAGACCGGCCACCAATCCCGTTCGACCGGTCTCCCGTTCCACATAACGAATGGCGTGGTTGCCCGCGTCGGCCACAAAACTAACGGCCCCATCACCGGTGGTCGCCAGACCGGCCGGCGAATCAAAGCGGGCATCGGCTCCCACTCCTTCTTCATAACCCACGATATCGGGGGTCGGACCCACCACGGTGGTCACCGTCTCGTCCTCAAAATTGACTTCCCGAATCGCATCGTTGCTCAGATCGCCGATCATGATGGACGACGTCCCCGGAACGGCGACGCCGGCAAAACCCACGCCGAATCGAGCCTCTTCCAGCGATCCATCGACGAAGCCCTGCGCGTTAAACGCACCGGCTACCGTCTCTACTCCGTAATTACCATCATCCTCGGTGATGCGACGAATGGTATTGCTAAAACCGAAGACGTATAGGTCGTCTCCCAGACGAATCACGGTCTGAGGCGTACTAAAGGTCGCCTCATCTCCCGGGCCGTCTTCAATATCGTCCGCAAAACCGTCCACCGGCTCTCCGGCCACCGTCACCGTGTCATAATCGCCGTAGGTGGCCATGCGCCGAATCACATCATTGGACATGTCGGCGATATACAAATAGTCGCCGCTGGCATCGAAGCTGATGCCTCCTGGGGAGTTAAAGCGCGCATCGTCGCCCGGGCCATCCTCCAGGCCTGAATCGCCCAGTTGGCCAGCAATCGTCTCCACCTCTTCCTCTTGCAGATCGATTCTCCGAATGGCGTCATTGCCGCGATCGCTGACATAGAGATAATCGCCGGTTTCATCGATCGCCATGCCAATGATCAACCCAAAGCGGGCATTGCCAATCGCCCCATCGACGCCGTCGCAGAATTCAGCCTCCCCGGCGAAGGACTCCACCTCCGTGGTATTCAAATCCAATCGCCGCACCACGCAATTAAACCCATCGCCGATATAGGCATACTCCTCGTCGGGATCGACGACGATGGAGCGCGGCCCCTCAAACCGAGCATCGGACCCCACGCCGGTCTCTATTCCCTCCACCCCGGGTTTTCCAGCCAGGGTGATGGTTTGATCCGAATTAAGCCCGTAGCGGCGAATGGTCTGGTTAAAGGCGTCCGTAAAATAGAGGAAATCGCCGGATGCCATGCTCAGCGACATGGGCCCATCAAATCGGGTCTGAGTGCCGCTGCCATCGCTATAACCTCCGGCCTGGGAGCCCGCCAATCGGGCCAGAACGCCGCGCGCCTCGGGAAATAATTCACCGGTGGAGCCATCGTCGCACACGATCTCGATGCGATCCCCCTGGGACGTTACCTCACACTCTTGACCGGCATCCACGACGACTTCCTCATCACCACAGCGAATGACCGTCTCCCCGCCCACCTCATCGATATCGCATCGTTCACGTATGTCCTGCTCCACGATGACTTCCGTCCCATCGTCGCAGTGGATGCGCGCCCCTTCAGCCACGTCCTCCACGGAGCAACTGGAGCCGTCTTCCCCCGGTGCGCCTTCCACTCCGTCATCGCCATCTGAACCGCAGGCAGCGAGCAATCCCGCCGCCACCATTGCCAATAACCACCGTCTATTCCTCATCATGCCTCTCCTATACTTCGATTCCGTGGATAAGTCCGTTCACTTCTCTCGTCGCCGAGCGCCGCGGACATTAGCAACGCTAACACGCAATTGCAAATCATTTGCATTAACGAAATGAGCTTGACGAACGACTCCGACCTGCAGACCAGTCGGGCTCCCCACGGCTTATCTAATCATCCAGCGCTTCGACCTTTCGCAGCACGGCCCGCTGCTCCTCGTCGCCGGCCACCAGGCTCAGACTAATGAACCCCTCGGTTCGCACCGTCCCGATCAACTCGAAGAGATCGGCGTTATCCTGTGGCCCATCGATCTGGTCCCACTCGTCGGGCTCCTCGATCCAAGCCTCCCCCTCCAGCCGCGTGCCCTCGAGCTGGGCCTCCACAAAACCAACTCCTGCCCCGATGCAGGCGTCGCCCACGACCTTTGTCAGCCGAAAGTCGACCCCCGGGTGAAAGGCCTGCACCAACTGCGGCATCGACCCCTCGCGGCAATAATAATCCTCCAACCACCACTGGCCGGCCAAATCAAAGTCATCCAGGCTTGGAATCGGCGTCGGTGATAGCGATTCATAGACCCCCCTCATCGTGATTTCCTCGCCTCCTCCTCGCAGGCGCAGGCTTCGCTCTCCAACGGTCTCCACCTCCATCTCCACCCAGTCATCCTCGTCGCTGCTCCAGCGAACACCCACCTCGTCACCACTTTCTCCGGGGAGCTCATCCCAGAATAAAGCGCCCCCATCCAGGCAATCATCGCCGCGAAAGGTCCGCGCAACGCGCTCCACCTCGCCCTCACCGCCCTCATCGACCAATCCCACAAAGCGCACCACCTCCTCGCCCTCACAGGTCATCCCCTCCACCACCCAATCGTGGGCTTCATTGCTCAGATTGCCCGCCTCATAGTCGGGGAACTCATCGTCATCTCCACACCCCGCGACCATCGCCATCAAGCCTACTACCAATGCCCCGGCTCGCCACATTTGCTGCCTCCTGACCGTTTTACCGCGCCTATTCATCGCCACCCACCATATAACTAAACGAAGGGTCGCTCCAAAAGGTGATGGCCCGATTGCGTATCTCCTCTCGGCAAGCCCCCACGACCATCCCCTCTAGCGCTCCCTCCACCTCATCGGCCACGCACAGGGCGATCTCTTCCACCCAGGGTTGGTTATATTCCAGGGCCAATAGTCCCCCGTCTTCCTCCAGGCGTACCTCCCCAAATAGCAGCGCCCGAAGGGCCAGAGGGTCGTCTTCATACTCCGCCATCCGTGGGTGCCAGTGGCGACCTGACCAACAGTCCCGACCGTCCATGATGGCCCCATGGACCCGGTCCATCACCGCCTCTTCGCAGGTATCGGAGGCCACCTGTTCCTCATCGATCTCGGCACCCAGCCCCCGGCACTGGACCTGCGCCCCCTCATCGTCACACCCCGGTGAATCGGCCGGTCGCATGAGAAAGCTCGCCACATAGGCCTCGAAATCGTCGAAATACCCCGGGCCGACCTCATTGACATAGGACTTAGCCAGCGACGCCGCGCATTCCGGCCCTTCTCCGTCTTTGTGGTCGGGATAAATCGACCACCCCTTGAGTTCGTAGTCCTCCTCTCCCGGTTCACGCCCGGCCCACAGCGCCAATTCCCGCACCTCATCATCGTGGCCCCAGCCGCCGAGACACGCCGTCAGCTCCTCCTCCAGGGCGTCAAATCCATCGTCCGCCCGGTGTTGAATGGGCCCCCAAAACGGCTGGGGTTGTCCCGGTTCTTGCCCGGCCGAGATGCCCGCCTGTCGCAATACCTCATCGTCCGACGCCGTCGTGCCTGGCTCGTGGTCGCTCAGATCCTCCGCCGCCGGGGCCGATGAGCATCCCACCGACAGCACCCACACCATCACCAGCCCCCATTTCAACCACCGCCACTTATGCATCACTGCTCCACGGGTTTATTTTGCTTTTCCGGGTACCGTTCTACATTTCTCTCGCCTCAACCGCCGTTGTCCTTTAACCTCGGGCAAGAAGCACCCGTGATCCCTCACCATGATGACACCCCCATCGTTGTCATCCAAGGAGCCCCCATGGCCGCACACCTCCGCATCCTACTCATCGGCGCTCTCTTCTTGGTGTGTCTCACCGCCTGCGAAATGGACTTCGAGGATGACTTCTGCGAAGACGGCCAGGATTGCTCCTGGAGTTGTGAATCCGGCGACTGCGAGTGGAGTTGCTACGACGACGCCACCTGTGACGCCACGTGCAGCGGCGGCGGATGCGAATTGACCTGCCTCGATGACTCCAGTTGCACCTTTAACTGCGCCGGCGGCGATTGCTTGATGAGCTGCGGCGACAATGCCAACTGCAACCTCTTTTGCCCCGCCGGTGATTGCGCATTTGATTGCGGGGACTCCGCGACTTGTAACGAGTAGTTCCTTCCTTGTTTTCTCTGCCCAACCGTCACGACCGAGAGATCTTCGCCCTGGCCTTACCGGCCCTGGGGAGCTTGGCCATCGATCCCCTCGTATCACTGGTGGATACCGCCTTCGTCGGTCGCCTTGGGACCGCCGAGCTGGGGGCCCTTGGCGTCAACGCCGCCATTTTCGCCCTGGCCTTTCTCGTCTTCAACTTCCTGGCCTACGGCACCACCCCCCAGATCGGTCGGGCCGTTGGAAGCGGGGACGCCGACGCCGCCGGGCGCATCGCCATCAACGGCCTCGCCCTGGGCGCCCTCATCGGGCTCATCGTCACCTTCGCGCTGCTCCTCTTTAGCGCTCCCATCCTCAGCGCCATGGGCGCCACCGGCGATCTCGGAGAACCGGCCACCACCTATCTCCATATTCGCGCCTTCGCAGGCCCCGCCGTGCTGGTCATCATCGCCGCCAATGGCGCCTTCCGGGGATACCAGGACACCCGTACCCCGCTGTGGGTGGCCCTGATCTTCAACGCCATTAATATCATCTTGACCCCGGTACTGATCTTTGGCGCCGGGTGGGGCATCGCCGGGGCCGCCATCGCCACCGTCGTCGCCCAGTGGACGGGGGCCCTCATCTTTTGTTGGCTCCTCCTGGTCAAATATCGCCAGCGATTCGGTATCCCTCTCATCGCCCCCCGTGTCCGTGCCATGCTCCCCCTTATCCAGATCGGCGGTGCCCTGGTCCTGCGCACCACCGCCCTGGTGTCCACCATGAGCCTGGCCACCGCCGTGGCCGCTCGCATGGGCGTCGTGGAGGTCGCCGCCCACCAGGTGGCCTACCAATTATGGGGGTTTTTAGCCCTCGTCGTCGACGCCCTCGCCGTCGCCGGCCAGGCCCTTCTGGCCAAATATATCGGCGACCAGAGCCCTGATACCGCGCGGGCCATCGGTAACCGCCTCCTCCAGTGGGGGGTGGCCGTCGGCCTCCTTCTTGCCCTCCTCTTCTGGCTGGGACGACCCTATCTACCCCACCTTTTCACCGACGATAGCCAGACCATCTCCATGGTGCTCACCATCTTCATCTTCGTCGCTGTCATGCAGCCCATCAACGGTCTAGTCTTCGTCCTCGACGGGCTATTTATGGGTGCCGAGGCCTTTCGTTTTCTGGCCATCACCATGCTCCTTTCGGCCGCCGTCGGCGCGGGACTCCTCCTGGCAGCGCTTCACTTCCAATGGGGCCTTATCGGTGTTTGGTTCGCCATCACCGCCATGATGCTCGTACGCCTCCTGACCCTCGGCCTGCCCTGGCTGACCAGCCGCGTGCCCGGGCTTTCGACGCCGCCCTGAGCACCGCGTCCTCGCTGGCATTGGCCTCCCGGAATTTGTATAGTTATACGGCATCTAATGATTTCGTCGCTCCATGGTTTGACCTGAAACTCGGACTCGATCATGCCCCGTAGACACCACCTCCTCATCGCAGTCCTTATCTCACTCTTTTTGGTCCCTGCCCTCGGCTGTGGAAGTGATGACACCAGCGATGGTGATGAAAACGATGGCTGGAACCTGGGGAATAACGCCGAACCCGGCGAAAATAATCAGGACGATCCCAATAATAACGACCAGCCCAACGACATCGACCCCAATAACAACGACCAGCCCAACGACGTCGACCCCAATAATAACGACCAGCCCAACGACATCGACCCCAATAACAACGACCAGCCCAACGACATCGACCCCAATAACAACGACCAACCCAATAACGTCGAGCCCAACAATAGCGAACCCAATAATAGCCAGCCCAATAACGGCTCCGACGAACCGGATCCCCTGACCACCGACGACCTCGTGGGCATGACCCTCTATGGCGTCTGGCGCATCGTCGACTCCCCGGCCATCGCCGGTCTCTATTTCTCCGTGGAATTCGTCGACGACTCCAACGTCACCTTTCAGGCCGACCAGACCATCCAGGGCCAGTGGGAAATCTTGAGCAACGGGGATGTCCAACTCTACGACCTCGATGGCCCGGTGCCCCAATATATCCTCACCCCCGACATGGATGAGGGCACGGCTCTGGAACTCCAGGTGCCGTCGGACGTCGTGGAATCCTACCGCCTTCGCTTCGAGCTCCCCGGCTCCGACGATCTCCAGCTCGAGGACTTTGAGGGACGATGGCAGGCCACGGAGATGGTCACTGGCGAAGATGGCATCGAGCGCTACTTCGCCATTCGCATCGACGACGACGGATTTATCGAATACGGCGCCGTCAGCGAAACCGGCACCTTTGTCGGCACCCTTCAAGGCTCTGGCCACATCCACACCAACACCGACTCCGGCCGCCAATTCTGGGTCATGGACACTCAAGCCAACCTCCAGGCTCCCGCGCTGGCTGGCGAGATCGTCGCCGACGGCGACGACTTTACACTCCGCGGCTTCGCCGAGGACCACAGCGATCCCATTAACACCGAGCTCGTCCCCCTCGAATTCGAGGACGTCGATCAATTCTCCACCGACTAATCTCAACCGCCCACTGATAACCCAACAGGTCCCGTCTTGCTCCCTCTTCCGACGCCGCACCGTCGTTTGCTCCCCATCGTCGCACTTACTCTGGGCCTTGTTGCCTGTAGCGACGACGACCCAGAGGTCGACCCCTGTGCTTCCCAACCGGCCACTTGCGCCGGCTACGAAGCCATGGGCCCCTATCCCGTGGGCTTTCAAGATCTTGACATCGAGGGACACGAGGTGGCCATCTTCTACCCCACCACCGACGATCGCGATGCCTGCTCCGGCGACCTATCCTACGATATGCGCCAATTTCTGCCAGAAGAAGAACGGGACCTCATCAGCGACGACGACGCCCCCTTCTTCGACGTCCACGCCCATATGGACGCCCCACCCAATACGGAGGACCAATACCCCCTGGTCTTCTTCAGCCACGGCCTCGCCGGCTACCGCCTCCAGTCCAGCACATTATTGGCCCACCTGGCGAGCTGGGGCATGGTCGTCGTCTCCGCCGAACAACCGGAGCGAAACCTCTCTCACGTGCTCACTGAATTTGCGCCCGACGGCGACAACGCCCCCGACACGTTGGCCACCCTCGTCGACGTCTTCCACGCCGGATCCAGCGATGACCCCGATCTGGACGCCCTGATCGCTATCACTGACGCCGACCGGCTCGCTGCCACGGGACACTCCATGGGTGGAAACGGCGCCCAATCGCTGCTGGACCACCCCTCCATCGACGCCGCCATCTTCTTCGCCTCCAGCATCGACGTCCCCGCCGACGACCCCGACGCCAACCCCCACGACGCCCACCTGATGTGGCAAGCCGGGGGCACCGACCGCATCATCACCGCCAACTCCATCCGCCGAAGCTACGAAGACGCCGGCCCTCCCAGAACCCTGGTGGACCTCGAAGAAGCAGGCCACCTGGCCTTTTCCGACCTCTGCGCCATCGGCGCCGACCGCGGCGGCATCCTCCAGATCGCCGACGACGCCGGCCTGGACATCAATCCACTCATTGTAGGATTGGGCGAGGACGGCTGTCGCGACACCGATCTAGCGCCCGATCTTAGCTGGCCCATCATCCACCACTACGCGGTGGCCCACCTGCGCTACGCCTTCCAGATCGATGAGGAACCCATGGGCCTCGATACCCCATCCCTCTCATGCTTTGATGACACCGTGATCGAGCTCGATCGCCAGCCCCTGTGATCACCGCCGGCGCTCTACCCAATCCGCCACCTCTGGCCACACCTCCAGCGGCGCCCGCTGCCCCATCACCAGATCCCAGTGGCCGTAATGACTGCCCAACCCCTGTGCCTCATCGCAGCGCACCAGATCGGCGTCCCCCTTAAACATCTCTGCTGTATGCTCCACGGCCTCTGGCGTCACCTGCATATCTCGACTCCCCGAGATCAGCCGAATCGGGATCTCATTTCGCCCGATCTCCTGCTCCACGCGAAATCCCGACCCCAGGATTAACCCCTCCTCCTCAAACGCCGTCGCCAGATGGCTCAAAAGACTCGTGGGAATGCTGTGAAAGCAGCGCGCGTGGAGCCGCTGCACCATCTCCGCCTCCACGTTGTCGGGCCACACATTGAATGTCTCCACCGCCTCTAAGCCCCCCTTACCCAGCGTCGGGGCCATCAGGTGGGCGAGGCTTCCGTAGGGAATCGCCACCAACGGCTCGATCAGCGGTCTTAATTTGAGCAACGACGAAAACCCAGAATTTCCCACCCCCAGGTCCAGAGCTGACCCGATGGCCACCCCACTCTTGATGGGACCTCGCCCCGTCATCGCTCCGTAGCACATCAACAAGATCCCCCCCATGCTATGACCCACCCAGTGCAGGGCTTCGCGCCCGCTATAGGTCTGAATCCCCTCCAAGATGGCTGGCAAATCTCGCTCTAAATAGTCATCGAGGCACCAATCGTAACGCCCCACCCGACTTCCACCATGCCCCCGAAGCTCTGGCATCCACACATCGTGACCGCGCCTGGCCAACCACCGGGCCATGGAGCGCCCCGGCAGATGAAAGCCCTCGTGGTTCGATCCCAGCCCGTGGAGCAACATGATGACTTCGCCGCGTTCGCCCACCTTCGGCGGGCGCACCCGCCTTAACACCAGGCGCACCCCATCCTCGCTCTCCACCTCATAGAGTTGAGAGCGCGGCTTCTCCTCCACCAGATGGCGCCAGGGGCGCGGGGCTTCCAGCAATCGGTGTAAGCGGTGAATCATATCGTCGGGTCACTCCCCGGCCTCACTGAGCAGGGTTTGCTGGGAATCATCATCAATGCGCACCGTCATCACCGGGCCAGAACGCTCCGGCTCTGGCACTCTAAGGTCCCCATCTCGCGAGTCAATCCCCGCCTCCTGGGAACTGGGTTTTCGCAAGATATGCATGGCCGGTTTGAGGTTGCGCGTTAGTTGCTGCTCTTCTTCCACTCTCTTGGCTAACTCCTCGGGGGTCGGCGTGGCGCCGCGAGGCCCCGCTTCAGCAGCTCCCAAACGGCGCATCTGTCGTTGGGGACGGTCTGCCTTTTCGCGCCGACGCATTCTCGCCGCCAGGAGGTTATTGCGAAGCTCGTTGGGCGATGTGTCTTCCTCCAGGCCCGCCGGCTCCGAACGCAGTGGATCGGGCTCCGTGGGTTGATTGAGCGCATCGCGAAGCGCATCCACGTCGGCCGACGCCACCTCCTGGTGTCCCACGACTTCAAATTGCCCGGGCTCCGACGGCTCAACCTCGCCACTCATGGCCGACGCCATCGGGTTGGTCGACGCCCCGCTAGCGATCACGCGATCCTCGGAGGCCACGCGTTTCGCCCGCTCATCGCGGCCTCCCAATGACGCCATCAGATCGCCGAACCCTCCCGATACCGTGTCCATCCCCTCCGGTTGCTCCTCACGCGCCTCTTGGGCGGCCTTCTTCGTCGCCTCCACGGCCTTCATATCGACGATCACCTCTTCCTCGTCATCGCCACCCATGGCGAAGACCATCGATTGAAAAGAAGGTTGGTATCCCGGTGTCCCGCTATCTTCGGCAGCGTCCATATCATCGAACAGCGACCCATGGTCCTCCGGCGTCGGTGTCGGCATCGGTGCGGGGTCCTCTTCCACCGACGCCTCGACCACTTCCGGCTGTGGCGACGAGTTTTCTTCATGCGTGACCCGCTGCGCCGTCGCGGCCTGCTCTGGCCCAGAATCGACCTCCAACGCCTTGTCCCTGCCTCCGATTCGAAGGCCTGCCAGGAGTACGCCGACCAGCAATCCACCGCCCGTTCCGAGGGCTAACGCACCACCGCTTCCAGCGGCCGCCACCACTGGATCGAGCATGCCAGCCATTAACCCGCCGACGCCCATAAGGGCTCCCAGACCGGCGCCCAGGAGCGCAAAAAATACTATCTTCGTTGTGTCATTCATCGCTCTACCCTCGATCGTGGTTCAATTCGAACCGTTGCAGAATTGTCGCATCTATCCCCGAATTCACCTCATAAAGTCCCTCCCCACAGGCCACCATCAACGATGGATCCCCTGACCACTTGGCCGTCGAGACCCGCCGCCACCGAGCCACATCAAATGCCTCATGCCCCTCTCGACCCCTGGCCCACAGATAGCGCTCCCCCATCGCCTCCAGGCCCATCACTCCTCGCCCCAGCCTCCAGGAGTTCACCAAAAACCCCTGCGCATCAAAGCGCCGCACCTGCGGCATGGAGCGAGCCCCCACCACCGTGCTCCCATCGCCCAGACACACCAGAAGGGGGTCATTGGCCTGCGCCGCCGTGCGGAATAAGCGATGCCCCTGGTAATCCAACCCGATCAACTGAGTGCGCGGCACTTCACAGGCCAGGGCGATATGACCCCCCACGCCCCCAACCGCCACCGCCGGCACCGACCCGTAGGACTGAAACGACGCCCGCCAGCGAATGTCTCCGCCCCACTCCACGGCCTCCAGATGACTGGGCGTCACCACCAACACCGCTTCTTCCCCCGGCAGGTGAATGGACCTTGTCGCATCCATGGGAAGCTCATAATCGCCCTCCATGGCTTCCACTCGCCCACCGCGGTAGCGCCATAGCTTCCCATCGAGATGCCACCCAATTTCATCGCGGGTCACACTCCCCCCCTCCACAAATCCGTCCAATCCCTGCCGAGCACCGACCAATAACTGAAGATCGCCCCGAGCTTCGACCTCCAGGATCTGGCTGCCATCGAATGCCAGCAGATTCCCCTCCACCGTACTGGCCACCGTCTCAATGGGGCTATCCACTCGGGCTTCCCAGCGCTTCTCCCAGCCATCGCAGGCCTCCCCCGACGCCAGCGCACCGGCCCCCGAGCTCTGGGCCTCCACCGATCGCACCGCCCGAGCGATCATCGCTTCCATCGCCGCCGAATCCGACGGCCGCCCCTCCGGATCGTGGGCCAATAACGATCCCAATACAGCGCGCAACTCGGCATTTAACCCCCGGGGAAGTTCGATATCGCCTCGGGCCTGGGCGCGTCGAATGCTCTCCACGCTGCCTCCAAAGGGACGATTTCCAAAGAGCATCTCATAGAGCATCACCCCCATGGCATAATAATCGACGCGATGGTCGTACTCGCCTACCAACTGCTCCGGCGCCATATAGGCCGGTGATCCGTAATGCGAGCGCATCGCATCGCCCTCGCGCCACCGCGTCGATAGTCCGAAGTCACAGAGTTTGGCCCCCGTTGGCCAGTCCGGGCTTTCCAATAGGATATTCTCCGGTTTGAGATCGCGATGCACCACGCGGCGACGATGGGCAAAGGCGATGCCCTCCCCCACCTGAGCGATGATCCCCAGCGCCACCCTCGGGTGGAGGCGCGGGCTTCTCACCAAAAAGTCTCGAAGGCTTCCCCCTCCCACATATTCATAGGCGATATAGCGACGGCCCCGGCTATAGCCGAACCCATAGGTCTCAACGATGCGGCGATGATGTTCTGAAAATAAGAGCCCCAGCTCTCGCAAGTACCCACTTTCGGCGCCACTATCGTTGAATAATTTGATCGCCACCGCCCGGCCAGCATCCGTATCTTCGCCACGGTACACCTGCCCGAACGCTCCATAGCCAATTTTTGCTTCGATGCGGTAGCGACCATCGAGCACTTCCCCCACGACCAGTCCTTCATGCTTCGCGCGTGCGTTCATCCTCGGATCGCCTCCAGAATGTCATCCGGACTGCCACCATCGAGACGCCGCTGACGCCCCTGCTCCACGTACTCCTCTCGAGCCACCACGAAGCGGCAGGTCTCGTGCCCCCCCGCCGCGCAGGCCACCTCCAGCCCCGACAACTCCTCCCGGGTCAATGAGGCAAAAATACTTCCCAGCAGTCCCGCAAAAATCTCGCAGACATGGTCGCTCTCCACCTCGCCCTCCAACAGGCGGGCGAGCACCGAATGCTCCAGTTCCACCTGCAGGATCCCCTCGTCTTCCAGTCCAAAATCCAGGCTCAGCCCACCCCAGCCATAGAAGCGAAATGCCTCTTTGAGCCACACCTCAAAATAGGGAAATTGCACGTCCTCAATTTTCAGTCCGTAGTAGTGGCCCCACTCCACGCGCCAAAACCGCATCAGCCGCTCGCCCCATTTTCGGCCACATGTATGAGCCACGATAGGCCAGGCATGGCCCGTCTGCTCTTCCAGGGACCGGTGCAAGCCCTCGATGAGCTCCTCCGGGATCAGCATCACCCGCTGGAATTTGTCTGTGCTGAGCATGCCCCGTTGGGGATGCCCCTTGATATAGTCCTCGCGATGAAAATAGGGCCGCAAGTGGTCGACCGCTTCATTGGTCTTGATGGCATTCATGATTCACTCTCGTCTTGGTGCTTGGGTGGCATATTCACTTCGGCGATCCCCTGGGGGATCGCCTCCAACGTCGATCACTCGGCGGCTGGCTGCAGCGACTCCTTCGTCAATACCCGGTGAGTTTCCTTCAGATAGGGCGCCAGGAGTTGCACCTGCCCTGGCGTGAGATGGGCCTCCACACGGCGCGGCAGGACGCGGTAGGTGGTGTCCAGAATCGGTCCAAATTGAAATGCCTGCAGGATGGTCCGAAGCCAATACAGCATCTTGTCGCGCAAAAAGGTCATGTCCTCGCGCACCATGGCCATCGCGCAATATCGCAGCACCAGCGTGACATCTCGGGTGCAATTTTCTCGCGCCTTGGTGTAGCGGCTCTCGATCTCGGGGTGGGTTTCCCACACCGCATCGAGCGTCTCCGACACGATGGCCTTCTCGGCGGCCTTCACGGCTTCCATGGTCTCCAGCCGTGACTGCAATGACTGCGCAAACTGCTTCAGCTTTTGTGACTCATCGGCCTCCAGATAGCGTCCTTCGGCGTCCGAAAACATCTCTTTAATCTCGGTATTCATATCGTGTTCCTTATGGTTTGATTGGCGACCCATTCACAACCAGCGTGGGGTCGCGGCATTACCAATTGGCATCTGCGAAAAAGCCATCGACGCTCATCGTCTGCGGCGCGCTCTGATCGGCCGGTTTATCACTGCTGTGGTCGGGCGTCCTCACAGTCGCTTCTCGACCCCAGTTGACCGAACCCAACCGCTTTCCCACCGTCCAGGTGGCCATCGCCGGTGATGGCGATGGTTTGGCCAACGGCTTTCGTCCCCAATTGACCTCGCTTAGGCGCTGCCCCGTTGTCTTCACCTCCACCGACGGAGTGACCTCCAGCACCGGCGGACTGATCGCCGGGGCCTTGGCCACCGTCTCTTCAGGCTCCGCCTGAGAGCGGTAAACGCTCTCGGAGCTGGCCTGGCTTTTGAGCATCCCCAATTTGCTCCGCAGCCGCTGTAATTTACTCTCCTTGCTAGTCGACACGTTCATACTCCTCTTTTCGATATGGCCTTCGCCGTCCAATGACTCATCGTCGCCGCCCTATTGCGTCTCCAACCGTCGAGCGATGTCGTTGGCCGACGCCCCCTCGTTGAGCCAGAATTCGGCGGCATCGACCCGGTCCTCACTGCCGATCAAAAACCGGCAGTGATCCTCGCCCATGGCGTAGCACTGAATCTCAATGCAGCTCAGGTCATTGCCCACCATCACCGACATCGCTCCACCCAGCATCCCGGCGTAAAGGTGGCACACTGGCTTACCGATGCGCTCCAGGGAAAAGGCCACCGCCGATTGATAGAGATCGACCATGATATAGCCCTGTTTGACCCGCTCCAGATCGACGCGCCAGTTCCCCCATCCGGCCGCCGTCAGTGGCCACCACCAGGTCTCGAGCACGAAATTGACATTCATGCTGCGCATGGGACGACCGTATTCTTGTTCCACACGCTTCTCAAAACGCAGCATGTCCTCGCGCCCCCACTCCAGACCGCACTGATACATGATCACGGCGCTGGCCTCGCCCACCTCCGCCTCCAGACCTTCCTGGAGCCCGACGATGAAGTCCTCCGTGGCCATCATGCCCGTGCCCCCGTAGCCCAGCTCCAGGCCGGTGCCCTCCATTTTTCGTCGCAGGTAGTCGTCGGTCCCAAAATAATTATGCTTGCGCTTTTGCTTTCCAATGATGATGTCGCTCATCTGTGCTCTCCTTCTAATAAGTTGCTGCGATGACAGCGTCTGGCCCCGTTTCAGGGGTTACCCGCTCTGTACGGCCAGGTTGCCCAGGTCCATATCGATATTGTCTAACTGGCGAATGTAGGTGCGCGTGATCAGCTTGCCCTCTTCCACCAGCACGGCCCCGGTGATGGGGTGCAAAATCGCCTGCTCGGCTCGCTTTCCCACCAGGCTCAACACATCATCGGTATTCATGATGTACATGCCCTTGGGCAGCCGCACCTTGACCCCCTCTCCACACACCCTGGCCTGACAGGCCAGGCGACTCGCCGCCCCGCGACGCGACACCCGGCTCAACGTGCGCTTTTCCCGCTGCTCCATGGGGCTTAAGCACTCCATCCCCTCTTCGACGTAGACGTGGCACGTGGCGCACATCCCGCGCCCACCGCAGGCCATCATGACGTCTACTTCTTCCGCCAGCAGAGCGTCCAAAATGGGCTTATTGGTCTCGATCTGGGGGCGTCGATTGATCGGTCTTAGTGATACGGTCTTCATGTCATCTCCTTTTTGATCTCAAAAAATGGACGGGATTCCTGTTCAGGGCCATTCTCCCAGGGGGGATGGCTCAGATCGGCCTCCACCTCCTTCCAATCGGGCACCACCCGACGACATCGACTGAGCCATCGCTCCAAGGCCGCCTGAAGCGCCTGACCATCCGACTTCGTCAGCATCGTATCTGGTTCATCGGCCTTCACCTGCCCTCCAACGCTGACTTGCAGGCCATTGACCCCCTCTTTGGTCAGCGCTTGCCGCCAATAATTGGCCACCACTGTCGGACCCAAGCGGGTTTTCGCTTGCTCGCAACAGTCGTCCACATACATCGCCGCCTTCCCCCAGGTCGGGCTCTGCGAAGACGACGCCTGCGCGCCCTCATCCTCGTCGGCGTTAAAAGGGATACTCGTTACCTCATCCATCGACAGAAAGGGGGTATCCTCCAGCGTCGGAACCAGGTCCTTTCTCGTTGACTGCTGCTCATCGAGTTCCGACGACAGCCATTGCCTTTTGGCCCACCGATGGGAGCGGCGTGCACGCTGGCGGAAATCTGTCATGCCGAGGCCCGACCGCGGGAGATCGATACAGATAATCTGGCCTTCAAATAGCATCGCCCGGCACACGCCCGATTCCTGCTCCAATCTCAACTCGGCCTCGCCGCGCCGGGAGGCACTTGGATCCATCATCCGGCTCATCGAGATCACCCCCTCAACCCTGGCGAGTTCCTGGTCGCTGAGGTCTCGCCCCAACTCCACCCACCGACCGTCGACAGAGGCGATCAGGTCCACCAGCGGCCCCGCCTCATCACCGTCTCTGTCATTCGCTATTGCCATGTTGCACCTCTGATCATTCGAAAGGGCCACCACCTATTCAAAACCTTAACAGGCATCGACAGGACAACGTTATCCACCCCTGAACGAAGGTCAACAATCTTTCTTAAAATAGCTTCACAAACGGCTAAAACCCTGAATTAATAGGCAAAAACCACCAAAAAACCACCGGCACCTGCCCCTGAAAAGATTTTTCTGGACCTCCAGAGCCGGCTGTTTACGTTGCTCAACACACCTGTGCAAAAGGTGTTCATAGCAGTCCTTATTTTTCTACGCCTTCCCAAGGAAGCACCATGAGCGCTCAATCCGCCTTCGCCCGACGCCCCTCTGCCCCGGTGATCACCACC
>CAZMJS010000060.1:0-20229 GCA_964566695.1 uncultured Bradymonadales bacterium
TTCGTGGTGGTGGAGGCGTTTGATGCGCTGGAGCGAGGGGCGTTTGGGATCATGGAGCCCCGTGGGACAGAGGTGGTGGACGCGTCGGAGGTGGAGTGTTTCCTGGTGCCAGGTCTGTGCTTTGATCAGCGAGGTGTCCGCGTGGGCTTTGGGGGGGGATATTACGACCGGGCGCTGAGCGGGACCTCGGGGGTGAGGGTGGGGGTGTGTTTCTGGGAGCAGATCATGGAGCAGGGACTTCCTCGAGAGCCTCATGATTGCACGATGGATTGGGTGGTCAGCGGGCGCGGAGCCATCGGTGTCGGCGGCGCTCTGAGTTCGCCATCCACTGAGGGGGCCTAAGTGGAGAGCTTGGATCTACTGGTCTATATGATCATCGGCGGTTGCGTCGGTGGCCTTCTTGGATGGTTTTTGGCGCGCGATCAAATCCGTCAACGCCTGGACGAATTGCGCGAAGAAACGGAGAAAAAAGCGCGCAGTCGCGTCGAAAAGCAGGTCCGCCATGAAATGGGCGCCGAGATCCGAGAGGAATTGGAGTCCGCCTATCGTCAGGAGGCCGAGGAAAAGGCCGGGCAGATCGTGGAGCGCGCTCAAGAGGAGGCCAGTGCAGCCCGAAAAAAAGCGGAGCTCGACGCCCGTGAAATCATCAGCGAGGGACGTCAGGCGGTCGATGATGAGTTGTCAGAGCGCAAGAGCGAGCTTCGAGACCAGGAACAGCGTCTCAACCGGCGAGAAAACGCGCTGGACACTCGGGCCGATCGACTCGACGGGCGCGAGGAGAAGGTGTCTCGTCGCGAGGGGCAGCTAGCGGAGGCGCAGGAGGCTGTGGAGCGCCAGCAAGAGGAGGTCCGGGAGCGTCACGCGGCGTTGGTCCAGCGATTGGAAGCCGTCGGCGACTTGAGCGCCGAGGAGGCGCGGCAAGCCCTGCGCGAGGAGCTGATCGACGAGGTGAGGCGACAGGCGCAGAAAGAGGTGCGGCGCATTGAACAGGAGACCGAGAAGAAGGCCCGAGGGGTCGCCCAAAAGATCATGGCGGTGGCTTGCCAGCGCTTTGCCGGCGATTTTGTGGCCGAAAAGTGCAGCTCCACCATCGAATTGCCGGGCGATGATATGAAGGGACGAATCATCGGTCGGGAGGGACGAAATATCCGATCGCTGGAGGCGGCCACGGGGGTGGATGTCATCGTCGATGATACGCCGGAGGTGGTCACGGTGAGCTGCTTTGACCCGGTGCGAAGAGAGATCGCTCGCCGGGCGTTGACCAAGCTGGTGGCCGATGGGCGGATTCACCCCGGGCGTATTGAGGAAGTGGTGGACCAATGCGATCAGGAGGTGGCGGTGGCCATTGAGGCCGCCGGGGAGCAAGCAGCCATGGAGCTGGGCCTTCACGGGTTGCACGACGAGTTGTTGGAAGCGGTGGGGCGGCTCAAATTTCGGACGAGCTACGGACAGAATGTGTGGTCCCATTCCATCGAGGTGGGCTTTCTATGCGGGCTTATGGCCGCCGAGTTGGGGGCCGACGTAGAGGCGGCGCGGCGGGCGGGCCTGTTGCATGATATCGGGAAGGGATTTAGTCACGAGCGGCGCGGCAGCCATGCCCTAGAGGGGGCGGCCATGGCCCAGCGGTTGGGCGAGAGCGAGGTGGTGCGAAATGCCATCGCCGCCCACCATAACGAGGAGGAGCAGGCCTCGGTGATCGCTCATCTGGTGATCGCCGCCGACGCCCTCTCCGGCGCCCGGCCAGGGGCTCGACGGGAGGTCCTCGGGGCTTATGTGGAACGGCTGGAAGCCCTGGAAACCATTGCCGCTGACTTTGAGGGCGTGGAGGAGGCCTACGCCATCCGGGCCGGGCGCGAGATTCGGGTCATGGTCCAGCGCGAGCAGGTCGATGACGCCGGGGCCAGGGCCCTGAGCAGGGCCATCGCCAGCCGGGTCGAAGAAGAACTGACCTACCCTGGACAGGTCCGGGTGACCGTCATTCGAGAAACCCGAGAAGTGGGCTATGCTCGCTGACCTTTGCATCGATAAACTGTTTATCAACCCATAGTTCTACAAGCGTTGAGCGCATATCATGAGCGAGTCATTTGAGAGCGGTATTCTGGAAGAGTTGCAGTGGCGCGGATTTATTAAGGATATCACCCACGACGAGGTCGATGAGTTATTGGACGAGTCGTCGGTGACCTTTTATTGCGGCTTCGATCCGTCGGCGTCGTCGCTTCACGTGGGCAATGCGGTGAGCCTGATGGCGATGGCCCATTTTTATCGCCACGGTCACCGCCCTCTGGCCCTGGTGGGGGGCGCCACTGGCATGATCGGCGATCCATCGGGCAAAGACGAGGAACGGGATCTACTGGATGAAGAGGTCATTGAGAGCAATCGCCAGGCGATCGAGGCTCAACTCCAGGGGTTTATGGACCAGGTGCAGACGCGGGGGGGGCTGGTCGAAGGGGTCGAAGCACGAGCGCCGAAGGTGGTCAATAACGCCGATTGGCTTAAAGAATGGTCCTTTATCGACTTTTTGAGAGAGGTGGGGCGCTATTTTCGGGTCAACGCCATGATCGCCAAGGAGTCTGTGCGGGCCCGGCTTGAGGATCGGGAACAGGGGATCAGCTATACCGAGTTCAGCTATATGTTGATCCAGGCCTTCGATTTCAAGCACCTCTTTGAGGCCGAAGACTGCCAATTGCAACTCGGCGGCAGCGACCAATGGGGCAATATCACGGCGGGCACGGAATTGATTCGACGTAGCCTCGGCGAAAAAGCCTACGGGTTGAGTTTTCCGCTATTGACGTCGGCCGATGGAAAGAAATTGGGCAAGAGTGTGGACGGCGCCATCTTCTTGGATGAGGAGATGACGAGTCCCTACGACTTCTATCAATATTGGGTCAACGCGGACGACCGCGATTGTGGGGCCCTACTGCGCCAGTTCACCTTCTTGGAACGGGCGGAGATCGAAGCATTGGAGCAGCGGATCGAAGATGGGAAGAATCGCGGCGATGTGCAGCGAAAGTTGGCCTATGAAGTCACGGCCCTGTTTCACGGCGAAGAGGTGGCGGACAAGGTGGTACGAGCGAGCAAAATGCTATTTGGAGAGCCCATCGAGGGGTTGAGCGATGAGGATCTGAGCTCCATTTTCTCCGATGTGCCGTCCACGGAGTTTGAGTTGAGTCGGCTGCGCGCCGGGGAATTGGGGGTGGTGGATGCCTTCGCAGAAGCGGGCCTCCAAAACTCCAAGGGGGCGACGAGGCGGTTGATCAAGCAGGGGGGAGCCTACCTGAATAACCATCGCGTCGAAGACCGAGAGCATGTGCTGAGTGAAGAAGACCTGGCCAGTGAGACGATGATGGTGTTGCGTTCGGGCAAGCGAAAGTACCACGTGCTTCGGTTTGTCTGAGGAGAAAAGGCCGGGATCCGTGGTCAAGGTAGATGGCTCGAGGGCGATGATCGGGGTGGTGGCCGCCGCCGCTGCGGTGGCGGCGCTGACCCTGGGCTTCATCGCCATCGTAGAGCCCCGGCAAGCACCGTTGGGCCTATCGGCTCTGACGGTGGGATCGTCGGTGGTGTTGGGGGGAGTGCTTTGGTTGGCGTGGCCACGGCTTAAGAGCATGAGTTGGACGCGAAGCGCGGTGTGGATCCTGGTGATCGCGGCGATATTTCGCCTGGTGGCGTTGAGCGCGCCAATTTCGCTATCCGATGATATCTGGCGATATTTATGGGATGGCGCGGTGGTATTGGAAGGGGAGAGCCCCTATGAGGAGACGGCCAAGGAGCGATTTGAGCGCCAGGGGGGTGAGGAGGCGCTCTTCGAAGGGATCAATCGGCCCGACAATCACACGGTATACCCACCGGGGGCTCAGGCGGCATTCGCCGTGGCGGTGGGGTTAAGCGAGGTCCTGGGAGGGTCCGGGGAGAGGTGGCTGCGACTATTATTTGTGATCATGGATCTCCTGGGCGTCATGGGGTTGATGGTGGTGCTTCGCCAGGTGGGTCGATCCCCGTGGTGGGCGGCCGTCTATGGGTGGCATCCCATGGTTTATTGGGAGGTGGGCGCCGGGGGGCATACGGAGGCGTTGGGGATCGCCTTATTGGCGGCCATGGTGTGGGCAGCGCTGAAGGGACGAAGCCTGATCGGTGGGGTGGCCATTGGTCTTGCGGGGGTCATGAAATGGACCTTTTTGATGGCGAGTCCGATCATCGGCATCTACTTCTGGGTACGCCACGGGCTATGGGCGGCGATCAAAGCCACGGTGGCGGCCTGGGTGGTGGTCATCGCCAGTTATGGGCCGTTTTTCAGCGAGGGGTTGATCGCCAATCAGTGGGAGAGTTTGAAGCTCTATTCCGAGCATTTCTCTTATAACGCGCCGCTTTATTACCTGCTGCGTTGGTCGATGGGCTATCGAGAGGGGGTCACGGAGCCTGTGACGCACCTGACGGGACCCATCTTAAATGGGGCGTTGCTCATCAGCCTGGTACTACTGGCGTGGTGGCAGAGCGGAGATCGGCAGCGCTTATTGGCCGGGGTATGTCTGGCATTGGGGGCCTATGTCGCATTTTCGCCGGTGTTTCACCCGTGGTACGCCATGCCCTTTGTGGCCGCCGGGGCGATGGCCGGGTGGTCGACGCCGGCGGTCGTGGGGGCACTGTCGATGGTGTCATATAGCTATTATTCGAGTGACCTGGGGCGCTCGTGGGAGGTATGGGCGATGGGATTACAGGTGGCGATCGTGGTCGGATGGGCCGGTTGGGAATTCGGTCGTCCCTGGGTTCAGGGGTTGCTGCGCCGTCGGGGGCAGTGGAAGGCAACGATCATCGAGGGCTATCTGGAGAAGGATAGCGAGTTGGATATCCTCGATGTCGGAGGGGGGGAGGGGTATGTGGGGACCGCGCTGGCCGACATGGGTCACCAGGTCCAGTTGGTAGATGTCGCCGATCGCAATCGAAGCCAGTTGGAGCATCGGACCTACGATGGGGATCGCCTTCCCTGGGAGGATGGGGCGTTCGACGTGGTGGTATTGTCCTATGTGCTGCACCACGCCCGGGATCCGGACAGGGTGTTGGCAGAGTCGCTGCGGGTGGCCGGGGAAGTGGTGATCCTGGAGACGGTCTATGAAGCCCGCTGGGATCGGTGGCGAACGACGCTTCTGGATTGGGGCGCCAATATGCTTCGGGGGATGGCGCCGGAGCCGCTGTATTTTGACCGGGTGGAGGGGTGGATGGAGCGAATAGAGGGCGCGGGAGGCGAGGTCGTCCAGTGGCGCTGGTTGGGGCGAGGGATCCATCGGCATGTGGCGATGAAGTGCCGTCGCCAAGGGGATGACTAGATCGCAAAAAAGGCGCCGCATCCAAGGGTGGATGTAGCGCCTTTTGCTGAGCGTCCCCTACGGGATTCGAACCCGTGTCGCTAGGATGAAAACCTAGTGTCCTGGACCAGGCTAGACGAAGGGGACGGTCATGCATCAACGCCCCAAAAGGGTCCATGGGCGTTGCTATGTAGGTCTAACCAAGGGTTAGACGCCATCGAGGGAAAACCCTCGAGCGTCCCCTACGGGATTCGAACCCGTGTCGCTAGGATGAAAACCTAGTGTCCTGGACCAGGCTAGACGAAGGGGACGTGAGCCGTGGAGGATTCGAACCTCCGACCCGCAGATTAAAAGTCTGCTGCTCTACCAGACTGAGCTAACGGCCCGTTGTGCAAGGCCTTTTTACAGGCCTTTCGGGGTGGCTGCAAGCCTCAATTTTGAGGCGTTTGAAGCGGCCCGAGCGCCCGGAGTTGCCCCCGAGCGGTCTGCATATGTACAGCCGAGTAGGGTGGCTGTCAATCGGTTTTTAGGAATTTGTTGAAAAGGAGATCGACCGGGGGCTCAAAGTGACCCCAGGGCGGGATCGGGGGTGGGTGGGAACTAAAACTGTGGACCCATGTGTTTATGATCTGAGCGATGCGTTGAGGCGACTCGAGTGGGGCGGGAGTGGTCGACGATGCGTCAACGGCAGAGGCCAGCGCTGAGTGCGATGGTGAGACGTTGCGCGGCCTGCTAATATGACTCCCGGACCGACGATAACGGTCGGGGCCAGGTCCGCCCATATTCTGTGCGATGGAGGTGGGGGGCCATGGGCGATGTCAAAGAGATCTCATTTTTTAAATTGGCCGAGCGATTAGATATGGCCCGAGGACAACGACGGCGATGGAGGGATTCGAGAGATACCCTGCCGGCGCGTCGTCGCCGACGGCGATCGCATCGACGGGATCGGCGCTCGAGCCGTGACTACCATCCCATGAAGGTGGATAGGGAGGCGGCTTACCGCGGGGTGCGATCACGGTTGTGGGGAGCAGCGGCCAGCGCGCTGGTGGCGATGCTATGCCTGATGAGCCTGGTGCTGGCGCCGGAGCTAACGCTTGGGTCGACGCTGCCATTGGCCATCGGGATCGGGTCATTGGGCCTGTCGACGGCGCTGGCGATGAGCGCAAGGCGTGAAGAGATCGTCCATCAGGTGGCCGGTCAATTGACCCAGGACGACGAACCAAAGGCGCTGCCGGATCAAGAGCAAAAGGCCCTGGTCAGCGGTGAGGACGGCCATATGGAGGGACTGGGACAGAGGTGGGTCGATGACACCGATAGGGAGGCGGGTCAGCGGCGAAGCCTTCACATTCGATGAACAGGGGTTAAGCTCATGGCTCGCACAGAGTAATTGGCTTTGGCGGCAAGGCATAGCGAGCGTTGAGTTGGGAATGAGACCAAATTTTATCAAAGCGTTAGAAGAGGGCCCCCTGGTATTCGATGGAGCGATGGGCACGCAGCTCTACGAGCGGGGAATCTATGTCAATAAATCTTTTGATTCGGCGAACCTGAGCCGCCCCGATTTGGTGCGGGAGGTTCACCGGGAGTATATGGAGGCCGGCGCCCAGGTGCTGACGACCAATACCTTTTCGTCGAACGCCATTAAGCTCAAACGCCATGGGTTGGAACAGGAAGCCGAGACCATCGCCCGGGCAGGGGTGCGACTGGCGAAAGAGGTGGCAGGTGACAAAGCGTGGGTGGCGGCGTCGATTGGGCCCACGGGACAGACGCCGACGATGCTCACGGAGGAGGAACTGCAGGGCATTCGTCAAGCATTTTTGGAGCAGGCGCGGGCCATGGAGGAGGAAGGGGCGGATGTGATCGTCCTGGAGACCTTTCGACAGCTCGCGGAGATAAGGTTGGCCCTGGAAGCGGTTCAAGAGGCAACGGCGCTTCCCGTCGTGGCTCAGATGTCGTTTGACGGGCAGCGGCAAACGGCCGATGGGGCGGGCCCGCGCCGGGTGGCGATGCTTCTTTCTCAGTGGGGGGCCGATGTGGTCGGGGCCAACTGCATGGAAGGTCCTCACGTCCTGTACGACGTCGTCCAGGAAATGCTGGAGGTGGGGCCGCCGGTGATCGCGCAGCCCAACGCCGGCTATCCCCAGAAGATCGAGGAGCGCCTGGTCTATATGGCAACGCCCGATTATTTCGGGGTGTACGCCCGGCGCTACTACAAGGCGGGAGTGCGCGTCGTCGGTGGGTGTTGTGGGACAGGACCGGAGCATGTCGCCGAGGTGGCGGCGGCGGCGCGAACCGTCGGGGGAGGTCGGGTCCAGATCACGACCCACAGGGGATCCGTGGAAGAGCGGGAGCGACAGGGCGATGGGGATCGGCCAGAGCCCGCGAGGTGCCCAACGGGGTTGGCAGAGAAGGTAGAGGCGGTTTACGAGCGTCGCATCGTCGGCGACGAGGACAATATCAGCGCGGACTCGTTTGTGGTGAGCGTGGAGGTTAACCCGCCGGCGGGGCTGCGACCCGATAAGGCCGTGGAGGCGGCGGCGATGCTGCAGCGTGGGGGGGTCGACGTGGTCAATATCGCCGATGGGCCCCGGGCCTCGGTGCGCATGGCGAATTGGGCGATGGGCCATATCATTGGGGATCGGTTGGGCATGGAGGTGATCCTCCATTTGTGCGGGCGCGACCGAAATCTGCTCGGCATTCAGTCCGATATTCTGGGACTGGAGGCCATGGGTCTTAATAACCTGGTGGTGATCACCGGGGACCCCCCCAAGGTGGGTGATTACCCACATGCCACGGCGGTCTTTGATCTCGATAGCATCGGTATCCTGAAGCTGATCGATCAGTTCAATCGGGGGATCGACCCGGCGGGAAAGGATATGGGTCAGGCCACCTCGTTTTATTGTGCCACCGGCGCGGAGCCAGCTGCAGCGGATTACGATCGGGAACTCAAGCGGCTAGAGGAGAAGAAGAAGGCCGGAGCGCGCTTCGTCATGACCCAACCGGTATATGATCCCCAGGTGTTGGATCGATTCCTGGACGATATCGAGGGATTGGAGTTGCCGGTTTTGGTAGGGTTGCTTCCGCTGGCGAGCTATCGAAACGCCGAGTTTTTGCACCATGAGGTGCCGGGGATGGCGGTGCCAGGGGATATTCGAAAACGGATGAAGGCCGTGGGAAGCGGACCAGAGGCTCGGTCAGAAGGAGTCAAGATCGCTCAGGAGACCCTGGAGCGAATTAAGCATCGAGTGGTGGGGGCCTATATCATGCCGCCATTTCGGCGCTACGAGGCGGCCCTGGAATTATTGAGTTGCATTGACGGCTTCCAGCCCCCTCGGGGTGAAGATAGCGAAAGAGGAGAGGAGTAATGACCATCTACGAGAGCGTGGTGGAGTTGGTGGGAAAGACGCCGTTGATCCGGTTGACGCCGGAGTTTCACGGCACGGGCGCCGATATCGTGGGCAAGGCGGAATTTATGAATCCCCTATCGAGCGTAAAGGACCGAATCGGGGCCAATATGATCGCCGAGGCGGAGGCGTCGGGACGTCTTGGAGAGGGGGCGACCATCGTGGAGCCCACCAGTGGAAATACAGGGATTGCCCTAGCTTATATCTGTGCGTCCAAGGGCTATCATCTGGTGTTGACGATGCCCGATATGATGAGTTTTGAGCGTCGAACGATGCTCAAGGCATTGGGGGCGGAGTTGGTGCTGACGCCGGGCGCGCGGGGCATGCAGGGGGCGGTGGAGGAGGCGGAGCGGATCCTGGAGGAGCGGTCCGGGGCGGTGATGCTGCAGCAATTTGAAAACTCGGCCAACCCCGACATGCACGCCGAGACGACGGCGCTGGAGATCTGGGAGGCGACGCAGGGAGAGGTCGATGCCATCGTCACTGGCGTGGGCACGGGAGGGACTATCTCGGGGGTGGCGCGGGTGCTAAAGGAGAAGAATCCGGCGTTTCAGGCGATCGCCATTGAGCCGCAAGGCAGCGCCGTATTGTCCGGGGGAGCCCCGGGTCCACACCGAATTCAAGGAATTGGACCGGGGTTTGTACCCAAGACGCTGGACCGAGAGGTGATCGACGAGGTGATCACCATGGATGGGGAAAAAGCGATGGCCATGGCGAGGCGACTGGCGTCGAAAGAGGGGATATTCGTGGGGATCAGTGCTGGAGCTAATGTGGCGGGGGCGATTGACGTGGGCAGACGACCCGAATTTGAAGGTAAGCGAATCGTAACCATGCTATGCGATAGCGGCGAGCGATATCTGTCGACGCCGCTATTTCGCGATCTATAAGCAATGATGGGGTCTCCGGGGGGAGTGCTCCAGAAGTAAATGAGGCGATCATGGCGCAACAAGAGAGAGGGTCGAGCTCAGACCCACAGGTAACGCCGCCCAGCGCTCAGCGTCGGGGGTGGGCAGGGTTTTTAAAGGATGCGGTAGAGGATATTCAGGCGGTGCAGCGGGCCGATCCGGCGGCGCGTTCGTTTGGAGAGGTGGTCAGTACCTATCCCGGACTGCACGCATTGTGGCTCCACCGCATCGCCCATCGTTGGTGGAATGAAGGCCGTACGCTGCGGGCGCGAGTATTGAGTCATTATAACCGGCACGTCACAGGTGTGGAGATCCATCCGGGCGCCACTATCGGCCGTCGAGTATTTATCGATCACGGGATGGGGGTCGTGATCGGGGAGACGGCGGTCATCGGCGATGATTGCTTGATCTATAAAGGGGTGGTGTTGGGAGGAACGACGCCGGAGCGAACCAAGCGCCACCCGACGATTGGCAAAGGGGTGACCATTGGTAGCAATGCCTGCATCTTGGGTTCGGTGAAGGTCGGTGATGGGGCCCGAGTGGGGAGTGGCTCGGTGGTGGTCAAGGATGTGGAGAGCTGCGCCACGGTGGTGGGATTGCCCGGGCGGGTGGTATCACGAGAGGAAAGAAAAACGGTGGGATACCCGGATCTGGAGCACGATCGCCTCCCCGATCCCCTTCAGCGAATCGTCGGTGACCTGTTGGAGCATATCGAACAATTGTCCAACCGACTTCATATTCTGGAGCAGGCGGTGGATATGAGCGCCGAAGAGTTGGCCGAGAAGTTAGATCGCCACGAATTGCAGGGGCAATTGGAGCAAGAATTTTTGAAGGCCTACGAACCGACGCCCGTCGACGAAGAGGAGCGAAAGTCGTCGACCGGGACCGGTTAAGTGAATCAATCCTTGGATGGTGGAGGAAGCAATGGTGAGAACAGGCATGAGAAAGTGGTCGACGGCGATGGTCGTGGCCTTGATGGTGGTTGGAGCCCTGGCGCAGACGGCGGTGGCGGAAGAAAAAGAGGCCAGCGATATCATCGAGCAGGCCGTGGATCGCCACACCCTGGGATTTGAAGCCGGGCGAGCGACGGTGGAATTGACGGTGGTGGATCGTCAGGGCGAAGAGCGAGTGCTGGAGCTCGATGTACGGAGTCGGCGCCGGGACGATGAGAGCCGAACCATGATGGAGCTTCAAAACCCGGCGGACGTCCGGGGGCAGGCGTTTTTGTTTCACGAAAATGAGGAGGGCAACGACGATATCTGGATGTATGTGCCAGCCTTTGAGGTGACTCGGCGCGTCGAGGGCTCGCAGCGGCAGGCAGCATTTTTGGGGACCCACTTTACGTTCGCCGATCTGGAGAGCCAAGATCTACGCGAAGCGACCTATGAGCGATTGGGTGATGAGACCATCGGCGATTACCAGGTCTATGTGGTGGAGGCGACACCAGAGGATCCAGCCCAGAGTGATTATAAAAAGGTCGTGGCTTACGTGCGACAGGATGATTATATCCCGATCCGCATTCGGTACTACGATCGGGATGGAGAGCTGGACAAAACGCTATTTACAGAGCGCTTGGAAACCAGCGGTGAAGGGGAAGATGAGGCGACATATATCCAGCGCAGCACCTTGAGATCGGAGACCGGGGGGCATACCACGATCGAGATCAAGGAGTTGGATACAGAGGTGGAGTTGCCGTCGTCGATATTTGATCGCGAGGAGTTCGGGCGTTGATCACGGGAGGTAGACGAGGACAAGAACGCTGGGGAGTGGCCTGGGTGGCGGCCCTGGTGCTGTGTTGGGGCGCCGGCGCGGAGGCCCAGGAGACAATCTTTGACCCCGAGAACCCGGGCGCGGAGGAGAAGGCCGAGGAAGAGCCGGTGGAGGACTCGGAGGCCGAAGAGGACGATAGTGCGGGGGATGAGGCCTCCACGGACAGGCAGCGAGGGGGGGGAGCTACGCGGTGGGACGTGGCATACGATATGGGTCTTCGCGTGTCACCCGATGGGGATCGAGGGCGTGACCGCCAAGAATTAGTGGGGGAGTTAGAGCTAGGGTTGCGCCACGATGTATCACCGCGGACGCGGGCCATGCTGAGGGGAAGCTTTAATTATTGGGCGGCCTCGGGTCGTCAACAACAGGATTGGCGGGCGCTCTACGAGCCCCGTCTTGACCGGGCCTATATCATTCACCGGTGCGAGGATTGGACCTTCCGCGGTGGCCAGCAGCGAAACGACTGGGGGAGCACAGACATCGTCCGCCCCGGGGATATGATCGATCCCCGCGACCTGCGGGATCCCGCGGCCGGATCGGGGCTGGGTAGTGGATTGGCGCAGCTCAGTGGGGTGGCTACTTATACGGGGGCCGACCGGTGGAATTGGCAATTCGTGATGGTGCCCTTTTTTCAGGCCGATCAGATCAGCGCCTTTGGGCGGGATACGTCGGTGATTCAAGAGGGAACGCCCGGCTTTGGGGCGACCATCGGGGGCGACTTCGGGGTCCCACTGGTGCAATTGGCCGAGCAGGCCCTGGCTCCGGTCAATGTGGAGCAAGGAGAGCCATTTCTATGGGAGAGCCAAAAGCCGGAAGCGCTCCCGAAGAATATCAGCGGTGGGGTGAGGGCGACGACGACGTATCGGAGCACTGATATTGGCGTGGGTGGATATCTGGGGTGGGATCGGGTGCCTGAGCTCTATGTGGACGATGATGGGTTAGAATTATTGGGGGTTATGGCAGAGGACGGCCAGATCTTTCAGGATTTTGATCTGGAGGGATTTGTGGAGCGAAACCCAGAGGCCCAGGGGCTTTTGGCGAGCGTGGGACAAACGGTGGCGCAGGGCGATTCATTGGGGGAATTGCGCTACCGACGGCGGGCGACCTTCTTGGTCGATGGCGCGAGGTATGTGGGCCCGATTGGTGTGAGAACAGACGTGGCGTTTAGTCCGCAGCAAACGTTTTATACGGACCAGTTTGAAGCGGTCCGGAGGGCTTCCATGTTCGGGGCGTTGGGATTGTCCTACGAACGTCTGCTGGGAGGCGAGAGGCCGCTATCACTGACGGTGGAGGGGTTTTGGCTCCATGCCTTTGATGAAGACGGTCGAGTCCATGACTGGATGGTTGGGGAAGACGAGGAGTCGGAGGGAGAGTTGGTGTTGGTGGAGGACGGATATATGGGGGTGGCAGCGGCCCTGAGTTGGGCCACCGGGTGGTCCGATCTGGAGGTCAACGCCGGGGGCCTTGCCACCGTAAGGCCCGGTGATGCGATTGGTCGAATCGAGGTGGAAAAGCCCTGGCGCAGTGAGTTTCGAACGGCCATTGGAGCACAATGGTTCTGGGGCCCAGACCCATCTGAGGAGCTCAGCGTGGGTGGGTTGTGGCAAAATGGGGATCGCATTTTGTTGAGCGCCAGGGGGCGCTTCTAGGTCAGTTATCAAAGATGGCCGCGATCTCATCGAGGGCAGCTCGCTCTTTTTTGCTGATGGGGTTGGTCAGGCCGAAGAAGCCCCCGCTGGATTCGGCGACGGCCCGACTCCATCCGAGTACATTGGCAGTCATGTCGGTTCCCGGCTGGTTTTCAACCAGCCCTTTAATGACGGCCTGGACGCGCTTGAAAAAGGCCTGAGAGGGTTCTTGTTCGAGGAGGAGGCTTAAGAACTCGTGGGCCGGCGTGTCGGGGATGACGCCGAAGGCCTTGGCTTTATCCAGGACTTCCTCGGCCTGTGCCGGGGGGATTTTCCCGTCGGCCCAGGCGACCTGAATAAGGGGGACGAGGGGGAGGACGCGAGCTGTCTGGGCGTCAAAGCCAAGGGCCATGGCCTCCTCGGCAACGGCTTCGGAGGTCTCCAGGGCGCTGGCGATCTGGGAGCGCTCTTGCTGGCGAAGTGCCTTGAGTTGGCGCTGGCGACGCAGATCCTCGGTTTTGGCCTGGTTTTCACGCTGAAAATACTTCTCTTCTTCTTCTCGTTGATGCTTTTTTTCTTTCATGGTGAGCCTCCGTGGTAGGGGAATTGGGATTCGCCAAGGCTCATAGTAAGCACATCGCAAGTGCGCGCAACGGGTCGACGCGCTGGCGGTGTGGGTTGATAGGGTTTTTAGTCCCGTGGTAACTTGCGGGGCATTCAAAGAAGAGCGGTGATCGCCAGCGCCGATGGGGCGAGGCGATCGACACAAGTGATCCCGTCTGACGATTGGGAGACGGCGGTCGCAACGGGTTCGGAAGCAGACGACGAAGGGCAAGGATGGAAAACAAACGGGACGTAGAAGGCGAAGGACCGGCGGGCATTGGAACGACGCGAGATCGCCGAATACACATGCGAGCGGCCAGCGGGGCGTTGATCCCGGTGACCGTCTTCGAGGGAGTCAACGCTGGAGAGCATCCGGAGTTGGCGGAGAAGCTGCGGGCCGGAAATCTCAATGAGGTCATTCTACCCGGCGAGGAGACGCCTATTAAGCCTGCGGTACCGGTGGTGTATCACGATCCGGCCCGCCGGTTATTGGCCCTGGTGTTGCCAGAGAGTCTGCGGCATCAAGAGTTTCACTACCGACGTTGGATGCTGGATCAGTTGGAGCAGGAAGAGGGGACAATCGAGCCCTATATGAGGCGCTTTGAGACGGTGTACGACCTGGCGCAGTTGGATTCGGTGGAGGCCCAGGAAGGAGCAGAGGCCGAATTGGAGGCTCACCTCAACGATCGAGAGATCAAACTGGCCAACCAGCAGCGATATATCGAGGAGATGGAGGAAAAGTTTACCCAGGAGCGGCGCGAGTACGAGGTGCTGATCGAGGAGTTGGAGCAGGCGCTGGAAGCCAGTGCAGCGGCGACCGAAGGGGTGCCAGGAGGCGAGCGCGCCGAAGCGCTGGACGAACGTCAGCAACGCCTCGACGACAGAGAGGCACAGCTGGAAGCGGAGCGCCAGGCGTTCGAGGAGTCGCGTCAGGCATTGGAGCAGGATCGTCAGCAACTCGACGAGGTGGCCGACCGCGTGGAACGCGAGAGCCAGCGGGTTGCCGAGACGCGAGAGGAGTTGGAGACCCAGCGACGACAACTCGAAGAGCAGGCCCGTCAACTTCAGGTCCGGGAACTCAATTTGGAGCAGCGGGAGTTGGAGCGGTCCAAAGAAGGCGGCCTATCGTCGCCGTCAGCGCCAGAGATGGCAGCGCCCACCGAGGCCACGCAGGTGGTGACGGATGACCAATTTATCGAGATCGTCGAGAGCAAGGACTCGGCAGAAGAGGCATCTCTGACCCCGGAGTCCGACGGGGCGTCGGAGTTGAGGCCACGGGTAGAGCCCTCGCGACGTCAGACCCGACGTCTTGATGAGGATGCACGACCAGAGGGGTTCGAGGGGTCGGTGGGGGTTGGTCCACAGGGGCCGATGTTGAAGATGGTGACAAGCAAGGCGGAGGCGCAGCAATTCGGTGAGGAAGAGGTCGCCTTTTTATTCCAGTGCCAGGAACTCGATGGAGTGCCCGTGGTAAGCGCGACGCTGGCGGCCATCGACGATGACCAACAGCCGCTGGCGGCGACGACAGTGGTGTTGGACCCGGCTGATCCAGAGGATAGGAGTTGGTTGGAGGCCTTCGAAGCACGGGTGGAAGTGGTGATTGACCTGGTCACGGAGGACGATGAGTGGGTGGGGGTTTACGGCGCCGAAGGGCCATGGCGCTCCAATATCCAGTGGGCGTTGACGCGCTGGGAGCAGTGGCAGGACAAGGGAGGGGATGCGCAGGCCTATGAGGAGGCCTCCCAGGGGCTGGTCGACGATCTGGAGGCTCAGGTCGGAACGATGAAGCATCCCTTTTTGTCCAATCGCTTCGTGGAGTTCGATGGGGCGTCAGAGGTGATGCTGGCGGTGAGCATCGTGGGTTATTGGTCGTCGCCAGCCCAGTTGGATTATCTGGTAGGCCGGCGGGCGTTTCCCCTGAGCGTGCTGATCAGCATCCAGAAACGAGTGGTTCGTCAGGCCTTGCACTGGGGGATCGATCCCGGTGAGTCCCTCCGGAAGTTGGCCGTTGAGGAGGCCATCATCCTCGATGAAAAGAGCTTGGTCGAGCGCTTGTTATCTAATTTTGCCGAGGTATGCGTGGGGCTTCGTCCCAACGACCTTGATCCACTGGAGGAGTGGGAAAACTGGGAAGCCCTTATCGAGTTGGCGGCCGAAGGTGGGGTGGAACCCGATCCAGACGTGCTGGAGTTGGCAGAACGAAGCCTCCTCCGAGCCGAAGAATACGAGGCGATGTTGGAGGCGGGGGTGGCACCCGTGGAGGGCGGAGACCACGCTGATCTATTAGATCTGGCAGTCGACGAGGTATGTGAAGTTCGTGAGGTCGGCGATGGGGAGTGGACTTATTTTATGCCGGTCGGCGTCGATGACCAAATGGAGCGCTTGCGGCAGGACGAAGGTGATTGGAGCGACGAATTGCGCGGCCCTGGGCGGGTGGAAGCGGCCCAATTGCTTCTCAGGGAGGGAGGGCCAAAGGCGGTTGCGGAGGTGGTGGCGTCGGCCGAGGACATGGAGGCCGTGGAGTTGGCGTCAATCCTTCGGTTCATGGGCGATCGTGACGTCGACGCCTCGGCGTGGGTGGAGCAATTAGATCTGGCGGGGGAGCGGGGGCGATTTTTGGTCATGGGCGTCTTGGCACCGCAGGCCGATGAAGGCCTGATGGAGGCGATGGTGGAGCGCTTGGTGGAGACGGAGAGTCCCCTGTTGCAGCGGGCCTACGCTCAGGCTCTATCGACCAGCGATCATCTGGAAGGAGCGCTTCAAGGCAAGGTCGACGAGCCATCGGAGATCGCTCAGTGGGTGGCAGAGACCATCGATGACAAGGACAACTCGGGGCAAGGCATCCACGCGGAGAGCGGCGCCGAGGGTTGAAATAGTTTGTAGGAGCGGGCAGGGTGACGGCGTCTGACGACGTCTCCCCGAACCACGGACAAGAAGCGATGCACATCGCCATATTTAGCGATATCCATGCCAATATAGATGCTCTGGAGCCAGTGGTGGAGGCCTATCGCTCCCACGAGCCGGGCATCGACAAATTTGTGTGTCTGGGAGATGTGGTGGGCTATGGCCCCAATCCCAATGAGTGCTGTGATCTGGTGCGCTCGCTGGATGCGACGACGGTGGTGGGCAATCACGACGCAGCGGTGTCGGGGCGGATGAATTATGCCTACTATTACGATGCGGCGAGAAATGCGTTGGATTGGCACGCCAATAAGCTTCGGGAAGAACACCATGAGTGGCTCAAAGAGCTGCCCTACGAGGTACAGTTCGAAGACCTGACGTTTTGTCACGGGTCGCCGATTAACCTGGAGGAGTTTGAGTACGTCTTCAATCTCCAGCAGGCCAACGGATTATTACCCCATTGGGACTCGCTGTCCCGCGTGACATTTATCGGTCATTCCCATCTGACGAAATCGTTCCGCCTGCATCCGGAAGAAGGGGCCACCGAAATTCGTGGGCCCGTGCTGAGATTCGACGAGGTGTACAAATATATCGTCACGGTGGGGAGTGTGGGACAGCCGCGAGACAACGATAATCGGGCCTGTTATGGGATCTATGATACGGAGGCGCGGGAGTTCGAGTTCCACCGAAAGAGCTACGATATCCGCAAGACGGCGAAAAAGATATTTGAATCGGAGTTATCCAGTGATTTTGCCAAGCGCTTATTTTTTGGGATCTAGGGCGGAACAATCCTAGATGAGGGTGAGGAAGCGGTTGAGGTCAAAGGATGTGATGCGGTCATGATGGGAGGGGTCGGCGGCGCGTTCACCGAGTAGGAGTGATAGGGGGGGCGCAAGGAGTGCGTGATCCGGAGCTTCAATGGCGTCCAGGGAATGGAGGAGTTGGCCGGTGGCCAGATGGCGAAGATCGATCTGGTCGCTGATATTGATGACGGCGTCACGGAGCACAAAGAGGGGAAGCTGTCCATGGAGGAGCAGGGTTTCGCGGTCTGGGACAGAGCGCCAGCGAATGGCGCCTTCGATGAGATCGAAGCAGGTGAGTTCAGCGCGGTCGGTGCGGATAAGGCCAAAGGGGTGATCGTCGATGGAGGTGAACGCCACGGGTGAGGGGTGGTCGGCGCCGGCCGTCGAGAGTGAGAGATGCCACTCAATACCGGGGGAGATGGACTCCAGGTCAATGGAGTGGAGAGCCAGTTGGCCCTGACGTTCAATCGCCAGGAGCATCCATTGGTCGATAAAGGTCGGGGGGCCGGCGACAAAGCCGGGAAGGCGCGTTTGCCAGACGGTTCTCCCGGTCAGTGGGTAGATGGCAAAGAGGGTGGAGCCATGGTGGATGGGGTCCTGGTTAATGACGTAGAGGCGTCCTTGATGGGTCATCAGGGGCAGGTGTGGGGATCCACCGGTGCGGACTTGCCATAGGACGGAGCCCTCCAGGGGATCGAGGGCGCTCAAAACTCCCTCGCTGGACTGGATGATTACCAGAGGCCCTTCAAAGCGGATGCCCTCGAGTTGAGACGGTCCAAGTTGGAAGGTCCATCGGGGTTGACCGTCGCGACTATCAAAGGCCAAGAGGCGTCCATCGCGACGGGCAGCGATCCCCAGGTGCTCCTCTCGATAAAAGGCCCCGCCGGCCAGGGCGGTCCAATCGCCGGGGGCATCGATGTCGGTGATCACGGAGCCGGAGTGGAGGTCGATGAGTTGGAGCCGATCGGGACGGTCAGCGGTTAAGGCCCAGCGGTGATCGGCAACCAGACCCGGGCGGTTCAACGGCTGGGCCCGATCATGGGACCACAGAGGGATTCCGGTGTTCAGGTCCAGGCGGTGAAGTTGGTCGGTCGACGAGACCAGTAGCCCATCGGCGTCGAGGTGCAGGGAGTGAAAGTCGATCTGCGATGCCTGAAAACTCCACTGGCGGCGCGAAAAAAGGGCGTTGACGGCGCGCAGGGGGTGGGGAAAGTCAACCTCCGGGGCGGCAGCGGCCGACGAAGGGGTCAGGTTCCCGATGGCGGAGAGGTAATCCTGGGGGGCGTCCAGATATCGGTTGGTCCCACAGAGATCGCCGTGCCATTTGCGCAGTTTATGAACTTCATCGACGAAGTCATCGAATCGCTGATTGAGTTCCAGGCGTGGGTTGAGCCGCAGGAGATCCTGGACAAATAGCTCAGCGATCGACAGGAACAGGTCGAGAATGGTGGAGGGCGATTGGGTAAATGCCAGGCCCTGATCAGCATCGCCGAAGACGCAGGTCCAGCGCGAGCCCTGGCCGTGAACCTCGATGGGGAGGGGGTCGATGGGATCACTGAGGCGGAAGGGGGCGTGGGCGTTGGATTCGAGTTGGTTGAGCAATTGGCGGCAGCGATCGAGCAGTGCCTGCATGACCAAGAAAGGGTACGGAAGGTCGATGGGGTGGCACTGGTCTCCCGATTCCAAGATCAGTTGGCCCTTGGCCAATAGCGCGTGGAGGTCAAAAAGGGGTTGGCCTTCATAATGCATGAGGGCGGCGTCGCCGGCGTCGAGGTGGTAGCGCAGGGTGAGACCGGCGGCGGCCGTCTGCCCCTCGATAGCGGAGCTGGAGGCGTCGGGGTCGGGACGCCGGGGCAAGGAGAAGGGACGAGCTTGCTTGAGGGCTGCCAAATGGTGGGAGATCTGTCGCACCCGGGGATCGGAGGCGAAGTGGTCAGAGATGCGAAAGAGAGAGCGCAACAGTTGCTCCCCCGTCGATAATAAGGCTTCGCCAAAGGCGTGGAGGTTGGCGGGTAGGTCCCTGGCGATGACCATGCGACGTCGATCTATGGTGTACAGGCTTAGAAGCAGGCGGTCCCCGTCGGCTACCAGGGCCAGCTCCCAGGGTTCGTGGTGAAAGTCAACGATGGCCTTGGCTTGGGTACCGTCGACGAGGTGGAAGAGGGCTTCAAGTAGTTGCGCCGAGAAGTCGAAGATGGACTCTTCGGGGACGGAGGCGGTGAGGTTTCGGCCATCGACCACGATATCGATGACGTCTCGAAGTTCGCCGAGGTCGAAGCTCGAATCGGCAGGACGGTGCAGTCGCCGGGAGTCGAGGTATCGGAGACGATCCTCCCAGGATTGTCCGACAAGAATTTGGACCTGCGTCATCCGGGCTCTCCATGAACCACTGCTTTGCCGGCGGAGGTGAGCTCGCGCCAGAGGGTGTTGCCAAATGCCATTCGGTTGGCAAGGCGGTCGGCGGCTCCTTCGTCGAGGTAGACCGTCGATAGTTCTCGGGGATCGATGAAATCGCCGAAGATGGAGTCTGAGAAGTCACGTCGACTGACCGCCGCCACCCGGCGGTAGAGAGAAGTGCAGACAACCAATTGAAGTTGGACCTGAACCAGTTGCTCTCCGGCGCGAACTTGCTGCTCGATGGCGTCGAGACGAAAGAGGGGGTTGGTGGTGTTGCTATTGTCGGGCCGATAGGGGACCGGCTTGGGTTTATTTTGGGGTGGGGGGACATCGTCGGGGAGGGCGGGCGGGATGGTGCTCGGCGCCCTATGACGCGGTTCATTGTCCGCCAGGGCTTCTTGGAATCGATCGAGGATCACGTCGCGCATGGCGTCGTAGGCCTCGCGAATATAGTCGGGCTCTCCGTGGAGCTCGAGGTCAAGGGGACCGGCTTTTATCTGGAGGCGGTTGTTGGCCATCGT
>CAZMJS010000061.1:0-19878 GCA_964566695.1 uncultured Bradymonadales bacterium
GAAGAAACCGGTGAGTTGACCCGAACGGCAAACGTGACGGTGCCCAAAGAAGACTTTGAAAAGCAAATCAATAATCAGCTCCGGGAGCTGCGAAAAGACGTGAATATCGACGGGTTTCGAAAGGGCAATGTGCCCATGGACGTCATGCGTCAGCGCTATGGCCAAGAGGTGACGCGCGAGGTGGTGGAGCAGTTGGTCAACGACAAGGTCAATGAGTTGATCCAAGAGGTGGGCAATGTGTTGCATATCGACCAGCCCCAGATCACGGGCGTGCCCGGCGATGGCAACGACGAGCTGACCTTTGATGTGTATATGGAGCTGCGTCCGGAGGTCGATCCGGTGGGCTACCTTGGCCTGGAAGTGGACAAGCCGACGGTAGAGGTGGACGACGAAGCGCTGGAGCAGGAGCTGGAGGCGCTGCGCCGCCAGCACGCCGACCGCAATCCGGTGGCCCTTCGCCAGACGATCAGCGCCGGCGATTTCGTGACCCTTGATTTCGAAGCGCTCAGCGATCACCCGGAGCTGGAAGATATGGCCGGCGACGACGTGGAGATCGAGGTGGGCTCGGGCCAGGCGCTGCCGGGCATCGACAGCGCCCTGGATGGCGCCGATCTGGACGCCACGCTGGAGACGGATATCGAGCTGGGCGACAACTTCCCGGTGGAAGAGCTGCGCGGCGAGGAGATCCCCATCCGCCTGAACGTCAAGAAGGTGGAGACGGAGTCGCTGCCGCAATTGAACGATGAGTTCGCCGCCAAGACCGGCCAGGGCGACACGCTGCTGGAGCTTCGAAGCAATCTGCGAGAGCGGATCGCCGAGCAGCGAGATGGGCAGGCCCGCCAAGAGGCCATTAAGGATCTATTGGGCAAGCTCAAGGAGCAGAACGAGTTTAACCTGCCGCCGAAATTCGTGGACCAGCAGGTGGAGAAGTCGGCGGAGCGCCAGCTACAGATGTTCCAGCAGCAGGGCATCAACCCCGCCGATCTGGGACTGAGCGTCGACGATCTAAAAGACGATATGCGCGACCAGGTCGTGGAGCAGATCAAAGATGAGTTTTTGCTCAGGGAGATCGCCCAGAAAGAGAAGGTAGAGGTCCAAGAAGAGGATCTGCGGGCGCACTTCCAGCAGCAGGCGCAGCAGATGGGCGTGCCGCTTCAGCAATTCATGGGCTTTGTGCAGCAGCAGCCGGACGTGGCGCGCCAGGCGCAGGCTCAGGTGCTGTTGGAGAAGGTCAAGGATCACCTGTTGGCGGAAGCGACGATCAACGAGGTGGAGTGGCCGACGCCGGAGGTCGAAGAAGAGGTCGACGGCGACGAGGAAGATGAGTAACCTAGGCATGAGAAGCTAGGTCATCAGGATCCAATCAAGCGAGGCATGGTATATGGGCTTTGTTCCCAGAGTCGTAGAGGAGACCCACCGCGGCGAACGCGGCTGGGATATCTTTAGTCGTCTGCTCAAGGACCGGATCGTTTTTCTGGGCCAAGGGGTGGACGATATGATCGCCAATTCAATCATCGCGCAGCTCTTATTTTTGGAGAGCGAAGATCCGGACAAGGAGATATCGCTGTATATCAACTCGCCGGGAGGGAGCGTGACGGCGGGATTGGCGATCTACGACACCATGCAATATATCCAGGCGCCGGTGACGACGATCTGCCTGGGGCAGGCGGCGTCGATGGGGGCGGTGCTGCTGGCGGCGGGAGAGCCGGGGCATCGCTATGCGCTGCCGAACTCGCGGATCCTGATCCATCAGCCGATGATGGGGGGATTGAGCGGCCAGGCCACGGATATCGATATTCAGGCGCAGGAGATCTTGGAGCTGAGGCGCAGCCTCAACGCGATCCTGTCGGAGGCCACGGGGCAGCCCATGGAGCGGATCAAGGCCGATACGGATCGGGATTTCTTCATGAATGCCGAGCATGCCAAGGAATACGGGTTGATCGACGAAGTGGTCAGTCCACGAGACAAACAGGTCGAAGGGAAATAAGGGCGTCGACTCCACCGTTCTGAGGGACGTAGACGCGCGAGCAGGCCATGGCAACGATGCGATGGCCGGTCTCGATCATTGAAGACCCGTGGAGCGGGCACGAAAACACCAGGTGTTCACATGGCGAACGACAAGGATAATGGCAACGGACAGAGCAATCTGAGCTGCTCGTTTTGCGGCAAGAGCCAGCGAGAGGTTCAAAAGCTCATCGCCGGGCCGACGGTCTATATCTGCGATGAGTGCATCGGCCTGTGCGGCAATATCATTGACGAAGAGGTGGAGCGGGAGCAGCGGGCCAATACGCTGGCCGATGTGCCGGCGCCGATGGATATCAAGAAGACGCTTGACGAGTACGTCATCGGCCAGGAAAAGGCCAAGCGCGTGCTATCGGTGGCGGTGCACAACCACTATAAGCGGGTGGACGGTCACCGCGACGCCGACGACGTGGAGTTGGAGAAGTCCAATATCATGCTCATCGGCCCCACGGGCAGCGGCAAGACGCTGTTGGCGCAGACGCTGGCGCGGATTCTGGATGTGCCGTTTTCCATCGCCGACGCCACGAGCCTCACGGAGGCGGGATATGTGGGCGAGGACGTGGAGAATATCATCGTCAACTTGCTGCAGGCCGCCGACGGAGACGTCGACAAGGCCAGCCGTGGCATCATCTATATCGACGAGATCGACAAGGTGGCGCGCAAGGGCGAGAACCCGTCGATCACCCGCGACGTCAGCGGCGAAGGGGTGCAGCAGGCCTTGCTCAAGATCATCGAGGGGACGGTGGCGTCGGTGCCGCCCAAAGGTGGAAGGAAGCATCCCCAGCAAGATTTTCTGCATATCGACACGACGAATATCCTGTTTATCTGTGGCGGTGCGTTCTCGGGGCTGGAGCAGGTGATCGCGCGGCGCATTGGCGACAAGCGCATGGGTTTTGGCGGCGATGTGGGCAAAGCGGAAGACCAATCGCTCAGCGAGCTGTTGCATCATCTGCAGCCGGAAGACCTGATGCGATTTGGGTTGATCCCCGAATTCGTGGGCCGGGTGCCGGTGTTGGCGACGCTGAGGGAGTTGGAAGAAGAAGATCTGGTCAAGATCTTGACGTTGCCGAGGAACGCATTGGTCAAGCAGTACCGCAAGCTATTTCGCATCGACGGGGTCAGCCTGAGCTTTGAGCCGGAGGCGCTGCGCTCGGTGGCGCGGGCGGCGCTGCAGCACAAGACAGGCGCTCGGGGCTTGCGATCGATCCTGGAGCAGTTGATGATCGACCTGATGTACGATCTGCCGGATCGGGAAGATATCACGGAAGTGACGATCACCGAGGAGATGGTAAAACAGGCACGCAACGATGGCATTGACCTCGATCGGGTGACCGCCGAGTCGGCATAAACCCAGCGTCAGGCGCCATCAACGACCCATGCAGGATCCCTCCAGACCACGAGCTTAGGCTATGAGCAGAGACGACGCTTCTTCGGGCGCCGAATCGACCCCCATCCTTCCCCTGCTTCCCCTTCGGGACATCCTGGTATTTCCGGCGATGAAGGTCCCCCTATTTGTGGGCCGCGACAAGAGCATTGCGGCGCTGGATCAGGCGATGAAGATGGATCGCCGGATCCTGTTGTCGGCCCAGAAAAAGGCCAAGACCAATGAGCCGGGACCGGACGATATCTATCGGGTGGCGACGCGAGCCAAGATCGATCAGCTCTTCCGGCTGCCCGATGGCACGGTGAAAGTCCGGGTGCGGGGTGAACAGCGGGTGGAGCTGCTGGAGTACCTGGAGGGAGATGCCTATTTTCAGGTGCGCTACCGGGAGTTGGCTGACGATCCGGCGGAGATCGATCGGGAGCTAGGCTCGTTGATCAAGACGCTAAAGAGCGCCTTTTCGGAGTATGTCAACCTCAATAAGCGCATCCCCTCCGACATGGTGGAGAAGGTCAGTGGGCTGGAAGAGCCGTCGACCCTGGCGGATACGATCAGCGCTCAGCTGGCGCTGAAGTTGGCGGATAAGCAGTCGCTGTTGGAGGAGTTGGACGTCGGCGATCGGCTCCGCAAGCTCTACGAGCTGATGCAGGAGGAGATCGAACTGCTGAAGGTGGAGAAGAAGATCCGCTCGCGGGTCAAGAAGCAGATGGAGCGCACGCAGGACGATAAATACCTCAAAGACGTCCAAGACTCGATGAAGGAAAAGGGAGGCGGGGGCGGCCAAAACGAGTTCAAAAACGAGATCGAGGAGTTGGCGGAGCGCATCGAAGAAAAGGAGATGTCCGACGAGGCCCAGGAGCGGCTGGCGCGGGAGCTCAAGAAGCTCAAGATGATGAGCCCCATGAGCGCCGAAGCGACGGTGGTGCGAAATTATATCGACTGGGTGCTGTCGTTGCCCTGGACGGAGGTGACTGAGGACCGGCTGGACGTGGAGCGGGCCGAAGAGGTGCTGGAGGCCGATCACTATGGGCTGGAGGAGCCCAAGGAGCGGATCCTGGAATACCTGGCGGTCAAGGCGCTGATCAAAAAGCCGAGGGGGCCGATTTTGTGTCTGGTGGGCCCGCCCGGGGTGGGAAAGACCTCGCTGGGTCGATCGGTGGCCCGGGCGCTGAACCGCAAATTTGTGCGACTGAGCCTGGGTGGAGTGCGCGATGAAGCAGAGATTCGCGGGCATCGGCGCACCTATATCGGCGCCTTGCCGGGCAAGATCATCCAGCAGATCCGCAAGGCCGGCAGCAATAATCCGGTGATGCTCTTGGATGAGGTCGACAAGATGTCGACGGATTTTCGAGGCGACCCATCGAGCGCCCTGCTGGAGGTGTTGGATCCGGAGCAAAACGCGACGTTCAACGATCACTATCTGGATCTGGACTACGATCTGTCGCATGTGATGTTTTTGTGCACCGCCAATAATCTCCAGGAGATCCCGGCGCCCCTCAGGGACCGCATGGAGATCATCCAGATTCCGGGGTATACGGATTTTGAGAAGCTTCAGATCGCCCGTCAGTACCTGGTGCCCAAGCAGCTCAAGAATAACGGGGTGGACGACGTGGATGTCCACTTTACGGATAGCGCGATCAGTCGGGTGATCAACCACTATACGCGAGAGGCGGGAGTGCGAAACCTGGAGCGCGAGGTGGGCACGATCTGCCGAAAGATCGCTCGCAAGGTGGTGAGTGATGGAAAGGATCAGTCCTTTACCATTCGGGCGCGCTCCGTGCCCCATTATCTGGGTAAGCACAAATTCACGCAGGGGCGCATCGAGGATCGCAGTGAGATCGGAATGACCAACGGGGTGGCCTGGACCCAATACGGGGGCGTGATGTTGGTCAGCGAGGTGACGGTGATGCCTGGAAAGGGCAAGTTCATCATCACGGGAAAGCTGGGCGACGTGATGCAGGAGTCGGCGCAGGCGGCGATGAGCTATGTGCGGTCGCGGGCCATGAACCTGGGGTTGAGCCCGGATTTTCACCAGAAGGTGGATCTGCATATTCACTTTCCGGAAGGGGCGCTTCCCAAAGACGGGCCGTCGGCGGGGATCACCATGGCCTGTAGTATCGTCAGCGCGCTGACGCGGATCCCCGTGAAGCACGATGTGGCGATGACGGGAGAGATCACGCTGCGCGGCCGCGTGTTGCCCGTGGGAGGGCTCAAGGAAAAGGCGATCGCCGCCCACCGAGGTGGGATCAAGACGGTGATCGGGCCCAAGGAAAATAAGAAGGATTGGAGCGATGTGCCCAAGCAGATCCGCAACCAGATGGACGTGGTGTGGGTGGAGCATATGGATGAGGTACTGGGGCATGCGCTGAAGCTCGATGATCCGGAGGAGTTCATGGAGCGGCTGTCGAAGCCGCTATTGCCGCCGGATGTGCTGTCGGGGCCTTCCGATGCCGAGACGCCGATCCATTGAGCGCGTGGAGGCAACAAGTGCCTAGAAAATGCGATGGCGGGGATTATGGTGATGGGTGTTACCCATTGAATGGTGAGCATTGGCTGTACGGATAGGTCATGATGAAACCCAGCGATTTTTTGCCGGCCCGAGGGTTGGATAGTTTGAGCAACCTGTTTGGGGTGGTGCACCGACGATTTTGGTCGTCGCCGGGAAAGCTGCATCTGGAGCTGCCGGATATGGAGCTGGAGGAGTTCCAGGACCTGGCGGAGGTGCTTAAGAGGGAGCTGGAAGCCCTGGAAGGGGTGTATTGGGCAGCCGCCAACGGGGCGACGGAGCGCATGGTGGTGGCGTGGAATGAGACCCAGTTGAGCGAGGAAGAGATCCTGGCGGTGGCCGACGAGGTGGACCGGCGCTTTCATTTTGGGGAAGACCGATTTCACGAAGGGGAGTCCGATCACCCGGGGGACGATGAACCCATTTTGAGGGGCATGGTCCGCATGGGAGCGGACGTGGTGGGGGCGTCGATGGGGATGGCGATGAAGGTCTTTCGGCGAAAGCCGGGCAGGCGGCGCGTCGATATGGCGTCGCTGATGACGATCGTGGACAATGTACCCCATATTCGAGAGGCGATTGAGGCGCGGTTGGGGACGACGCCGACGGATATGTCGATCGGGGTGGGCAATCCATTGATCCAAGGGATGGGTTCAGGCGTGGTGGGGCCGGTATTGGATTTCTTCTTTCAGGCCGGGCGCTACGTGGAGTCGGTGCATCGAAAGGCGGCCTGGGAGAAGCGCGAGCCCGAGCTATGCGATCGGCCGGAGCGGGCGGCGTCGCCGCGGTGGCCGAAGCCGGAGCGGCCCACCGAGATGCCGGACGGACCGATCGAGGAATACGCCGAGGATGTGTGGAATATGTCGCTGGGCGGGTTCTTCGTGGGGTTGGCGGACACCCAGGAGCTGGACCAGGCGATCACGGCGCTGTTGGACGCGCTGCCGAAGCCGGCGCGATACGGTCGAGATTCCTTTGGGGCGCGTCTAACCAGTGTATTGACGCGACGAAATATGGTGGTCATGCACCCGGGGGCCCTTCGGCGCCTGGATCGGATCGACTGCGTAATCGTCGACGATTCGATGTTGATGACCGACCGGTGGCGCCTGGGACGGCTGGTGGGCGATCCGGATGAGGATCGGGTGACGCTCTACGACCGGGCCAGTCAATTATTGGATCCCCTGGAGCCCGATAAGGTTCAGGAGGATGAGGAGGGGTGGTCCCTGCAGCCGGCCTCCCAGGTGGATCCACCGGAAGCGTGGGTGGCGGAGCTTCGGGAGGGCGGGGCGCGGGGGGACTTATTGGCGTTGTGTGAGGGGGGTGAGGTGCGGGCATTGATGTCGCTTCGCAGCGTCGTGGATCCCGGATCGCAGATGATCGTGGAGAGCATTCGCCAGGCCGACCTGGAGCTCATCATCGCCAGCGATCGGCCGGAGGAAATGGAGCAATTTCAGCCCGATCGCATCAAGACCCATGAGGGGCTCTATCGCTTTATCCGGCATATCCAGCGCGATTATCAGGTGGTGGGCTTTGTGGGGTGCCGTGATCGGCGAGCGATGGTGGAGGCCGATTGCAGCCTGGGGGTTGTCAAAGAGGGAAAGGAAATCCCCTGGTCGGCCGACATCCTGGCGGAAGATGAGGTGACGGATATCGCGGTGTGGATCGACGCCATGGTCAAGGCCCGTCAGGTGTCCAAAATATGCGCCATGCTGGCCGGTGCGGGAGCCGGGATCGGCGCCCTGACGGCGGTCCGGGGCCTGGAGAATACGGCGCCCGATCGCGTGATGACGACGGTGAACCTGGTGTCGGTGATCGCCTTGATGTACGGGGCGTTTAGAGGCGAGAGGGTGGGCCGGCGGGTGAAACCGCCGCCGCCGAAGCCGACGCCCTGGCACCGAATGCGCCTTTCCGATGTCTTCGAGACGCTGGACTCCAGTGTCCAGGGGCTTCGGAGCAGCGATGTGGAAGCGCGGGAGATGGTGCACAGAGAAATGCCGTCGGCCCGCCGGCGACTGATGCAGGCGATGGGCAAAGAGCTGGCCAACCCGCTGACGCCGGTGCTCGTGGGAGGGGCGGTGGTGTCTTCGATGGTGGGATCGATCACGGACGCCGCCATCGTGGGAGCGGTGATCGCGTTTAATGGGATCGTCGGGGGAGCGGAGCGCTTCAAGGCGGAGTCGGCGATCGCGGAGATGGCCCGGCGGGAGACCGTGAAGGTGCAGGCCAAGCGAGACGGGCAGTGGGACTGGGTCGATGAAGATCAATTGGTGGTGGGCGATGTGGTGGAGCTGGAGGCCGGCCAGGTGGTGCCCGCCGATTGCCGCGTGTTGGAGGCTCGGCACCTGGAGGTCGATGAGTCGAGCCTGACGGGGGAGTCGGTGCCGGTGATCAAGCATAGCGGGCCGAGCTTTGCGGACCGGCCGGCGGAGCGTCACTCCATGCTATACGACGGCACGGCCGTGGTGGCCGGAAAGTGCCGGGCGGTGGTGGTGGCCATCGGGTCGGATACGGAGGTACAGCGCTCGCGGTGGTTGGGGCGAAAACAAACGGATAAGGCCGAAGGGGTGGAGGGACGGCTGGAGTATTTCTCGGAGATGACGCTTCCCTTTGCCGGAGTCAGCGGGGCCCTATTGATGAGCCTCGGCATATTGCGGCGCCACCCGCTCAAGGAGTTGGTGGGGCCGGCGGTCAATCTGGCGGTGGGAGCGGTACCAGAGGGGTTGCCGCTGCTGTCGACGGCGGCCCAGTTGGCGGCGGCGAGGCGTCTGTCGGAGCGCCAGGTGATCGTGCACAACCCGCGGGCCATGGAGGCGCTTGGGCGCTGCGATATGTTGTGCCTGGACAAGACGGGGACCCTGACGGAGGGCACCCTGGAGCTGGCGGGGGTGTGCGATATGGACCGCTTTTTGGAGGCCAGCGACACGGGCTGGTCGTCGACGCATAAGGCGGTGCTGGAGAATGCCTATCGAGCGACGCCCATCGGCGATCGGGAGGACGTGCCCCACGCCACGGACAGGGCTGTGATCGAAGGGGGACGAGAGTTGGGGATCGACGGCGGTCGGTGGTCGCCGAAGGCGGAGGTGCCGTTTAAGACGGAGCTGTCATTCCACGCCACTCTGGGTGAGGGAGAGCGCTTCGATCTGGCGGTGAAGGGAAGCCCGGAGGCCGTGATTGCGAGAAGTGGGAGCCGGGCTGGCGCCGACGGTCCGATGGCGTTGGATGAGGAAGGACGGGCGACGCTATTGGCGCGGGCTGAGGAGTTGGCGGCCAAGGGCTACCGCGTCTTGGCGGTGGGGGCGCGGCCCTACGATGGGAAGATGGACAACCTGAACCCGGAAGAGGTTCAGGACCTGGAGTTTCTGGGGTTTGTGACCTTTACGGATACGCTGAGGCGCACGGCGATAGACGCCGTGGAGGCCATCAAGCGAGCCGGCGTGTCGATGATGATGCTCACAGGGGATCACCCGGAGACGGCGCGTCGCATCGCCAAGAAGGTGGGGATTGCGCACCAAAATGAGGTGCTGACGGGCGATCAGATCGACGCGTTGGACGATGACGAACTGGAAGAGGTATTGCCGTCGACGACGGTGATCGCCCGGATGACGCCGGCGCATAAGGTGCGGATCGTGGAAGCCCTGCAACGGGCAGGGATGGCGGTGGCCATGACGGGCGACGGCGGCAATGACGCGGCGGCGATTCGGCTGGCGGACGCCGGGATTGCCCTGGGGGCCGACGCGGCGACGGCGGCGCAGGACGCCGCCGATCTGGTGGTGGCCGATGGGCGAATCGAGACGCTTGTGGACGCCATCGTGGAGGGGCGAGCGATGTGGCGGTCGGTGCGCGACGCCGTGTCCATCCTCATCGGGGGAAATATGGGGGAGGTGGGCTTTATGGTGCTCAGCGGGCTGGTCAAGACCATCCCGGCGCTCAATGCCCGTCAGCTCCTATTGGTCAACCTATTTACAGACGTGGCGCCGTCGATGGCCATCGCCCTGCGCCCGCCGCCGGATATCACGCCCGACCAGTTGCTGCACGAGGGGCCGGAGGAGTCGCTGGGAGAGGCCCTGGAGCGCGATATCTTGATGCGCGCCGGCGTGACGGCGACGTCGAGTTTTATGGCCTGGAATATCGCGCGATATACCTTCCAGGGAAGGCGGGCCTCCACGGTGGGTCTGTTGACGGTGGTATTATCGCAGTTGGGCCAGACGCTGACGACGGCCAAGCCGACGCTGCCGGTGTGGATCGCCGGTGTGGGGTCGGCGGGGGCGCTGCTGGTGTTGATCGAGACGCCGGTGATCAGCCACCTGCTGGGGTGTCGGCCCCTGGGACCGGTGGGCCTGACGACGGCCTTTGGGACATCGGCGGCGGCGACGGCGGCGTCGATGGTGCTGCCGCGGCTTCCGGAGTGGAAGCGAGCGGTGGAGGCCCGGTTCCCGGAGATCCGAGAGCCCAGGCCCAGTGATTTTGTGGGCGAATTCTATGAGGCCCACGCCTCTGGATGGGGCGAGGGCCCACGGATGGTGTTCAGACCTGACAGCTAAGGGCCAGATAGCGCAGGTGCCCATCGTTGCTCTTGCCGCGATAGATGGGGCGGAAGCCATAGGTGCGATACCATTGGACGAGGTCGCGATGTCGCTCGTTGACGTCGACGCGCAGGCGCCCAAAGCCGCCCTGCTGGGCGCGGTGTTGGCAGTCGTCGAGGAGGCGATAGTCCAGGCCGCGGCCGGCGGCGAACTCCAGAAGACCCAGGGAGGAGATATAGAAGTCGTGGTCCTCCACGGGGGCGAAGAGTTCGTCAAAGGTGGTCAGGCGCTGTCGCAGGTCGCGATAGCTAAGGCGCTCGTGGTGGCGGGCCAGAGCCAGTAGATCGGCGCGCCGGCAGCCGCTGAGTTCGCCGCCGGCGGTGGCCAGATAACCGCCGGCGATGCGGCCGTCCTCCAGGAGGACCCGGAGGCGGCGAAGGGAAAATTCGGAGGAGGGGCGACTTAGCCAGCGGGCGAGCACGTTTTGGACGTCGAATTGGCCAAAGAGTTGGCGCAGATAAGAGCGGTCTTTTTTGGCCAACCAGGGGAGAATGTCGTCGATGTGCTTTGAGAGATCGACGACCTTGTGGCCCCAGGTGATGCGAATGGGGGAGGCGCCGGAAGGAGCGGTGCTTGGATTCATGATGGGTTCTCCATGGAGTCAGGGTGAGTTAGCGGTCGGGGTGAATGGATGGTCGGGAAATGCTCAGGGAGAAGGGGAACGGCGTTGGCCGTCAGTGGGTTGATTTTCGATGAGGGCTCGCGGATTTTGGCGAAGGATGTCGGTGGCGGCGACGACGAAGTCCTGGGCTCGGCAGGATTCGACGAGGCTGGCGCCGAGGTCGGCGCGGCGAAGCTGGTCGTCCTGGAGAAGGGTGTTTCGAATGGGCGTAAGCGAGAGGTTGGGGTGTCGGCCGTCGCGGCCGGCGTAGGCGTGAAAGCTACGTCGCGACTCCTGGTCGTCGTCGATGTAGCGGCCGCGGCAGATGGTCCAGCGGCGGTAGGGGACGCCGACGCGCTCTTCGGCCCATCGGATGAGGCAGGAGGATTGAACGGTGCAGCCGAAGCATAGGATGTGGGCGTCGTAGTCGATGAGGGCGTCAAAGGGGCCGCCCTTGCCAAAGGCGCTGGGGGTGTCGCGCTGGGCGAGGGTGTCGGCCAGGGGGCCGTTGGCGGCGATGGAGTGCAGGGCGTGGGGCGAGCGGCGGCTGTCGGGGAGCAGGCGAATATATTCGGCGAAGCTGCCCATGCCGGTGGCCGGGGTGTATTGGCGGTCAAAGGGCTCGCCGCGGCGAAAGGCCTCAAAGAAGGCGGGGACGACGATGGTGGCCTGGCGGCCCATGCGTCGGCGAAGGGCGGCGTAGAGGCGAGAGGAGATCTCCACCAGCGGGGTGTCGGCCAGGCGGCCCGGGGCGTAGAGGGCGGTGTGGACGAGGACCAGGCCCCCTCGGGGGAGGCGACAGGCCTGGAGCGCGTTGTCGAGGGCTGCACGGGAATAGGTCTGCACGGTTATACCTCCTGGGGGTGACGGTCGAGAAAACGGCAGAGAGCGGAGCGATCGATGGCTCCCCGGGACGTGGTGGGGAGGTGATCGCTGGTGACGATGGCGTCGGGGACCAGGGCCGGGGGAAGCAGGCGGCGGCAGTGAGCCAGAAGGCGGTGGCGGTCCAGGTCCTCGTCGGTGGCGACGACGCCCACGAGCCCCAGGACGGAGGCCTGATGGCGAGGCCAGCCCACGGCGCAGGCCATGGGATGGCCGCAGGCGCGGCGCAAAACGCGGTCGATGGCCGGCAATTGGACGTGGTGGCCGCGGAGCTTAAAGGAGTGGTCCAGGCGGCCGTAAAAGGAGAGGCGTCCCAGGGGATCGAGGCGCACGCGATCGCCGGTGCGAAACCAGCGGCGGCCGTCGGCCCGAGCAAAGCGGTGGGGGTCGCCGCCGCAGGCGTAGCGGTCGATGACGGAGGGGCCGGAGAGCCATAATTCCCCGATCTGGCCCAGGGCGCGGGGATGGCCGTCGGGGTCGGCGATGCGAAGGTCATGGCCGCCCAGGGGGTGTCCCAGGGAGACGATGCCGTCGTGGGCCGCCGGCGGTTGACCGGGGGCCGGGCAGTCGTAGGCAGCGACGCCCATGGTGGCCTCCGTGGGGCCATAGAGATGGACGATGCGCGAACGAGGGGCCGATCGGGCCCAGTGGGCGACCAGGGAAGCGGGCAGGGGCTCGCCACCAAAGAGGGTGGTGCGAAGGGAGGGGAAGGCCTCCGGGGCGAGGTCGCCCTGGCGATGCATGCCCATGGCCAGGGTGGGTAGGCAGGCCCAGTGGGAGATGCGGTGGTGGCGGATAAAGGCCGCCGGGGTGTGGTTGGCGCGGCGATGCCAGACGACGAGGGTGGCGCCGGCGATCCAGGTCGACCAGGTGGTGTGGAGGGCCAGATCGAAGCCGGGCTCAAAGGTCTGGGCGACGCGCTCGCCGGGGCGAAGGGCCAGGCGTTGGTGCCATCGGTGGAGGTGGCTGACGAGGGCTCGTTGGTGGAGGAGGACGCCCTGTGGGGCGTCGGTGGTGCCCGGGGTAAAGAGGAGGCAGGCCGGGCCGTCGGGGGCGGCCGGCGGATGGGAGGGCGGGCTTGGGTCGAGGTCCTGAAGGGCTCGGAAGCGGTGGCGTCGGAAGCGGGCCGGTAGCTCCCGGTGGGCCTCGCCGGGGTGGACGATGGGAAGGGGGCGGCCGGCCTGGCGCAGGAGGTGGGGCAGGCGATCGAGGGCTTCGCGGCCGGCGATGAGGGCCTGGGCGTCGGCGCGAGCCAGGCAGGTGCGCAGATAGGCCGGGGGGTGGGCCGGGTCCAGGGGCACGGCGACGTGGCCCCGCAGGGCGAGGGCCACCAGGGCGGTATAGGCGATGGGGCTGTGGTCGGCGAGGATGGCGACGCAGGCGGGGCGGCGGTGATCGGGCAGGCCGGCGTCGACGAGGGCAGCGGCGATGCGGCGGGCGCGGCGCATCACGGTGGCGTAGCTGAGGTGGTGGCCGTCGATGACGAGGGCGCTTCGATGTGGGTGGCGATCGGCGATCGCCGACATGGTGTCGGCCAATAAGGTCATGATTCCCCCTCCCGGGTCAATGCTGTGGGACTGAGATAAAAGCTGGACACCTGGGTGAGGAAAGTCCAATAAAAGATCGCCGAAGGGGCGGCGGCGGAATTGACCTGTGCGAGGCGGGGGGCCTATGATGCGAGCAGAACAAAGAAGGCAAAGAAGCGGTTGTCGTCGATGCCCCCTGAAGAGCCAAAGGAGTGAACGTCGTGGCCAAGCTTGTGTATACCGATCCGTCGGGCCGAGAATTGACCGTGCCGCTGGGCCCGGAGTCGCCGGTGGTCTCCATTGGTCGAGCGACGGATTGCACCGTGCGCTCCAATCGCAAGTCGGTGTCCCGAAAGCACGCCGAGTTCCGCTACGACAGCGGGCGCTACGAGGTCGTCGATCTCAATAGTTCCAATGGCACCTACATCATCGTCGATGGGCGGCGCCAGCAGATCTATGAGCCGCGGCCGCTGAGCCACGGCGACGAGATCTGGTGCGGCGATTTTATCCTGAAATTTTTCGAGGAGGCCGGGGAGTCGGCGCCGGTGCAGGGATTTGGTCAGACGCCGAATATGTCCAACCAGGGCGGGGTGTCGGGCGCCCAGCCGGCGGTGCAAGCCGGCGGAGGATTTGGTCAGCAGCCATCGGTGGGGATGGGGGAAGGCTTAGTGGGTATCAACGAGGGGTCGGTGGCGGAGATGGAGCCGTCGACGATGCGAGAGCCGGCGCCGACGGGGATGGAAGGTGGGGTGGATTTTGGGGCGCTGGCCGAAGACCCGATGCCGGAATCCGGCCCATCGGTGGACGATGAGGAGTTGCAGCGGCTGCGCGATGAGAAGGCGTCGATCCAAGAGCTGGCCGACCGGCAGGCCCGGGAAGTCGAACAGTTGGAAGACCAGTTGGAGGGGCTGCGAAAGACGTTGGAGGAGGCGCGAAACGACGCTGATTTTTACCGGGATCAAGCCGACGAGGTGCGGCGGGCCAAGGAGAAGGTGCAGGCGGAGGTGGAGCAACTCCGTACGCAGTCGGCAGAGAGCGGAGACAGCGCGGAGTTGGAAGAGGAGATCGAGCGGCTGGAGCGAGCGCTGGAGGGAGCCCGAGAGGAGCGCGACGAGGTCGAAGATCGTCTGGCGCGGGCCCATGAAAAGATCGACGATCTGCGCCTGGATCTGGATTCGGCCTCCGAGGGAGAAAGGCAGGCGCGAAAGCTGAAGCAAAAGCTAGAGGAGCGCGAAGACACCCTGAAACGCAAGCGCAACCGCATCGACGAGTTGGAGCGGCGCGCCGATCGACTGCAGGAGCAACTGGAGGCCGCCAAGAGCGATACCAATGAGGAGGAAGTGCGCCAGTTGCGCGATGAGGTGGAGCGTCAGGAGCGGCTATTGGCGGAGTACGAGAGCCGAAACCGCGACGTCCAGCGCCACCTCGACGAGGTCATCCAGGAGCGAGACGATCTGGATCGCAGCGCCAGCGACCTGGAGGAAGCTCTGGAGCGGGCGACGACGGCTCGAGACGAGGCGCAGGCGCAGTTGGAGGCGTTGAGCGAGGAGCGAGAAGCCCGCCAGAAGGCCGAGGCGGAGCTAGAGGCGCTGCGCGAAAACGAGGGATGCCTAAAGAGTGAGGTGGAGGGGTTGAAGCAGCGACTTCGCCTGGAGAAGAAGCGGGCCCGCGAGGCCGAGGCCGAGACGGGGGGCGATGAGGCTCAGGTCGAAGCGCTGGAGGAGGAGGTAGCGTCGCTGGAGGAGGAAGTGGCGACGCTTCAAGAAGCGCTGGAGGAGGCCCGGCAGGCCGGGGCTTCGGAGGAGGCGGCGCCGGCCAATGGGGTGGATCTGGACCGGGGGCAGCTCAGCGAGCAGGCCCAAAACCTCAAGCGGGTGGTGGACGCCATCGAGCGGGCCGATCTATCGGAGTTGTCGACGGTGGACCGCGTGCGTTTACAATCAGCGCTGCGCGAGACCTCGCCGGCCGATATATTGTCGGCGATGCTCGACGAGTTGGTGAGCCAATAAGCCACGGATATGGGAGCGACCATGACGGCCCAGAGTTTTGATTTTTTGGAGTATATCAATCGCCGCAAGGCGCCGGAGAGTGGGCGCGAGGAGAAGACGGGCTTTGGGGAGTACGCCTTCGCCGGGGATCTTCGAGTGCTGCGGCGCCTGGATCGGGCGCGACCGGTGCGGATCGTGGTGGAGGCGACGGTCCGATTTTGGAAGGCCGTCCAGAAGAGCGATCTGCTGGGGAGCAGCGTACGGGTGAGCCGGCGCCAATTTCCAGAGCTCCACGACCTGGTGGTGGAGTGCGCGCGGGAGCTCGATATTGCGCTTCCCAAGGTCTATATCTCGCAGAACCTGGCGAGCCTCAACGCCGGGACCTACGGCACGGATGACGAGGCGTTTATCGTGTTGAACTCGGCGCTGGTGGATCGGTTCAACGATCAGGAGCTGAAATTCGTCATCGGCCATGAGTGCGGGCATATCCAGAATAATCACGTGGTGTATCACACGGCGGCGCGATTTTTGGCCCAGGGGGTCATCAGTTTTGTGAAGTGGGCGGCCGTGCCGGCGCGGGTGGCCCTCAATGGATGGAGTCGACGAGGTGAGATCACCTGCGATCGGGCGGGGTTGGTGTGCTGCCGAGATGAAGCGGCGGCCCTGGGGGCGATCATGAAGTTGGCCCTGGGAAGCTCGAAGTTGTCCGACGATATCGATCTGGAGGAGTATATGGCCCAGCTCGATGATCTGGACGAGGGGGTGGGAAGGTTCCAGGAGTATATGTCGAGTCATCCCTATCTGCCGAAGCGGGTGAAGGCGCTGAAGATGTTTGCCGAGAGCGCCTATTATCGGAATTTGTTGGGGGAGAAGGGAGGCGAGCCGCTGGATGAGGTGGACCGGGCGGTGGAAAAAGTCATTCAGGTCATGTAATCACAGGAGGTGGCCCGCGCGGCGCGGACCACTCAGGAACGCCTTCGCCCCTGGTGCCCTCTGAGGAGGGAGGCCGGGCCCGGAGTTTAGCCGGATCATGCTCGCCGATTGAGCCGGGAATCGCCCCGATGTCACCGAGGAAGGCCCGTCGCTGGAGACAGCGGCCATGTCAGGCCTCGGAGGAGATCGACGGTGACGGCCTGGCATCCAGTCGGTGGGTGACGAGACCGGAGGCCAAGGCCCATGGCGCTGCCCCCAGGAGGGCATCAATCATGGGCGCAAGGAGAGCCGAGACCCGCGTCGACGTAGGGCCTATTTTTCGGAAACCGACTGGCCAATAGCGGCGATGGGCCGAGGGACATACCAGTGGATAACACCAATGGATAAAGAGGGTGCGGAGATGAGCGAAGCGAGGATCGATCGGGACCATATCGCCGAGTTTTATGAGGAATTGGCGGAGCTGGCCGGGGAGACGGGGCTGAACTCATTGCGGCGAGAGGTGGAAGAAGAGCGGCTGCCGGCGCTTCGAAGCGGGGAGGTCTCCCTGGTGGTGCTCGGCGAGTTCAACCACGGAAAATCGACGGTGGTCAACGCCCTGCTGGGAGAAGAGGTATTGCCCATGGGGATCACGCCGACGACGGCGGTGATCACCCATCTGGTGCATGGCGAGGAGCCCTCGGCGCGCATCAAGCCGCCGCGCCAGCAGGAGTTTGTGCCCCTGGCCTACGAGGACTTGGGGCCGGCCGTGGAAGCGGTGGACGAGGAGGAAGAGGGGCCGGAGTATGTGGAGATCGCCTATCCCAATGAGTTTTTGGACGACGGGTTGGTGCTGGTGGACACGCCGGGGGTCAATGATATCTCGCGCCAGAAGGTGGAGATCACCTATGGCTATGTGCCGCGGGCGGACGTGATCATCTATGTGTTGGACGCCACGCAGGTGCTCAAGAAGAGCGAGGTGACGTTCATCCGCGATCGGCTGTTGAAGGCCAATCGAGACCGCATTTTGTTTGTGCTGGGGAAGGTGGACGCCCTGGATGAAGAGGAGGCCAGGGAGGTGGAGGCCTATGCCCGCCAGCGCCTGGAGACGTTGATCGGGCCGGTGGAGCTCTTTGCCTTTTCGGCGCGCGACGCCATGGCCAAGCAACAGCGCGGGGAGGAGCCGGCCGATGAATTCGTGGCCTTTCGGGGGTATGTGAGCCAATTTGTACGCGAGCAAAAAGAGGCGATCGTTCTGGATAGCGCGCTGGGCGGGGCCCTTCGGATCGCGGCGATGATGGAGCAGAACCTGGCGATCAAGCGCCAGGGCTATCGGCTGGAGAAGGAGGACCTGGAGGAGCGGATCGCGGCGGTGCACGAGAAGTTGCGGGAGTCCCGCAAGCTGATCGCTGAGAACCTGGATCGGGTCGACGATCGGGTGGGAGGGATCGCGGCGACGGCGCGGCATAATCTGCGGGTATTTACGGAGAATTTCGTGGAGGCCCTGCCGGTGCAGGTGGAGCGGGCGGACGCCGCTGACGTCAAGCGCTACCTGGGCGATTGGATTCAGGACTCGTTTAAGGATTGGCTGGAGCGAGAGGGCGATGAGATCGCCGAGAGCCTGGAGGAGTTGGCGGAGGAGATCATCGAGATCACCAACCAGTCGCTGCGAGAGGTGATGGGCACGCTGCGCGAGGAGTTGGGCCTGGAGGGGGATCTGGATATGGAGGTGGACACCATTGGCTACGACGTCAGCGTCTTCGCCCTGGGAACATTGGGGGTGTCGGTCCTGTTATTTGCCAACGCGCTGGTGGGCGGGCTGTTGACGCTGGCGACGCCGGCGCTGGCCTTCTTCTTGAAGGGCAAGGTCGACGACAAGATCAAGGAGCGGGCCCGGGAGGAAGGGGAGAAGGCGATTCGACGGGCCAGCGAGATCATCGAAGAAGAGCTGCTGAAGATGATCCACAATTATGGCGATCGCCTCAAAGAGTTTATCGAAAACGCCGGCGATCGGCTCTATAGCCAGGTCGAAGAGGCGCTGGAGCAGGTGCAGCGAGAGACGGCGGAGGGCCCAGATCGAGAGGGGCTCATCGAGGATGTCGACGAGCGCCTGGTGCGGGTCAAGACGCTGTCGCGCCATATCAAGGCGGCGAGAGAGAAGATTTAGGTTGGTTTAGAGAAGTGAGCGCCCATGGAAACCCGAGGTGACGACGCATTCGAATTGGTCACGGAGTACGAGCCCAAGGGCGACCAACCCCAGGCCATCAAGGAGCTGGTCGAGGGCTTGAGGCGCGGCGACCGGCACCAGACGCTGCTGGGGGCCACGGGGACGGGCAAGACCTTTTCCATCGCCAATACCATCGAGCAGGTCAATCGGCCGACGTTGGTGATGGCCCCCAATAAGACGCTGGCGGCGCAGTTATATAACGAATTCAAGGGGTTATTTCCCAATAACGCGGTGGAGTATTTCGTCTCCTATTACGATTATTATCAGCCGGAGGCCTATATCCCGTCGTCGGATACCTTTATCGAGAAGGATTCGTCGATCAACGACGCCATCGATCGGATGCGCCACCGAGCGACGCGGGCGCTCTTTGAGCGAAATGATGTGATCATCGTGGCGTCGGTGTCCTGCATCTACGGGCTGGGATCGAGCGAGGCCTATCAGGGGATGCTGTTGTGGGTGGAGCGAGGTCAGGTGATCCGCCGCGAGGAGATGTTGGAGAAGCTGGTGGAGCTGCAATTTGAGCGGCGCGACAATGATTTTCACCGAGGGACCTTTCGGGTGCGCGGCGATATCGTGGAGATCTTTCCGGCCCACGAAGAGGATCAGGCCATTCGGGTGGAGTTCTTCGGCGATGAAGTGGAGGCGATCTATGAGATCGATCCGCTGCGGGGAAAGCGGTTGGCCAAGCGCAGCAAGGTGGCGATCTATCCCAATACGCACTACGTGGTGCTGCCGGAGCGAAAGAAGAGCGCCCTGGAGTCCATCCAGGAGGAGCTCAACGAGCAGATCGAGGAGTTCGTGGCGCGGGGAAAGCTGGTGGAGGCCCAGCGCATCGAGCAGCGGACGCGCTTTGATCTGGAGATGATCGCGTCCATGGGCTTTTGCAATGGCATCGAGAATTATTCGCGGCACTTTACGGGCCGCGAGCCGGGGCAGCCGCCGCCGACGCTGCTGGATTATTTCCCCGATGATTACCTGCTGGTGGTCGACGAGTCGCACGTGACGGTGCCCCAGATCGGGGGCATGTATCGCGGCGATCGCTCGCGGACGAAGACGCTGGTGGAACACGGGTTTCGCCTGCCCAGTGCGCTGGATAATCGGCCGCTGAAATTCGAGGAGTGGGAGCAGAAGATCAACCAGATCATCTATACCTCGGCGACGCCCGGGGACTACGAGATGGAGCAATGCCAGGGGGTGGTGGTGGAGCAGATCATCCGGCCCACGGGCCTGGTGGATCCGGTGGTGGAGATCCGGCCGGC
>CAZMJS010000062.1:0-10168 GCA_964566695.1 uncultured Bradymonadales bacterium
AGCAACATCACGAAAGCCACCAACAGGGCCGTCGAAAATATCACCAAAGCTCCGACCTTAACCTCGATGGCGGTTTCTTTCTTTTGCATATACTAGCCGTCCCGAACGATTGGATGCCTACCGGTCAAAAGCGGTGCGTGCTGCCCGCCTCAAAATCGCGATTCGCCGGCCATTGTGGCCCGTCGAGGGCGATTTTTCAACACGCTTCGCCACCGCCGCCTCCCGGCCATCATTGGGGACCAAGGTGACCGATCTTGATCCCACCCCTTCGCGGTCGTGCTCTTGGCTCCTCCGGCCGCTGGTGGGAGCACTTAATGGCTATGGTCATGGTCATGATCACCGGGGCTCGGGAAATCCGGCAAATCCCCATCCACGTCGTGCTCCAGGCTGTCCCTTAGATGGTCGAAGGGACCGTGATCGTGGTCATGATCGTGGTCGTGGTGGTGTTCCTCCAACTCCGGCGGGATGGGTAGCCCCTGCTCTTCAAGCTTTTCCCGCTCGATCTGGCGCTCGAAGGCATCGATGCGATTGCGCAATAACTCGCGCTCCTCGTCGAAAGGCACCTCCTCGATGACTTCCTCCAGAAGTTCCACCGCCTTTTCGGGATCGCCCAGGTGGTCCCCATGGATGATGGCATAGCGCCGTTTGGCCCGATTATACTCCTCGCTTGGCGGCTGCCGCTCCATGATCGCTCGCTGCAGATCCGCCACTTTTTGATACCGCGCCCGACGGACCAGCGTCGCGCTCAATACCTCGTAGGCCGGCAGATAATTGGGCCCCAGGCGCGTCGCCTCCTCGCCGGCCACCAGCGCCGTATCGATATGCTGCTGCAAAAACATGATCCGCGTATAGTCCGTGACGTAGCGCGCATCGTGGGGACGCATCACCAACGCCTCGTCAAGGGCATCGAACCCCTCAATACTCCGGCCCGTCTGACGATACGCCAGCGATTTATTGTACAGAACATCGGCATGAGCCGGATAGGTCTCATGCGCCGACTCGTAGGCCTCGATGGCCTGTGAGAACTGGCCGCGAAGCATGAGATGATCCCCATGACCTCGCTCCAGGCCAGCCTTGGCGTTGAGCACCGTGGGCACCATAAGGAGCGCTGCCGCCAGCGCTGCCACTACTCCCACCACCACAGCCACCCCAAGGTTGGGACGGGCTTCCACTGTGCGACTCCATCGCCCATCGGTCTTCGCCCCCACCACGGAGAGCAATACGGCGGCCGAGCCCACCCACAGCACGGCCGAACTGCCCAGCTCCAGCACCGGGTAGATCACGCTTAACGCCGCCCCCAACACCACCGTGGACGACAACCCCCACCAGGCCAGTGCATTCAATTCGCCTTCTTCTGACGCCTCTCGTCGGCCTTTCAATCCTTTCCAGCCTCCCACCATCACCGTGATGAGTGATAGCAGGAATAAGACCCACAGGCTGATCCCGATGATCCCCTGTTCCACCAGGATGCGAGCCGGATCGCTATGGGGCGACCGAAACGCTGGATAGCGCTCAAACATCGACCGCACCACTGGATCGGAATCGTCGATCACGTCGGTCTGCTTTAGCCACCACCCACCGGCACCGTGACCCACCAGCGGCTCCTGCGACCAGAGGCCGCGGCTGACACTCTGGAGATACGACCGGTATCGAAGGTCCAGCGGGGCCTCCATGCGATCGGCATCAAAATACCAGAAGGAGCGATCGCTGTGACGCGCCATCTCATCGAGGTCGTCGGTGGACTGCACAACCCTTGGAAGATCGTCGGCCACGGACTCCCGATCCGGGCGGTCCATCGCCATCCAACCGCCGGCACCGATGACCAACGCCAGCAGACCTGCGCCGGCGGCCACCTTGAGCCGGTGTGCATCCACCGTACGTCGACGGCCCGCGACCACCGCCGCCATCGCGGCCATGACGACCGCCGTCATGGCCAACATGACCCCGGGAACCACCATCGCCAGGTGGACCGCCGAACCAGCAAGGGCCACGCCCAGAAATACCCGCCGCGCTCCTTTGCTCAACGCCACGCCGGCGACGAGTAGCGGTAACGCGAGCACATAGAATAGCGCCGCGAATACAATCCCGTCGAAGCCACCAGCCACTCCCGCGGGATCCCACACCGGATTCAATGCCGTGCCCCCAAGGGCATCGTAGATCCCCAAGCCCGCTGCCCCGATGGCCCCCGCCCCCACTGCGGTTGCCCAATCCAAAAAGCCTACGCCCCGCTTCCCGGTGGGCGCCGCCAATACCAAAAAGATGGCGCCCAGGCTGGCCCACATCACGGCACTGATCGTTCCGAATTTCCACACCCCGGACCACGCCACGGACCCCACCACCATGGCCACAAAGCTCGCTCCTATCGCCAGCGTTCCGGGGGAGGCGACGCGAACGCGCCGGTGACGAATCACCTCCACTCCCCACACCACCAGACTCATCGCCGCTAGCCCCGCCAGAACCACCTGACGGGCCCGCTCAAAATTCGAAAACCCCGTTGCCACCGCCAGTGGCACCACGGCCACCGCCACCAATGCCAATAGGGTCGATACGGGTAAGCGCTGCTGTCGTTGACTCATCTATCAATCCAAATCTTAGTTCTCATCTGATCGGTGAACCACGCGTGGTGGGCTCGACGCCTTTAGTCCTCGTAGGAAATATGTCATTCGTCAACCGTGCAATCCCTATACCGTAATAACTTTTACGCCTTCATTTGTTCCATCGCCCTCGCTATTTTTAGCGGGTCAAGCCCCGATGACGGGAATGAACGCCCGGTGTTCAGTAGTTGACACCCCGATGGACACCCACCTAAATTCCAAGATCCCTGACAGATTCCTTGCCTTGGGCTTCGCTCGATGAGTCAACAAGACATCCAGGACACCGATCCCTCTTCTGATTCCGACGACGGCCACGCCTCCCATGCGCGTCCCTGGGCAGCCCGACTCTTGGCGTTCATCGCCCCCGGCCTCGGCCATTGGTACGCCGGGCGTCCTTTGGCGGCTGTTTTGACCAACCTCGGTGCCATTTTCGTCCTTCTGCTATTCGTGATCGGTGCGTCCCTGTGGCAATTTTTCCTCCTCGGTCCAGCCGCCGTCCTCATCCTAAGCTGGGCCTTTTTGTGCTGGGCTCGTGGCAGCGATGCGCGACGCATCATCATCGACGATCCCCCCTCCCCGGGCTTACTTCGCCATCCCCTTATCCTCGCCCTCATTGCGCTGATCACCTTCATCATCCCTCTGACACTCACGCTTCACGTCTCAGCACGCCATCTCCACACCGTGGTCGCCATCGATGACACCGCCATGTCACCTCATCTGGAGGCCGGCGATCGGGTCACCGTCGACCGCACGGGCTTTGGCGACGCCCCGCCGGAGCGCGGCGACCTCGTCGTCCTCCGAAATCCCTCCAGCGGTGAATTGACCGTCCGACGCATCATCGGTCTGCCCAACGAGCACATCCAACTCTTCGGTCACACCGTGGCCATCAATGATCAACAGGCCCACTACGAGCGCTACGATATCAAAGACGACACAACGACCCTGTGGCGCGAGCAAATCGATCACCACCACCACCTCATCCGCCTCGACCACGGCCCCCGCGCCGACCATCCCATCGACCGCTTTGAGCTTGAAGACGACCAATTCTTCCTTCTGGCTGACCAGCGTACCTTGCCGGCCTCTGACAACTCTCGCCCGCAGGACAGCCGAGACTTCGGGCCTGTCACCGCCGACGCCCTGGAGGGTCGCCCCGCTCATATCGCCTGGTCCACAGACAACGGCTACGTGCCACGCCTGGCCCGCCTTGGTCTTCGGCCCCACTGAGCCCGATCCTCTCTTGCACTTCCATCGACTCCTGTTTAGGTAGGGCCCCCCGGGATCGCCATTCCGCGCGCAATCCCTCCGAGTCTTTCACTCCCCCTTCGGCATCTGGCGTATGGCCACACCTCCCCGGCAATTTGAAGAGGATTTCTCCCTTCCCTCAAAGGTGCGAAACGCTCGCCTGTGGTCGTTTTTCCGCCCCTATCTGAGTTGGTTTGCCGCCGGTGCCCTATTTCTGATCATCACCAACCTCATGGCGTTGGCCATCCCGGCCTTCCTGGGCGACGCCATCGATACCATGCGCCAGGCCACCGACGGGAACGGGTTCGAGTTTGACGCCGTCCGATCCGAGGTTGTCACCGCCGCCATCATCATCATGGCCCTGGCCGTCGGCGCCGGTATCGCCCGGGTATTTAGTCGTATTACCATCTTCAACGGCGGCCGCTACATCGAGTACGATCTCCGCAATGGTCTCTACGACCATCTATCCAAGATGTCGGCCGCCTTCTACGGCGCCATTCCCACGGGCGACCTCACCAGCCGCGTCACCAATGACGTCACTTACGTCCGCCTGCTCTACGCCATCCCCTTTTTGCATATCATCAACACCCTCGTGGCCTATCTCATCGCCGGCTACCGGATGGCTCAGGTCGACCTCTTCCTGACCTTTTTATGCCTTGCCCCCTATCCCTTTTTGCTCCTCGGTGTCCGCCGCGTCATTTACGCCCTCTTCCTGCAAACGAAGGTCGTCCAGTCGCGACTCTCCGACTTGTCCACCCACGTGCAGGAGAATCTAAGCGGCATCGATGTCATTAAAAGCTACGTCTTGGAGGACCGTGAGATCGACCAATTCGGTGAGGCCAATGAGACCTATTTTGAGGAAAACCTCAAATTGGCCAAAATCCGAGCGCTCCTCAATGCCCTCATCGTCCTCATCGCCAGCTCCGGCACCCTCATTGTCCTCATTGTGGGCTCTCGTCGGGTCATCGAAGGCACCATGAGCCTCGGTGCCTTCGTCGAGTTCAACGGCTATATCGTAGCCCTGGTCTTTCCGACCATCGCCCTGGGCTGGGTATTTGCCATTTGGCACCGCGGCCTGGCGGCCTTCGATCGCATCGGCGAAATTCTGGAGCGAGAGCCAGAACTCCAAGACCCCCAGGGCGATCCCATCGATCTACCAGACGACGAGGGTCGAAGCGCCCTCGGCAAGATCACCTTGTCCGATGTCTCCTTTAGCTACGACGACGGCACGCCGGCCCTCCGAGACATCTCCATGGAGATCCCTGCTGGCTCCACTGTGGCCGTCGTCGGCCGCACCGGAAGTGGCAAGTCCACCCTCGTCAAGCTCATCGCCCGCCTCTATGACCCCGACCGGGGACGCATCGAGGTCGACGATGTGCCCGTCGACAAGACCACGCTTCGCCAGCTTCGCGCCGAGATTGGCTTCGTCCCCCAGGAACCCTTCCTCTTTTCCATGTCCATCGGTGATAACGCCCGCTTTGGCATCGATGCCCTCACCGACGACCCCACCATCGACAAGAGCGCCCCCGTCTCTGCCCTCATCGACGACCCCGAGCATCTCAGCGAACCCCTGTCGCAACCGCAGCGCATCGACCAGGCCCTGGAGGTCGCCGCCATCGGCGACGAAATCGCCAGTTTCAATAACGGGCTCGACACCCTCGTCGGAGAGCGGGGCGTCACGCTCTCAGGTGGCCAAAAACAGCGCGTCACCATCGCCCGCGCTCTCCTCACCGATCCCCGCATTCTGATCTTGGACGACGCCCTGGCCAGCGTCGACACCGAGACCGAGCGCGACATCCTGGACCACCTCAAGAATATCATGGCCGGTCGCACCAGCATCCTCCTCACCCATCGGTTCAACGCCCTTCGCCAGGTCGACCAGATCTTTGTTCTCCGCGACGGTCACCTCGTCGAACAGGGCACCCACGATGAGCTCATCGCCGCCGACGGCCACTACGCCGAGATGTATCGACGCCAGAAACTACGGGAGCAGTACCAGTCGTGAGTAAGGACCAATCCCATAGCGCTGGCTGCGACGATAGCCAACAAGACGACACCGCCCAGGAGTCCTCCTCCGCAGCCATCGGTTCTGGCTTCGAGGAAAAGAGCCTCGGAAACCTCTCCGATTGGGCGATCGTGCGCCGCCTGTGGACCTATATGCGTCCCTACAAGTGGCTCTTTCTGGTCACCCTATTGATGCTCCCGGCGATCAGCGCCGTCTCCCTCGTCCAGCCCTGGCTGCTCCAAATCGCCATTGACGATTACCTGGTCCCCGGCGAGTGGAGCGGCATCTGGGTCATCCTTGCCGTCTACGCCGGCACCGTCGTCGGTCACAGCCTGCTGACCTATGCTCAGCAATACCTGATGAAATACGCCGGCCATCAGGCCTTGCGAGACCTTCGCCAACAGCTCTTTGAACACGTCCAAAGCCTGGCCAGCGACTTCTTTAAAAAGACCCCCGTCGGCCGCCTCATGACGCGCCTGACCACCGATGTCGAGAGCCTCGAGGAGGCCCTATCATCGGGCCTGGTGACCATGGTCGGCGATCTGCTGACCCTGTCGGCCATCGTCGTCATCTTGCTCTATAAGAATTGGCAACTGGCCCTTGCCAGCTTTGTCGTCGTTCCCTTCTTGTTGGTGCTCACCCTCATCATTCGCCACTTCCTCAGAAAGGCCTACCGCGCCACCCGCGTCAAAATCGCCCGCCTCTACGCCCACCTCCAGGAGAGCATCACGGGGATGCATATCATCCAGCTCTTCGTCCGCGAGCGGGTCACCGGCCAGGAATACCGCGACATCAACGCCGAATACCGCGACGCCAATATTCGCTCCATCCGCTATGACGCCATGCTCTACGCCATCATCGAGGCCGTGGGCTCCATCACCATCGGCGCCATCCTTTGGTACGGCAGCGGCCAGGCCCTGGAGGGCATCATTACCCTGGGCGTCCTCGTCGCCTTCATCGAGTATATGCAAAAATTCTTCGTCCCCATCCGTAACCTGGCCGAAAAATACAACCTCCTTCAGAGCGCCATGGCCAGCAGCGAACGCATCTTCCAGCTTCTGGACACCGACAACACCATCGCCGTCGACGATGACCCCAGCCCCCTTCCCGAGCGCCCCTTCTCACTGACCTTCCAAGACGTCCACTTTGGCTACAACGACGACGAGATGGTGCTCAAAGGACTGGACTTCGCCATCGCCCCCGGCGAGCGAGTGGCCCTGGTCGGTCACACCGGCGCTGGAAAGAGCACCTGCATCAACCTCCTGACGCGCCTCTACGACATCAACGACGGCCAAATCCTCATCAATGGCCAGGACATTCGTCAATTTGAGCCCCGCCAACTTCGCCGTTGCTTCGCCGTGGTCCTCCAGGATGTCTTCCTCTTTCGGGGCACCGTCATGGACAACCTGACCCTGGGCGACGACACACTGACTCGTGACGAAGTCATCGAGGCCTGCAAGATGGTCTACGCCCACGACCTCATCCAGTCCCTTCCCGGCCAATACGACTTTGAAATCGCCGAACGTGGCAATAATTTATCCTCCGGCGAAAAACAGCTCTTGGCCTTCGCCCGCGCCCTCATCCTCGATCCAGAGGTCCTCATCCTCGACGAAGCCACGGCCAATGTCGACACCGACACAGAGGCCCTCATCCAAAAGGCTATCGAGGAGCTCTTGGAACACCAGACCTCCCTGGTCATCGCCCACCGCCTCTCCACCATCCAGCGAGCCGATCGCATCCTTGTTCTGGACAACGGGCGCCTTATTGAAGATGGCACCCACGACGAGCTTCTCGAGCAAGGCGGCCATTACGCCCGCCTCGTCGAAATGCAATATACCACCGCCGACCTGGGCAGCGACCAGCCCCTCCCAAATGAGGCCGTCGACGCCTGATCCCCAAACCACCTCCTTGCCATGACCGATACCGATAGAGCCCTCCCGTTCTGGCAGCGCTACCCCACCCTCAAACTCATCGGTCTTTTTACCGGCCCCCTGGCTTTTCTGCTGCTGGCCCTGGGACCGACCATCGAGGGCCTCCCCCCGGAGGGTCAGGCTGCCGCGGCCATCACGCTTTTGATGGCCATCTGGTGGGTCACCGAAGCCATCCCTATTTACGTCACCGCCCTGGTGCCGGTGATCCTCTTTCCACTCACCGGCGTCCTCTCCGTGGGAGAGACCACCCAAAACTACGGCCATGAGCTCATCTTTCTCTTTCTCGGTGGCTTTTTATTGGCCATCGCCATCGAAAAGTGGGATCTCCACCGGCGCATTGCCCTCAATATCGTCTCCCTCTTTGGCACCGATCCCACTCGTTTGGTCCTTGGCTTTATGGTGGCCACCGGCTTTTTGTCGATGTGGATCTCCAACACCGCCAGCGCCATGATCATGGTCCCTATCGGCCTGGCCGTCATCGCCGAGATGACGAAGCTATTGGGTCAAAAGTCCCCGGAAGTCGACACCTCACCGGGGCAATTTCCCTTCGGCATGGCCCTGATGCTCGGCATCGGTTACGCCGCCAGCGTCGGCGGCATTGCCACCATCATCGGCAGCCCTCCGAACGCCATCTTCGTGGGCTATGTCTCTCAGATCCACGATATCGACATCTCCTTTTTTCAGTGGATGCTCTACGGGCTGCCTGTCGCCGCCACGGGGCTCGTCATCATCTGGTGGTACCTCACCCGCATCGCCCACCCCATCGAATTGGAGGACTCTCCGGAACTGGCCGACATCATCACCTCTCAGCGTCGCAACCTTCCTCCTCTGGAGGGACCGGAGCTTCGCGTGCTGGTGATCTTTATCGTCGTCGCCTCCCTGTGGGTCCTCCGTGGTGTCCTGGCGCCGGTCCTCGGTGAACTGGGGCTTGGCGGGCTTAACGACACCACAATCGCCATCTTCGGCGCCCTCCTTCTCTTTATTATCCCGGCCAACCTGGGTGACAAAGACTTCCTTTTGTCCTGGTCCGACACCCGAGACCTACCCTGGGGTATCTTGATTCTCTTCGGCGGCGGGCTCGCCCTGGCCGGAGGCATCGAATCCAGCGGCCTCGCCGCCTGGCTCGGCGAAGCCCTCCACGCCCTGGAAGCCGCTCCCATGGTCCTGGTTCTGGGCGCCATCGCCTTGCTCGTCATCTTCTTAACGGAGGTCACCTCCAATACCTCCACGGCCAGCATTTTTGTTCCCATCGTCGCCATCCTGGCCACCGTCATCGGCGTCCACCCCTATATTCTGATGATCACGGTGGTCACCGCCGCTTCCTGCGCCTTCATGCTTCCCATCGCCACCCCACCGAACGCCGTGGTCTTCGCCTCGGAATACGTGACCATGAAACAGATGATGAAGGCTGGCATTTGGCTCAATCTGACCTTTGTCTTGCTCATCACGCTCGTCGGTTATTTCTGGCTCCCCCTCGTCTGGGGGCTTTGATCAAGCCTTGAATTATCCGCATCGATCTTAACTTGGTCATCCACGGCGCCCATCGCCCTCGCCCCAAATCCCATACTGGAGCTCGTCATGATCAACCGCGCCTATAAACACCTGCTCAAACCCGCCCTCTTCCGCTTTGATCCCGAGGAGATTCATCACCTCTTCGTCAATATTGGCGAGGCCCTGGGAAAGACCAAAGCTGGCCAGAACCTCATCGCCTCCCTCTACGACTACGACGGTCCAGACATCAGCCGCACCGTCGACGGCATCACCTACCGAACCCCCGTGCTGCTGGCCGCCGGCTTTGATTATAACGCCCGGTTGACTCAAATCCTTGGAAGCATGGCCTTTGGCGGCGTCGAGGTGGGATCCATCACCGCGTATCCCTGCCCGGGAAATCCCACGCCCCGTCTCGCCCGAGCCCCCGAATCGGAGAGCCTCATCGTCTATAAAGGCCTTCGAAATGAGGGCGTCGATCGCATCATTGAGCGCCTCCAGTCGCGACCCACCCAAGAGGGCCTGGTCCTAGGCATCAGCATCGCCATGACCAACGCCGAATCCAGCGCCACCCGCCAGGGCGCCATCGACGACTACCGCACAAGCCTCCAAAAACTCGTCGACGCCAATCTCGGCGACTACTACACCATCAATATCTCCTGCCCCAACGTCGCCGGCGGCGAGAGCTTTACCAACCCCGACGCCCTTCGCGAGTTACTGACGGCCCTCGACGAGGTACCCGTCGACATCCCCCGCTATACCAAGATGCCCATCAGTATCGACGAGCAGACGTACCTGGAACTTCTGGACATCGTCGCCGACCACGGCTTCGACGGTGTCATCGTCGGAAACCTGCAAAAGGACTATGACACCCTCGAGGTCCGCGAAGAGGCCCCCACCAATTATCG
>CAZMJS010000062.1:10268-19308 GCA_964566695.1 uncultured Bradymonadales bacterium
TGTTGCTTCTCGCGGACCGCGCCCTCTCCTCCCGGTCTCCTCTTCCATACTTGCGACGCGCCCTATTCAAAACCCGGTCGATCCTTTAGATAGGTAGGATTTGGATAGCGTCACATCACATCTTTCTCGCAAGTAGACTTCTATGACTGACCCCAACGCCGAGGCCGATCAGGCCCTTGATAACCTCGACGACGCCGATATCACCCGCCTGGAGGTAGATGGCAAAGAAATCCTCCTCGTCGGCACCGCTCATATTTCTCAGGAGTCCGTCGACACCGTCAAACGCGTGGTCGCTCAGGAGCAACCGGACACCGTATGCGTGGAGCTCGACGACGAGCGCTTTCAAGCCCTGACGACAGAGCAGCGCTGGGAGGACCTCGATCTCATTGAGGTCATCAAGCAGCGCCAGTTGACCTTTTTGATGGCTCGCCTGGCGTTGATGGCCTTCCAGAAGCGCATGGGCAACTATACGGGCGTTAAACCGGGCGCCGAGATGGCCGCCGCCGTGGAGGCGGCCGACGACATCGGCGCCGACGTCGAATTGGTCGACCGAAACGTCAAGGCGACGTTGCTTCGCGCCTGGCGGCTGACCCCATGGTGGCGACGGGCCATGCTGGTGTTCAGTCTCATGGGCGGTCTCTTCGACTCCAGCGAAGTCGGCGAAGAAGAACTCGCCGAGCTTCGAAAAACCCCCAATATCTCCCAAATCCTCGCTGAATTGGGCGAGGCCATGCCCATCTTCAAGAAGGTCCTGGTCGACGAGCGGGACCTCTTTATGGCCCACCATATTCGCCATGCCCCGGGTGACCGTATCGTCGCCATCGTCGGCGCCGCACACGTGCCCGGACTCATCGCCCACCTCACCTCTGACGACGACCCCGGCCGCGTCAAAGAGGTGGAGTATATCCCGCCCAAGTCCAAAATCGCCGCGTTTCTTCCCTGGGCTGTGCCAGCCCTCGTCATCGGCCTCTTCGTCTTGGGCTTCTTTCGGGCCGATCCTGAGGTCATGCAAAACGCCGCCATCGCCTGGGTCTTGGCCAACGGTATCTTCTCCTCCCTGGGTGCCATCTTGGCCATGGCTCACCCATTGACGGTACTCACAGCCTTTCTGGCCGCCCCACTCACGTCGTTGAATCCCACCATTGGCGCCGGCTGGGTGTGCGCCTTCGCCCAAACCATCTTCGCTGCTCCTCGAGTGGAGGACATGGAAAATATGGGCGACGACGTCGTCGAGCTTCGTGGGTGGTGGAAAAACCGACTGGCCCGCATTTTCGTGGTCTTTGTGATGACCTCCCTGGGCTCCACCATTGGCACCGTCGTCGCCTTTGGCTGGCTCAAGGACCTGGTCTAGAAATCTGTTTTCAAAGCGGGCGGGCCCGTCGAACCTCCACTGGGAGGTTTTCGCGATCCACCACGTCCTGATCGCAGTGCACGACGGCCCGACGCACCACTTCCACCGCCTCCGAGATCTCCCCGGGGTAGTCGTAGGCCTCCAGCGCCTCCAACGCCATCCGCGAAAACCCATCGATGGGCTTGTCGTAGCGATAAGCCCACTCCTCCAGCCAAAACTCCAGCACTCCTCGGAGGATGGTCGAGCGGCGCTGTAGCGACGGGATCACCACCTCGCGATGTCCCAATAGCTCATCGAGGCTCGCCGGGCGATCCTCAAATACGCTTCGCTCCTCGGCGTCCTCGGCATCAAACGCCAGATAGAGACGGATGGAGGCTTCTTCGCATCGATGGCACAATGCCAGCAAAGATCCATCGCTTAACCACTGGGCTCCCCGGACCAGAAAACTGCCCTCAAAACCACTGAGCAACCCCTCGCTCTCTCCAAGCCCCAGCGCATCGTCGAGCCGATCCACGGCTCCGGGAACCGCCATATCGATGCTCAGCCATTGCTCCTGACCCCGATTCTCCAGCTCATGGGCCCACCGGGCGCTAAACGCCTTGCCCACCCCAATGGCCCCTGCGAAGACGACGGGCTCCTCGGTCTCCAGAAGATAAGCCAGGCCCTCCTCCAACTCCGCTTCCAACAACCCCGGCGTTCCCACGGCTTCATCCCACGTCTCAATCCCTATCTGAGCTCTCAGGGCATGGTGGTTCTTACATCGCTCCAGGGCCTGCTTCGTCGATTCATGCCTCCCCTCCAGCGCCGTTCGACGCTGCTTTTCATCCTCCAATTTGGACGTTGCCGCCTCCAGCTCCTGGCGCGAGACCAGATTCTCCTTCGATGGCGTGGTCTCCGTTGGCGTCCAGTCGCTAAACCGAGACATCACCTCAATGGTCGCCGCCGACGCCACCGGGGCCTTCCACAACTCTTGAGCCTGGTCCAGTGTCTCCGTAGACGCATACGTGGGTATATCACCATCGGAGGACATGCGCTCCCCGATGAGCACGAAATCAATATCACCGTCGCTGAGTTCCAAGCGCGACGACGGCGGCGTCAGTGGCAAGGCCAGGGACAGCCCCATGGACTGGGCAATGCCCCCCATGGGGTGATTTTGTCGGTCCACACCATCGGGCAGAGGGATTCTGGCCTGTTCTTGCCACAATATCTCTGCGGCATCGCCCAGCGACGCCTCCACAGGATCCACTCTCACCCCCGCCGCGTCGCTGCGAATGGCCCATTGGAACGCCCCCTCCACACCGGCGACAAGGCGTAGCGTGGTCATCGGCATCGCCTCCCCCATCTCCTCAAAATAGTCCTCCAGCAGCCGATGCCTCCTCCCCCTGCTTGCCACCTCTCCCAGCGCCGATCCGCTCCCATATTTGACGACATACATCGTATCGCCCACCCATAGCAGCGACGGCACTAAGACCGAAAACCAGCGCCATCGCTCCTCCTGAAACGCCACCGGCTCCAAGATCACCGTCACCACCGCCGCCAATAGTGCAAAGATCACCACGGCCGTCAGATACGCCTGCTGGCCCTCAAAACTGAGCACCGACGACTCCTCCATGCCGCTGGACGCCAACTCATAGACCACGAAGAGTCCAAAGACGATCCCCGCCGCATGTAGCACCTCTTCTGGGTTGGCCAATACGCCCCCCAAAAGCAGCCCCAGCATCAGCGCGCTGAGAGCACCGCCCAGCCCCAGGGCCACGACGCCTCCCATGAACTCATCGCCCTCGCCCAACCGACGCGACGCGATCGCCAAGGGCCGAAACATGATCAACGCCACCGCCACTCCAATGGCCAACCATGGATCGGCGAGCACCCATTGGAAGTGTCCCACCAACAGTAGCAACCACCCCAGTGCTACCGTTTCCAGGCCCACGCAGATCGCTTGCCTTTCCGACACGGCCGTCGATCGTCGCAGGGCCACCGCCACCACCCCGCCCAAGACGAGGATAAAGATCAGCGCCACGCCCCAGGGGGTCGTCTCGGCGTCCAGCTTGAGCTGACCAAAGAACTCGGCATTTGGCCGCTCGATCCCCAACACGGCGTCCGGTCGGCTCGATGCCACACTGCGGATCCCCTCCGATCCCACTTTACCCGGCAGCAGACGACCATCGACCTCCACCAATTTATCCTCTTCTTCGATCCCCGGGGGTAGCCGGGTCGGATCCGCTCCCTCCCCTTGCAGCGCCAGGGTAAACCGGTGCTCCGGTCGGTGGATTTGATAGTCCAGGACCACCCACCCCTCTTGCTCCATCCACTCCGATTCGGCTCGCGGATCGGAGTCCTCAAACTCCGGTGGCTCCGCCCGCTCCACCAACCCCGGAAGCACCGCCCGGAGTTCTTGAAGATCATCGACGGAGTGCCACTCTTCGGCGGCCGACACCGCCCGCAGAGCATCGCCCCGCTGAAAGGGCTGGTCATCGGCCCCCGCCTGGCGATCCACCGTGATGGCCCGCACCGTCAAATCGGGCCCCAACAAGACCCCCAGATCGGGCAACCCCGACAATTGGGTCCAGGCCAGCACGGCGCTCATGATGGCCACCACCGCGATCGCCGCCCACGCTCCTATGGTTACTCGTTCTCTCATAGACCCTTTCTCTTGCCTGACTCACAACCGGTTACACCGACGGCCTTGTCCTCCCCATACGACCATCGCTATTCTTAACCCTTCAAAGGCTACCCCTCAAACGGTGAGCGCCATAATTTTTTCCATCCCCTCAGATCGTCGCGGTTATCCGGCATTTCTAGCCATCGTCCTGAGTTTGGGCTGCATCGCCCTGTCCGGGAGCGCCAACGCTGCTCAGCTCAGCATCATCGTCCCCGAACGAGGCCAGGCCGTCGATGTGGCGTCCCAGGCGCTCACCCGCGCCCACCACGACGCTGCGCGACAGTCATTGGCGCTCCCCTGGCACAAACGCCCCTCCGATCTAGAAGAGGCGCTCCCGTGGCCCGATGACAATCAGTTTGATGGATCCCTTTCCAGAGGGACCATTCGCGACGGGCAACTCCGAGACGCCGCCTATCTTCCCCATGAGACAGAGGCCCTGGAGGTCATCGAGCGCCACCGCCGACGTCATACCCATTTTGGCACCGACGAGCTGGTCAACGCCCTGACCCACGCCGCCCAATCCGTCCAATCGCACCATGGGGGTGCTCCGCTGCGCGTGGGCAACCTCGGCTTTCGCCACGGCGGGCCCATCCCCTGGAGCGTCTCCCACGAAGCCGGTCGAGACGCCGACCTCGCCTTCTACGCCATCGACGCCGACGGCCGCTCCGTGCCCACCCCCGATCTCATCACCTTCGATGCCAACGGACGGGCCGTCGATGAGGACCTTTACTTCGATACCCCTCGAAACTGGCACCTCGTCCGGACCCTTCTGACGGACCCCTCCATCAAGGTCCAATGGCTCTTTCTCAGCGAACCACTCAAGGCGATGTTGATCGACCACGCCATCGATATCGGTGAGCCCGACGCACTTATTACCCGAGCTGCCCACACTCTGCACCAACCCACCGATGCCCTGCCCCACGATGACCACCTCCACCTTCGCCTGGGGTGTTCCACCGAAGACCGCCTGCGCGGGTGCATCGACTGGGGTCCCACCTGGGACTGGTACGACTGGAGTCGTCCGGCCCTCTTTGCTCAAGCGGCCTCTGCCTTAAACGCTGTACAAAACTCTTCGGGCGGCCAGGGGGTCACCAATGACCTACAAAAACTCACCGACCATCACTCTCCCTACGCCCCGGCCGTTGCCCTATCTACTCTTCTGAATATCGAGGAGGTCGACGATGACCATCTCGACAGCCTCGACGCGGCATTGACCGTCGTCGCCATTGACGATCTCGCCACGCTACGCCTGCTCGGTCGCGCCATCGACAAGGCCTCCGAGGCCGGCGCCACCTCTGTGTTGGAACCGCTCTATACCGCCCTCGGTCGAGCCAATCACAGCGATGTGGCTCATCTGGCCATCAATCGCGCTCTCGACGAGCGTCGATCCACCGACGAGCGCCGCCGGGCGATTCACGCCCTAAAGCGCCAGACAACCACGGACCTCATTCCCTCCCTCCTTGCCATCATGGGCGACGATATCGACGCATCACTGCGCATTAAGGCCGCCGAACAATTGCACCGAATCACCGCTCGTCACGACGGCCTCTCCTGGGACGTCGGCGACCTCCGAGAGCCTCACCTTCGTGCCCTCGATCATTGGACCGGCTGGTTCCACGACGAACAGCCCTCTTCCCACACCATCCAACGCCACCTTGTGGCGAGCCATGGCATCGAACAATGGCCCGACGTCTCTAGCATCCCCACGCTGATCGACGCCCTGGTGACCGCCCCGGAGTACCAACGCTACCACCTCAACCGAATCCTCGCCGACTGGACCGATCGATGGGCCCCCCACTACTGGGACAGCCCGGCCTCGGCCGCCTCTTTCTGGCGCCGCTGGTGGCAGCGAAACGAGGACCGGCTCACCGACGACCGGCCCCGGCCCTGGCTACCCTATCTGGACGATTAATCTTCCAGATCGCGGGTTCTCTTTAGCTTGCCCATCGCCTTTTGGTACTCGATATCCCAGGCCTGCGAGCCCTCTTCAAGATTTTTGATCTTATCTCGAACCTCTTCGTCGAGCTCCTCGTCGACGCTCATATGCTTTTTAAGCACCGGGGCCATATTCTTTCGCAGGTGCCTATCCAGCGAGTAGACCTCCGCCACAAAGGGCGACCCAAAGAAGATCTGGATAAGCTGGTTGATGATATAACCCACGGGATCGTCAAAGATATCATCCACGCCTTTTTTGCGGGCGATCTTATTCTTCTCGCGCCCCACGCTTCCTCGCCCACCGCGCCGCGATATTCGATCGCGGGCCTCGTTGATGATCTCGCGCTCCAGGCGGATATACTCGTTGAGCACCGAGGAGATATCTTCTTCGAACTCCGGCATATCTCTGGCTTCCACCTCCAGATCGCCGCCTTCGGTGAGTAACTTGGCGAGCTCGCGAGCCACCGCCGGTACCTGTCCCTTATACAACCGCATGCGTTCTCTCCGCGTCACGTATAGCCATTGGTCTCCTGATCTCTGCGGCCGACGCCCATGTGACGGCGCCGCCTCGTCCGCTGGTTATGCCCGCGTTTTTTGGCAGCTTTCGCCCCGATTGGCAAGCCCATCCCCGTGACGGCGCCGGCAAACCAAATATCAACACCACGCTGCAATGAATAAATCTCCACGCCCTCCGTCTCATCCCTGACAGCGGCCCATGGCATTGGCGCACCGACGCGTGACGCTCTATGATTAGCCCATGGGCCATCCCATCGGAGCTCATCGATTGCTTTTTTCCGTCGCCAAGAGAGCGCACCATGTTAACTCCTTCGCCGTCGTCGACTCGCCCTTCTCGTCATGCCTGGACCACGGGGCTTCGCACCTTCGCCATCGCCACCCTGTTGACGTTCTTCGCCTTGGCCGGGTGCTCGTCCTGTGATGACACCGTCGATGACGACGATTGCCAGAATGGCTATTGCCCCGGGGTCTGCACCCTGGACAACGACTGCGACGGCGACCAGATTTGCCGCGGCGACGCCTGCACCGACGCCTGCGCCAGCGACGGCGACTGCGCCGGATCTCTTGTCTGCTCCGCCGGGCGCTACTGCATCCCCGAACAGGAGACTTTGAGCTGCTCCTCGGACAGCGAATGCCCCTCGCGCCGCTGCGACGACGGCGTCTGCGACCCCGGCACCCGCTGCGATGCCGACGCCGATTGCTTCGAGGATCAATTCTGTAGCTTTGATGGCTACTGTGTCCCCGAGTGCTCGTCGTCCACCGAGTGCCCCGACGGCCAGTACTGCGACCAGGGCCGCTGCTACTACACCGGTGAGTGCTCCACCGACGACGATTGCTCCAGCGGCTCTTGCGACGACGGCCTCTGCTCCATTGACTGCGTCACCGACGACGAATGCGGTCGCGACGCCCTCTGCTTCGACGGCCAGTGCTCCGCTGGCTGCGCCGACAGCGACGACTGCGACGATGGCGTCTGCTGGCGTGGAAGCTGCGTCCCCGCCAGCGACGACGATCCCTCTACCCCCGCACCTGCTCCAGGCGATGACGATCCCGATGCCGACGAGCCCAACCAGGAAGACCCGGCCGACGATCCCTCCGACGACCGCGACGATGCCATCGCCTGCAGCTCCATCGACGATTGCGACGACGGCCAGCGATGCGAGGACGGCCTCTGCGTCGACGACGGCCTGTGCCAGGCCAACGCCGACTGCAGCGATGGCTCGGTTTGCGACCGCGGGCGCTGCCGCCTGACCTGTGACGACGACTCCCATTGCCGAAGTGATGAGACCTGTCAGGACGGCGTCTGCGCCTCCGACCAGCCCGATGACCTCTCCTGTCAGGCCTCCGCCGATTGCGGGCCCTGCGAGATCTGCATCAACGGCCAATGCCAGGTCATCAGCCTCTTCTGCATCACCAATGACCAGTGCGGCATGACCCTCGACGGCGACGACAAGCAATGCGTCGGTGGCTTCTGCCACTTCCCCTGCTCCGCCGACGACGACTGCCCCTACAGTCACGCCTGCGACGACGGCGTCTGCATGCTCGACACCCCCGACGACCCCTGCGCCAATAACGCCGACTGCGACGCCAGCCAGACCTGCATCAACGGCTGGTGCTACGACGGCTGCAGCGAGCACACCGATTGCGGCGACGATATGGTCTGTGACTACGGCGTCTGCCAACCGGATTACCGACGCGGCATCGAGTGCTTCGACGAGACCGATTGCGCCGCCAATGCCGACTGCGTCAACGCCGTGTGCACCATCGCCTGTGAAGCCGACAGTCAGTGCGCGTCTGGCACTTGCCAGGACGGGTTCTGCCTTCCCTGATAGGTCGATGAGTCTTTGACCCTTTTCTGGCCCCGGCGTACGTGGACATTGTCCACCCTGCGCCGGGGTTTTTCACTTATGGGAGCCTCCAGATGTTTTCTTTGACCGTCGATAATGATCTTGAGCTTCGCCTCCTCACTCCGCCGGACGCGCCGGCCCTCTTCTCCCTCACCGAGGCCAACCGAGACCACCTGCGCCAATTTCTCCCCTGGCTAGACCACGTGACCGTCGAAGCCGACAGCCTATCGTTTATCGAGCGTTGCCTGAGAGAATTCGCCGACGGACACACCGTCGCCACCGGGATCTGGCATTGCCAACAACTCGTCGGCACCCTGAGCCTCCAACACATCGAACCCCGCCCCGCCCGCGCCCAGGTCGGCTACTGGATCGCCGAAGAGGCCCAGGGACAGGGCCTCGTCACCCGCGGCTGCGAAACCCTTCTGGACTACGGCTTCCAGCACCTCGACCTCCACCGCATCGAAATTCTCTGCGCCACCTGCAACCCCCAAAGCAATGCCATTCCCCAACACCTTGGCTTTACTCACGAAGCCACGCTCCGCGAGTGGGCCATCCATTACGGCGAGCGACGTGATATGGAGCTCTACGCCATGCTCTGCCACCAGTGGACCGCACCACATGCCGGACCACACTAAACCACCCGGAGAGCCGATCTGGCCCCCTGGTTGGGGCGTCGGGGTGCGCTTTGAGCACCGAGATGGCCCGCAGCCCCCTCAGGCTCGCGGGGCTCGC
>CAZMJS010000063.1:0-19089 GCA_964566695.1 uncultured Bradymonadales bacterium
CAATCCCTTTCGACCTCTCAATTTGGCGACCCCTCATCCTTCCCCTCCTGGGATTTGACCGACACCTGGACCATGACCGATCTCTCAGGCCACACCCGTCCGGTTCTCCAGGACCTCTCCCTCTGATAATTCCCACTCCACGGCCTCCGCAAAGGCCCGGGCAAAGTCCACCTCCGTCTCGCGAGAATCCAAAAACGGGTTCATCACACAAAGGCGAATCAGGGTGATCGATTCCTCGTCGGCCACGCCCTCCCATTGCCCCACGAAGCGCTCAAATAGCGCCCCGTACTCCTGGCGACGGAGCGTCGTGCGCGACACGAAAAAGGCCCCATTCTCCTCGGGGGAAAACGCCTCGTAGAGCGTTCGACTTCGTCGATTGACGGCGCTGACCTTCTCTCCCTGATGGGCCACGCAGAACGCCAGCACATTGGTCGATGGATCGACGCATCGAACCCCCATCTGGCGCTGCTCCAGCGCCTCTTGGACCCGCTTTCGCGCCTGAATGGTCCGCCCCAAAATCCGTCCATAACCATCGGCATCCAACCCGATCGTCTCCGCCGTCAGCCATGTCGCCACCGCCCCGGCCGCCGACCGCGACCCCTCGATGGTCTCCGGACCACGATCCTTGCCCTTCTCAAACGCCAGATAGGGGGCATCGATCCCACCGACAAAATAGTCCCGCTCATCGGCCACCACGATCGCCCCCGACGAATAGGGCACGTAGCCCAATTTGTGGGGATCCAACGTCACCGACTGAGCCCGCCCCAGCGCCGCCAATGCATCGCATACGCCGGCCCGCATCACCCCCTGCGGCGCTCGCCCACAGATATTGGCCGCAAAAAACCCGCCGTACGCCCCGTCGACGTGGTGGTATATCGATAGCCCCTCTTCGCCTCGATACCGATCGAGCAAGTCCGCGATCTCCCCCACGGGATCAAAGGTCCCCAACTCCGTCGTCCCCGCCACCGACACCGCCATCAGCACCGGGCGCGACTGGGCCCGCGCTTCCTCGATGCGCTCCGCCAGCGCCTGCGGACGCATCCGCCCCCGCTCGTCGAGCGCCACCGACCAAAAGGCTTCCTTGCCCAACCCCATGATCTCGACCCCCTTGACCCAGGAATAATGCTTATTTCCCGGCACCAATACCACCGGGCCTCGATACCTCTCCTGGAAGACCTCCTCAAACCACCGCCCCATCGACCACGGGTGATCCGACACCCCTTCGGGAAGCCCCGTCGCCACCCCTTGCTCGCACAGCGCCTCGTAGGCCTCCCACCCCAGATGCGCCGCCTCCATCAACCCCCACTTCTTTCCGCCTGCCACCCGGTCGTTGGCCGCCGCGATCATCCATCGCCGCTGGCGCTTTCGCGCCCGCACCATGGCCTCAAAATTGGCCACCGTCCCGCCGCTCGTAAAATGACCGTAGCTCTTCCCCTCAATGCCCAACATCTCCCCCAGCCGCTCGATCGCCTCATCCTCCAACGTCACCCCCACCCGAGATGACTCCCCACCAATATTATTGGGGTTGTGTAGCATCGTGATCAGATGGCCCACCATCGCCGGCATCGACGTCTCCGAGAACATATGCCCGATGTAGCGCGGCGAAAACTTGGGCACCTCCTCCTCGAAGCGCTCCACCACCTCCGCCACCCGCTCTTCGAAACGGCGGCGCCGTCTAATAAAGGCCTCCGTGGACTGATCCCCCGTCGAAATCGCTCGACCATCGCCGGGGTACACCGCCCGTCGCCAGTCCACGTAGCGCTCCACCACCTCCTGGACCATCTCCCCAAACCACTCCCCATTTTCCCCCTGAGGACCCAGAAAAAAACTCTTCATGCCGATCTCTTCCGGCGCGCAACCATCGACCGCATCCATGCTATCACTCACGTCCATCTCTCCCTTCATATCACTCGCCAACCACGCATCTTTTGCACCCAACCCCGAAGCCACGCAAAAATTTCGCCACCCTCAAATGGTCTTGGAATAGGTCTGGCGCTCCGGGGCCAGATGGGCGTCAAAGGGCATGCAGATATTTCGCAGCAACAACCTCCCTCGCGAGGTCACATCGATGCCCTCATCGTCGATCTCCACCAACCCGTCCTCCGCCATCGGCGCCAACTCCTCCAGCCCCTCCCCAAAATAGCTCCTTACGTCCACCCCCAGGCGCCGGCTCATGGCATCAAAATCCACCCGCGCTTCGCACATCAAACTCATGATCCACTGGCGCCGACGCCGATCGTCCTCCGTCAATAGATAGGCCTTATAGCGCGGAAAATCCTCCCGTTGCACGGCCTCCTGGTAGGCCTCCACCTCTTTGGGGTTTTGCAGATACATATCGCCGATCTGCGAGATCGACGACATCCCAAACCCGTAAATATCGACGCCCGACCAGGTGGAATACCCCTGAAAATTTCGCCTCAACGTCCCCTCTCGATAGGCCTTCGCCAACTCATTATCCTCGCGCGCATAGTGGTCCATGCCGATATATAGATACCCCTCATCGGTCAACCGCTCCACGATATGCTTTTGCATCGCCAGTTTCTCCTCCGCCCCTGGCAAGGCCTCTCTCTCCAATAGTTTCTGCGCCGGCTTGATCCACGGCACATGGGCATAGGTATAGATCGCAAAGCGGTCGGGCTTTAGCGTCAGCACCTCGCTGAGCGTCCGGTCAAAGGACTCCACCGTCTGGTGAGGCAGCCCATAGATCAAATCCACGTTCAGCGACTCAATCCCCACCTCTCGCAACCACCGCACCACCCGCCGGGTCACCTCAAAGGGCTGGATGCGATTGATCGCCTTCTGAACCCTCTCGTCGTTGTCCTGCACCCCCAGCGAGGCCCTGGTAAATCCGGCTTCCGCCAACGCCTCCACATGCTCCCGACGCAGCCTTCGCGGATCGATCTCAATGCCCACCTCCGCCTCTTCGGAGACCTCAAAATACCGATCGATCCATTCCCCGATTCGCCGTATTTGATCGGGCTCCAAATAGGTCGGTGTCCCGCCTCCAAAATGAACCTGCACCACCTCTCGCCCCTCCTTGATCCACCCCGACTTGCGCCGCATCTCCTCGTGCAACGCCTCCAAATAGGGCTCGCTCTGCGCGCGATCCTTCGTGATCACCTGGGTACACCCACAATACCAGCATAGCGTCTGACAAAAGGGGATATGGAAATATAGCGACAGTGGCCCTCCCTCCTCCTGATTGACCCGCACGGCCTCCTCGATCGCCTCTCGCCCCACATCCTCCCGAAAATTCGGCGCCGTCGGATACGAGGTATAGCGCGGCCCTGGCACATCGTATTTCCGAATCAACTCCATATCCACCGTCGTCATCGCCGACTCCTCTCGCAACTCCACATGGGCTCCCACTTTTCACCCCTGATTGTCCTGCAAACACCGCGCCAAAACCCGTCAAACACTCCACCCAACATCACCCTGGGTGGGTATCCCTGCCTTAGACCCACCCCAGTCCGACCACGAAGAATACCACCCATCCCACCGCGACGTGGGACACCGTCACCCCCACCAGATGCCGCTGACGCTCATAAAGCCAGCCCCAGAACACCCCGATCGGCCATGCTAGCAGGGCAAACCAGGGCGACACATGCAGATGCAGGACCGCAAATAGCATCGATGCCGCCCCGATCGCCGCCCACCTTCCTCCCGGGCCCTCTACCCCACGGCCGATCGTGCTCTGAACCACCCCATGGATCACCCACTTCTGGGCCCCGATCATCACGGTATAGAGCCCCAAATAGGCCAGTGCCCCATCCCATCCATGCCACTGGATCACCTCCCCGATGGCAAATAACCTCTCCCCCGCTTGGTCCGGCCACCACTGCATGCCCACCCACTTGAGCACCACGCACCCCGCCACCCAGGGTGCCGTCATCACCAGTGCTTCCACCGTATCGCGGCGCCACGGACTCCCCTCCCACCCAAACGCCGACAGCGGAAACGAACTCCTGCGAACCAGATATCCCCCGACCATCAATCCCACCACCTGCATGGGCACGCTGATCCAGGCCGTATGCTCTTGCACGACCGCCGGAAAGTCACCGAGGCGCCAGATGAGCACGGCGTACGCCCCCAGCCCCCATATCAGCGCCCATCCCAGTCGCCTGACATCCCGTCCCTCCTGCGTCGATCGATCGGCAAGCCTCATCATGGCTCCATTTTTGCTCCCCATGCCCCCCGGTGCAACCCATACCTCCATCGGGGTTGGTGGATCCCCTGAGCGCTCAACGCTACGGTGGCTCACTCGACCATCGACGCCCCCCCAACCCATCCCCCGACCAGGCCCCCCATGACTTTTCAGCGATTCATCGGCATCGACTGGTCCGGCGCCGCCACCGACGACCAACGGGTGTCCCTTCGCGTCGTGGCCTCCGGCCCCCTCACCGACGGGCCCACCCCCATCACCCCTCCCACCAGTCGCCGGGCCAAGAACTGGAGCCGACAAGAAGTCCTCGACTTTCTGCGTACCGAGCTCGGTCCTGACGCTCCCCCCACTCTGGTCGCCATCGACGCCGCCATCGGCTACCCCCGAGGCACCGGCCCTGCCCTTTTTGACGCCCATTCCTTTGAGGCCCTCTCCACCGCCGTGGCCCGGGGCTTACAGACCCACGGCACGGCGGCCCACCTCATCGACGCCCTCAACCAACGCGCCACCGACGCCCAATTGCCGGGCGTTCCCTTCTTCTATCGCGGAAAAGACCTCCCTCAGCGCCCCTGGCACCGCCCCCATCATCGCCCCCACGCCTTCTTTACCCACCTCGGCATCTCCTACTACCGACTCGTGGAGACCCTGGTGCCCGAATCGTTGAGCCCGTTCTATATCGGCCCCGGACCCACCGTGGCCTACCATGCCCTGACCGTGCTTCATCTCGTCCATGGGCTTCAACAGACTCGCCACAAAGGCCTCGTCGACGTCGGCTTCTGGCCCCTGGAATCCAACTGGTCATCGCGCCGCCACCTCATCGCCGAGTGCTACCCCTCTATTCTACCAACCCCTAAATATCCCTGCCCGTCGGCTAATCCCCACCAACGCGATGCCCACCGCATCGCTGACTGGCTCCATCATCTGCCCTCCGAGCGCCTCCAAACCCTCCTGGACCTTCGACCCCACTCAGACGATGCCTCATCGCCGTCTCGCTCCATCGCCCGAAAGGAGGGCTGGATCCTGGGCGTCGACCTCCCCGTGCATCACCCATTTTCGCCCCCGTGATCACCCCTACGACATCGTCTCCTCCGCCATGTCCTCAGCCTCCCCCGCTCCGCGCTCATCGTTGGTCGCCACGTCCTTCAGCACCCCTAGCTTTCCCTCGGCCATCATTAGATGCATCCGCAACGCCCGCATCGCCTCCTTGGCCCCTTCATCCTCTTCGGTATCGGCCTTCATCGCCAGCTCCGCCGCCTCGTATAATTGACGCTCCCGGGCCTGCCTGGCTGCATCATCCATGGCCGTCACAATCACCCCGATGAACATATTTAGAAAGATGATGCTCCCCACCAGGATAAAACTCACAAAATACAATGGCGCCAAAATCGGAAAGCTCTCCGGATCGGTACATAGGTGCTCCAGACGACCAAACCCCACCACATCGCATCCATAGAGCTGCACGTACATCACCTCCGTCCACCCCTCGAGGGTCACCACTCGGAATAGTGATAACATGGACAGTCTCAGATCCCCGAAATGGACCGGGTCATTGGCCCCAAACAAAAACACCCCGGCCACCGAGAACATATAGAACACCAGGGCCAGCAAAAATAAGATATAAATAAACGCCCGCCGTGCTCCCCAGACGGTGGCCACGTGGGCCTGCGGCAAGGTGGGAATAATGCGCACCAACCGCAAGATCCGAAATAGCCGCGCCATCCGCAGATAGAGGGTTCCCGCTCCCACCAGAGGGATGATCGAGACCACGACGATCACAAAATCAAAGACATTCCAGGGCTCCGAAAAAAAGGCCCGAACCCGAACCCACCGTCGCCTCCACCCCCCCCGCTGACCATCCCCCTCAACGGCCCGTCGCTCGCCCTCTTCGCCATAGTGAAACCCCACCCAGATCTTCATGGCCACTTCCACCGTAAAGATGGCGATGACCACCTTATCCAAGCCGTAAAGCCACCCCCCATAATGCTCCACCACCCACTGGGATGTCTCCAACCCGACAAGAACCCCGGCAAAGATGATCACCCCCATGATCAACCGCGAAAACCACGTCGACGTCGTCCAACGATAGATCCATCCAGGCGACCCATGACCGTCGTCGATCCACGCTGCCTTCACGCCCATACCTCACCTACTCAACGCTCAACCCATTACCACTTCATGATCTGTCTTCCGGGCCCTGCCCCACCGGTCGCAACCGACTCCGTAAAAGGTGCGGACGTGCGCAGACTCACGGCCGTGGAGCGTCGTCAAGGGGAACGCCCCCCGTATTTGTGGCTATCAACCGATGAAAACCAATCGCGCTATAACAAATGTAACGAAGCGTCGCCACGGCGGTCAACCCCTCTACAGCCCCACCCGCATCACCTCTCCCCGACCGGATTCCCCATCGAGCGTCAGATACACAGCCGTCGCCCCATCGGGAACCGTCACCTCCAGACTGTGCCGCCCGGAGAGCCGTCGGCAAAGCCACTCCACCAGGTCTCTCCCCACTGCCACCCACACCACCGAGGTCAGGGCCTCCTCACCCAGGGTGCTTATGGCGCTCTGCCGATACCGCCTCAACGCCCCCTCCCGTTGCTTCACGATGACCACCGTTGCCTCCGGGTAGCGCTCTACCAGACGTCCTAATTTATCAACGCCCGTCGTCCCACAGTCGATCCACAGCACGGGCTCTCCCCTGGCATTCATCGCCACCACATCTGGTTTATAGTGACCCCCGACCCCGACTTCTATGGCCAACCCTGACCGATAATATAGCAAGTAGGATAATAGCTTCATCACTACGTGGTGCATTGACTCCCCTCGCTTCTTGCGCAGAAAGACACGCTCCTCCACCCCGTAATGGCCCCCGGGCATATGATGGATCCGAAGATCCAGGTTAAGCGCTATTGATAGGTGCAACCGTCGAAGATCCACCACCGGCTTTACCCTCCCTCCGTGTTGGCTATCACCGACTTTATCACCGTCTCCACATGGCCCGCTGGCGCTGCCTCGCATATCTCGACCACCTCTTCGATAATGCCCTTTAACTCCAACGGTGGGGAGCTTTCCTCCGGCCATCTCTCAGCCACCCCCATCACCAACTGCTCCAGATCGCGCCACCGTCCCTGAGATGCCATCTTCAGCGCCCGCGTCCAATGGAGGTACATGTCCAACACCGGCAGATCGACCTGTGCAACAATCGCCTGCCCCCTCTCCAGGGCCCTGGAGGCCACCTGAAAATCACCGCTTCGGATCGCCGCGTCAGCGATATTGATGGCGGCGATCGCACGACCCTCGGGATCGCCTAGCGCCGACTCCAACCGCTCAAAACGCTCGAAAAAGTGGCGGGCCCGTCGATAGCGGCCCTCCTTTTTTTCAAGCCCCCCCAGGGTGTTGAGCACGTTGCTCTGAAGTTGGACCTGCCCTGTCACACGGGCGAACTTATCGAGCTCATCGAGCCGCTGACGGGCGCTCGCCACCTCCTCCAAATGGAGTTCCACCCAGCACAACTCCATCATCACCCAGGCCTTTCGCCGCCGCCGTCCCCCGGCATCGAATCCCGCCACCGCCTCTTCCAACAGGCGACGCGACTCCTCCCACCGACCTTCCTCCTGAAGCTGTCGGCCCAACCTTCCCTTCATGCGCGCGACCAACACGTCCGATCCCTGCTGTTGGGCGCATTCCAATGCCCGATACGCCGCCTCCCGGGCCTTCGCCTGATGACCCAACCGGAACCAGGCCAGGCTCTCCAAGCGTCGAAACCGTGCCTCAAGGCCCCGAGCAGCCGTGCCCTGACACCGCTCTATGGCCTCCATGGCCCTCTCCAACACCGCACGGGTCTCCCCCTCCACCCACCGGTCCTGCAATTCCTTTTCTTCCGCCCTTAACCAACGCATCGAGCCCCGGGGCTCATCCAGGACCTCCAAAATGGCCCGATAGCTCACCAGGCACCGGGTCGCCGAGGCCGTATCGCCGAGCCGATAAAAATGATCTCGCGCCATCAAGAGCGGACTCAATGCCTCCTCGGCACGCTTCCCTTCCATCCAAAAATGGGCCAACCGCCTCGCCCCCCCAGCGCTTCCCCCGTCTGTCTTCGCCGACCACCAACGGGCCAACGCCCGGTGGTGGGATACCCACCGATCGCCCTCTCGAGCCCGCTGTCGAAGCGACGCCGCCACCGCCTCTTCGGCGAAACGCCATCCCCGCTCCCCCCGCTCTGCCAACCCTATCGCCGCCACCCTGACCCACCCCCCCCGATCGACAACCAGCCCAGCGCCGGCGCAGGCCTCACGCCACTCCTCCTCCACGACCTGCCGCCCCATAATCGCTGCCACTTCCAGCGTGCGAATGACCTCTTCCCGATCTTTGTCCTCCATCGTCTGCAAAGCTCGCTCAATTCGGCGCAACCACCACCGATGGCGCTCCCTCGGGATAGGCGGCTCCAGGCCTCCCTGAAACCGATAACGGCCCTGCTCCATCTCCAACTGCCCCTGACCGATCCACTCGCCGATGACCTGCTTGGTCAACAGGGGCGCCCCTTTTACGCCCTGACCCAACCGCGCTTTGACCGCCGGCGCCAGGGGTAGAAGACGATCCAGCAACGCGTCGTACGCCGGGCCATCGAGCCGTTTCAAGCAAATCTCCCTGGCCCCTGAACAGCGACATAAGCCCTCGATACGCCCCACCCCGTCCCATGGCTCCCCAGCGGCCTCTCGATTCCAGGTGGCCACCACCCGCAGCGCATCCGGTGGACGCTCCCACTGCGACAGATACTCCAAAAACCCCATCGCCTGTCGCCCCCATTGAAGATCCTCGATCCACAACAACGTGCGACCTCCTCGAGAAATCGCCGCCAACCACCACGCAACCACCCCGAAGCGCTGACTGGGATGAGCCATATCGAACCATCGCTCCCGTGGCCTGTCTCGACCCAGGACCAATTGCAACAGTCCCTCCAGACGCCGCTCCATCGCCTCCTCATCCTCCTCCAGCACGTCTCCCAACTCCGTGACCAGGCGCCGTCTCATCGCCTCCTCACCGAGCCCCCACAGCCGATGATGATCGGCAATCATCGCTCCCCATCCCTCTCCAGCACCCTCTCCCCATGCCCGTCGACCAATATCCAGCCGCACCACCACGCCCACCGCCCGCTCCCTCGCCCGGGTCGTCACCCACCGAACCAGCCGGCTCTTCCCCACGCCGGATGCTCCTTCCACCAGCGTCAACCAGATACGCTGGTCGCCCTCCGATGACTGGCCCACCAGATACCGCCACAGCATCCGCCGCTCCCGAGGCCGTCCCACGAAGGGCGGCTCCCTCAGATCGAAGAGTCCCAATCCCATCGGACCGACGCCGTGGCCATCGCCTTCGTCGTGGGGCGCTTCCAATGCCTTTCTGGGCACTGATGGCCACGATTTTTTCACACCCAGGGTGGCCCTTTCCCTCCCCTGAACCCCCATGCCCTGGAGGGTGGGCGCGGGGCCCATGGTCTTCGTTGGATCGAGCGCCCGGGTCCTCGTCGGCTTCCTCCCTGGAGTGCCAGGCGACGCCTGTCCCACGGGTGTCATCATCGCTTCCCCCATCTCCTCCAGCGACCACAAGGCGTGCGCCGGATGCTGAAACCGATCGGCCACCTCCGGGGCCGTCATCTTCGCAAGCCATGCTTCCAAGCCAACGGGCACCGCCACCACCGGTGAAAAAGACGCCCGTCCCGCCCCTAGATGCTGATCGCGCAGTGCCAACAGCGCCTGGCCCTCCACCATGAATCGCCGGCAGCACCACTCGAAGACGATACACCCCAATGCGTAGAGATCGGTCCAGGGACCAAATTGCCTCCAATCGCCCCGCCACTGCTCGGGCGCCATATACTGAGGGGTGCCTACCACCCGGGCACGTCGCTTCTCGTGGCCCCTTCGACCCACCTCCTCCAACGCGTAGGCCAGGCCAAAATCAGCAATTTTCAAACGCCGCGCTCCCCGGTCGAACACCAGCAGATTTTCGGGCTTCAGATCCCGATGGACCACCCCCCGAGCATGGGCGTGGCACAACCCACGCAGCACCTGCATCACGTATCGACGAATCGTCGACCAATCCTCCAACCCCTCGATAAACGGCCGATCGGCCGACGAGCCCGCCTCCGCCAATTCCATGACCACATAGGCCTTCCCAGTTCCCTGGCGGGGCGGCTCCATGCTCGCCGCTTGTCGGCTCTGACCATAGTCATAAAGCCCCACGATATAGGGGCTATCCATCCGCGCTTGCGCCCGAACCTCCGCCTGGAAATGCTCTCGCGAAAAGCCCACCGATCCCGTTTCATGAACCCACTTGATGGCCACCTCTTGTTGACCATCCAGGGTCTCCCCGCGATACACCACCCCCATGCCCCCCTCGCCGATTTTCTGCCCCACCCGAAACGGTCGCTCTCCGTGGGACCACATCTGGACCTCTACATGCACACCGATGGTCGTTTCACTTGTTATACCACCCCTCCAACAAAACAAACAATTGCCCCCGCAAAACAGTGCCCATCAGAGGTCCTCCACCAGCGTAAGGGGACCTCTACAGTGGCATGAGCGGCCCTCGTCTTGCCTCGTTTCGACACATGGCACTGATTTTGCTTGGCTTCGACATAACGATGGTGCATCTTAATGATCGTGAGCCAGACCTTTCTACGGATTCAATGGAGTTCCCCATGAATCGCCTTCCACACCATTCCGTCCTTGCTGTCGCACTCATTCTCCTGGTGGCAACCAGCGCCTGCGATGACGCCCCCGACGAACCGGCCGCCGACGACCAAACCCAACAGGCGGCCACTGAGCAAGCCGATGCCGACGAGCCTGACGAGCCAGTGGACGACAGCGCCCATGACATGGAGGACGATCCCCGCCTGGACACCGCCAAGGCCGCCGACAAAAAACTCCGACAGACCTTGATGGGCCGCGTCCAAGAGGTCATGGGGTCCGACGGACCCGTCGCCGCCGTGGACGTGTGCCACGAAGAGGCCATCCCCCTCACCGAGGACATCGCCGAGGAATTCGGCGTCGCCATCGGACGCGTCTCCGACCAGCGACGAAATCCCGACAATACCGGCGAAGACTGGGTGTGGAACCTCATCGACGACGCCCAGGGCGAAGCGCACCAGCGCGCCAACGACACGTTTCAGCGCGTCACTCCTATCGAATTGGCCGACGGCTGCGCCACCTGCCACGGCCAACAAGAGGACATTCCCCCGGAGGTCGCCGAGGTCATCGACGCCCGCTACCCCGACGACCAGGCCACCGGATATGAGCCCGGCGACCTCCGCGGTTGGGTCTGGGTCGAAGTGCCCTGATTCGCCCATATAGCGCCTGATTGTCGCACCCTGGGTGGCCCAATGACCGGTTTTTACCCCCCTTCACCAACCCTGGAGGGCCGTCACAAATCGATCCACTGATCGCGGCCGCACCTCAAAAAATAGCGAGGGCTCGATCAACTCCAGTTCCGCCACCCGCGGTGCCCCCTCTTCATCGCTGACCAGATCAACCCGGCCATATAGCAACCGCTCCTCGACCGACGCTATCGCCCGCCGGGCCACCTCCAACTGACGCTCCGTCGGTTCATCCAGCGCCCTGACCGACTCCGCCTGACCATCAAAGCGCGGCGCCTTCACTACGCCGTGACTATACTGACCATCGATAAACACCAACGATCTCTCCCCCTGGTTCAACACGCTCTCCATAAAGGGCTGCACCAGCATATCGCCCTCCTCCAGACGGGTCTCCAGGCACGCCTCTGCCAGCGAGCCGCGGGCCACTGACTGAACCCCGTGGGACCCGGCCCCCACTGCTGGCTTCACCACCACCTTATCCCATCCCTCCAGATCGCAGATCTCCTCCAGGGTCACCTGGCTTCCCTGCTCCACCGCCACCGTGGGCACCACGGGCACACCGCGCATCGGAAGGCTCAGCAAATAGCTCTTGTGATGATTCCAACGTATGATGGGCCAAGGGTTGAGCAGCCGCGTGCGCGACGCTACTTCGCGAGCCCAGCCGAGAAAGCGATCGAGATTCCTATAATAATCCCATGTCGATCGGGGAAGCACCACGGCCGCCTCCGACCACCGTGCCTCTGGATGATCCCACGCCCATGTCTCCACCGCCATCCCTGCTGACACCAAAGCCTCCACCAAGGGCTGATGATCCGGATCGGGCTCCGGAAGGGGGTCACAGGTGGCAATCGCGACGTCGATCATGGGGCTCCCAGGGTGCGACATCGGCCCCATTTGGCGGCCGATCCTTGCCTCCACCACCTGCTTCGACTAGCACAGGGATGATTCACGGAGGCCTCTTTGTTAGCGCTCTCGGCAGACTCGTTATCACCGTCTCACCCTCTACCACTATCACGGAGCTTCTTTATGGCCCACCGCCACCTGTACTCCACCCTTCCCTGGGCGACCGCCGCCATTCTTCTGGTCGCTGGCTGCTCCAGCTCGCCTTCGACCTCCGACGATCCCTCCCCGGGCGACGATGACGCCTCCCAGGCCACTGCTGTCGACGGCACCACCATCGATGATAGCCCGCGCTTTGGCGCCTTCGGCTTTGATACCGAAGGCATGGACCGCGATCACCATCCTGGCGATGATTTCTACCTCTTCGCCAACGGCACATGGGATCGCACCGAGGAAATCCCTGCCGATCGATCGCGCTACGGCGTCTTCGACAAACTCTCCATCGAAGCCGAAGAGGATATCCAGGCCCTCATCGAACGAGCCTTAAACACCGACGCCGACGAGGGGAGCAACGAGCAGCTCGTCGGCGATTTCTTCGAGAGCTGGATGGACGTCGACACGATCAACGACGCCGGCGTGGAGCCCGCCCAGCCCTACCTGGACACCATCGCCGACCTCGACGATCACGACGATATCGCCGCCCTGATGGCCGAACTTCACTACCCGGCCATTTACCGTGTCGGCATCCTCCCCGACCCCGCCGACCCCACGGTGTATGCCGTCAGCTCCGGCCAGAGCGGACTGGGCCTGCCCAACCGCGACTACTACCTCGAGGACTCCGAGCGCTTCCAGGCCTATCGCGAAGCTTATCACGACTATATCACCACCATGTTCGAGCTCGCCGGCTTTGACGACCCCGCCGATCGAGCAGAGGCCATCGTCGCCTTTGAAACCCGCCTTGCCGAAGTGCACTGGAGTCGGGAGCGCTCCCGCGAAATCACCGAGACCTACAACGTCATGAGCATCGACGACTTCGATGCCCTGGCTCCCTCTTTGTCCCTAAAGGAAGGCCTTTCCACGCGCGGCCTCCCCGAACTCGATGAGATCATCGTCTCCCAGCCCAGCGCCGTCGAGGGCACCGGCGAGATCTTTGAAGACACCGACGTCGACACCCTCCAAGATTACCTGCGCTTTCACTTCCTTTCCAACCGTGCCTCCTGGCTGCCCGAGGAATTCGACCGGGCCCACTTCCAGTTCTATTCGCAGACCCTTCAGGGCACCGAGGAACAGCGCGACCGGGACCGCCGGGGCACGCGTCTCATCAACCGTCACCTGGGGCACGCCATCGGCCAGACCTACGTCGATGAGCATTTTCCCCCGGAGGCCAGCGACCAGATGGAGGCCCTCGTCGATAGCCTCGTCGATGGCTTCGAGGGCCGACTCCAAGACCTTGACTGGATGGACGATGAAACACGCCAAGAAGCCCTGGCCAAACTCGCCACCTTCGAGCCACGCATCGGCTACCCCGACATCTGGGACTCCTTTGAGGACGTCGAGATCCGGTCCGACGACTACTTCCAAAACCGCGTCCAACTCGCCGAACATAGCTGGCAACAAGACCTGGAGCGCTTTCCAGAGCCCGTCGACCGTCGCCACTGGCACTGGCCCCCGCAGATGGTCAACGCCAGCTATAACCCCCTGATGAACCAGATCACCTTCCCCGCTGGCATCCTTCAGGCCCCTTTCTTCGATCCCGCGGCCGACGCCGCCATCAACTACGGCGCCATCGGCGCCGTCATTGGCCACGAGATCGGCCACGGCTTCGACGACCAGGGCCGACGCTTTGATGCCGAGGGCCAACTGCGCGACTGGTGGACTGAGGAGACCGACCAGCGCTTCACGGAGCGTTCCGACCACCTGGTCGACCAATTTTCCCAGTTCTGTCCCCTGGAAGACGCCTGCATCAACGGCCGACTCGCCCTAGGCGAAAATATCGGCGACCTCGGCGGCATGGAAATGGCGTACACCGCCTATCGCAACCACGTCGAACAAACCTACCCCGACGGCCAAGCCCCTATCCTCGACGGGTTCACCGGCGACCAACGCTTCTTTTTGGCCTGGGCCCAGGTGTGGCGCTCCCTCTACCGCGAAGACGCCCTACGCGCTCAACTGGTCAACGGACCCCACTCCCCGGGCATGTACCGCGTCAACGGCGTGGTCCGTAATATCGATGCTTGGTACGACGCCTTCGACGTCGACGAGGACCATGAGCTCTACCTAGACCCCGACGACCGGGTCTCCATCTGGTGAATAATCCCGCCAAAAAAAGGGCCGGTGCACCACCCAGGGTGGCGCACCGGCCCTTTTTTTGGCCATATCTCGCCGATGGGCTCAACGCGAACCGTAGGTGGTCTCTGTTCGCTCCTCGCTGCGATCCGTTGCCGGGGCCGGCTGCCTGGATAACGCCCCGAGCTCCTTACGCAGCGCTTTCGTCATCTGCACATCAATGCTCTCAAACGCCGGCGTTAACTGGGCCACAGTTCGCCCCCCGATAATCGGTGCCGTCACCGCCGGGTGAGCCGACACCCAGGCGATCGCCAGACTGACCGGATGGATACCCAGCTCGTGTGCCTTCTGAGTAAACCGCTGCGCCACCTCGAAATACTCCTGCCCACCATAGCGCACCTGATACATCTCATTATCCACCAACCGCCCGGCCTCCGGACGCCTCTCCACCCCGTATTTCCCGCTTAGCAGACCGCCCCCGAGCGGACTATATGGGCAGACCCCAAGGGTTTCGGTGCGCGCCATCTCCAAAAGCTCCACCTCCGCCTGACGCTTGGCCAGGTTATACATCGGCTGCAAGGCCACCAGCTTAGACCACCCCTGCCGCTCACAAATCCCCTGGGCCTTCATGACCTGCCAGGCCGCAAAATTACTGGCCCCCAGATAAAGCACCTTTCCAGAGCGCACCAGGTGCTCCAGGGCTCGCATCGTCTCCTCCAAACACGTCTTCTCATCGAAGCGATGCAGATACAGCACATCGATCCGATCCGTGCCCAGTCGACGAAGGCTATCCTCCACCGAACGCACCAAGTGATAGCGCGAGCTTCCGCGCTCATTCGGACCATCTCCCGTGGGAAAATACGCCTTCGTCGCCACCACCACCTCATCCCGGCAGGGCTCGATCAAGCGTCCCAATATGCGCTCCGAACGTCCCGCGTTATACACGTTGGCCGTATCGAAAAAATTGATGCCCCGCTCTCGTGCCGCTTCAAAGATCGCCTGCGACGCCTCCTCATCGGCCGCCCCACCAAAAGGCATCGTACCCAAACACAACTCCGATACCCGAACGCCCGTCGATCCCAAAAACCGATATTCCATCGCTTCGCTCCGTTGCCAAGAATAGTTGAGCATCCATCAAAATACCGCCGTTTTATGTCACCCAGGGTGCATCTTTCCAAGCGCCATCAAAAATGTTTCCCAATCGTCACCGCCGTTGAGATGCATCCATTGTCACTCTCCTCTATACCCTGCTTATCGATGTTCCCCGCCGCCATTACGAGAGGCCGCTGCCATGACTTCGCCACGCCACATGCTCGCCTACCTGTCGCTGGGTCTATGCACTCTACTACTCGTGCAGTGCCAGAGCACGGGCAACTCCCCCGTAAAGGACGACCCCGCGCGGGCATCATCGGCCGATGACGGTTCAGCATCGGAGCTTCGAAACATCATCCTTGTCATCGGCGACGGGATGGGGCCAAACCAGGTCGGGCTTCTTACCCAATACGCACGTCACGCACCCAATTCGCCCTACGACGGCCGACCCACTTCCCTGGAAAAATTGACCCAACAGGGGGTCACCGGCCTCGCCGAAACCTACGCCCAGGGCGCCCTCACCGTGGACTCCGCCTGCTCGGCCACCCACCTGTCTGCGGGAACCATGGCTCCCCTCGAAGCCCTCGGCGTGGACCTCGAGGGCAACCCCGTTCCCACCGTGCTTCAGCGCGCTCGCGACAGCGGACGGGCCACCGGCCTTGTCACCGATACCCGTGCCACCCACGCCACGCCGGCCGCCTTCTTTTCCCATACCGCCCATCGGAGTCTGGAAGATGATATCGCCCACGATCTCTTCGACGAAGACGTCGACCTCATGCTCGCCGGAGGCCTCCGTCACTTTGTGCCCAGCTTCGATGACCGGGATACCCGCCCCGATCATATCCCCGAATGGGCGTTTCCACCCTCCAGCTTCCGCGACGACGGCCAAGACCTCCTTCTCAAGGCACACCAGCAGGGCTATCAACTCGCCTTTGACCACCACGAGCTAAACGATGCATCCGCTCTCCCGCTTCTGGGGTTATTCGCTGAAAGTGGCATGTTCCACGCCATCGAGGAACGCCAAACCGTGGATGACCCCCAGCGCCGCCAACCCACGCTCGATGAAATGACGCTGGCGGCGCTCGACCTCCTTGATGAACGGCCCGAGGGCTTTTTTCTCATGGTGGAGGCCGGCCAGATCGACTGGGCCGGCCACGCCAATGACGCCGGATGGCTGCTCCATGAAATGCTGCGCCTAGACGTCACTCTCGATACCATTTTCAACTGGATGAACGACCGCGACGACACGTTGGTGATCGTCACAGCGGACCACGAGACCGGCGGCTTTGGATTTAGCTATTCCAGCAACGATCTTCCAGACGCAACCCCCCTATCCGGCCCGGTATTTGACCACCGCGATCACCAGCCGAACTTCAATTTCGGCGCCCTCCACCAACTCGACGAACTGGCCTCCCAACAAAAAACCTTCGGCGACCTCCTGGACCACCTCGATGAAGGCGATCCCGACGCCCCAGCCAAGCTCCAGACGTTGGTCGATAAACACACCTCCTACACCATCTCCTCATCGCAGGCAGAACGTGTTCTTCAGAAGCACAAAAACCCTTCCACGCACCGAATAACCCTTACCTCACCCAGCGGGAAGTCCCCCAGATTGACGACTTTTCTGCCTTCTATCCCTACGCCGAGTCCACACGCAGCAACCTGCTGGGTCGAACTCTGGCGGACCAACAAAACGTTGTCTGGTCCACCGGCTCCCACACCCATACCCCTGTGCCCGTCGTCGCAGCCGGACCTCCCGCGTACCTCTCCCCCTTCGAAGGTTGGATGCACCTGGTCGATGTCGGACGGGCCCTGAATGAACTTATTGACTCCCACTAAATCGCCACTTTGGCCCACAAATCAGCGATCTCGGCACACCCAGGGTGTGTTTTCCCATCGCCACATATTATTTTTTTCGTGACATCTATCCGGTGGTGCTAATACTTTGAACAGTGCCCATCGTAGTAGCAGTAGGGGAGTCCAATCGACCAAGACCGGAATCGCCGAAGGACGTTGTCCTGTCCGATGTTCCGCGGGATCCCGGCCATGGTCACCGCACTTTGGGGAAACTGCTATGAGCAAAAAAAGAATGCATATTCCGGGGCAAACAGCCCATCTTGTCCGGCGCTGCCGAAACGGCCAATACCTCTTAAGGCCTGACCGCTACACCAATGCCGTCATGGCCTACGAGATTCTCCACGCTGCCACCCGTCATGGCCTTGAACTTTCGGGCGTCACGGTCATGAGTAATCACTACCATCTCATGGGCATCGATACGGACGGCGATCGCGCCGCGTTCATGGGCCTTCTCAACCGTAATATCACGCGACGACTTCGCCATCACCATGGTTATCAGGGCTCGACCTGGATGCCCGACAAATACGTCGATGTTCATATCGGCCGGGCCAAAGAATTGCAGACACTCGTTTATATCTGGACCAACCCCGTCAAAGATGGGCTTGTTGACGCCGTGGACCAATGGCCAGGGTTCCAGATTCTTCCCGACCATTGGGGCAAGCAAATGGTGATAAAAAAACCCGATGCCCACTATGGTCGAACGGGCCCCAAAGAAGTCAAATTCACGCCACAACCACCTGGATGCCTTCGACATTTGCCTCTAGAGACGGCGCGACGCGTCGCCAACCGAGCGCTCAAGCACCATCAGGCCAAGCTGGTCGCCGCCCGCCACCAGGACGGAAAGACCTTCCTTGGGCGTGACAACGTCCTGGCCACCGACCCCATGAAATGCGCCAAACGACCACTGTCAAACCGGGGCCCCAAAAACCGATTTTCCTTTGGCTCTAAATCCGCCAACGCCATCATTTATGCGTGCTTCAAGGCCTTCCAAGAGGAACACGAAGTTCAGCGACAACGCTGGCTCAAAGGCCTAAACGCTGTCTTTCCATGTGGCACCGTCAAACTACAAAAACATGCCCCAGTCCAATGCCGTCCGGTACCCGACGACCAACCGGGACTATATCGTCCAGAAACAGACAAACACCCGTCTCCCTCCCCTGATATAACAGAGCTCCAGAACCCCGATTCGACCACGATGAAAAGCCCCCCCAACCGATCCAGTGCCTAGGCGCACCGCGATTTACGCGCTGCGAACCTTCGGGGAATCACATCTTTTTTGACATAACCACCCACCGATGCACCGGTGAGTCTTCTACCAAGAGTTGATTTTAGTAAACTTCAAATATTTCAACCACATGGAAAATGTGCCTGGTTTTTGAGGGGCTCTCCATGGGTGTGAATCTCATATTGATCAGGCCGCCTGATCCGCGGCTTCCACGGACTGCCTGAAGGTCGGCATGAGCACGTCCATGCCGCCGGGCCACCC
>CAZMJS010000064.1:0-19084 GCA_964566695.1 uncultured Bradymonadales bacterium
TGGCTCGGCGAGACCATCAATGACCGCTACCTGATCGCCTCGGCCCTCGGCAGCGGCTCCTCAGGCGACGTCTACCGCGGCGAGTCGCTATCCATCACCCGTGAATTCGCCATCAAGCTCATCGCCACCGAGTGCAAGCGTGGCGAGGCCGACCGCGTCATCGAACGCCTCAACCGCGAGATCGACGCCCTGAGCCGCCTGCGAAACCCCCACATCGTTTCCATCTATGAAATCCTCGATCTCCGCGGCCGCTACGTCGCCGCCGTCATGGATCTCATTGAGGGCCAGACCCTGGAGACCACCATCGAGGAACAGGGCCCCATGGCGCCATCCCGTGCGCTGCCCCTCCTCCGCCAGGTGGCCAACGGCATCTACGGTGCCCACCAGGCCGGCATTATCCACCGCGATCTCAAGCCCGAAAACCTGATGGTGGAGCGCCTGCCCGCCGGCGATGACTTCGTCCATATTTTGGACTTCGGCATCGTCCACCTCATCGATGATAATAGTACCTCCTTGACCCACGGCTTCATCGGTACGCCGCTCTACGCCAGCCCCGAGCAGGCCACGGCCAACCCCCTGGATCACCGTAGCGATATCTACAGTCTGGGGGCCATCCTCTTCTACCTGCTCACCGGCCAGCCTCCCTTCCCCTCCCAGAACGTCTACGACGTGCTACGCATGCACGTGCGCAAGCCGGCCCCCACCCTCAGCGAGACCGTCGAGGGCCACGATTTCCCCGTCGCCCTGGAGGACCTGGTGGCCCGCATGCTCTCGAAGAGCCCCGAGGATCGCCCCGATGACCTGACCGAGGTCATCGCCGAGATCGACCGCATTTCCCAACTGGCCCTCCAAGATCGCTCCGAAGCATCTGACCACTCCCAGTCCATGGAGCGCCCCTCCCAGGAGGACTCCCGAGCCCCCTCCTCGGGCGTCCTCAAAGTACCGGAGAGTCTCTCCAATGATGTCGCGCCCTTTGACGAGCGCCCGCGCAATGAGACGCCCGGCAGCGGTCAATTCCGAGCTCCCCGGCTCGGCGGCATCTCTTCGGCCAACGCCTCATCATCGTCCAACGGAGGGATACGGGGCCCCATCAATACCCCGACCTTTCAACGCCAGGCCACGCCCTCGGAGGGCACGGATACCAAGGGCCTGACCTCCAGCACCCATCCCTTTGGCTTCGCCGTCGCCGGGGACGAGGACACCGGCGCCACGGCCCTGTCCTCGGCGCACTACACCCTTCAGGCGCCGATCTCCAAGATCAGCGCTTCCCACCATCGAGACAACCACTTTGCCATTTTGGAGCAACCAACCGGTGAACTGCGCCTCTTTGAGGCTAACTCCTCGGTTCCCCGCCTCATCTCCGTGGAACACCCGGCCACGCTCACCACCCTGGCCCTGGCTCCCCAACGTCTTATCCTGGGCCACGACGAAGGCACGATCGCTCAGGTGGATCTCGATTCCTCGTCCTACCAGCGGCTCTACCAGGACGTCCGCCGGGCGCCCATCACCTCCGTCGACCACTCCCTGGGCGCCAACGCCATCGTCGCCGGCTCCGGCTCGGGCCGCCTCTACCTCAACCACCCCGAAAACCGCTCCACCCCATGGAAACGCATCGGCCAATCGGGGCCCCCCATCGGCGCCGTCGCCATCTCCAATGACGGCACCACCATGGCCGTGAGCCGACACGACAACACCGTTCAACTCCTCAACGGGCTCTCCCCGCGGGCGCCCATTAGCACCTTTCGCGTCAGCGCCCCCATCCGCTCCATGGCCATCTCCCCGGACCACTACCTGTTGGCCGCCGTCCTCGTCGACGGCTCCCTGGCCCTCTACCAACTTCCCCGGGGCCGACAGATGCTCTCCGTGGAACCCGAAGACGTCGACGTCCTGGCCCTCAACTTCTCTCCCCTGGGAAATCCCATCGCCATTTGCTCCATTGACCGCCAGGTGCGCGTCCTGGAATTCGATCAGATCGGCTCCATGGCCTCTCGCTGAGCATTGACTCCCCTTAGCTCCTTGCCCCATCTAGCTCCCCACAGTAAACTGGGCAGCGAACGACGATTGCCTATTGATTCACCGGGCCGGCTCCCCTCATGATGAGAGGCCGTGCCTTCACCACTCTGCCCGAATCGCGGAACGGGGTCCCAACGTGTCCATCAAATTAGAATACGCCGGAAGCACTGACGTCGGTAAAAAACGCGGCCATAATGAGGACAACCTCTGCCTGGTCCCCGAGCAAAACCTCTACCTCGCCGCCGACGGCATGGGTGGCCACGCCAGCGGAGAGGTGGCCTCCGAGATCGCCGTGGAGACGGTGGCTCAATTTTTCGAGGATACGGCCGACGATCGCGACCTGACCTGGCCCTATAAAATGGAGAAGGACCTCAATTACCAGGAAAACCGCCTGGCCGCCTCCATTAAATTGGCCAACCTCCGCATCTTTGAAGAGGCCGAGGGCAACCCCGGCCAACACGGCATGGGCACCACCATCGTCGCCACCCACATCGCCAACGGCCTGGTCTATTTTGGCCACGTCGGCGACAGCCGCATTTACCGACTGCGAAACGAGGAGCTGGAGCAGGTCACCGACGACCACTCCCTGCTCAATGACTATATCAAGATGAAGGATCTCAGTGAGGAGGAGATTGAAAACTTCCCTCACAAAAACGTCATCGTCCGCGCCCTGGGCATGAAGGAGACCGTCCAGGTGGATGTGGCCCACGAGAAACCGGAGGACGGCGACGTCTATCTCCTCTGCTCCGACGGCCTCTGCGACATGCTTCGCGACGAAGAGATCCTGGACATCATGCTTCGCGAAGTCAGCGATCTCGAGGGCTGCGTCGACGCCCTCATCGACGCCGCCAACGACGCCGGCGGAAACGACAATATCACCGTCGTCCTGGTGCAGGTCTTCCACGACGACTAACCCCCCACCGACGAGAATTGGCCCATGCCAGACTCTCCCTCCGAGCCCTCCGACGGTCACGCACTGGCCAGCCCCCGTGTGATCATTGTCTCCGGGCTGAGCGGCTCCGGCAAATCCACCTCCATTCGCGCCCTGGAGGACATGGGCTATTTCTGCATCGACAACCTGCCCATCCCCCTGGTGCCCAAGGTCCTGGAATTGGCCCAGGCCGCCACCAACCCCCAGCAGCAATGGCGCCACCTGGCCTTCGTCATCGACACCCGCGACCATATCCATCTGGACCAGGCCGAAGCCCTCATTGACCAACTGCGCGATGAGGAAGTGGATCTGGAGATCCTCTTTTTGGAGGCCGACGAAGAAGAGTTGGTCCGCCGCTTCAGCGAGACCCGCCGTCGACACCCTTTGAGCCAGGGCGATACCGTCCGCGTCGGCCTGCGCCGCGAACGGGACCAACTGGCCGATCTGCGCGCCAACGCCGACCTCGTCATCGACACCACTCAGCACACCGTCCATACCCTCAAGGCCCTCCTCAAAGATCACTACTCCGGCGACGAAACCCCGCCCCTGACGGTGACCATCCTCTCCTTTGGCTTTAAACACGGCTTGCCCCCGGAGTGCGACCTGGTCTTCGACCTGCGCTTCTTGCCCAACCCCTACTTCATCGACGAATTGCGCCCCAAGACGGGCCTCGACGAGCCCGTCCAGCAATTCGTCCTCGGCCTCCCCGAATCCTCTCGCTTCTTGGCCCTCTTTGGTCAGATGACCGACTTCGTGCTTCCCATGTACGAACGCGAGGGCAAGAGCTACCTGACCATCGGTATCGGCTGCACCGGCGGAAAGCACCGCTCCGTGGCCATGAGCGAAGCCATCGCCCAGCAACTCCAATCGCGCCAGTGGCATATCAATCTGCGCCACCGCGACGTGCCCCGATACCTCGATGATGGCTCCCCCTCATCGTAACCCCACCGAGCTCACCCATGCCTTCCAACCTTCGCCCCGCCCTCCTGGGGGGCCTCGTCCTGATCGCCCTGGCTGCCCTCGCCTGGTGGCTCCTCGCCGACGACCCCCACCATGACCCCGACGACCCCGTCGCCGGCATGAGCGATGAGGAGATCCTGGCCGCCGCTCAAGAATTCTACGACAGCCGCCCCTATTACGAGAGTCCCTTTCCCTACACCGAGGTCCCCGAGGGCCTCCCAGACCTTCGCAGCGAGACCTGCGCCGCCTGCCACGGCGAAATCCACAAAGAGTGGTCCATCTCCACCCACGCCCGAGCCTGGAAAGACGACGCCCAGTACATGGAAGAACTCGCCAAGGCCCGCGGCGAGTACTACGACCACCAGGACGAGGACTACGGCTGGCTCTGCGTCACCTGCCACACCCCGATGATCAACCAGCTCGAGGAATTGGTCATCGGCCTGGAGGACGACCAATTGGGCTTTCCCATCCTCGTCGACAACCCCTTCTTCGACGAAGACCTCCAGGACGACGCCATCGCCTGCGCCGCCTGCCACGTCGAAGACGGCATCGTCTACGGCCCTCGCGGCGACACCGACGCCCCTCACCCCGTCGCCAAGGACGAGGACCTGACCACCGAGCGAAATTGCACCCAATGCCACCAGGCCGAGGAAAATTACTACCCCGACGACCTCTTCGCCTGCATGTTCACCACCGGCGCCGAGTGGGCCGACAGCCCGGCCGCCGAAAAGGGCAACTACTGCCAGGACTGCCATATGCCCCCCGTCCAGCGCCCGCTGGCCGAAAACTTCGACGTCCCCGTCCGCGACACGCGAAAGCACTACTTCGGCGGATCCCTGATCCCCAAACACCCGGATTTCGAAGAGGAACTCCAACCCCTCAAGGCGATCTTTGGCTCGGGCGTCACCCTCTTCTTCGACGACGATCCCGACGACCACCTGGCCCTTCGTGTCTACAACGAATTCGCCGGCCACGGCTTCCCCACCGGCGATCCCGAGCGCCACGCCGAGATCGATATCACCATCGAGGACGCCGACGGCCAACGGATCGGGGACGTCCACCAGCATATCGGTGCCCGCTATCAGTGGTACCCCGAGCTCAAATTGCTCTCGGACAACCGCATCGCCCCCGGCGATTCCCTCTACGTCGATATCGACTGGCCCGACGATGCCGGGCACTACCCCTTGAACGTCGACGTGGAGGCCCACAAATTCCGCATGTATCAGGACGACTTCGACTACCACGACCTGGAGGGACGCTACGTGCGGGGCCGCCTCTTTCACCATTCCTCCTGGCGTATCGACGTCGACGATCAGGGCGCCCCGTCGGCATCCCTCATCGCCATCGACGATGATTGGGGCTCTCGGGACACCCTGGAGCCCCCCACAGACATCCCTTCCAACCGCCCCCCAGAGGACGATCGAAGCTCCGGGGATAACGAGAGCGACCCCGCCATCGACTGACCGGACACCCATAAACCACTGAATACATTGCCCTTTTGGTGGACGTGCTTATCTTTCATGATCTTCCAGGCGATCCAAGCCCTCGTCTCTGTCCCGAGGATCGACCATGCAACCACAGCACCCCTCCACCGCCGCTCAGGCCAACCAGCCCTGGTGGCACGTCGCCCCCTGGCCCATCCACGCCCTGCGAGAGGATGGCACCCCCACCCAGCCCAACCGTGAGTTGGCCATCGCTCTGGGCCTCGACGCCGGCCAGTTAAACGACACCGAGGCCCTGCTCTCACTGGTGCCCCGAAGCACCCGCCGCGCGTTGGCCGATGCCCTCACCGAGGGCTCCCAGCACCTTCCCTATCGCGAACTCCCTCTCAGCTATCGCCACCGAAACGGCACCCCTATGATGGCCCACGCCGCTCGCGTCGGCCCCCTCTACGGCCACCACCGCCCCCTGGTGATGCTCGAGGGCCTGGAGCCTCGTCCACCCATCGAGCGCGCCGCCCTCCAGGCCCGCCTCGGCGCCCTCATCGCCCATGACTACAACAATATCTTCACCGTCGCTCGAAGCTTTATCGACCTCAGTCAACGACCGGACTTTGAACGCCGAACCCAGGACTTTTTGACGCGCGCCACCGGCGCTCTGGATCACGGCATTCGCCTCAATGAACTCTTTCAGACCTTTTGCCACCCCGAGGTCCTGGGCCCTCTGGAGAGCTGTGACCTCGGCGAGCTCATGGAGGAGCTTCGTCCCTTTATCGGCCGCCTCCTCCAGCCAGGTCCCACCTGGCAGATCGACGTCGCCCCCGGCCTCCAGCCCATCGAGGTTCGCCGCCCGGGCCTCCAACGGCTGATCCTCGACCTCTGCGTCAACGCCTTTCGCTCCTGGCCGCGATCGCCGATCCTTTACCTGGAGCTTCGCCCCACCCCGGGCAATGCCCATCACCTGCTCATCAAGGCCCATCCCACCCACGACCAACCCTCTTCCGATCTTCCCCCGCGTTTTGACGCCCTCTTTTGCCGGCGCCAGATCAGCGCTCACCAGCGGCGTGATCCCCTCTTTATCGAGGGCATCTTGCCCCAGCGAAAGGTCGCCATCGACATCTCATCGCGGGCCCTCACCGCCTGGCTGGCCACCACTTCTGACCCCCATCGCCCACCGCACTAGGAGCCTATTGCAGATAAGCTCCGTCGCCTTGCATTGCCACCTCCTCACGCTACCCCTATCCTGCGCCCGATTTGGATCCACAGCGTGAGGAGTTCCATGCCTGGTATCGGCATTATCACCAACCCCCATAGTCGTCGTAATAAGCGCTACCCCGAGCGGATGCGCCGTCTGGGCTATATGCTCGGCCGCCACGACACCTACGAGCTGACCAATTGCATCGAGGATATCGAGGAGGTGGCCCAGGAGTTTAAGGCCAATGAGATCGACGTCTTGGCCCTCAACGGCGGTGACGGCACCAACCACGTGACCCTGAGCCACTTTATTGAGGTCTACGGCGACGAGCCTCTGCCCAAGATCGCCCTGCTGCGCGGCGGCACCATGAACACCGTCTCCGCCGCCCTGGGCATCCGTGGCAAACCATCGACCCTGTTGGCCAACCTCGTCGAGAAATACTACACCGGCCGTCCCTTCGAGACCTCGATGCGCGACATCCTCAAGGTCACCGACGACGACCAGACGCGCTACGGCTTTATCTTCGGAAACGGCCTGGTCGCCAACTTCCTGGAGCTGTACTACGGCACGGGCAACCCCAGCCCCACCACGGCGGCCGTCCTATTGGCCAAGGCCATCGCCACACTGCCCGTGGGCGGCGGCGAATTGATCGACCATATCATGCGCCCCTTCAACGCCAGCATCGAGATGCCTCACCTGACCTGGCAGGAGCGCGATTACTCCGCCGTCATCGCCTCCACGGTTGACCAGATCGGTCTGGGCTTTCGCCCCTTTACCCGCTGTCAGGAGCGCGAGGGCGCCTTCCACCTCATCGGCGTCACAGCCGGCGCCCTCGGCGTCGCCACCTCCTTTCCCCGCATCCGCCTCGGCCTGCCCCTGGACGAATCCAAATTCCCCAATGAAGTCAGCGAGCAAGCCATCTTTCGATCCAGCGAACCCATCAGCTATACCATCGACGGCGATATGCACGTCGCCGAGAGCGGCGAAGTCACCCTGGAATGTGGTCCACGCCTCGAGATCATCATCAAATGAGTGACGCCGACGACCCCATCAAGATCCTCGTCATCGACGACGAGGCCAGCATCCGACACATGCTTCAGATGCTCCTGGGCAAGGAGGGCTGGCATGTGGAGGTGGCCGCCGATGGCCAGGAGGGCCTCAAGCGGCTCATGACGCGACCTTTCGATCTCGTCCTATGCGATGTGCGCATGCCCCACCTGGGTGGCCTGGAGTTATTGGAGCGCATCGACGACCAGGGCATCGACACCACGGTCATCGTCATGAGCGCCTTCGGCAACCGCGAGATGGCCGTCGATGCCCTCAAGCGCGGCGCCTATGACTATATCGACAAGCCCTTTCAAAAAGACGAGATCCTCCTCACCGTCGTCAAGGCCGTCGAACACCTGCGCTTGACCCGGGAGAACCAGGCCCTTCGCCGCCAGGTCGATCAGCGCCGCGGCCTCTCGCGCATGGTCGGCCAGAGCCCGGCGATGCAGGAGGTCTGCTCCATGATCGAGAAGGTCGCAAGCTTTAAGTCCACGGTCCTCCTCACCGGCGAGTCGGGCACCGGAAAGGAGCTCGCCGCCCGAGCCCTCCACGAGTGTTCCCCGCGAGCCGACGCCCCCTTCGTGGCCATCAACTGCGGCGCCATCCCGGCGGACCTCCTGGAGAGCGAACTCTTCGGCCATGTCAAAGGTGCCTTCACCGACGCCTCCAGCGACAAGGAGGGCCTATTTCGCGCCGCCGACGGCGGCACCCTCCTCCTCGACGAGATCGCCGAGCTCCCCCAGAGCCTTCAGGTCAAATTGCTGCGCGTCCTCCAGGAAGAGGAGATTCGACCCGTCGGCACCTCCCAGCCCCAGCCGGTGGACGTGCGCATCATCGCCGCCACCCTCCACGACCTGGATGAGTTGGTAGAGCAGGGCCGCTTTCGCCAGGACCTCTTCTATCGCCTCCACGTCATCGGCATCGACATTCCCCCACTTCGCCAGCGCTCCGGTGACATCCCCCTCCTCGTCGAACACTTCCTGGCCACCCAGAACCAACGCCTCAACACCTCCATCAAAGGCCTCAGCGACCGCGCCATGGAGGCCCTTCAAAACTACCACTGGCCCGGCAATATCCGGGAACTCCAAAATTGCATCGAGCGCGGCGTCGTCATAAGCGACGGCCAGACCATCGGCCTCGATGACCTCCCCCCATCCATCACCGAGGGAGACTCCCCCGTCGACGCCCTCTTTGACGGCGACGAGCTGTCCATTAAGAAGATGTCGGCCCGTCTCGAGAAACATCTCATCACCCGGGCCCTTCAACAGACCGACGGAAACCGCACCCACGCCGCCAAACTCTTGGAGATCAGTCACCGCACCCTCCTCTACAAGATCAAGGACTACGACATCGAGCTCTGATCACACCGGAGCTCTTCCCCTCACCCCCCTGAGATACCCCATGTATTCAAGCCATATCGATCGCCTCCAGGATCGCCTCCAATCCCTGCAGGATGACCACGCTCTGACCGACCGTGCCGTGGCCGCCGCCATCAAGCTCTTCGTCAGCACCGGTGATTTTCCGGACCTCATCGCCGAAAAGGAGGACGTGCAGGACCTCCTCCTGGAGCTGGCCTGGCTCCTCTTTCTGGCGGCCCCCGCCGAACACCCCCGCTATATGCTGGTGTCGTCGATGCACCTGGGCCTGGTGCTCAACGCCGACCGCGAGCTGGCGACCTTCTTTGATGAGCTGAGCCAGGCCGACGAGAGCCTGCCCCTCGACGGCCCGCAGTGGCTTCGGGACTACCGCCGCATCGGCGCCAAGCCCCTGCCCGACGACCATGACCGCCAGGCCGCCATTAAGCGCCGCTTTGCCCGGGCCCGACAGCTCCTCCAGGAGCACCACGAGGCAGTCGTTCAATTCTCCCAGAGCCTCATCGACGACATGACCGAGGCCTTCGACCAAGACGTCGCCCAGGGCCAACTATCGCCCCTGGGCGATCCCTATACGGCCACCATCGACGACGTCGATCAAGCCATCGACGACGCCGATGACCGTCAGACCGAGGGCGATCTCGTCGGCGCCAAGGCCATCTACTCCGCCGTCATCGACGAGGCGCCAGACCACCTCTACGCCCGAACCCAGCGGGGCATCCTCCGGGCAGCTCTGGAGAACCTCGACGGCGCCATCGACGACTTTGACGCCGTCCTCCAGCGCGATCCGGACCACCTCATGGCCCTGCTCAATCGCGGCCTCGCCCACCACTCCCTGGGGGCCATTGACGACGCCCTGGCGGACTACGAAAAAGCCCTTGAACACGTCGACGATGACCCAGAAATCTGGGTCAACCGCGGCATCGCCAACTTCTCAGCCCAACACTTTCAGCGCGCGCTCAGCGACTTCAACAAGGCCATCGACCTCGACGACCAGATGGCCCAGGCCTTCTTCCAGCGCGGAAATATCCACCGCGTCCTCGGCGATGTCGCCAAGGCCCTCCAGGACTACGCTCGCGCCATCGAACTCCAGCCCGGCTTCGCCGATGCCTACTCCGCCCGGGGCTTTCTCTTTTTGCAGATGGAGGACGTCGACCAGGCCCTTCCCGATCTGGACCGCGCCATCGAACTCCAGCCCTCGGACCCCAGCCTATACTATAACCGGGCCCACGCTCACCTACTGGCCGACGCCCCCCAGAACGCCCTCCAGGACTACGATCGCGCCCTGGAGCTAGATCCCGAAGACGTCGAAGCCCTGGCCAACCGCGGGGCAGCCAAAATGATGGAGGGCGACCTCGACGGCGCCGTCGAGGACTGGGAGACCGCCATCGCCATCAACCCCTACTACCCCACGCCCTACCTCAAGCGGGCCTCCATGTGGATCGCCACCGAGCACTTCGACGAGGCCATCCAAGACCTCCAGATCGCTCTGGATAACGCCCCCAAGGACTGGCCCTACCGCACCCGTGTCCAGGAAACCCTGGAGGAGCTTCAGGAGACTCACTGAATCCGGGCCTTCATCTCCTGGAAGCGATCTCGATGACGCTCATTGGGCACCCGGTCGAATTCGGCGATATGCTCCTCGATATTCTGCATGCGCTCCGTCGGCGCCGGGTGGGTCGACAAAAATGCCGGCGGCTGGGGGGCGTCCGATAGCTTTTCGAAAAAGTCGATCAACCCCCGCGGATCGTAGCCCGCGTCCACCATATATTGCACCCCGTAGTAGTCGGCGTCGCGCTCGTTGGCCCGGCTATAACTCAGCATAAAGCCCTGCTGCGCCACGGCAGTCACCAACTGGCGAAGCAGCCCTGGCTCCTCACCAAACGCCATCTGGCTGATGATCTCTGTGCTGTAGATGGCTACCAACCGCTGAGCGATATGGCGCCGCGTCACATGCGCCACCTCGTGGCCCATCACCCCCGCCAGCTCTGCCTCGTCGTCCATCGCCAGGATCAACCCCGTAAAGACGTAGATCCCGCCACCGGGGATGGCGAAGGCGTTGACCATATCGTCGTCATCGACCACAAAAAACTCAAACTCGATGCCCTCCGGCACCGTCGCCTGGTTGACCATCGTATTGCCTAATTGGCGAATATAGGTCACCAACTCCTCATCGTCGCTGAGCTCCAGCTCTCGCTCGAGCTCCACCTTCATCTCATCGCCCAGCTTATTCTCCTCCGACACCGGCACCAGGCGATCGGCGGCCGTGGAGCCAAAGATCGTCGAACACCCGCCCAGGACCACCAGGCTCAACACCACCATCCATACGCTCAATCCGCTGCTCTTTATCATCGCTATCCCGACTCGTATGAGATCTTTTGTGGCGTGGGAATGCATCACCACGCCTCGTGTTTACCTTCTAACCCCGGCCTTTGGCGCTCTCTTCCCGAGGAGTCTAAACTATGTGCATGATCTGCGTCGATTTTCAAAACCAACGCATGACCGCCGGCGAGGCCCGGCGCGCCCTCGGCGAGATGGCCCCCGATCTGGACGACGATCACGTCGAGGAGATCGAGGAAATGATCCACCGCGCCGAGGCCCAATCCGAAGATGATGACCAGGGCGACGACGATTGACGTCGCCCCCCTCAGTCGCGCTTGAGGCGCTTATACTTGATGCGCTCCGGGCGCAGGGCGTCATTGCCCAGCCGCTTTCGGCGATCCTCTTCGTACTCGCTATAATTGCCCTGAAACCACACCACCTCGCTATCGCCCTCAAAGGCCAGGATGTGGGTGGCAATCCGGTCCAAAAACCAGCGATCGTGAGAGATCACGGCGGCGCATCCCGCGAAATGCAGCAACGCCTCCTCCAGGGCTCGAAGCGTTGCCACGTCCAGGTCATTGGAGGGCTCATCCAATAGCAACACATTGGACTCCTCTTTTAGGACCTTCGCCAGGTAGAGCCGGTTTCGCTCGCCGCCGGACAAGACCTTCGTCTTCTTTTGCTGGTCGCTCCCCGAAAAATTAAACCAAGACACATAGGCCCGGGCGTTGACCGTGCGCCGACCCAGCTCGATGACCTCCTGGCCCTCCGAGATGGACTCGTAAACCGTGGCCTCCGGATCCAGGGGTCGACGCTGGTCGATATAACCCAGCTTGACCGTATCGCCGATGCGGATATCGCCCTCGTCGGGCTCCTCTTCACCGGTGATCATGCGAAATAGGGTCGTCTTTCCCGCCCCGTTGGGCCCGATGATCCCCACGATGGCCCCCGGTGGCAGATGAAAGCTCAAATCCTGGTATAGCAGCCGGTCATCGTAGGCCTTGGCGATCCCCTCGGCCTCGATCACCACATCGCCCAGCCGCGGGCCTGGCGGGATATAGATCTCCAGATCATCGAGACTATCCGATCGCTGGCTGGCCAACATCTCCTCGTAGGCGTCCAGACGGGCCTGGGACTGCGCCTGGCGCTCCTTGGGGGTGGAGCGAATCCAGCTCAGCTCGCTCTGCAGGGTTTCGCGACGCTGAGAGCGATCTTTATTTCGCTTTTTGAGGCGCTCCTCCTTTTGCTGCAGCCACGACGAGTAATTGCCCTCAAAGGGCACTCCCTTGCCGCGCTCCATCTCCAGGATCCACCCGGCGACATTATTGAGGAAATAGCGATCGTGGGTCACGGCGATCACCGTCCCCTCGTATTGCTCCAGGTGTTGCTCCAACCACCCCACGGACTCCGCATCCAGGTGGTTCGTCGGCTCGTCCAGAAGCAACACATCCGGCTCCTTGAGCAAGATGCGGCACAGGGCCACCCGCCGTCGCTCGCCGCCGGAGAGTACCTCAATGGGCGTATCCTTCGGCGGGCACCGCAGCGCCCCCATGGCCATCTCCAACTTGCTATCCAGATCCCAGGCATCGAGCTGCTCGATCTTGTCCTGGAGCTTGGACTGCCGATCCATCAACGCCTCGAAGTCGGCGTCGGGCTCCGAGAACTTGGCGCTCACCTCTTCGTACTCCTTGAGCAGCGCCACCGTCTCCCCCACGCCCTCCTCCACGATATCGATGACCGTCTTGGATTCGTCGAGCTCCGGTTCCTGCGGCAGGTAATCAAAGCTGATCCCCTTATTGCGATGCACCTCGCCGCGAAACTCCTTGTCCAGGCCCGCAATGATCTTGAGGAGCGTCGACTTGCCGGACCCATTGGGCCCCACCACTCCGATCTTCGCCCCGTAGAAAAAGGATAGATAAATATCTTCGAAGACCTTATCCCCATTGGGATAGACCTTGCCCACGCCTTCCATCGAAAAAATAATCTTTTGATCGCTCACCGAGTCCATCCCCGTGGTCTGAGAAAATCACTATTGCGCCTAGGTCTCACCGGCCCGGAGTATGCTCCCCCACCCCCAACGGGGCAAGCCCCGTTACTTATTTTTATCTCGCATCTTCTTCTCCATTGCCGACATCTGCCCCGCTGCACGCTCCACGCGAATATTTTTCAGCTCCGACGGGGACACATCCCAATCCTCCAGGGCCGTCTCCAGATAGGCCGAGGCCAAACGCTCCACGTCCTCGCCCTCATCGGCGTCCAAGATCTCCTCGATGGCATAGTCCGATCCATCTTCCCGCCGCAGGCTCTGGACCACCTTCTGACTCGACGGTCGAGCCCGAAAACTGCGATCCAGGGTCTTTCGCGAATCCAGGTAGGTGACCATGGCGTTGGCCTGGCGAAGCTGTCGAATCCCGGTGATGGTCACCGACTCCTGAAAGCCCACCGCCAGCGGCGACGACGCCTCCAGCAGCATCTGAAAGCGATCGCGCGACAGCTCCAACACCGTCGCCCCCGAGCGCCGCGTCCGCAGCGTCGCCGAGCGCCGCCCCTCCAACAGCAGCGCCCGCTGCCCCAAAAAACTCCCCGGGCCCACCGTCGCCAACCGGTAGCTCTTCCCCTCCACATCCTTGATGACGTCCACCTGGCCCTCCACCACCATATAGGCCGAGGCCGCCGGCTCTCCCTCCAGACAGATGACGCGCTGTCCCCCGTAGCGCCGGGCCTCCGTCGCCGACTGCAAGACCTCGCGCTCTGAGTCATCGAGCTGGGCAAAGACCCCATCGTCGCCCAGGCGCACCCGTTGAACCACGGGCTTTCCCTCCGTCGCCTCATCGAGCATCTGTTCGCGCTTTGGCCGATCCAATTGCCTCGGCGTCTTCTTTGTCTCCAGCATCCGCGATAGGAGCTCATTGGTCTCATCGAGCATCTCCGCCAGCCGGGCCGCCAGTCCCCGCACCACCTTGGAAAAGAGCTCTGTGCCGTTGACCTTCAGCGAATCCAGCATCGTCCGCGACAAGATCAGCCCCACCGACGGCTCCTCGGCGCGCACCGTCGCCGAACGGGGCGCCGGATCCAGACAGGCCATGGCGCCCACCGTCTCCGACTCTCCCACATAGCCCACCACCGTGGCCTCCTTGTCGCCGTGCTCGCCGCCTATCTCCACCGCCAATTCACCCGACGCCAGCACCACCATATAATCGCCGGTCTCCCCCTGTTTAAATAGCGTCTCTCCACGACCCAGATGACGCTCCTTAAAGACCGGAGCCAACATCGCCAGCTCCTGCTCACTGAGCCTTGAAAACGTCGGTGCTTGACCCAAGATCGCCACCCGTTCTCTCTTTGACACCATCTCCGCTCCTCTTGCCTGACCCGCGTCACTTGCTATCGATATTCATGGTACGCCCCACTTTAAATCTTCGTAAAGCCCCGGAGTTCCCCGATGACCTCCTCATCGCCTATTTTCCTCTTTGACGTCATGAGCACCCTCGTCAAAGACCCCATCCATGACGCCATCCCCCGCTTCTTCGACCTCGACCTCCAGGACCTCTACGACCAAAAACATCCCACCGCCTGGGTGGAATTTGAACGCGGCGAGATCAGCGCCAGGCGATTCTACGATATCTACCTCCCCGATCGCTCCATCGACGGCGACGCCCTGGAGCAGACCCTCTTTGAGGCCTACGACTTTCTGCCGGGCATTCCTCAGCTGTTGGACGATATCGTCGACCGCCACGGCGCCGGCCACGCCCTCTCAAACTACCCCGTGTGGTCCCAGATCATCGAGCGCCGCCTGAAACTGAGCCGCTGGATCTCCTGGGACTTCGTCTCCTGGAAAATGGGCCACCGAAAGCCCTCGCCCCAGGCCTATCAAACGGTGATCGACGCTCTGGAGGTCGACCCGGGGCGCCTGATCTTCATCGACGATCGCCAGGGCAATTGCGACGCCGCCACCGACCTGGGCATCGATGCCATCCTCTTTAAGAGCGCTAAAGACCTTAGACACCAGCTTCAGCGCCGCCACCTTCTCGAATAGTCTCTCCCATTCCACGGCGTGTGAACCTTGCAAGCAGCGCCCTCTAGGGCCATCATCGGATCGGTCTTTTAACGATTGGCGTTTCTCTGCGAGCTGGTGTCGATGTCCAGGCTTCCCTCCGTCGGTGATCTTGTCGATGAAGTCTTCCAGGTGGAAGAAGAGCTCGACCATGGCAATTTCGGGGCGGTCTATCGGGTCACGGACCTGCTGGAGAACCGCACCCTGGCCCTCAAGGTCTTAAAGCCGGGCCCCCATGACGAGGAGGAGCTTCATCGCCGCTTTGAGCGCGAGGCCCGGCTCATCTACCAGCTTCGCCACCCCCACGTTGTTGAGGTCTACTACTACGGCGACACCGACAAAGACCTCCCCTATATGGCCATGGAGTACCTCCAGGGCACCGATCTCAAGACCTTGCTTCGCCACCACGGCGGACTCGCCGAGTCCTTGGCCCGCCGCATTACCATCGAAGCCCTGTCGGCCCTCCACAGCGCTCACAGCCACGACATCATCCACCGCGACCTCAAGCCGGCCAATATCTACCTGGTCAACGACGGCGCCAAGGGCCACGTCAAAGTCCTGGACTTTGGGTTCGCCAAAGCCCTGGAGGGCGAACAAAATGACGAGCTCACCAACGCCGGCACCCTCGTGGGCACCCCGGCCTATATGTCGCCGGAGCTCGTCCAGAAAAAGAATGTCGGCCCCGCCGCCGACGTCTACGCCATGGGACTTATCCTCGCCGAGATGCTGGCTGGCGAAAAGATCATCCAGATCGAGAGTATCTACGACACCGTCCTCTTTCAGGGCTCTGACAAAAAGGTGCGCCTCCCCGAGGCCCTGGAGGGCTCCCTCTTTGAACCGATTATCCGAAAGGCCATCCACAAGGATCTCAACCAGCGCTACGCCACGGCCCACGAGATGATCGAGGCCCTTCGTCGCCTGGATATCCCCGGCGAAGGCCCCTACACCCGCGACGTCGCCCTTAATACCGCTCCCCCGGAGGTCGGCGACGCCGACCCCGGCGCCCAGACCGAACCCCAGGCCACGGGAAGGCCCTCCATGGCTGAGGTAGAAGCCAAGCTGGCCTCTGATTTTCCCGAGATGGATCCCAATGACGACGATCCCACCGTGGAGCGAAGCTACTCCTTTGCCAGCAAACAAACGGCGAAATCCGCCCATCAGCCCTCTCGCGCCCCCTCGACGTCCAACGACGATCCCCCGGCCCAGCCCCGCCGAAAGCGCCAACCCACCCAACAAGTCGATCATATCAAGCGCCCCCAACCAGCAGCCAGCACCTCCTCCCCCTCGGCGATGCGCGACGTCTTTTTGGGCCTCCTCCTGGGCGGCCTCGTCCTCGGCGGCCTCCTCTTGTGGATGAATTTTTCCTAGATCTTCATCTCTCGGGCGATGATCTCCTTCATGATCTCCTGAGTTCCCCCACCGATGGGCAGCAGACGAGCGTCCCTGCTTAAGCGCTCCACCAGGCTCTCCCGCATATAACCCATGCCCCCATGGAGCTGCACCGCCTCATAACAGACGTCCACCGCCAATTGGGCCGCCAGATTCTTGGCCATCGACACCTCCTGGACCCGATACTCCTGGCGATCCATGCGCATCGCCACCTGGTAGACGAAGGTCTGCACGCTCATGATCCGCGTTTTCATATCCACCAATTTGTGCCGGTTGACCTGAAATTTGGCGATCGGCCGCCCAAAGGCCTGGCGATCGGCGCTATATTCCAGGGCCTCTTCCAGGGCCAACCGTGCCGTGGCCACCCCATAGGCCGCCAGCGCCAGGCGCTCTCGCTGAAAATTCTGCATCAACCCGATAAAGCCCCACCCCTCGGGGCCCACCCGCCGCGCCACCGGGACCTCGACCTCCTCAAAATGAAGCTCCGCCGTGTCGCTGGCCCACCAACCGTGTTTCTTTAATGGCTTGGATACCCCCACCCCGGGGGCGTCGGCGTCGATCACAAAAAAACTAAGCCCTCCGTGGGGATCGTCGCCCGTGCGCGCCAGCACCGTCAGATAATCGGCCCGCACCCCGGAGGTGATATAGGTCTTGGCCCCGTCGATGACGTACACATCGCCATCGCGCTCCGCCCGGGTGGCCACCCCGGCCACATCGCTCCCCGTATTGGGCTCCGTGATCGCCAGGGCGCATATCTTTTCGCCCGCAAAGGCCGGCCGCACGACCTCGTCGATCAACGCTTCCCCGCCCTGAGCGATGATCGGCGGCACGGCGATCCCCAGTGACCCCAGTCCAGCGGCCACACCCATCGAGCCCCCCTCCATCAACCCCTCAATGGCCATCACCTGGTCCAGCGCCCCGCCGCCCGAGCCCCCGACCTCCTCGCTAAACCCCACCCCCAGCAGACCCACCTCTGCCGCCTGCCGATAGAGCTTGCGCGGAAAGCTCCCCGCCTCCTCCCAGGCCTCCACATGAGGACGGATCTCCTGGCGCCCAAATTGCGACGCCGTCTCCCGAATCATCGCCTGCTGCTCACCGATAAAATTGTCGAAAAACGATCCCATCCTCCACTCCTTATCTCTTGACTGTCACCACCGCGACGACTCAGCCGCGTCGCTCCAACTGCACCCGGATCACCGCGTCGTTGATCCCCGTCCCCAGGGCCACCGAGAAGTCCAGCCCCTCCTCATCGCCCAGCTCCTTGGACAGCCGCCGGGCCAACCGCTCTGCCAACCCTTCGGCGACGTCCAACTCCCGTCGTGCCCCTCGGAGGGCCACAAAGATCGCTCCCTCCTCACCGGCATCCATACGCACGTCATGACCTTCATGGCGCCCAAAATCGGGGGCCATGACCTCCACCAACGCCTCTGCTCTGGATTCCAAACTCACCTTTTCCACCGCTTTTCCTTAGTTTTCAAACCCTTAACCCCTCGCATAGTTTCAAACTATGAGCCAAATAAAACCTATCAATTTTCATTATGCACAGCCGGCCCCTATATTCGGGGCCGCAGTCAAAGAAGTCCATCTACTATCGCGTCAATCCCCTCGTCCCAACCCCTGAGGACATCATGACCGACCAAAATAATCCCTGGAACGCCAAGAAGACCTTCGATACCGACAAGGGCGAATATACCGCCTATAACCTCAAAGCGTTGGAAGAGGCCGGGCTCGGCGATATCGACTCCCTGCCCTACTCCATCAAAGTACTGTTGGAGTCCTGCCTGCGCAATTTCAACGGCGACACCATCAACGAAGAGCACGTCAAATCGCTGGCGGGCTACGACGCCAAAAACGTCCCGGAGCAAGAGGTGCCCTTCAACCCGGGCCGCGTCGTCCTCCAGGACTTCACGGGCGTTCCCGCCATCGTCGACCTCGCCGCCTGCCGAAGCGCCATGGCTCGCTGGGGCAAAGACGTCTCCAAGGTCAACCCCTGGAGCCGATCCGACCTCGTGATCGACCACTCCGTGCAGGTCGACGAATTCGGCAACGCCAAGGCCATGAAGGTCAACACCGAAAAGGAATTTAAGCGCAACAAGGAGCGCTACGAATTCCTCAAGTGGGGCCAGCAGGCCTTTAGCAACTTCGCCGTCGTTCCCCCGGAGACCGGCATCGTCCACCAGGTCAACTTGGAATACCTCGCCGGCTGCGTGCTCACCGAAGAGCGCGACGGCGAGCAGGTCGCCTTCCCCGATTCCCTGGTCGGCACCGACTCCCACACCACCATGATCAACGGCCTGGGCGTCACCGGTTGGGGCGTCGGCGGCATCGAGGCCGAGGCCAGCATGCTCGGCCAGCCCATCTATA
>CAZMJS010000065.1:0-18869 GCA_964566695.1 uncultured Bradymonadales bacterium
CTAGTTGCGCTCGAATTGGATGGCCGAGGCGTCGGCGACGACGGTGCCATTGTAGAGAGAGTCGATTTGACGAAGGGCGCTGGCCTGGTCGAAGGGGGTCAGGGCGCTGAGGCAGTCGGCGGGCGTAATGACGCGATACCACCGAAGTCCAGCGGAAGCTGCGGTTTGGCCGACACAAATATTGGCCACGGTGCCGACGATGAGGAGGGTCTCGATATTGCGTACGTGGGAGAGGTGATGATCCAAGGGGGTGCCATAGAAGGCGTCATAGCGGTTTTTGTCGACGATGAGGTCATCGGGCTGGGGGGCCAATTCGTCGATGATCTGGTGACCTTCGGTGCCCTGGATGCAGTGGCGCGGCCAGATATCGAACTCCCGGTCATCCTCGGTATGGGTGTCGCGGGTATATACAACGGGGATGGCGTGGGCGCGGGCCAGAGTGATGAGCTCGGCGATCGGCTGAACAGTCTCGGAGGCGGCCTCGACGTGCAGGGCGCCGTCGGGATAGACGAAATCACGCTGCATGTCGACGACCAGCAGGGCCGTGGACGATGCCGGCGTGGAGACAGTGGTCGCGACCTCCAACTGCGGGCGAGCAATGGAGTCATCGGTGGGCAAACCGTGGCAAGTCATGGGCATCTCCTGCATGTGGTGGTGAGGTGAATCCAGCAGTAGTACATAATACGCAGATGCCCTGGGACAAGGATCGAAATAGGGTCGACGACTCAGATCAGGTAGGCGATGATGAATAAACTAAGGACAGCGGAGGCCATCATGAGGGTGGCCAGCATACGGGGGCTACGGCGAAAAGAGTCGGGGGTCAAAGCCATCGCTTCCTCCTTGAAGCCGGTGAGTTGATACATCCCTGGATGTCTTCATATGTAGGCAGAGTTATAAGGATAATCACCGCAAATGCAGTTGCCAGCCAGGGAGTGTGAAATGGGCTCATCAGCGATGGTCGAGGTGAGCGATGTGGACCATCGCTACGGAGATCAGCGGGCCCTGGAGGGGGTAAGCCTCAGGGCTTATCGGGGCGAAGTACTGGCGCTGATCGGTCCCAATGGCGCCGGGAAGACGACATTGATGGCATTGATGAGCGCCGAGTTAAGGCTTCAACGAGGGCAGATCGCGATCGGAGAGGGGTTGGATCGAAGGCAGAGTATCGGCTTATGCCCGCAGGAGGACGAGTTGTGGGACGATCTTCGCTGTGGAGAGCAGATGGTCATGATGGCCAGGCTCCATGGGTTGGGGCCCAGGGACAGTGAGGAGCGTTGCCGGCAGTTAGCCGAGGATCTGGGACTGGCGGCGGTCAGAGAGCGCCGGGCCGACGCGTTGTCAGGGGGGATGCGGCGTCGCTTAAGCCTGGCGCTGGCCCTGGTGCACGATCCCCCGGTGGTGATCCTCGATGAGCCGGAGGCAGGGCTGGATCCCGATCACCGACGGCGCTTTCGTGAGTTGATCAAGGGTCTGGCGCGTAGGGAGGGGCGAGCGGTGATCATGGCCACTCATCATTTGGAGAGGCTGGAGGAACTCGCCGATCGGGTGGCTATTTTGGACGAGGGCCACCTGGTGGCCCATGAGAGCTGTCGGTCCCTTATTGAACGGGTGTGTGCTGGGAGCCACCTGAATGCGGAGGTGGCGGTGAGCCATAGAGAGGCGCTGCCGGAGCTGGAGGAAAAATTGGAGGCCCTGGGCGAGATCCAGGTCAGGGAGGCGCCAGGGGGCGCTGTCGTGCAGGGAGTTACGGCCGATCCCCTGGCGCTCAGCGAGGTGGTTCAGCGGTGGCTCAGTCAGGGCGATCGAGGGCTTCGGTCGCTGAAAGTGGAACCCCCGGGTCTGGAGGAGGCCTATCGTCGTCTGTTGGAGAGCCGACGATGAGTCAGGTGGCGCGCGGTGATGAGAGAACAGGGTGGTGGGCAGCGGCGACGGTATTATGGGTGCTGTTGCTCAAAAATGGTCGCCAGCAGAGCAGAGATCTGCTGGGGTTTTGTCTGACCGTGGGGACGCCGCCGTTTTTCGTGATGGTGTACCGGTTGGTCTATGGCTCAGATTCGGCGGGGGGGCTGGAGCGCTTTATGCCCAGTTTGTTGATATTTGCGGTGATCATGTTGATCTTCAATACGGCGATGGCCGTGGCCAAGGAGCGGGAACAGGGGACCTGGCGGCGGTTGCGGCGAACACGGGTGAGAGGACTGCATTACCTGGTCGCCACCGGTCTATTTCAGAGCGCCCTGGGGGCGATGACGGTGGGGCTGACCTTTGGGACGGCCTGGGCGCTGGGGTTTTCGCCGCGCGGCGAGCCGGTGTGGGCGTTTGTGATCGCGCTGGGGGCGGCGGTGGCCTGCATCGGCATGGGATTGGCCGTGGCGGCATTGGCGGAGACGGTGCACCGGGCCTTTTTAATGGCCAGTGTGGCGATGTTCTTGCTTCTTCTCTTTTCGGGAGCACTATTTCCGCTACCAGATCTGGTGTGGTTGGAGCTCGGGGGGCGCGGGGTGGGGCCGCTGGATCTGCTGCCCACGGTGCACGCCGTGCGCGGGCTGGAAGGGGTCTTGATCGGGGGCCAAGGGGTCGTGGAGATGCGGGGAGAGTTGCTGGCGATGGCGGTGCTATCGCTGATGTATGTGGGCCTGGGATGGTGGCTATTTCGTCGAGTTGAGCGACCGCCGGGCGGTCATTGAGTTAAACGAGTGGACAGCGCTGGAGGGGGCTGTGAGCTCGTAGCGTTAAAGGGATGTTGAGTGTCGTTATCTACCTGGGTTCAAGCGTCGCGACTGCCATCGCAATCCTATATCGCCTTTCCCCTGATGACGGGTCAGGTGTTGGCCTGGTGGGTGACGGGCCACTGGAGTTGGGCGGTGTTTTGGCTCATCCAGTGCTTTGGGATCTTTGATCAACTCTATATCGTCTATGCCAACGATTATGCCGATCGGGAGACGGATCGAGAGAACGCGACGGCCACGCCCTTTTCCGGTGGTTCCCGGGTGTTGGTGGAGGGGAAATTGAGGGCCTCGACATTGCTCAAGGCGGCGGTGGCGATGGCGGCGGGAGCGGTGGCGACGACAGTGGTGTTGGGAGCGATATGGGGACGGTGGGCAGCGGTACCTCTGGGAGTGGTGGGGTTATTGCTGTTGTGGGCCTATAGCTTTCGGCCCTTTCGCCTGTCATACCGAGGTGGGGGGGAGTTATTGCAGATGATCGGTGTGGGGGGGGTCCTTCCCCTGCTGGGCTATTATGGTCAGGCCGGCACCTTCGAGGGGTTTCCGGTGTGGATATTGGCGACGTTTATGGCGTTGAATTTGAGCAATGCCATCACGACAGCGCTTCCGGATCGGCCCTCGGATCGGCTGTCGGAGAAGCGGACCGTGCCGGTGTGGGCGGGCGGTGCTGCGGCGAGGTGGATGGTGATTGGGTTGCATGTGTTGGGGCTTGTGGCGTTCGTGGTGTGGGGTCAGGGGACGATGGGGTTTGAGGTGTGGACTTGGGTGCTCCTGGGAGCCTGTGGGGTGGGAGTGCTGGGGTTAGCGGCGATGAGTGCCAAGGCCCGGCCTGGGACTCCGGCCATCGTGGCCTTTGTGGCGATCAGTATCGCCATTAATTTGGGGTGGATGGTGAGCGTGATGGTCACGTTGGTGGGGTGAGGCGTTGGCTTTCTGAGGAGGAGCGATAACGGCCGACGAGGAGCGGAAGATGTGGGATTATAGCTTTATGACGCTGGCCCTATTGATGTGGGTACCGGCGCTTGTGATGTGGATGGTGCGGCCCGATTTGAGGGGGGTGATGAAGAGGATGGCCCTGCTGTCACTGCCATTTGCGGCGACGGAGCGGCTATTTTATCCGGAGTATTGGTCGCCGCCCTTTGTCCTTGATCTGGTGAATCGCATCGGCTTTGGAGTGGAGGATATATTATTTGTGACGGCCCTGGCGGTGATCGCCAGTACCCTATATGCGGTGATGGGGGGCAAGCATTATCGGCCCGTGAAGGCCGGCGGGCGCCGACAAAGGGGGGAGGTGGTTCGCAGGGTGGCGCTGCTGTTGGGGGCCTGCTTTGGGCTTGTGGGGTTGTTGGTGTGGTGGGATGTGGCGATGATCTACGGGGCGTGCATCATCATGGCGGCGTTGGGCGGGGTGATGGTGATGGGGAGGCTCGATCTGGCGTGGGGGTCGGCGGTGGGCGCCCTGGCGATGGCCGGGCTTTATCTGGGGATATGCTGGGTACTTATGGGGCTTCATCCAGGGGTATTTGAAGAGCACTGGCATACCGACGAGTTTCTGGATCGCTATGTGGCAGGCGTTCCCCTGGAGGAGGTGCTCTACGCCGGGGCGGCCGGGTTTGTGGCCACCGCCTTTTATCCCTATTGCTGGGGAAAGCGGTTTAGCGATAGTCCGGTGGGCGACGAGGTTCAGGGCTCGAAGGTGTAGTCCTCCAAGAGGGTATCAAAGACGAAGGGGCCGAAGTTGGCGAGGGGTAGGGGAACGTGCCCGGCGCCCTCCATGGTCCATAGCTCGACATCGCCGCCATCGACGCAATCGGTCCAGCGCTCGACGGTGGTTTCCTCGCCGGAGACAGATAGGGTGATCTCGATGGGGTCTTCGACGATGACGTCGTCGGAGCATTGGTTGTGCTCTCGCCAGCGCTCGATGCTCTCGATGGCGCCCGGGTAGAGATGGGCACCTCCGTCGTACAGGATGGTGCTATCCTCGGTACCATGGACATGGATGACATGAACGGGGTCGGTGGGGTTGCAGGCCTCCGGCTCGGTGGTGGTGGTGCCGTTGAAGGGGATGATGGCGTCGACGAGCTCGGAGCGGTCGCAGGCCATGCGGTGACTCATAAAGCCACCGTTAGAGATGCCCATGAGCCAGATCTGATCGGGGTCGATGGCGTAGCGCTCGATGGCCTCCAGGATGAGGTCGGTCAGGTAGGCCACGTCGTCGACCTCGCTACTGCCGAAATTGCAGCAGAATTCGGTGGCGTTCCAGAATTTAGAACCCGTTGGGTCGACCTTGCCCTCGGGGGCAAGGACGACGATGCCCAGTTCGGAGGCCAGATCGAGGGCGTCAAACCCGTTGAGAGTCTCGTCGGCGTCGCTGCCGTAGCCGTGGAGTTGGAGAAGGAGGGGATGGTTACCCTCGGGGTCGTAATTGTCGGGGAAGATGGGGTCTACGGGGCGGTCACCGCCGATGGGGCCGTCATAGTCGCGAACGTCGTCCGGTTCGGGGATGTCGATGCGATCGGGATCGTCATCGTTGTGCTGATTATTCGGTTGATTGGGGTCGTCCTGCTGGTTGGGTGCGTCGGACTGGTTGTCCAGCGAGGAGTCATCGTCGCCGCAGGCGCCCAGGGCGAGGGCCAAGGTCAGGAGGAGCACGAGTGCGCAGCGTGTGTGTCGTGGAGCAAGGGGGGCCATCAGTGGTCGTCCGGGTCGAGAGGAATGGAAGGGGCCAGGTGGTCAGCCGTCGGTTGAGAATAAGCCTGGGTATGAGAAGCCCGCTCTTGGGGGGGCTCCTCGAAAATGCATTCGTGGGTGGTCAGAAAAAGGCCGAGGTCGGCGCATTGAAAACCGGCGCTATGGAGTTGGCGTCGCAGATCATCCAATTGCTCGGGTAGCAAGCAATTTTGGAGGACGTCTCGCTGCTGGTGCACGGCCCACCACAGGTAATCGGGCAATAGCTCCATGACGTCGTCGAGGTGTTGGCGCAAAAAGGTGGGGTTCCATCGGCGCGTCGAGCGGTAGGGCGTATAGCCAGGGGCGTCGAGTCGCAGGGATGCGGTGACCAGAGAGCGACCGAGGTGGTAAAAGGATCGGCTAAAGCCGTAGGGCGAGCGGCGCTGCTCGAGGCTTCCGTAGTCGCTTCCGGCGATGGAGAGGTCGAGTCGGAAGTGTTCCTGAGCGAAGCGTTGGAGAACGGCTCGTCGGCTGCCGGCGACGTCTTTGGATGCCTTGCTTTCGAAGCGCGGAATCAGGCTATCGAGAACGATGTCAGGGCCGTAGGCCGGGACGTCGCGCTCTGGGAAGCGGTCCCGAAGATGGCGGTGGTACTCCCGTAAAAAAAGGCGGAAATCAAACTCGTTGAGGGCAATTCCGACGAGCAGCTCGGTGTGGATGATCTGTGTCGGCGCGGGATGATCCATGGAACCTGGCGGGCGCGAGACGATCGAGGGGAGTCAAATGTGGGATCCTAAGGTAACGCTCAGGTTAGCGAGATTGAGCAGCGATGGAAAGGGGAGTTTTGATGAGTGGGAGGGAAATGGGCAGGCAGTGCTTGAAGAGGTGGTGACGCGGCGTTAGGTTTCGCGCTGGACAATCAAGGTGGGGCCGCTGGCCCCTGATATTACTTCGTGAGCAGGATGATATACGATGGAGATTTATAGCGCCTTACTTCCAATCCACAATATTCTTCGGTGGGTGGTGTTGGTGGCCGCCGTGGCGGCGATTGGCTTTGCCTGGCATGGGGTGATCAGTAAACGGGAATGGAGCCGTGGCGATCGCCTCCGGACGGTGGCGTATGTGGCGTCGATGCATACCCAGTTGCTGTTGGGGATTTTACTCTACGTGCAGAGCCCCACGGTGTCGCAGGCGTTGGAGGACATGGGAGAGGCCATGGGGCAGACATCGCTGCGCTTCTGGGCGGTGGAGCATATCTCGATGATGATCCTGGCGGTGGTGGTGGTGCAGGTGGGCTCCATCATGGCCAAGCGGGCCGACGATGACGCCACGAAGCATAAGCGAAGCGCGATCTTCTTTACTCTGGGTCTGGTGTTGGTCCTGGGCGGATTGCATTACACCTGGAGCGGACGTCCGTTGATTCGAGGATTTTAAAGGTGGCGAGAGAGGGCATTGAATTACCGATCGACGAGGTACTTCCCGAGATCGTGGGGGCTCTCGAGGAGCATCGAGGGCTGGTGATCGAGGCGCCGCCGGGGGCCGGAAAGAGCACCCGGGTGCCCCCGGCGGTACTGGACGCCGGTCTGGCGGGGGAGGGCCAGATCGTGATGTTGGAGCCGCGGCGCGTGGCGGCGCGGGCGACGGCTCGCCGCATCGCCAACGAGCGGGGGGTCAAGCTGGGCGGCGAGGTGGGCTATCAAGTGCGTTTTGACCGGCGAATGGGAAAGTCGACGCGTCTGGCAGTGATCACGGAGGGGATTCTGACCAGGCGACTGCAGTCCGATCCTTTTTTGGAGGGTGTCCAGGTGGTGATTCTGGACGAGTTTCACGAGCGGAGTATGCATACGGATCTGGCGATTGCTTTTTTAAAGGAAGTCCAGGAGGTGCGCGATGACCTCAAAGTGGTGGTGATGTCTGCGACGCTGGAAGCGGAGCCCATTGCCGACTACCTGGACGTGCCGTCGGTCAAGAGCGAGGGCCGGACCTACCCGGTGGAGGTGGAATACCTGGACAAGCCGCCAGAGGATCGCGTCGAGTATGAAGCGGCACGGGCGGTGCGTCGGGCCGTGGGGGGCCAGGAGGATGACGGTGGGGATATTCTGGTCTTTCTCCCGGGGCGCGGTGAGATCCATCGATGCCTGGAGGCCCTGGAGCCCTGGGCAAACGAGGAGAATATCGATCTATTTCCGCTCTACGGCGCCCTATCGCATAAAGAGCAGGATCGGGCCATTGAGCCCGGGGAGCAGCGAAAGGTCATCGCGGCGACCAATATCGCCGAGACGTCACTGACCATCGAGGGGGTGACGGTGGTGGTTGACTCCGGGAAGGTTCGCCAGATGCGCATGTCCAAGGCCAGCGGTCTGGACAATCTGGAGCTCGGTCACATCAGCCTGGCGTCGGCGGAGCAACGGGCGGGACGGGCCGGGCGAGTTCGTCCGGGACGGGCCATAAGACTGTGGACGACGGCCTATGAGTATCGCATGGATGAGTACGACGAGCCGGCGATTGAGCGCATCGATCTGGCGCCGGTGCTCATGGAGGTGCTGGCCTGGAGCAGCGCCGATCCACAGGGGTTCGATTGGTTTGAGTCGCCGCCGGCCCACGCCGTGGAGCACGGGATGCGTCTGTTGCGTATGTTGGGGGCGGTGGAGGAAGGAGGGTTCCGACTGACGGAAGAAGGGGAGCGGCTCATGGAATTGCCGGTGCATCCGCGGATCGCCAAGATGCTCTTGGAGGGCGAGCGACGTGGGGTGGCCAGGCTGGCCGCAGCGATGGCGGCGGCGGTCTCGGAGAGGGACTTCGTGCAGTCGGTGGACAGGGGGGCGCCCACGGATCGCTCCGACGTGTTGGCGCGCGCCGAGGTGCTCGATGAGGTGGCTCGGGGGCGAACGAGCGCTGCGAGGCGCCGTGGATGGAAGGTACATGTGGGCGGTGCGCGGCGGGTCAAGAAGGTTCGGGACCAGCTATTGCAAATGGTCAATGGGGGCGGTCGAGGCGATGAAGAGGAGGCGCTAAAGGCCGTCATGATGGGGTTTCCCGATCGACTGGCACGGCGACGCGAGGCGGGCAGCGATCGCTTTGCCATGGTTAGCGGCGAGCCCCTGACGTTGAGCTACGATAGCGTGGTCCGCCAGGCCGATTGGATCGTGGCGCCCGTGATCGCCGGTTCCACCAGGGCGCGATCGGCGGTGGGCGGGGTGGATTCCCGGGCCCTGATACGGATGGCCAGTGAGGTCAAGAGGGCGTGGCTAGAGGAGAGCTTTGGTGAGTTATTCGAGGCGGCCGTGGAGGTGGGGTTTGACGAAGAGCGAGAGCGCGTGATGGCTCGCAAAGTGGAGCGCTTTGGCGCCCTGGAGTTGGACAGTCAGGTGGCGTCGGTGGAGCAAGAGGCGTCGCCCTCGGCGGTGGTGGCGATGCTAAAGGAACAGGCGTTGGCCGACGTGCCGAGTAGTTTTGGACTCTCCAAAGAGGACCATCAGTTTTTAATTCGCTGGGAGTGCGCGCGGCGGTGGTTTGAGGAGGCGGCGTTTCCCAGGTTGATGGTCGACGAACAGGAAGGGGCGAGTGATAGCGAGATCTGGGACCAGCTACTGTGGGGAAAGAGGAGCTTTCAGCAGCTTCGGCGGATGTCGCTTCCGGGCCAGTTAAAGGCCTACCTTAGCGGGCGGCAGCGCCAGTTATTGGACGAGGAGGTGCCGGCGAAGCTGGAGGTGCCCTCGGGCAGCCGCATTCGGCTGAGCTATCAAGTGGGTGGGCCGCCGGTATTGGCGGTTCGCATTCAGGAGGTCTTTGGGTGGACGCAGACGCCGCGGGTGGGCCGCGGTCAGGTGGCGGTGCTGATGCATCTATTGGCGCCCAATTTTCGGCCAGCCCAGGTGACGGATGACCTCGGCGGCTTCTGGGAGCGCACCTATCCGGAGGTCAGAAAGGAGTTGAGGGCGCGCTACGCCAAGCATCCATGGCCGGAAGACCCGACGACGGCCAAAGCGGTCTATAAATAGGAAGGGCTGACGCGGAAATATTGCACCCGTGGGGAGATCGTCTAGGTTGAAGAGGTGTTTGTCACACGCCGCAAGGCCTCCTGTGGACGGTGAACTGCTATGAAGCAAGCGAAATTGGTCAATTACGACGTTAAATACCTGGCCAAGCTATTGGTCGATGCAGAGGTCTTGAGGCCGCATCAAGCGCGCAAAGCGGTGGATGAAGAAGAGGCGGTGCGTCGAGAGATCTTAAAGGAAAAGGTGCGCGGCGGGGTCGGCGGAAGGGATTCCCATTATGACGTGACGCCGGCGGAGGTCATCAGCCGGTTGGGATTTAAACAAGAAGGGGGCGAGCTGGTCGATGAGGATGTGATCATGCCGGTGATCGCCGAGGATTGCGAGCTGCCTTTCGAGAAGCCCGATCCCTTGGAATTGGACATGGAGCTCATCAGCCGGACGATGAGTCGTCCCTTCGCCCGGCGCCATAGCTGCGTGGCCCTGCGGCGCGAAGAGGGCCAGGTGGTCATGGCGTTGGACAACCCCTACGACCAGTTGCTGCGCCACGAACTGCGAACCCTGATCCCCAGTGAGTTAAAGCTGGTGGTCAGTCCGAAGAGCGATATTCTCCAGATTATCACCGAAGTTTACGGGCTTCGCTCCTCGATCACGGCCGCCGAAAAGGAGGTGGTGGAGGGGATCGATCTGGGGAATCTGGAGCAATTCATCGAATTGAGCGATGTGGAGCAGATCGATGCCACGGATCGGCCCATCGTCAATGCCGTGGAGTACTTGCTGCACTATGCGTTTGAGCAACGGGCCAGCGATATTCACCTGGAGCCCAAGCGCGACGATACGATGGTGCGGCTGCGGATCGACGGAGTGCTCCATGGGATTTACAAATTTCCGCGGGCCATACACGCCGCCCTGGTCAGTCGGATCAAGATGCTGGCGAGGATGGATATCGCCGAGAAGCGACGACCTCAGGACGGGCGCATCAAGACGGAGCGAAAGGGGCGAGAGGTGGAGCTGAGGGTGTCGACGCTGCCGGTGGCCTTTGGAGAGAAGGCGGTGATCCGGATCTTTGATCCCCAGGATTTGATTCAGTCATTGGAGAATATCGGGTTCTTCGGCGATGAGCTGAGCACGTGGCGTCAATTCATCAATCGCCCCCATGGGCTGATTTTGGTGACGGGCCCGACGGGAAGCGGAAAGACGACGACGCTATACTCCAGCTTGCGGGAGTTGGCGGGCCCGGACGTCAATATCACGACGGTGGAAGACCCTATCGAGATGATCTACCAGGAGTTCAATCAGGTGTTGGTGCAGCGGCGCATTGACGTGACCTTCGCCACGGCGCTGCGCTCGATCTTGAGGCAAGATCCGGACGTGGTGATGGTGGGAGAGATCCGGGATCAGGAGACGGCGTCCATGGCCACCCAGGCGGCGCTGACGGGCCACCAGGTCTTCTCGACGCTGCATACCAATGACACGTCATCGGCGGTGTCGCGAATGCTGGACATGGAGGTGGAGCCCTTTTTGCTGTCGTCGACCCTGGTGGGGGTGATGGCCCAGCGACTGCTGCGCACCATTTGTCGCAAGTGCAAAACGCGCACGAGCCTGACCCCGGAGCAAGTGGATCTGCTGGATATTAAGCTTGCGCCGGGGTCCGACAAGCGGCTTCCGGTGTATTACGGAAAGGGGTGCGTGCGCTGTCGGGGCACCGGGTATTACGGGCGCACGGCGATCTTTGAGCTGTTGCAGGTGGACGATGTGATTCGAAAGTTGGTGGCCCAGTCGGCGGCGGCCCCGGAGATCCGCAAAGCGGCCAGGGCCAACGGCATGATGTCGCTGCGGGAGGCGGCGATCAAAAAGATGGCTCAGGGCAAGACGACCTTCGAGGAGGTCCTCACCGTGGTGGCCGATCGATGAGGGGCAAATAGCCAGCGACGGCCTTGATTTTGGCGACGATGGCACGAGATTTGAAGGGGTGTCCAGGGGAGAGGCAGTGGAGCGATAGACGAGGAGCCCAGAGATGTACACCGCAAGAAGTCGGACGATCGGGTGGGGGCTGGCAGTGGGGTTGGGAGGGGTCACGTGGCCCGGGGCGGCCTGGGCGATGGGCAGTGGCGACCAGGCCGTGTCGGTGATGACGGCGGCGGCGGTGGCGCTGGTGGTGGCGGTAGCCGGGGTGATGCGCGGGGGGCTGTGGTTGGCGCGACGAGTGCGCGCTATTCGGGCGGACCAGGAGCTGACCTGGCGGCGCCAGTTGCGAGTGCTGTTTGGGGGCCTGGTATTGTTGGCGGCGTTGAGCCCCTACGTGGCGGTCTATATGTCGGAGATGGCGGCGGCGTTGGTGGTGGTGGCGCTGGGGGTGTGGGTGGTGTCTTGGTGGTGGTGGCGCGGCGATGGGGGTGAGATGATTGACCCTGGCGTGGGGCGAGCGTAGGCTCGTGAGCAGCGATCTCCGGGAGGGCCGGAGTGTCGCCGACACTGGCAGGGAGCAAGCGAGGACGATGGAGTTGAAGAGATGGCCTAGATGGGTATGGGCGTCGGTATGGGGCCTGGTCTTGGTGGCGTGGAGCATGTCTCTGGGGTGCAGTGGATGCGGCAGTGACGGCCGCGACGATGGGGCGTTCGTGGTGCTGATGGATGCCTCGCCCCACGGGCTGGACCCGCGCTTTGCGACGACGGATGCCAGCGCCAAATTGGTGGCCCTGATGCACGAGGGGCTGATATCGACGGATACGCAGGATGGGACGATGGAGTACCGACTGGCCAGGTCGGTGGAGCAAACCTCTCCCACGACCTATGAGATCGAGCTGCGCGACGACGCCCGCTTTCACGATGGAGAACCGGTGACGGCGAGGGACGTAGAGTATACCTATATGACGCTCGACGAGGTTGGATCGCCGCTGGCGGGGCTCAATGAGCGCATCAAAGAATTTGATATCATCGATGATCATCGGTTTGTGCTGGAGTTGAAGGAGCCGCACGCCCCCTTTGAGAATGACCTGGGTATGGGCATCCTTCCCCGGCATATCTGCGAGGGCCATCGCACATGTCCGGGAGAGCCGGTGGGGGCGGGACCATTTCAATTCGCCGAGCGAGATGGCGAGCTTTATTTTGCGTTCGAGGCCTTTGAGGATCATTTCGAGACGCCACCGGCGATCGAGCGGCTGGTCTTCCGGGTGATCCGCGATGACAATGCCAGAATGCTGGCACTCCTGGGGCAGACGGCAGATCTGGCGCAGAACGCCGTGCCACCGCTGATGTTGCCGGTGGTGGAGGAGGCCGAGGGACTTCAGATGGAGACCGCCCAGTCCTTTGGCTATACCTATCTGGCGTTCAACCTGGAACACCCAAAGTTAAGCGATCAGAAGGTGCGCCAGGCCATTGCCTATGCCATCAATCGCGACGAGATCATCGAGTATAAGTACCGGGGAACGGCGCGGCCATCGACGGGAATGTTGGTGCCGGAGCATTGGGCCTATGAAGAGGATGTTCGGACCTATGGCTACGACCCCGCCAAGGCGCGTCAGCTGCTGGATGAGGCGGGGTTTCCAGAGGACGAGCGGGGCGTGCGCATGGAACTGGAGTTCAAGGTCTCAGCCAGTAGTTTTCGGCGCTCGCTGGCCCAGTTGATGGCGCAACAAATGAGGGAGGTAGGCATCGAGGTGAGGGTCAGGGCCTTTGAATGGGGAACGTTTTTCGACGATATTCGCAGCCGAAATTTTGAGATGACCACTCTCCAATGGCCATCGGTGCAGGAGCCGGATCTATATCGGTGGATCTTTCACTCAGAAAATATTCCGACGGCCGATGCCAGAGCGGCCGGCGCCAATCGGGGGGCCTATAAGAACGAGCGAGTCGATGAGTTGCTGGACAAGGGACGCGTGGAGACGGAGCGCGATAATCGCCGTGAGATCTACGGGGAAGTGCAGCAGATTTTGGCGGAAGAGTTGCCCTATATCTCGCTGTGGCACCCCGATAATGTGGCGGTGCTTCGAGAGGGAACTCAGGGCTATTATACGACGCCCAATGCGCGCTTCGACGCGCTACGGGTGGTCATTCCGGCGCGCGCGTCGGAGGTTGAAATGCACCGAGATGTGACACCATGAGTGAATCATTAAATGGCCGTGACGATAGGAAGGAAGGGTCGGGGTCGCGCTACCGAGAGTTGATGGTGGTGGTGATTCTGGCGGTGCTGGCGTTGGTGCTGGGGCTCAACGCCTACTTGTTTTTCGAGGGAGAGCGCGAAGGGGTATCACCGGGTGAGGAAGCGCCGGGATTTGAACTTCCGGTGATGGATTCCGGGGACGTGGTGAGCCTGGAAGATCACCGAGGCCAGGTGGTGCTCTTGGATTTTTGGGCCACCTGGTGCCCGCCCTGCCGAGAGCAGATGCCGGCGCTGGAGGCGGTGCAATATAGCGATCGGGAAGAGCCACCGGTGGAGGTGATCTCGATCAATACGGACATCCCCAGCGAGGATCGGCAAGCGGCCATCGATCGGTTCATGGAGGACAATGGGTTGAGTCATCCCACGGCGATCGATGACGGCCCGGTGCAGGCGGTGTACCGGGCGACGACGATTCCGACGCTATTGGTCATCGATCCCGACGGAGTGGTGACCTATGTGGGGCAGGGGGTCCATGACGAGGAGCGGCTGTGGGCCCTGGCTGAAGAAGCCTGGGAGGCCAGTCGTTAACTCGAGGAGGCGTCATTTGCCCAAATCGCTTGGCGAGGAGAGGGGTCGTGGGTTACACTGGTTGTTCCGTATATTAATATCTTTGCAACCCATGGAGCCAGACGGATGGGTGAGCACGACGTAAGAGGCCAGGTCAAAGGCGAAGAACTTCGCCGATTCATGCGCGATTTGCTGCGCGATTTGCAGGGGCTGGAGAAAATGCTCGATGAGGGCATGATCGAGTCCGACATGAGGCGCATCGGCGCCGAGCAGGAAATGTTTTTGCTCGATAGCAGCTATCGTCCGGCGCCGCTGGCGCTTGATATCTTGGAGTCCATGGATGAGCGGCGGCTGACGACGGAGCTGGCGATATTCAACCTGGAATTCAACCTGGATCCCTTGGTCTATGGCGGGGATTGCCTGGGCGAGATGGAGCGCTCAATCACGGAGCTCTATCAGGAGGTGGACGCGGCCGCCCAGGACCATGGTGGGCACGTGATGCTCACGGGGATTTTGCCGACGCTTCAGAAGTCCGATTTAAGCCTCAAGAGCATGACCCCGAAACCTCGGTATCGAGCGCTCAACGACGCGCTGAGCCGGCTTCGGGGAAGCGATTATGAATTTTATATCAAAGGGGCCGACGAATTTATCGTCAAACATGATTCGGTGATGCTGGAGGCGTGCAATACGTCATTTCAGGTGCACTTCCAGGTGGGGCCCGACGAGTTTTCGGAGCTGTATAATGTGGCTCAAGCGGTGGCCGGGCCGGTGATGGCGGTGGCGGCCAATAGTCCGCTGCTCTTTGGTAAGCGCCTGTGGCACGAGACGCGAATTGCGCTGCTGGAGCAATCCATCGACACCCGACCGACGCGGCATCACCTGCGGGAGAATAACCCTCGGGTGACCTTTGGAAATAAGTGGATCGACGACTCGGTCGTAGAGATTTTTCGCGAGGATATCGCCCGGTTCCGACTGCTATTTGCCAAGGATATTGAAGAGGATCCCTTTGAAGCGCTGGAGTCAGGACGGGTGCCGAGCCTGAAGGCGTTATGCTTGCACAATGGGACGATCTATCGGTGGAATCGCCCGTGCTATGGGATCTCCGATGGCAAGCCTCACTTGCGGATCGAAAATCGGGTGCTTCCCTCGGGACCGACGCCGGTCGATGAGGTGGCCAATGCGGCGTTTTGGTTTGGCCTGATGGCCAGCGTGTCCGAGGCCTATCCGGATATCCGAGAGCGCATGGAATTTGATGACGCCAAGCATAACTTCTTTGCCGGTGCCCGTCACGGGCTGGACGCGCCGATGACGTGGATCGATGGGGAGAGTTCGACGGCGCGGGAGTTGATCAAGCATACGCTGTTGCCCATGGCGCGGGAGGGGCTGGAAGATGGCGATATCGACGCCGGTGATATCGATCGCTACCTGGGGGTCATCGAAGAGCGGGTAGAGAAGAAGCAAAACGGGTCGATGTGGCTGTTGAAGTCGTTTAATGAATTGAGCCAGGACCTGCCGATCAGCGAGCGGTTGAGCGCAGTGACCTCGGCGGCGGTGAACCGGCAGCGGGCAGGGGAGCCGGTGCATACCTGGGAGACGGCGACCGGTGCGGAGCGCACGGAGTTTCGCGATAATTATCTTCGGGTGGAACAATATATGTCGACCGACCTGATCACGGTCAACGAGGACGAGCTCATTGATATGGTGGCCAGCGTCATGGACTGGCAACATCTGCGGCATGTGCCGGTAGAGGATCATGACCAGCGCCTGGTGGGGCTGGTGACACGGCGGCATTTGATGCGGATGTTGGCGGCCCGCCAATTCCAGGAAGATAACCCGGTGCCGGTGTCGGATATCATGCTCCAAGAGGTGCTGACGGTGACCCCGGAGACGCGGACGTTGGACGCCGTCAAGATCATGCGTGAGGAGCAGGTGTCCTGTTTGCCAGTGGTGCAAGAAGATCGCCTGGTGGGGATCATCACGGAGCGCGATTTTATGGATATCGCGCGAGATCTTCTGGAGGAGCGGCTTCGCGGCGAGGATGACTGAGCGGGGGGCTCAGTCGCCCAGGCGGGTCAGTAGTTGGCGGCCGTCTTCGAAGATGAGGGCAACGCAGGGGACCAAGAGGAGGCAGATGGCGGCGCCGACGACGATGCCAAACCCAAGGCTGACGGCCATGGGGATGAGAAAGGAGGCCTGGGCGCTGGTCTCCAGAATCATGGGGCTGAGGCCCAGGAAGGTCGTGGCAGCGGTGAGAATGATGGGGCGAAAACGGCGGCAAGACCCACTGACAATGGCTTGATCGTAGTCTTGTCCGCGGCCGACGTAGGCGTTGATGGTGGAGATGAGGATCAATGATAGATTCACGAGCAACCCGCTGAGGGCAATAATGCCCATGATGCTGACAAAGCTAAGGGGGATGCCCATTAGGATATGACCGGCGATGGCGCCGATGGCACCAAAGGGGATGATGCCCATGATGATCAGGGGCTGGAGGTAGGAGCGAAAAGTAAAGGTCAATAAGAGGTAAATGGCGAAGAGGGCGAGGAAGAGGGCGACCAAGATCTGGGAGGTGGCGTCGGCTTGCTCGCGCTGTTCGCCGGCCAGAGACCAGGACAGGCCGGGGTAGGCATCGGCCAATTGATGGAGGTACTGCTGTTCAAGGGTCTCCATGACGGCGTTGCCCGTGGTGGTGCCTTGCTCGATGGACGCGGAGATATTGGCAATGCGGCGTCCATCGCGGCGCTCAATGGAGACGGGCCCCCGCGAACGGACAATCTCAGCGGCCTGGCGGAGCGGGATGGTGGCGCCCTGGTCGGTATGGAGCTGCATTTGCTCAAGGGAATGTTCACTCTGGCGTTCTTCGAGAGGGCGACGGACATAGACTCGAATTTCGTCGCGGTCGCGTTGAAAGCGAAGGGCTTGGATGCCGAAGAAGGCGGCGCGAAGTTGTTGACCCATCGATTCTTCGCTCAAGCCGAGGTGTCGGGCTTCCTGGCGGAGTCGGACGTCGAGCTGCTCTTTGCCGTGAGCGATGCCGCTGTCGATGTCGGTGACGCCTTCGATGCTGGCGAGGATGTCAGCAAGTTCCTCAGAGGCGTTTTGGAGGGCGTCGGGGTTGCTGTGGTGGAGGTCAAGGCTGATGGGAGAGCCAGTGGAAATGCCCGAAGAATAGTCAAAGACCATGGCCTCGACGCCGGGGAGTTCGCCGACGTTTTCGCGCCATCGCTCGGTAAATTCGGCGGTGGAGAAATGGCGTTGGTCGTAGGGGAGGAGGTCGACGGAGATGCGCGACAGGTGGCTGCGTGCGCCGGGGGCGTTACCGGTGGGACCGGTGCCGGGGAAGCCACGGCCGTGTTCGGTGAGGACGCCACGGTGGATGGGTTGGTCGCCGTCGCTGAATTCCTCGAGGGTCTCCTGGGCTCCTTGTAGGATGCGGTCGGCGGCCTCATGGGTCAGGTCGGCGTCGGTGCCAAAGGGCATTCGCAGATAGACGATGGAGACATCTCCCTCGGCGGGAGGGAAGAAGTTAAAGGCGATTCGTCCGCTAAAGGCCAGAGAGGTGAGGATACTCAAGATCGCCAGGCCGATGGCCATCACCAGGTAGCGAAGCTTGAGGGTACGACGAAGAAGGGGGCGATAATGGTCGTCGATGAAGGTGTCCATGGCCTGGCCAAAGCGACGCTGAAAGACCATGACGCGCTCAAGAAAGCCCGACCACTCTGCGGGCTGAGAGCGAGCCAGGTGGCGCGGCAGGATGAAGAAGGCTTCGATCAGGGAGATGACGAGCACCAGGATCACGACGACGGGCAGGACAGCAAATAGGTTGCCCGTCGATCCGGGGATGGCCAGAAGGGGCAAGAAGACAATGGAGGTCGTCAATAGAGAGACGCCCAGGGGGCCCGCGACCTCGCGGACACCAGCGATGGAGGCGTCCAGCGGCTCCAGGCCTTCTTCGCGGTGGGTGTAGATCGCCTCGCCAACGACGATGGCGTAATCGACGACGATGCCCAGGGTAAGGATAAAGGCGAAGAGGCTGATCATATTAAAGGAAACCCCGAAGAGGGGCATAAAGACCAATGAGCCGAGGATGGAGATCGGGATCCCCAGCGTGACCCAGAAGGCGAGTTTGATATTGAGGAAAAGTCCCAGGACCAGGAGGACGAGAAAGAGGCCGATATAGGCATTTTTGAGGAGGAGGTCTATGCGTTCGGAGAATTCCTCGGAGTCATCTTCCCAGACGGCGAATTCGACGCCTGGTGGGAGGGTGTCTTGGTATTGCTCGATGTAGTCGTGGACCGCCTGAGAGACGGCCAAGGGGCTCTGGTCGCCGACGCGAGAGACGGTAAGGCGGGCGGCCTGGCGGCCGTCGTAGTGAGTGATGCGATTAAGTTCTCGGAAGTCGTCACGCAGGTCGGCGATCTCGGCGAGGGTGATGGAGGTGCCGTCTGGGTCGGCGCGGACGACGATGTCCTCAAATTCCTGGAGGGTCTCCTTTCGTTCGTCGGTGCGGACGAGGATTTCACCGCCGCTGGTTCGTAGGCCGCCGCCGGGGAGGTCGACGGAAGAGGCGGAGATGGCGTCGGCGATCTCCTGGAGGGTTAGATCATAGGCCTGGAGGGTCTCTTCGGGGACTTCGACGGCGATTTCGGGAGGGCGCATACCGAGGAGGGCGATGCGGGTCAGGTCGGGGTGAGCCAGGAGGCCTTCGCGGTGCTGGGCGGCGATTTCGCGAAGGGCGTGTTCGTCGGCGTCGCCGTGGACGATGAGGGTGAGGACTTCGGTGCGTGCGGAGCGAAGGGAGATCTCGGGGCGGTC
>CAZMJS010000066.1:0-18582 GCA_964566695.1 uncultured Bradymonadales bacterium
TGGCTCCCCTGGAGACCCAATTTGAAAAGGTCCCCTACCTGGAGGATCTCTCCCTGTCGGCGCCTGGCTTTGAGAATTTCTCCACCAACCCCAACGACGTCGGGGTCCACAGCAATACAGACTTTCTCATCGCCTATGGCCGCTCCCTGGATCGGGACACCGACGACCTGACCTACGAGTTTACCGTCGACGGCCTGCCCTTCGGACGCCCCCTCGGTGCCTGGATCGCCCTCTTCGGCGGACTCATCTTCGCTGTCTTCCTTTTCTTCTTCGGCCGTCGTGAATACCGGGCTTTTCAGGCGCAAAAGAGCCGTCAAGAGGTCCTCAAAGCCCTCAAGGCGCGAAAGGAGTCCCTCATCGAGGAGTTAGCCGAACTCCAGCAACGCATCGATGGCACCGACGATCCGGAGTTGCTCTTTGACCTCGAGGACCGCCAAACACTCCTTCGCCAACGCCTGACCCTGGTCATGAGTAAAACGGAGGCCCTGGAAGAAGAGTCGGCCCAAGAATCGAGCGCCCAGGCTGCCTAATATGGCCCCTCCGGACATCGACGAACTTCATCTGCGCGATGTCTCCCGCGTCTACGGGCGTACCTTCGCCCTCCACCGGGTATCGCTGCGACTCCAGCGTGGCGAGATCACCGCCCTGGCCGGCGATAACGGCGCTGGCAAATCGACGCTCCTCAACATCCTGGCCACCACTGACGCCCCGACCTCCGGCACCATCCACTATGGGCCCCTGAAGCGCTCGCGCTTTGCCCGCGCGCACCGCCACCACATCGGCTGGGTTGGCCATGACAGCCTCCTGTATAGCGAACTCACGGCCCGCGAGAACCTTCACTTTTTCGCCCGCATGTACGGCCTCCCCGACCGCCAGGCCCGCTGCGCTCGATGGCTGGAGAAAGTCGGCCTCCAGCGCGCGGCTGACCGTCGGGTCTCCGCCTTTTCTCGAGGCATGAAACAACGCCTCTCCATCGCTCGCGCCCTCCTCCATAACCCCCAGGTCCTTCTCTTCGATGAACCGGCGACCGGTCTCGACCAACAGGGAACCCAATTCGTCATCGATCTTCTCGACGAGCTGCGCCAGCGCCAGCGCCTCATCTTGCTCGTCACCCATGATTTTCACCTCCTGGAGTGCCTCTACGACCGCCTCCTCATCTTGCGCCGAGGAAGCCTCGTCTTCGACGATCGGGCCCCCGACATCGATGATCTCGTGGCCACCTACCGCGACTGCGCCTGATCCCCGATGGCCCCTTGGCCCCCTCTCCATGTCGTACTAACCTCTCGTCGACGCCGTTCCTTTTCTCTCTTCTGACCTTCCCCATGGTCTCCACCCTTATCCGACAAACCCTGGCCATCCTTGCCAAGGACCTGCGACGGGAATGGCGCTCCCGCGAGATCATGATCACCACCATCTCCTTTGCCGTGCTGTTGATGGTGATCTTTACCTTTGCCTTTTACCAAGACGATCACACCGTCTCCCAGGTCTTCCCTGGCATCCTATGGATCTCCATCGTCTTTACGGGCACCCTGGCCGTTAGCCGAACCTTCCAGCATGAGCGCGACGACGACTGCCTTCGAGCCCTCGCACTCATCCCCGGTAGCCACAAGAGCCTGTACCTGGGCAAACTGCTGACAAACCTGACGTTTATCATCCTCTTTGAATTGGCCCTCATCCCCTTGTTGTGGCTCACGTTCTCCGTGGACCTGCAATCGTCTCTGGCACTTCACCTGCTGACCATCGCCCTCGGCACCTTGGGGTTTGCCTCCCTCGGGACCTTGGTGGCCGCCATGCTCGTTCGTAGCGACCTACGGGAGGTCCTCCTCCCCATTGTTCTCTATCCCCTTCTGGTGCCCCTTCTCATTGCCGGTGTTCAGACCACCTCGGCCCTTCTCGATGGCGCCACGGCCTCTGAGGTACGCCCCTGGTTACAGGCCATGTTGGCCATGGACATCCTCTACGCCGTCCTCAGCACCCTCCTCTTTCGCTGGGTGCTTTCGGCCGTGGAATAGCCCCCGATCCGCGGGCTAGTCATCTTCCGAAAATAAGAGAATTCCCACCCCGATCACGAGCATCACCAGGATCAGTCCCACGAAAGGATTGACCCCTCCCACGGATCCACTGGCCTCCTCATCCTGCCCTTGTATGCTGACCCCATCCCGGTCCACCTCGCCCGTATGCACTGCTCGGCCGGAACCATCCTCCTCGTCCTCCCCTGACCTCGCAGACGCCGATCGAGACCCCTCCTCCTCTTGATGTGCCTGTCTGGCTTCAGCGCGCCGCTGGCGTATATCTTCCTCGGACTCCCCTTCCACGACCGCGCGAAATGTCGCCACCGCGCTGTCATAATGCTGACCAACCCCACCTCCGAATATCTGGATGCCCGCTAACACCACCAGGATCCCCAGGACCAACAGCACCAGGTATTCCGTCGCAGTCGCACCAACGGGGCGTTTCCACCACCCTCGAATATCGGCCCATCTACGACGATGACCCACGGTCACCTCCTCAATCCTCACAGCGCCTCATGACATCGCGATAATCGGGCCACCGCTCAAAGCGGTCGCACAGCGATGACTTTCCGTCCTCATCTTCTTTAGCTTCGTAGATCGAGATCAAAATATCCACCCTCTCCGGGCTCGGCCGCTGCTCCACCACCTGTTCCATGGCCTGCGCTGCCTGCTCGAACTCCCCGACACGATAGGCCGCACGGCCCATCAACTCGCGCTCCTCGGCCCCCAACGTCTGTCCCTCTTCGCCATCGTCCAATAACTCCAACACCTCGTCGTAGCGACCATCCTCATAGGCCCGATGCGCTTGCTCTGGATCGATGCCCAGCCGCACCGGGGCATCGCTCTCTCCATCCGACGCCGGCACTTCCTCGGCGACCTCGACGGAGTCCAACGATCTCGGATCGTAGTCCAGGGGAATATCCAACCGCAGGCGCTCGATCACCAGCGGCTCCACCTCGCCCTCCCTTTCCCCTTCTCGCTCGTCGCCCAACTCAATGACCTGGCTCAGATCAAAATCGTCGTCTTCCAACGGACGGGGCCGAAAGGCCTCGCCGCAATCCAACCCCACTCGCGACGTATCGACCCGACGCTGGGCCTCGATCTCTCTCAAGCGCGTCTCCACCATCCGCCGATGCTGGCCCTCATCGGTCATCTCCAGATAGCAGCGATAAAAGCTGACGGCCCGTGGATGATTGCGAATATGATTGTCGTATAACACCCCTAGGTTGATATAAGGCGCCGTCGCCGAGGGATTCATCTGCTGGGCCAGCGTCAAATATTGCTCGGCGTCCATATAATGACCGGCGTACATCAGGGCCGTGCCAATATCGGCATATACCGGTTGGACGTCGTCGGCGATATGCAATAGGTACTGGAGCACTTTGACGGCCTGGGAAAAATTGCTCGTCTGGACGTAGAATTCCGCCAGACTCCGGGCGACCTCCACGCCCCCGCCGTAGCGAAGCGCTTGGCTAAAGTAGCGCTCAGCGTTGGCGAATGCTCCCTGGCGCTGCGCTGATTGGGCCGCCCGATAATAGATTTCGGGGTCCCGGCTTCCATCGGCGATGGCCTGCTCGTAGTGCTCTGAGGCCTCCGGGTAATGGCCCAATTCGAAGGCCCGATCACCGCGGTCCTGAGGGGTCGTACATCCCCCCAACATCGCGCTGATGGCCAGGATCAGCACCGCCATCGCCCCCCACCGCCACCGGGCTCTCATTCCCATTGAATGGCCTACAATTGACGTCGTTTCCTGATTATCGCGATGGATAGATACCCTCGGACTTCATGCGCCGCTCTTGTTGACGTGCCCACCAATTTTCTCGAGCATTCCGCTCCGGGAAAAAGGTCTTGATATCATCGAGCACCTCCGCCATCTCGGAATACCTCTGGCGCGTCTGTGCCTGATGGTAGCGCACGCGATATTCCGCAAACTGGCTGTCCAGCGATTCCCGGGCATCGTCGTGCAGGGCTTGCCAATCGTCCATCTCCGATGGAAAATCGCCGATGCCTCCCTCTTCCAGATAGGCCTCGGCTTTCATCAACTGCTCATACCCGTTGAATAGATTACTTCGCTCCACGGCCCGGCGCTCCAATAGATCCACGCCCTGCTCATAAGCCTCTATGGCGTTATCTCGGCAATCCACCTCATCGAGGCAACTGACCGACACCTCAACCGGCGGCATATCACTAAACCGCGATCCCCCATCCCCGGCATCGTCCCCCCCTCCGCCACCAGCGAAGACCGCAAAGAATAACATCACTGCCGCCGCCCCCAGGGCTCCGAAGATGATGATGGGATTGCTCTCCTCGTCCTGTCCTCCGCCGTCGCGAAGACGCTTGAGGTCCGGCCGCATTTCTCCGTCTTCATCGTCCTCCGAAGAGCTGGCAGCGATCTCATCCCAGCTCATGATATCGGCGCCCTTGTCCCGGGCCCCCTTCTTTTCCTCGGGCTCCTCTTCGTCTTGGGCCGCAATCGACTCCCAATCCGTGTCGCCGCCGATGGAGTCCATCCCTCCACCACTGGACGATGATCCCGCCGAGCTCATCATCGACCCGCCCATCTGCCCTTGCTTACTCCCACCTCCCATCTGCTGATAACCCCCACCTCCCATCGAGCCCCCCTGGCCTCCTGATTTCTTGGGCGCCTGATGGGAACGAAACGTCACCGTATATTTTCCAAGCGTGATCGCCATCCCGTCGTACAAGCGCACTTCTTGTTGCTGCACCGGCTGCCCGTCGATGGCCGTCAACCCCCCTCTGGACATCACCACCAATTCGAATACATCGCCCCCCTGATGGACGATCAGCGCATGCTGACGCGACACCGTGGGATGATCCAACACAAAATCGGAGTTCCGATCACGCCCCAGCGAGATGCTGCTGGTCTCAAAATTTGCCTGCTGGACCTGCCCCCCCTGCTCGAATTCTAGCCAAAACGATCCCATCGGTTCTTTATCCTATCTCTGAGGGTCACGCACCACGTCTTCTGACTACCGCCGTCGGAAACGCCTTCAACCACCACCCATCATTCGAAGCACCATGGCGCCCACGATGATGACCACTACCGAGCCAAAAATAAACATCAGCGGAAACAAAATCTTGACCGCCGCCTGGCTGGCAGCCTTCTCGATCTTTTGCGTCCGCTTCTGACGAATCGTATCGATCTGGATTTCCAACACCTGAGCCAATGGCGTTCCCCTCTCCTCGGACTGAATGATGGAACCCACCATGGTGTCCAGGTAGTCCGACCGCACCCGATCGCACATATTCAGAAGAGCGTCCGTCCTGGCCGTTCCCACCCGCATCTCTTGGAGCATCACCCCTAATTCTTGAACCATCGGATCGTCCGGATTTTGCTGCTGTCCTCGCTCCACCACCCGGTCCACGGCCGTCATAAAGTCCAATCCCGCCCGCATCGACAACACCAGCAGGTCCACCGTATAGGGCAGTCGGCGATCGATTTCGATGAGCCGATTGGTGATCGCGCTATTGAGGGAAATAAAGGGCAGCCCCGTGGCTACTAGTCCCAGCACCACCGACAAGCCCAGGTTGGGCGCCCCCGTGGTCACCAGGGTCAGCACCAAAAAGCCGATGAAAACGCCAACCCCGACCGTGACGCACAGACCCATAAATTCGTTGGGTGTAAAGGCTCCCATAAACCCCGATCGTTTCAGCTTATCCCTCAGGTAGGCCCTCAGTCGGCTCACCTCCAATGGCCCTATATCTGGCATCACCCTCGCATAGTGGGCGAATAATTTGATCACCGGCAACACCAGCCGATAGAGTTCATCCTCCTGCATCAGCCGCCGTCGCTTGGTCAGACGATAGCCGAAGATCTCATCTTCTTGGAGCTTTTCAGGCACCACGCCCCAGATCAACAGGGCGCCGAAGAAGAAGAAGCCGATCACCGCTGCCATCAACAGCATTTCTGGTGGTAAATTGAGCATGTCCATTAACTCCCTTGAGCGTGTCTATGCGCCTACCGATTTTCCAATAGATGCCTACACGTCGATTTGGACGATCTTTAGAATCATGATCACCCCGATGATATTTAGCACGGCGGCACCGGCCAAAATCATATAGCCAATCAGGGTCTCAAAAAGCGGCTCAATCAACTCCGGATCCATCCAATAAAAGGCCGCCAACACCACTCCCGGCATCGCGCCCATGACCCAGGCCTGCATCCGTCCCTGTGCCGTCTGCGTATCAATGACTCGCTCCAGACGGTAGCTCTCGCGAATCGTGCCCGCGATCTCTTCCAAGATCACCGGAATATTGCCACCCACTGTCCGGCCAATCACCAACGCCGAAATCGCCAACTCCAGGTTGCGCGATGGCACCCGCTGGCGCAGGTTGATCAGCGCTTGATCCAGCGGCGTTCCCAGTCGATATTCCTTGATCAACACCCCGAACTCCTGACTGATCGGCGGCCCCATGGAGTTGCACACGTCCTGCAAGGCGTCGGGCAGTGATGGGTTGGCCTTAAAACTATTCGCCATATACACCATCGCCTCTTCCACCTGCTCATCGACCTCCGTCAAGCGCTTGCCCCACTTCCACTTCAAAAATAGGCGAGGGCCCAAAATGCCCACCACCACTCCCAAGAAGGCGCCAATCCACCCCACTAGGAAGAAGGCTCCAATTACCAACACGATGAGGATCCCCACGTGGTAAATCGCAAATTCTTGGGGCGAGATTGGCAAAAAGAGCCGATGCAATTCCTTGCCCACCACGCGCTCGTAGACCCCTCGTTCGGCCGCCAGGCGATTACCGATCCAGTCGCCACCGGCCCAGATCAGCAAAAACCCCGAGGCGAAGCCCAGTATTAATCCGATCCATAAATAGGTCACGATTCTTTTCCCTTGGTCCGAGATCCATGAGACGCCCCTTGCGCCTCCACTGACCTCATTGAAATTGCTCCGTCCACGTCTATCGTTACGTTCTTAGTGTAAAAGCCCTCGTCATCGGGCGCAAACCGCTCGACGTCCCTTGGCCTCAGAAGAAATCGTCCTCCGAGGCCAGCCCCATGACCAAGAATTGATTGAGGAAACTCGGCAGATATCCCGTCGCCCGGTGATAACCGTGCACCTTCCCGTCTTCATCGGTCTTGGTCTGGCGAAACCGGTAGATATCCTCGATCTCGACGAACCCGTCATCGTTAAGGCCCACGACCTCTGAAATATAGGTCACTCGCCGACTTCCATCGGTAAACCGCGTCTGCTGGACAATGACGTCCACCGAGTTGGCGATCTGCTCTCGAATCGCCCGCGTAGGAAGCTCCATCCCGCTCATCAACACCAGCGTTTCCAGTCGGGCGATGGCCTCCACCGGGCTGTTGGAGTGAACCGTCGTCATGGACCCGTCGTGACCCGTATTCATGGCCTGGAGCATGTCCAACGCCTCGCCACCACGACATTCCCCGACGACGATGCGGTCAGGCCGCATGCGCAGCGCATTCTTGACCAACTCTCGGATCCCGATCTCGCCCTCACCCTCCAGGTTCGGCGGCTTGGTCTCCAGGCTGATCACGTGCTCCTGATAGATCTGGAGCTCCGCGGCATCCTCAATGGTCACCACGCGTTCGGTGGGCCCAATAAAGCTCGACAAAATATTGAGGAGCGTCGTCTTTCCGGAGCCCGTTCCCCCGGAGATGACGATGTTTTTCTTGGCCCGCACTGCCCGCGCCAGGAATTTCGACATATCTTCCGTCAGGCTTCCGAATTCAATGAGATCATCGACCTGCAGGCGGTCGTCGGGAAATTTACGAATCGTCAAACAGGGGTCCTTGAGCGCCAGCGGGGGAATCACCGCGTTGACACGTGAGCCATCGGCCAGGCGGGTGTCCACCAACGGCGTCGACTCGTCGATGCGTCGTCCTCGAGGAATCACGATCCGCTCGATGACCGTCATCATGGCCTTTTCATCGTTGAAAAACCGGTCGGTCAACACGATCTCCCCCTCCAATTCGCAATAGATATGGGTGCGATCGACGACCATGATCTCCGAGACCCCCTTGTGCTTGACCAGGTCCTCGATGGGCCCCAGCCCACACACCTCGTCCATCATCTCCTTGAAGACCTCGTCAGCCGTATATGGATTGGGAATGTCTTGGCGACGCGCCTGAAGAAGCTCTTTGAGTTTGCCCGACACCTGCCGAACGACCCGAGGCGAGCTATAGTCCGTGATCTGAAAACTGTGCAGATCCAACCGTTCCTTGAGCTCGTCGTGCAACTCAGACTTAAAATCCACCAGAGCCTGGCGCGTCTGTTTGTCGTGAATCACCACCTCTTCGCCAAACAGGTTGACCCGTGGTTCTTCAAAATCCACCTTCGGCGCCAGGTCGCCGAGCAGATCTTGGACGGACTCCCAATCCTGCTCGCTGGCGTCGGGACGCGACGCCGGGCCATGAGCCTGGTCCAGGGCCCCCTGGCCCCCTTCCATGGTCATCGCCGCCTGCTGGCCCGAACTGCGCGATGGCTGGGGCCGACCGCCCCCCTGAGGGGTTCCATTGGGCTGCGATCGCCCGCCGCCAGCACCAATATCTGCGCCGCGACGGTGCGTGCTCTCCACACAAAAGCGGTAGGGCTCAATGGTCGCGATTTCGCCGAGTCTAAGCTCCCGTACCCGATCGATGCGCTCACCGTTGACGTACACCCCATTGGCCGATTGGTTGACCAATAGCACGCGGTCGCGCATCACCTTGACGATCGCATGACGCCGACTCACCGTCTTGCTGCTTAACACGATGTCATTGTCTTGGCTCCGCCCGATCGTCACTTCCATCACTGGTTGCTGCAGTGGGAAGTGATATTCTTGGCCTCGACTGTCGAGCACTCGTATTTGTTTCTGCGTCATGCTCTGTGTCCGCGCTTACTGGCTATCTTCCAACTCGGGCAACTGATCCGGCGAGGCGCCTCCATCCAACAGCGATTGGAAGACCCCCTGGACCAACGTCCGATGCCCATCCGAACCCGGCTCGTAGACCCGCGGCGTGATAAATAGAGCGTTATTTTGCTCCTCGGCCTGCAGGCTTCGTGACTTAAACGCCCATCCCAGAATAGGGATATTGCTCAGGACTGCAAAGCCACTCTCCGTCGTAGAACTGACGGCCTCCTCATGCGCCGTCACCAAAATCGACTGGCCCTCCTGAAGATTGACCGTGCTATTGACCGCTGTGGAGCGAAAGCCGGGCAGGTCTCCCACCCCCAGCGAAAAGTCCACCTCGCTATAATCCATCTCGATATCGAGCTTGACTCGATTCTCGAAATCCAGCACCGGCGTCACCGACAAATCAAGGCCGAAGGGACGCTCCTCGTATCTCACCGTTTGCTGAGTTATTAATGGGATGATGATCGACCCACCGGCCAGATAGTCCACCTGGCTGCCGGCTTCCGTAACCACCGTGGCCTGCTGGATGGTCTGGATCACGCCCTGCTCCACCAAAAAATCGAGCGCGAAATTAAGGTTCCCGACCAACGATGAATAGGTGTTGAGCCCGTCGCCGCCGGTCAGCGCCATCGGCCGCGGCGGCAGCGCCCCATCGTCGCCCGGAAGGACCCCGGGCCCCAGATCTTCTTGCTCATAATAAAGGGGGACATCGCCACTTCCCCCGGTCATATTGGCGCCGATAAACTGATTCCAACGCACCCCCAGATTATCGCTATTGGTCGTGGCTATCTGAATAAAATACACGTCCAGAGCCACCATCCTCGCCCCTTCCACGAAGGCCTCGCGATAGGTGGCGAAGTTGAGCACCTGGCCGGGATACATCTCCGTCAGCTGGTCGATCTTCTCCTGGAAAATCTCGCCCGACACCTCCCCCTCGATGAGCACCCGGCCATTGACCACCCGGATGTCCACGCCGGCCCCCTCGCCGAGCACCTCCCGGACTTCGTCGGCCAAAATGGAGGGATTGACCTCCACCACACGGATCATCACCGTCCGCTTGTCATCTTCGCCCGCGCCGCGGTGAATATTGACCGTCGTGATCCCCGGACTCCTTCCCGTGATAAAAAGATACCGAGAATCGGCGCTCGTTCGGGTATCCGCCACGGATTCATCCCCTGGCGCCACGCGGCGAACGCCACGTGCGTCAAAGGTCAATGTCTCACCCACCGCGATCGTGAACTCGTGATCGGGCTCCGACTGCGCCTGCACGTCGGCCTGCCCCCAGATCGAGGGCCCCACGAATACGAGCACTCCCAACAACGCTCCAACTAACCAAACCCGTCGCATGATTCTCCTTCACCACTGGCAGACAATGCCTCGAGTTGCGGTGGCCGCCGAAAGCCCCTCATCGCCACGATGGAAGAGCCGGTCGGCCTCAACTTTCATTACTATCGCGCCCAGTCTCATATGAATGCCTCCAAAACGCAATGCCAATCCCCCGCGGTCACCAAACCCATGAAAAAAGCCCCCGCCTCTATCTTCGCAGAGGCGGGGGCTTGACAAGGCAGGTGATGCCGTCGTTTAGCGCACGATGTCGATCTCTCGGACGCACTCACCCTGCTCATTACGCGTCTCGTAGGGACCACATGGCGGCGGGGCCTGCTGCACGCGTTCCTCTCGCTCGCGATTGAGAATCTCCAACTCCTCCAGCACCTCTCGCAAGGTGCGGCGCGTCACCGGGACCTGGTCCAGATCTTCTCGGTTCCTCAATAGCAGATTGATCTCGCCCCGCGTCTGGGCGATCACCATCAACTCCGCCTCGTCGGGCGTCATCGATAATGTCACGTGGTTATACCCCCCGGACACCTGGTGCTCACGCCCGCTGACGTCGGAGATCTGGCTTCCCACCGCCAGGAGGGTCACGTTCTGAAGCAGGCTCATGGTCACATAGCCAATACTATCACCGCCCGAGGCCTCGGGGATCAATTCATCTTCCTGACCCACGGGAAATGTGCCCAGAAGATCGACGCGATCGCCCGGGGTCAGCAACCCGCCCACGCCACTAATAGCATCCACGGGAACCGTGATGGCTCTTTCCCCGGTGGGAATGCGTCCCGACAGGGTGCGCGACACTTCGCTGACCGCGAAATCACCGGTCATGACCATCTCTCCGGCATCCACATCCTGTGCCAGGGGCTGGTCCAGGTAGATTTCGACGTCCCTGGCGAGCAACGCCCCCGACGCCAAAAAGCGCTCCGGAACTCCTCGCGTCGTAATGTCTTGCTCTCGCAGGGGCGCTCCCGACGGAATATCCGTCGCCGCCACCACCACCTCCTGCTGGTTGGCCGTATAGACCTCTTTTTCCTCCTGCACTTGCTGGCCGTAGAGCCACACCATGAGGGCTGCAAAGAGCCCGACCACGACTGCCGCGATTAATAGTTTCTTTTTGGCCATCCCTATCTTCTCCTCGCCGGAAGCAAAATTCGTCTGCGCACCCTTGGGCCTACCCGGACCGGAGCCGTCCGATCCATGTGCTTGAGGTTCACACCATTAACTCTCGGGGCCTCTATGCCCATTCTTCGTCCATGTTGCGTCAGATCACAGCCTAGCAAAGTCGTCGCCGGCGGTCCAGTTGGGTCATCCCATGTCCCCACCTCCAGCAATGGTCTCCACGCTCAGGGGTTCCACCATCAATTCTCCAGCGCACCTCTCCCCCTGACCCACCCCCCTCATGGCCATGGCTCGCCACTGCCCCTCCAAGCCCAGAAAACGCCGAAGCGACGCCGCCACCCTCTCGTCCGGAAGCAACCCAAACCCCTGTCGCACCCACCGCGCCGACCACTCCCTTCTCGGTGGCTGGCGCCCCACCGTCTGGGCGGCTCGCCTCACCATCTCCACGAGGGCTACCTCTCCGGCATTGACGAGATACCGCCGTCCACGACGCCCTCGGGCAAGGGCCGCCATGACCGCTCGTACCACGTCTTCTGCCCCCACCACGGCGACCTCTACGCCGCCCAGCGTCGCCACAGGCCTTCCCGACGCCAACTCCTCTTCCAGCAGATCCAGATCGATTCCCTGGAACCCGTCGCCCACCACCACCGTGGGATTGAGCATCACGGCATCCAATCCCCGGGCGATCGCACGATAGACCTCCCCCTCTCGCCACAGCGCCCGCTCCACTGGTTTGCCCACGCGCCGATCCCCCACCACGGGACGCCACCCCTCTTCAAAGCGCCACTTGCCCGACTCCGGGCGCACCATCGTCAACGCCGACGAGATCACCACGACCCGGGCCACCTCCCGATCGCCGGCCCATTGCAAGATCCGTCGAAACCGTTCCATCTCCATGGAGCCCGGCTCCATCGGCGAACCGGGATCGATCACCATCCCCGCCACCGTCGGCCACGACTCCACCTCTCCCTGTAGCCGGACACTTTTTCGTCCCTGATGGTGCCACCGCTCAGCGATCCCTTGCGCGATGGCCTCGCGGCCGGCGATGATTCCCAACCCGGCGTTGTCCGCGATCTCTTCTGTCATCGACTGACCTCCTGCCCTTGCGACATCCATCATGAATGACGACCACCCTCGCGACCTATTGGCCATCGTCTCCACCCTCGATCGCCTCGACGATCTTCCACGAAGTGGATGGTTGTTTTGCGGCGTCGACGACCCGGAGTCAATCGCCGCCCATTCCTATGGCGTCGCCCTGGTCGCCCTGTGGCTGGCCGATCGCGTCGACGCCGACATCGACACCGGCCGTCTTTTGCGCCTGGCGCTGCTCCACGACATCGCCGAAGCCATGCTCACCGACCTTCCCCGTCCCATCAAGGACGTGCTGGGAGATGATCGTCTACACCGCGCCGAGGATCAGGCCCTGGACGGCCTCTTGGGCGAAGGCGACCATCCCTGGAAGCGCACCCATCAAGAGTATCGCCTGCGTCAAAGCCCGGAGGCCCGCCTGGTCAAGGCCGCCGACCAAATTCAAATGCTCAATAAAGCCCTTCTATACCGCCACCGCCAACAGGCATCCATCGACGACTTCTTTGCCGACCGCTCCACCTACCACCACCAGCAATTCCCCCTGGTGAAAGCCGTCTTCGACCACCTCTTCGATTGCTATAGCGACCACCGACTGCCGGACCTTCGCCGCCTATAAGCGCTCGCCATCGCGGGCTCTCTCCGTCTTTACAGCCGTCCCCTTTTTCGATACGTCACCAGTGGACGTAATCGACCAAAATCCAGCCCCGGGTCGGGGGCAGCTTCACTCCACTCTTCACCAGGAGGCATCCCAATGGCTTCGATCAAGAACCTTGGCATCACCGGATACGACGGACTCCGCTTCGTGACCCTCGATCTGGAGCGCAGTCGCGACTTCTACCTCAACAAACTGGATTTCCAGTTCACCGCCCGCTCCACCGACGAGTGGGAAGAGGACACCGGCGATCGCGCCGAGGTCTACACCGCCGGTGACATCCGCATCGAGGTCGTTGAGCCTCAAGATGACTCCTCCTGGGGCGCCTACCACCGTCGCTTTCATCCCGCCGGCATCGGCAAGGTCAACTTCGCCGTCAAGGACATCGACGCCGCCTGGGAGACCCTGGAGGGCCGCGGCGCCACCTTCATCGACGATATCCATACCGTCACCGAGGGCGACGCCACCTACCGCACCTTCGAAATCGCAAGCCCCATGGGCAACCTCAACTACGGCTTCGTCGAGCGACAGGGCTACGACCTCTACGCCCCCGGCTTTGAGGCCCTCGACGAGGGCGGCGACAACCGCTTTGGCTTCACCCACATCGATCACCTGACCTCCAACGTGCGCACCCTCAAGCCCCTCATTGACTGGTTCGCCGACGTGTTGGGCATGGAGCAATTCTGGGAAATCGCGTTCCATACCAGTGATATCGACCCCACCCGACAGAGCGGCTCCGGGCTCAAGTCCATCGTCATGCACGACGCCGAAAGCGGCATCAAATTTGCCAATAACGAGCCCCAACGCCCCTTCTTCCAGGCCTCCCAGATCCAGAAATACGTCGAGGACTTCGGCGGCGGCGGCGTCCAGCATGCCGCCTTCGCCATGGACGATATCGTCGGCGCCATCGGTGAGTTAACCGAGCGGGGCATCAAATTCCTCGACACCCCCCAGACCTACTACGACGAGGCCCCGGCCCGCCTCCAAGAGCGCGGCGTCTCCTCCATCGACGAGGACTACGACGTCCTCGCCGAACACGGCATCCTCGTCGACGGAAAAGAGGAAAAATACCTCCTCCAGATCTTCATGGAAGAAGCCGCTCTATACTATGACCAGCCCGAGGCCGGTCCCTTCTTCATCGAACTCATCCAGCGAAAAGGCGATGACGGATTCGGCGGCGGTAACTTCCGCGCCCTCTTTGAGGCCATCGAGCGCGACCAGCAGGATCGCGGCATCGTCGATCACCCCGGTCAGTGATCGCCTCTGAGCACTGAACACCAAAAAGCCGCCGTGCCCCCCAAAAGGGTCGCGGCGGCTTTTTCCTATATCACTCTCGCCACACCATCACCGATCTCATGCCACCGGCAGCCTCACCCGAAATGTCGTCCCCTCACCGGGCGTCGACGTCACATCGATTTGTCCCCCCACCTCCACGACGATGGTCCGACAGATATAGAGCCCCAAACCACTGCCATGGGTGCCTCCGCTCCCCTCATGGGTCGTCACAAAAGGATCAAAAATGGCATCCAGCAACTGCGGCTCAATGCCCACCCCATCATCGCTGACCCGCAGGATATACTCATCGCCGTCCTGTTCGCCCTCCAGCCGAATCGTTCCCCCCTCACGCCCCTCCACCAGGGCGATAGCCTTGGCGGCATTGAGCACTAAATTCATCACCACCTGCACCAGACGAGACTTGGTCGCTCGAACCTCGCCCAGCTGCCCCATGCCCTGGCGCTCCACATCGATGGCATCTCCCAGTATCCCCTTACTCAACCTCAACGTGTCGTCGATCACCTCTTGCAGGTCCACCGGCTCCTCGGCCGCCCCATAGGACTTCTCGCTAAAGACCTTCATCCCCGACACGATCTGCCCGATGCGCTCCATCCCCTCCAGGGCGTCCAATAGCGCCTCCTTCTCATCGCCCTCATCCTCCATCGATTGACACACATAGCTGATATTGGCCCGGGCAAACGCCAGGGGATTATTGATCTCATGCGCCAACCCACTGGCCATGGTGCCCAGGGCGATGACCCGATCCGCCGCCAGCAACTCCGCCTGCATCCCCTTATAATGCATCAGGCTCCGAAATAGCATCACCGCCCGACCAAACTCATCCTCTCCGCGAAGTCCCACCAGGGACACCACGACGGGAAAGCGCGTGCCATCGCCCCGATGGATGATCGTGCGCATCACCTCCAGATCCTCGCCGGTATGGATCGCCCTATTCAGTGCGCTTCGGGCCTCCCCCCCGCGCACACCGCCATTGAGCAATCGCCCCACGAGTTCCCCCATCACCTGGGATCCCTCATCGAACCTCAATAGAGCCAGCGCCTCGTCATTGCTGTCGATCACGCGGCCCTCGTCATCCAGCACAAACACCCCGACGCCTCGCCCCCCAAAAATGCGGTCGTAAATCGTCTTTCGTCGCCGGGCTAATTGCTCACACCGATCGGCCTTCTCGCGCCACAGCGCCGCATCGAATAAAAACCCCAATCGCCGCGCGGCCTCGCCAAACACGCTCCGAAGTTGCTCGCCATAGCCCTCATCGGCGTCAGCCCCTCGAATCAGTGTCACGCTCCCGACGGCGCGGCCTGCCCCTTCCAGAGGCCATACTGCCAGCGCCTGAGCATCGGCCTCGTCCCGGAGGTCTTGAATAAAATCACGGCCCTTATCATCGCTCCAGACCATGGGACGCGTACTCTCCACCAAACCATCACTCCACAACCAGATATCCCCCATGCTCACAGAGGCCTCCGGTGGACGACCGAGCGTGGCATCTTCTCGACGCTCCACGACCGCCTTCAGCGATTGCTCGTCTGCCTTGTCCCGATGCCCCCACGCGCTCTGCGCCTCTTCCTCTCCGACCACCATATCGACCACCACGCCATCGGCGACCCCCTCCTCGATCAATGCCGTGACCACCGATTCCATTAACTCGCGGACCGATTTCCCCTCCGAATATCTCGCCTCCACCCTCCGAAGCCCCTGGTGGACCTGGCTCTCCAATCCCGACATAATATAACCCTCGATCGATTTTGATTCGCAGGAGCTTTGAGCTCTCCCGTCATGTGACATCTCGTTACATCGACTCCCTCGAGACGACGCACAATAGGTAGGGGCTGCATCCCCGCAGTCAAGCCCAAACTTTACATTCCGTTTCAACGGGCGGCCGATCAGCAACGTGGATACCCAGCCATCACCCCGTTCTCGCCGCCCATTACCATCTTATTGGTTTATCTAAATAATAGACGTACCGCCTTCGTCTCCTACCATGATGACCGATCCCCATGACCGCCCCACGCGGAGTGTCGCCCATGTATCTTTCCCATAACCCCTCATCGACCGTCCCGATGGCCCTCGTCATGGCACTGGCCACCCTCGCCGTGGGCTGTCAGAGCACCTCTTCCTGGCTGGGCAGCAGCGCCCCCAACTGTCATAGCTCGGGCGGCCTCGATTCGCTCGAGGGCTGCCGGATCGTCGAAGGGGACCTCATGATCGACGATCGCAGCGACCTCACGGCACTGTCCCAGATGCAACGCCTCGACGGCTCACTATGGCTCCGAAGTAACCTCCAGCTCCATGACCTATCGCCCTTGTCCGGACTCTCCTATATCGGCGGTGATCTCCACCTGGTGACCCTCCCAGAGCTAACATCCATCGAGGCCCTCGACGACCTGGTATACGTCGAGGGCGACGTCCAGATCGTCGACGTCGCCATCACCTACTGCGATGCCGAATCCTTAATTCATCGCGTCGCCCGACCCGGCCGCGACCACGTCATCGCCGAGCTCCTCGAGCCCGACGCCCCCTGCGACGACGAAGAGACCGCCAGCCCCCCGGAGCAGCCCCACGGCGACGCCTCTTCTGACTCAGAGCCCACAGACTCCGGTCTTGCCCTCAAAGATGCCCCCATCGACGAGCTCCCCCCGTTGGATGACATCCACCAGGGCCACCTCTTGGAAGAGGTCCACCCCGAGGTCGTCGACCGCATTCGTCTGCTCATCGCCGTGCTTCGCCTCGACGATATCGACATGCAGGTCATCTCCGGTTATCGCCCCTTCGAGTGGTTTGACTACGACAACCGTCTGGCCAGTTGGCATAACGTGGGCATGGCCGTCGACCTCCTCCCCGCTCGCTACCGATCCATGGAAGAGGCCAACCGGGCTCATCGCCGCGGCGAGGACGCCGAGCTATGGGACCGGGTGCGCAAGGTCAGTGCAGGCCTCGGCATCATCTGGGGTGAGTGGTTCAATGACATTTTTCACTTTGAATGGCATCCAGGCTACCACGCCCGCATTCGTCAACACGAATTCGATCGCTTCACCGACCTCGCCGGCGACGATCTCGATGACCACTCCCAGGTGTGGCAGCTCTTCGAACCCGACGCCCTGGAGCCCAACCCCTATTGCGCAGGAGGCTGCCCCGAGGTCCCCGATGACGGCCTGCGCCATCTTCTGGAACACCTCCGAGACAGCCCTCGCTGATCATGGCTTACCGTCGAGGGTATATCCCCCGACACCACCATCACTGACGGGTACCAAATTTCTGCGTCCACCAGGGGGTGCTTCCCTGGAATTTGACACCCATGCCGATATTTTCAAAACCGGACTCCATCAGATTCTCGCAGTGACCACTGGTGCTGCTCAACCAGGCATCGACCACTGCTTGCGGGGTCTGCTGTCCCTGGGCGATATTTTCCCCCACCGTCGACCAATTATATCCCGCCGTATGAGCCCTGTCGCCCGGACCTTCGCCACCGATCTGATGATCGAACTCTCCGGTCTCTATCATATTGACGCTGTGAAGACGGGCCGCGCAACGAAGTTGGGGGTCCATCGTCACCGGGGGCGCCTCCGGCATCGTCTGCCCCGTGCCCTCGCAAACCACGCCTTCAGCTCGGACCTCATTGACCAACTCCACGACCTCATTCTCCATCTGCACCGCCTGGCTATCCCAGGGCTCCAAGTGCTCGCAGGCCTCCACGCTTACTTCCATCTCCGACAGGCACATATTGACCATATCGCTGGGCTGTGACTGGCAATCCACCGCCGACTCGTCGGCGACACAGCCCTCCGTATTCATCATAAACGACTCTTCTTGTTGACAGAGCTCGACGCACTCCGACTCGTCGCTTACTCGATTGCCATCGAAGCGAAAACTCTGCTGACACCCACCATCGGAGGTCGTGGCGTAGACGCGCTCACAGGCGCTTTCGCACTCTTGTCCCTGCGCGTCGTCATCGCCACATCCCGACAACCACATCAGGGCCGCCGCCATCACCAATAGGGGCATCGTTCGTCGCATTCTCATGAATCACTCGCTCGTTTTGATAATCTCATCGTTCTCCAAATTCCCCTCACTCCGGCGTCGCAAGGTATAGCGTCCACCGACGTAATTCATAGCGCCCCACCCCGATCTCTTCAAATTGCCCATCCATCATAATCTGGCAATGCTCATCGCTGGCCATCAAATTATCCACCCATTGCT
>CAZMJS010000067.1:0-18052 GCA_964566695.1 uncultured Bradymonadales bacterium
GCGCGCTTGCTTCGGGAGCAAGAGGTCCCCGGTTCAAATCCGGGCGCCCCGACTAAAGAAACCCCGCTGACCCCTCGAGGGTCGGCGGGGTTTTCTTATTTTCCCCGGGCTCCCAAACGACGGTCAAATGACCATAATCGATGGCCCGACCCCAGGCCATCGACGGGCGGGGATGACCCGGACCCTCCCCCCCGGTTGAACCCTTCGGTCGGCGCAGGGTCGCCGGGGCTAAAGCCGCCGGCTCTTTCGAGAGGTCATGGCGATTGAGGCGGTGCGGTAGGACGCCGACCTGGGAGGTATGCGGAGAGCCCCACTGCGGTGCGTAGCGACGCTTTCTTCGGTGTAGCATGGAGGTATGCGGCGAGCCCCACTGCGGCGCGAGGCGCCGCTTTCTCCCCACAAGGTGGGGAGAATTTCGAGCGTTGGATGTGGCTTGGGAGGTTGGCCATGCGATGAACCACGGAGGTCATCGAACACACCGAGCCATCTCAACGATCAACGAAGGCACCGGGTCGATCAACGCTCGAAGAAAGCACACCCCTGGGAGATGGATTGAGCCGAGGGGGGCACGACCCCGCCGACCCTGTGTCGGCGGTGAGCGAGCCTGGTGAGCTAGAGCGCTGACCACCGAGGCATTCGTCTGCTTCAATTTCTCGGACACATCGAAGAAGGTGGTGTCGAATCTCAACTGAATGCAACATCGCCACCGGCAACATGCCCAACCACAGCCAATCACTGCCGCCAGGACCTTGAGCACTGTACTCCACTGCAACAGTGTGGGTTGGCCCTCCAATTGACTAATGCGCTATTCTCAATCCACCGGAAGCCCCCATGACCCGACAGATTTCATCTGAGCTTATCGCCAAAATTGAGGATCTCCTCGCCGAATGCCTCGACGACTACGACTGGCAAACCCGCCTGGCCAAATACCCAGTATTGCGCGAGAAAGCCTCCGAAAACTACCAGGCCATACTGGCGGCCCGGAGTCGGGGCGAAGACGTCACGGATATGGTGCTCGAGGGGCTTCTTCCTCATAACAATACATCTCACAACCGCAAGACGGGCCGATGGATCCACGTCGCCCCCTCAATCACCCGGAATATCAAGGTCTGGTATGAAGCCAGCGGCTGGACCGAGCCCGAGGATTGGCCCGTAGTGGCCGGCCTCATCCTCGAATTCGTCGAACGCTGCGTTGATGAGCCGACAGCCCTCCCCAGGGCTTGCAACGAATTCGCCGACCATCCCCTTTCTACCGGCTTCCAGGCCGGAACGCTGAGCCCTATCCTCAACGCTCTTCGACCCGATGACTTTCGAATTATTAATAATAAATCACGGAAACTCCTGAACTACTTTTTGGACGTGAACCATGGATCCAATCTTCGCGACTATCCGGCGGCCAATAGCGACCTGATAGACCTCGTTAAGGCCATCAGGCCGAGCTTATCGGCCGGTCCAACAGGCGCATACCGCGCCGGTGATGTCTTCGATACGCTTACCCACTGGCTGGTGTCCAAAAAGAACTACCCCCCTCAACCACAGAAGACGAAATATTGGAAAATCTCGCCAGGAGCCAATGCCAGATATTGGCCCCAGTGCCGCGACGGCGGGTATATCGCCATCGGCTGGAATGAGCTCGGAGATATTTCGGGTATGAGTCTCAAGGAATTCGAGGCCCGCCGCGACGAGCTCATCGCTACCCACGACAACTTCACTAAGACGGCGCTCAACCAGGTGTGGCGCTTCTCGCGGATGTCCGAGGGCGACGTAGTCGTTTCCAACCGAGGTATCTCTGAAGTTGTGGGCATCGGTGAAGTCACGGGCGAATATTATTTCGACGCTGACGCAACCGATCTTCGCCACCGTATGCCCGTTGATTGGTCTGACACGATGACTCGCAAGGTCGACCAGCCCGGATGGCGGCGCACACTGGTCAAGCTCGATGCGGCCACCGTCGAGGAGATCGAAAACGCCACCATCGTCGAAGGCGACGTGGCATTGGAGCCCATCGACGACATCGCCCCCGACGAGCCTGGCGAATCGGCGCCCACCCCTCTCGAGAGTGCCGAGAATATCGTCCTCTTCGGCCCTCCCGGCACGGGAAAGACCTGGAGCACGAAGCGCCGCGCCGTCGAACTCTGCCTACGACCCGACGAGCGACTCGACGACGACGAGATCGAAGACGAGTACAAACGCCTCCGCCATGAGGGACGCATCGAATTTCTCACCTTCCACCAATCCTTCGCCTACGAGGAATTCGTCGAGGGCATCCGGCCCGTCATGAATGACGACGAAGAGGACAAGCAAGTCGTCTACGAATGCGAAGCAGGCACATTCAAGACCATCGCCTTGCGCGCCGCCGCCGAGGGAGTCGCTCCTTCTACCTCCCGGCGAGAGCTCACGGACGGGCAACGGGTTGCCCGGCTAAAGGACTTCCTTCGCCAAAGTGACCGCAGAGAGATCACCGTCAACTACGAGGACGCTCCGGACTACGTGCTCGTCATCGACGAGATAAACCGCGGAAATATAAGCAAGATCCTCGGCGAACTCATCACCCTGCTGGAGCCCTCGAAGCGCCTCACCGCAAAGGACGAACTCATCGTCCAATTGCCCTACTCCAAGGAGCATTTCGCCGTGCCGCCGAACCTGCATATTATCGGCACCATGAATACGGCCGACCGCTCCATCGCGCTCATGGACGCCGCCCTTCGCCGCCGCTTTACCTACGAGGAGGTACTCCCCGATTGGCGCATTATCCGAGACCACCTCGATTCCTCGGTGAGTACCGATATTCACGGCGGCAAAGGGGATTTCATCAACCTCGTCATCGCCGTCTTTCGCAATATCAACGCCCGCATCGAATTCCTATTCGACCGCGACCACATGCTCGGCCACTCCTACCTCCTCGACGTCACGGGCTACGAGACGCTGCGCGCCGCATTCACCGATCAGGTCATCCCCTTACTCCAGGAGTATTTCTACGGGTCCTGGGACCGCCTCTGCTTGGCTCTTGGCTGCCCCTACGACGAGCACGGCTCTCCAGCCCGCGACGATGGCCACGCCCTAGAAGGCCCTCATTACCGCGCCCCGCTGATCAATGTGACCTCCCTCGTCAAGCGCGACCTCCTCGGCCTTGACCACGGCGAATTTCGCGACCAGCTTCGCTTCCAGATCAATCCCCGACTCTCCACCGGTGGGCTCGCCACCGAAGAACTTCGCCAATTCTTCGTGGGCATCCTCTCCGGTGACTACCTGGCTGACTTCAAAGAACAGGCATATTATTTGGAGGGTCAATAGTGCGACACCTGACGCTCCACGAATACGAGCGCCTCTATCGCGGCAGCGCGGACACCCGGACCGGCACCCGCCGCGGCGGGCGGCTCTTCCTCTCGGACTATCACTTTCGCCGACTCCGTAGCTATGACGAAAGCCGGGCGACGAGCAGCGGACGTCAGATCCTGGACTGGAACCACCGATACGCCACGGCTCAACAATGGGTCGGCGTCGTCCGTATCCCAGGTCTCTCCCTGGAGATCCTCCCCAAGGCCGCCCCCCGCCACAATCTCCTCTATATGCTGATGACCGCCGGAGAGCTCCCCTTTCGAGAGCGCGACCTCGCCGCCCAGGCCACCGAAAACGCGCCCCTTCTCGAGGTATTGGTGCGCCTCTTCGCCGGGCGCCTCTTCGGCGAACTCACCCTCGGCCGACAGCATAGCTACGTCCAACGCCGAGATAACCTTCCCTATATCAAGGGAAAGCTCCTCATCGGCCGGCACCTCGCGCAAAACCTTGCCAGACCGGACCGTTTCCACGTTGAATACGACGAGTTCTGCGCCGACACCCCGTTAAACCGAATCTTTAAGGCCGCCTGTCGGCGCCTCGTGGCGATGACCACGAAGATGCCCCTCCAAGAGCGCCTCACCGATTGCCTCTTTCTCCTCGATGACGTCCGCGACGTGATCCCCACCCCATCCGACTTCGACCGCATCATCATCAACCGCCAGAACGAGCGCTTCGCCGACCTCTTCCAATTCGCTCGCCTCATCCTCCTAGAGCAGGCCCCCACCAGCCACGGCGGGGATACCAAGACCTTCTCGCTCCTCTTCGATATGAACGCCGTCTTCGAGAAATTCATCGCCCAATTCCTCCGCCACCACATCCTCACCAACGAACTCTCCGACTGCCGCCTCTACGACCAGGCCCGAAGCCGCCTGGAACACCTCGTCTATCGCCCCCCGCCGGTCCTACCCGCCAACTACCGGCCGCGCCGACACGGCTCCAAGGTCCTACCCCTCAAAGCGGATCTACTCATCGAGCGCGGTCCACACCGCCTCATCATCGACACCAAGTGGAAAGTCCTCTCATCGGAGGCCGGCGGCCGACGCGGTGTCTCCCGAAACGACCTCCTCCAACTCTTCGCCTACGCCCAAAATTACGGCGCCCGAAACAACGTGCTTCTATATCCTCACCCCGGTGAAGACCTCGACGCTCAGGTTTTCAACCTTCCCCTATCCGGTGATGGTGGAGACCTTCAACGCATCCAAGTCCGCTTCGCCGATCTACGCGCAAATTTGTGGACCCAGAGAAACGCTCTCACACGATCCTTGACCTCGATGGTGCGCAAAGCCTTGCCGGAGGCTTCACAAGCGCCGTCCCGTGAAATGGCCCCCCATCCCAATTAGACGTCTATCCTTGGTCTAGCGACGTCGAGAACCCTCATGCCTCTTTCTCAGCGGCCACATCGCCGCAGGTCCATCTACCGAGGTTCGAAAAACATGCCCTCCGTTGTGTCCAATAGCATGAGGCAAACTCACTTCTTTGGCTTGTTGAAAACGGAGTCGCTCCACCGCTACAAATTCAAGACGAGGAATGAAGCACGACGGAAGATTTTCGAGTATATCGAGATCTTCTATAACCGGAAACGGATCCACTCAGCGCTCGGTTTTAACAGCCCCGAGGCGTTCGAAACTCAGGTGGAAGCAGCCGCCTGATTTGTCGTGTCCAAAAAACCAATGCAACGTCAGATAGGGTTTCCGAGCGAGACATAAGGAAAATATGCCGTCGGCGAGCGGAATCGCACCAGGGGGGAGGGGATAAAATATATACCCCGGAGAGGGGGTTCGCTCCGGGGCACTGACCGCGGTTATTGAGGCCACCTCAAACGCCGCCGGCTCCTATCGAGAGGTCATGGCGACCGTGGTTGTGCGGGGGGAGGCCGACCATCGAGGAACGCGATCCGCTCTTTATGACGGTGAAGACGGCGAAGATGGCTCCTCCTGTTCGGTCGACAACAATCAAGACGGCACCCATACCATCTCCTGCGACGACGGAAGCTCTACGGTCGTCGAAAATGGTTATTCAGTCGTGACCCTTACCTCCCAATTCCCCTCCGATGACGACACGATTTCCCTCGCCACCGACTCCAGCCAGTTCTGGAATGAAGGTGAATACGTCGAAGGTACGCGAGATATCCTGGGGGCTCCCTTTATCGCCGGAATGGAATTCGAAGTGGATATGTCAAGCGCCCTATCATGCGGCAGTCTCAATCTGGATATAATCGTCGGCGGAGAGATCGTAGACAACTTCGACGTCCCCCCGGAGACCTCTCAAATCAAACACTCCTTTATCCAAATTATCGATCCCCCCGACGATGAGGTCACCTTCCGACTTGAGATCACGGAGGATGTCGAAGTTGGTTGCGGCACGATGGGCACGTTTGAAGATGGCCAGGTCAATATCTTTGTCGCCGTTCCGCATTAAAATGGAGCCGCGGGCTCCCAAACGACGGTCGGCGGGCGAGAAGATCCGGCGCGATGATTGGGAAACTGGGGTGTTCGGCGGATCAATGAATCACCTCGATGGTTCGGAGCTTCCCCCACCGGCCACGGTCGTCCAGGGAGTTCAAAGATCGGCTCACCCCCTGGGGGAGTTGGCCGCGAGCGAGAGCGAGCGGTCTGAGGCTTCGGGCCAGCAATGATCGTCGCTTCCCCCCGATAGATTCGAAACGGTCCGGCACATCTACCCTATAATCACGTCCATCTCGGCGGTGAGCGAGACTGGCAGCTACGGCCAAATGACCATGATCGACCATGTGAGCGACAACAACAATAAGAACCCGGATCAACGCGCCAGGTACAAATATCCGGTCATTGTCCTCCCACCATTCGCCGCTCCCAACCGCCTACCGTGGACGCGTGGTGATCTGCTCGGGCTGCTCTTCATCGGATAACCATGCCACATAGATATCCAACGTCTCCTGGTTATTGAGCACATCCTCAAAGTGGTCGTGACCAGGTGTGATGACCACCTCGCCATGAGGTGCGTGGTCTTCGATAATCGACGGATAGTGCTCGGCGACGAAGACCTCGTCTTCGCTGCCGGCCACCAGCAGCAGGGGCACGTCGATCGATGCCAGTGCCTCCCCATAGTCCGGCGGCGTAAAGCCCTTGGCGTAGCGCCAACTATAGGTCATTACCATGCGCTCGCGCTGCCGCTCTTCTGGATAGGCTATATAGAGCACCTCCAACCCGTCCAGCGCGTCGATTCCCACGCTGTTGAGCAGACTCAGACCGATCATTCGGGGCAGCCGCATCGCCAGGAGCCCGCCGAGGTCGTCGTCGGTGGACGGCGCCTCTCTTCCGAGTGATGGGGCGATCAGCAAGATGCCGTCCACGTCTTCAAATTGGTCGCTTCCGGCGAAGCGAGTGACCAAACCACCGCCCGCGGAATGCCCACCGACGATGACGCGTGCCTGCGGCATCTCTTCGCCCACATGGGCCACCAGATCCGCTACATCATCCACCAGTTGGTCCTCGTCATCCAAATCACCCGGCATCCCCGGTGCATAGCCGTGACCCCGCAGGTCCGGTTATCGCTCAAGGCACTGCTCACCCTGCTCAGGGCGCAAAGAAGTCTGCCAGCAGTCGGCCGACCTCTTCGGGGCGCTCCTCCTGGAGAAAATGACCACAATCCTCCAGGACATGGGCTGTCGCGTGGGGCAGGTCCGCCTGCAGACGCGCGGCGGTGCGGTCCATTCGCGGGAGGATGCGGTCCGCCGCCCCCCGGATGACGGTCACGGGAATGTCCAATGTGGGGATCCAATCGCCGATGGTCTCCAACGTCGACGCATTGAAATCGGCCAACGTCTTGATCAAGACCTTTCTCGATGAGCGATCCCGAAAGGGGCTCGTCACGCCCTCGTAGACCTCGGGACCCAGTCGTTTGGCATCCTTGACGCCGTAGCGCATCGTCTGGCGAAGGGCCCATTGACTGCTGATGATGGCGCCTATTCCGGGGGTGCGGCAGGCCGCCATAAAAGCCCGTTCGGGCAGCGACATCTCGGGATAGACGATGGTGTTGAGAACGGCCAATTTGGACAACAGCTCGGGCCGTTGACTGGCCCAGTACAAGGCGAAGGGACCGCCCGCGTCGTGAACGGCGAGCCCGATGGGCTCGTCGATGCCAAGGCCGTCCAGAAAGCCGTCGAAGGCGGCGTTGAATAGGCTCTCGTCGTAGTCCCGATCCACGGGCTTGTCGGAGCCCCCAAAGCCAGGCATATCGATGGCCAATACTCGGCAACCACCGGCCATGATGGGCATGATATTGCGCCACAGAAACGACGACGTCGGCCAGCCATGAACCAATAGCACCGGCGGGCCCTCGCCGAGTTCTCGATACTGAATCGTCAAGTCATCGACGGCGACGTGACCGATCTGGATATCTGCACCGCTCATCGTTCATGGCTCCTAATCGGGGCTACACCAAAATCATCTCTCCGGTCACCTAGGAGCCTGTTGCGTATAAAGGACCGAGACGATGCGGAGCTTATATGAAACAGGCTTCTAGGCTAAGGGTAATATGCTAGTATCAGATATGCGAGCCGCTGAGTGATCCCAAATAGGTGCCGCCCCTGACCCAATATCGCCCTTGTCCGACCAACCCCCCATGCCCCCGGATGGGTCGTCGCCGCGCGCGACACCAACGCCTATTGGAGCCCATGATGCCCTCCACCTTGAAAAAAGCCCTTCCCTTCGCCGTGATCGCCCTCCTCATATGGGCCAGCGGGTGGTTTTGTTGGCAATCCCTGCAGATGGACTCCCTCCTGGACGAGGGATATTTCGCGTCGGCCGAGCTGGCGTTCAAGCCCGCCGACCAGGCGGACTATGAGCGCTATACCTACGGCGACGATCACGTCGAATTTGCCGAGCCACTGGGGTTTATCCACTGGTACGGCGCGTCGCTGGACTACGATGGCCAACAGACCGTCGAGCTCACCTACGATGGCCAGTCGATTCAACACCTCGTCGAGAAACAACCGCAGGAGGAGTGGCGCACCAGTTTCGGGGAAACGCCCGGCGTTGAGAGCCGTCAATTATTCCTCTTCGAGGACGACACCCTTCGCGTGGGGACGTTGGAGCTCCATCCGGTGCGTCTGGAAGCCAAACGCGGAGGCAACACGGCCAAGATCTCGGGACAGACCTCGATCGACGACCGCATCTACGACGTCCGGTGGTATTTTTCCCACCGCTCCCACCGCGGCGAAGAATCGCCTGATTCCACCGACTCTCGGTGACCTATCACGAGGGGCCGTAGAAGCTCGTCGCGTCATCAGCTCTATCGACGAACGCAACGCACCGGGAATTCGGCATTTTTGGTAATATTGGCCTCGAACCCGTCTTCAAAACGAACGGTCCATGCGCCCGCCGCATCAGCCTCGGTGGACGACCAATAATAATCGGGATTCTCTGCGCTCCCGCCATCTGTGCGGAATCCGCCGATATCGTATCGATTCTCCCACAGCATATTGAGTTCCTCTCGGGCCGGTAAAAACCAGTCGGAGTGACCGTGTTCCTCCAAGTCATAGCAAATCACCGCGGCGTGGTACCACATCGACGCATTGGTCAAGTCGTCGAGGATGGCCGTATTCGATTGCCCATCGGTGTCACTAGTTGCATTGGTGGCGACCCAGTTCGTGCTTCCATCATTCCAGGTATATTCCCCCTGATCGTCCTCCAGGGTATAGTAGTGCTCGTCGTTGAACATCCCGGCGTATAGCGACCCATCGGAACAGGTCGTGCCCACGTCCACCGAGCAGCTCTGATACTCATAATCCGAATCCCCAAGCAATTCTCCGAAGCTGCACTCTCGGACCTCGCTGGGGCAGAAATCCTCGCAATCCGTGGATTCCGACTCATAGGCCGTGACGGTCTCCCCATGGTCGATCGATCCTCCCCAGGGAAGATCGCAGGGGCCCCCCTCACAGGTTCCGGACTGAAAATTCCAGGACCCGTCATTGCAGCTATAGGTGGCGTCACCGATGAGGCCGGAGGCCGTATTTTCCACCGTCTGGGTCTCCCCGTGAGGGGCGGCCCCGAAGGTGGCCTCGCAGCCGTCGGCGCCCCAGGAAAGGGTCTCCGTGGAGCAGCTCTCACAGACCTCGGTGCAGCTCTGGTTGGTATAGCTCCCCGATAGATCTCCGTAGCTACAACTCCTGGTCTGGGACACGCAGCCCTCCCCACAGGCCACGCTGCTGGACTCATAGGCCGTCACGCTCTGACCGTGGCTGATCGATTCTCCCCAGGGAAGGTCGCAGCCCTCTCCACCACACGTCGCGCTCTCATAGACCCAATTGCCGTCATTGCACTGATAGGTGGCCTCGCCCTTGCGCCCCGACTCCTCATTGTCCATCGTCACCGACTCGCCATGCGTCGTGGGGGGGAACCAGGCCTGACATCCGTGAGTGCTCCAAGTGAGGGTCTCCGCATTGCAGTCCTGGCACACCGCCTCGCACGTCTGTTCGGTGTACTGACCATCGAGCTCCCCGTAGCTGCAATGGCGCGTCTCGCTCTCGCATTCCTCTTCGCAGCCCACCGTGCTCGACGCAAAGGCCTCCACCGTCTCTCCATGCTCGATCATCCCACCCCAGGGAAGCTCGCACCCCATGGCACACACCCCTTCATCATCGCATACCCCGCCATCATCGCAGGGCGTCCCCTCGGGCAATAACTCCGTGACGCACGCCGCTTCATCGCTATCGCAGGTGCCCACCGCGCACGCCTCATCGAGGTGACTGCAATCTCTGGGCTCCCCACCGGCGCACGTTCCCTGACCATCGCAGGTCATCTCCACCGTGCAATAATCATCCCCGCTGCAGCTCGCCCCGGCGTCCACGGGCGTCCAATCTCCTGCATCAACGTCCGGATCGCAGTGCAGACACTCGTTTTCCGGATGGGCGTCTCGATGACTGTAGACCTGACCATCGATGAGACATCCCGACGTGCATACCCCCCGCTCGGGATCGCAGCTCTCATCCGCCGGACAGCTCACCCCCACGCATCGCCTGCTCGTACACTCCCCCTCCACACAGACCTGCCCCGCTTCGCAATCCTGCTCGTCGCAATCCGTCGCATAACAGACCCCGTTGGCACAGCTTTCCCTGGGCGGACAGGACACGCCCACACAGGCCCTATCCCTGCACGTATCATCCACGCATACCCAACCCTCACAGCTCTCATCTCGGCAATCATCGGGGTAGCAATACCCATCGGCACAGGACTCACCGGCCTCGCAGTCCACGCCGACGCAATCGCTGGAGACGCAGGCCCCATCCAGACAGATCAAGCCGTCGGCACAACTTCGGTGCTCACAACTGGTGTCATAACACTCGCCGTAATGGCACACCTGGCCATCATCGCACCACATATCTTCGCAGGGATCTTCACACACCCCGTCCTCACATAACCACCCCTCCGGACAGTCCTCCGGGCCCTCACAGGACGGCGGCGGCTCCGGATCATCACCACATGCCCCCACCAGAACAACAAGGGTCATGGAGATACAGAGGACTCACCACATAAGGCTTGTTGGATGCGAAAAATACTTCATCTAACTCTCTCGGAATATAGTCCAGCCGGTCGCTACTAAAGCGCGTCAGAGGTGCTAAGCCTGGATAAAATTGTCCTCCTTTCCACCGATGAATAAGGCAACCCAAAAGCCAAACAAGATCCCATCTATATTTTTACAAAATTTCTCATCCCTGCCTCGATGGTCCCAGGGGCACGCGCGGAATATGCCCACCCTCAACCGAGGCCTTCGATATGGGGCGACCGATGATCCCCCCTGACCGCCGTGCTATTTTGTCCCCTGGGGAAATCGCCTATCATGGTGGTTTACGAGACCCAAAAACCACGTATGGACCTCGATAATGCCCCCCAATGACGCCTCAACCGATACCTCCACGGCGCTCCACCAAGACCAGGCCCTAGAGGAGACCCAACAGAAATCCGCTCGCGACTTCGGCCTCCACTTTGGCTTCTTTCACGTCTTCTTCCTGATATTTCTACTCGTCTTCACCCTGGGCGCCGATGCCCAGGGGGTCCTCGAGGTCAGCGACATGGACACCGGCGAGGTCCTCCAGGTCTACGTCGGCACCGTCCACGCTCAGGACCTGCTCTTCTTCCTCTTTATCTCCCTCAGTTTCTGGCTCACCCACCGGGCCTCCCACCAAGAGCATGCCCGAGACGATCTGGACCACGCACCGAACCTCGGCGCCCTCATCTTCCTCCCCTACGCCCGCGTGGTGCCCATGCACCTATGCATCATCCTGGCCATCCCCCTGGGAGGCGACCGCTTTATCTGGCTCTTTATCCTCCCAAAAACCGCCGCCGACGCCATCATGCACGTCGTCGAACACCGCGTGCTCCAGCGCGACAAGCAAATAGACGCCGCCGATTGACAGCCTCCAATCCCACAGGGCACCATCCCTTGAGACCCACTCCAACCTCTCACCCGCATGGCTCATGATGCGCCGATAGCGACCGCTCATGAATCCTCGGGGGACCACAGGGACACGACGCATGGTAGCGATTCTGGCCTGGCTCGATCACGACTCCCAAAGCCGCGAGCGGATGAACGAAGTCCTCGACGGCTTCGAAGAGGATGGTACCCGCGATGACCTGGGCATCGGACGCATCCGAGACCACCTGTCGGACCGGCTCTTTCCGGGTACCACGACCCTTCAAACCCGCCTTCGCTACTTCCTGATCGTCCCCTGGACCTATACCTATCTGGAGGACCGAGGCGTCGCAGCCAACGACGTGGCGAAGGTGGCCGACGAACTCCAGCGCGACATGATCCCCATCCTCGTCGCCGACGACCCCGATGGCGCCTTCGGCCGGGTCATGGGGCGAAGCGTCAAACAACTCCCGGACTCCGTCTACTGGTCGGGCCTTCGCCGCTGGGGCATCTTTCGGTTGGATCTGTCGCGCCGCCAATACCATCGCCAATTTGAGCGCTTCCACTCAAAAGAGGACACGGCCTGGCGAAATCTGCCGCCAAGGCCCCGCCGATTCCCCGATGAGCTCACGCTGAGCCTGACCTCCTCGGAGGCCGGTTACCTCTTCGATCGCATCACCGACCGCGCCCAGGGCACGCTATTGCACGAGATGGTGGATGTCGCCCACGTGACCGACCCCACCGGCTGGGATCACCTGTGGGATTTCCCCTCAACCCTCGAAGAAAACCGCCGACTGGCCAGGCAGGCGCGCCTCTTCTCCTACCTGATTCGTGGCGCCTCCCTGCTGCATAACCTGCTGCTCGCCGACCATAAATTAGCGACCTTTCCCGGCTCGTCGGCCGACGACTTGGTCGACCAATACCGTCGACACCTCGCCGATTGGTCGGAGGGTGACGAATACGACGACGTGCTTCGCTGGGATCCCACGGATCTCTTGGACGAGACCGGCGTCGGTCGCCCCACCCGACTCTTTATCACCCAGTGGCAGGAACACCTCAGGAACCACCGCCAACCCCTGGCCGACGACGACGGCGCACGCGAGCACATCAAATACCGGGTGCTCGCCAAGAAGGGCAATCGCGCCCGATTTCGCAATGACGCCCGACTCGAACAATGGACGGGCGGCACCGGCACCCGACGCCTCGCCTACCGATGGCGAACCGTTAGCCGACTGCTCCAGGACATCCACGACGCCATGAAGTGAGATCCATGTTACAGGCCGACGACCGCACCTACCTCAGTGATATCCTGACCCCGCCGCCATCCCATCAATTGGACCGGGCGATCATCACGACCTACTCCCTGGATCTGACCACCCTTTTGGTCATCCCCCTATTTCTGGCCCTGCGCGCCAGCGACGACCTCCGGGACACCCTGGACGACGATATTTCGGTCTACGAAACCCTCAGCCGCATGGCCGACCGACTCGACGTGCTCTGCGAGCCGGGACGCATCTCCGCCACGGGTCGCCACTTTCGCCTCTACGGAATGCTGGAGGATAGCGTCCACGCCGCCCGCGCTCGCCACGCCTCCCGCAAAGGCGAGGGGGCCTTCCACCCCAAGGTCTGGCTGCTGCGATTCGTCGATGATTCAGATGGGACGCCCCTCTATCGACTGTGCGTGATGTCTCGAAATATCCAGCGCACCCTCCACTGGGACGCCGCGCTGATCATCGACGGCCGCCCCGCCCCAGATGGGCAGCCCGCCGGAGACGACGACCTGGTGCGCTTCGTGCGCGCCCTCCCCGAGCTGGTCGACGGCGACGGTGGTGCCTTCGCCACCCGCTGCGACCACATGGCCGACGAGCTGGCAGGCCTCACCTGGGAGCTCCCCCAGGGCTTTGACGACCTTCGATTCCACGCCTTCGGGCTCGGCGAAGAGCAAATACCCCTGCCAACGGGGGCGAAATTGGGCGTGGTCTCCCCCTTTGTCAGCCCCCGAACCCTGGAGCGCTTCGCCGATCGCTACCAGGCGCAATACCTGGTCTCCCGAGCCACAGAACTAAGCTCTCTATCATACCACGCCCTTCAGACCTTCAACGAGGTTCAGGTACTCGACGAATTTGCCGAGCCCGACGACTCCGACGACGAAGCCCAAGGCTCACCAGACGACCACCGCGTCGAGGGGTTACATGCCAAATTATTCATCACCGAACAGGAGGGGCGCACCCGCCTATTACTGGGCTCCGGAAACGCCACCAACCCCGTGTGGTGTCCTCCCCATAGCAATATCGAATTCTTCGCAGCCCTCGACGGAGACACCGAGGCCGTGGGCGGCCTGGACCGATTTTTCGGCGCCGATGGATTCGGTCGCTTCCTCGTGCCCTTCGACATGAGCCACGAGGAAGACGACGAGGACTCCACGGCGGAGCGCCTCCTGGAGGATGCGCGGCACCGCCTGGCCCGCGCCGATTTCAAGCTTCGCTGCCACCAACGAGACGGCGACTGGTTCATCACCGTGGCCCCTCATGGCCCATTGGCGCTGCCCGGCATCGAGCGCATCCGCGCCTGGCCTGCCACGCGCAGCCCCGACGCCTCTGGACGACGCGCCACCTCCCTGATGGACGGGGAGCCCCTGACACTGAGGGCCGGCGACCTGGCCTTCGTCACCCGCTTCGTCGGCTTCCAGCTCCACCCCATCGACGGCGATGAATCCCTGCGATTTATCGTCCATATCGCCGACGCTGAACTTCCACCGAACCGGGATGCAGCCCTCATGGCCCAACTTCTGGAGACCAATTTGGGGTTTCTTCGCTACATAAGAATGCTCCTGGCCGCCGACGATAGCTTCCAGGTCTTCGAGGAGATGCGCCGTCAACTTCGCCACGCCAAATCGCGTCCAGCCACTGACCGCGGCGACGATATCGGCCTTCTGGAGCCCATGGTCGCCGCCTTCTGCCGCGGCGACCACCGCCTCGCCATCGTCAAGCGCCGCGTCGACAAACTCCGCAAGCTCGACCGCGACATCATCCCCCCCGAATTCGACGACCTGTGGGCGACCGTTGAGTCCCTGATCGACAGCGAATACGCCCAGGAGGCTCAATGAGCCACGACGCCATCGGCTTTAGCCCCCAACAATGTCGGGAGGTCCTCGATCGCCTAAAGCCCTTTCAGCGCCGCACCGTCGACTTTGTCTTCCAGCGACTATACCGCGACGGCGCCCGCCGCTACCTCGTCGCCGACGAGGTGGGACTCGGCAAAACGCTCATCGCTCGAGGCATCATCGCCCGAGCCATTCGCCACCTCGCCCAACAGGGAAAAGAGCGCATCGACGTCATCTATATTTGCTCCAATCTCACCATCGCCAGCCAAAATATCTCTCGTCTCAATGTGCTCGATGATCAGGCCTTCTCCCTCTCCAGCCGACTGACGCTCTTGCCCCAGGACCTCTCCGACCTGCGGGCCAATCATATCAACTTCGTCAGCTTCACCCCCCGTACCAGCTTCGATCTAAAGTCCAACGCCGGCCGCAGAGAAGAGCGCTCTCTCCTCTTCCAACTGCTCAAAGACCAATGGGATGACGTCACGGAGATTCAACTCCTCAACTACCTGCAGGCCACCATCACCAAATACAAGCGCTGGCGTCGGCAATCGAGAAATACCAGGGGCATCGATCCCTACCTGGCTCAGTGCTTTTTGGAACGCCTCCGCGCCCGCCCGGAACTCACCGATGAGATTCGACGCGATTGTCGCACCCACTTCCAACGCCACGACCAGGAACGAAAATACAAGATACGTCGCCGACGCAATTTCGCCATCTGTGAGCTGCGAAAGATCCTCGCCAGGGTGTGCGTCGATGCCCTGGAGCCCGACCTGATCATCCTCGACGAATTCCAGCGCTTTCGCGACCTCCTCCATGGCGACGAAGACCACGCCCAACTGGCGCGAGAGCTCATGAACCACGGCGACGCCCGCGTCCTGCTCCTATCGGCCACGCCCTATAAGATGATGACCGTGCACGACGAGGAGGAAGACCACTACCAGGACTTCCTAAACACCCTGCGATTTCTCTTTGGTGACCAGTCCACGGCCCCCCTCAAAGAGCTCAAAGAGCTGCTCGGAAGGCGCCGCCGCTACTTCTATACCAACCGCCACCAACAACCTTCGGACAGCTTACAAGAGGTCACCGATCGCGTCCGCGCGCTCCTTCAATCGGTCATGGTCCGAACGGAGCGCATCGACTTTACCCGCGACCACAACGCCATGGTCGAGGAGCCCAGTCTCGACCTGACCATCGAGGCCGAAGACCTCCAGCATGCCCGCTTTGGCGAGCAAATCGCCCAGGCCATCGACGCGCCCAAGACCCTCAAATACTGGAAGTCCGCTCCCTATCTGGTGAACCTGATGAAGGGCTATAAGCTCAAGCGCGTCCTGCGGGAACTCATGGACCATCCCCCCAAACGCCTGGCCCGGCTGCTGCGCGACGACGACCACCTCTTGCACCGCCAGACCTTCCAGCAGTGGCGCCCCATCAAGTGGCGAAACCCGCGGCTGCGCCACCTTGCCCGCCATATTCTGGACGACCACCAGCTCTGGAAGCGCCTGTGGATTCCCGCCTCCCTGCCCTACGTCATACCGCCCGAAGGCATCGACGGCGCCCGGCGTCTCACCAAATCCCTCATCTTCTCGGCCTGGAAAGTCGTGCCCGACAGCATCGCTACTCTCCTCTCCTACGAGGCGGAGCGGCGAATGGTCTCGCCGCCAGAGGGACGCCCCCAACTGAACTACGCCGACCACGCCGAAAACCTCGGCCAGCGCCTGCAATTCAGCACCCAGAGCCGAAACCGCGCCGCCCTGGCACTCCTCTATCCATCGCCCACCCTGGCCGCCCGCGTCGACCCACTACGAATCGCCCAGCAACACGGCGGCGGCGAGCCGCTGCCCCCGGGCCAGATACACGCCCATGCCAGGCGCCTCGTCGCCCAGATGGTAGACGACGTATCGCCTGCTAGTAGCAATGGGCAGACCGACTACCGCTGGTACGCCGCCGCCCCGGCCCTCGCCGACGACCGAGCCCACCCGGAGATGGCCCACTGGTTGCCCGAGGGCTGGAAAGGGGCTGTGGAGAGCGACCGACACACCCAGGAGGGCTTCCACGACCATCTCCAGGAACTGGCCGACGCCCTGGCAGCCCCCGAGGAACTGGGCAAAGCGCCCGGCGATCTCGTCGACGCTCTGACCACCATCGCCCTTGGGGCTCCCGGACCCTGCGCACTCCGCGCCCTCCACCGAATCGCCCCCGACCTGCCCGCCGGCGATCCGGCGCTGATGAACGCCGCCGCCACCATCGCCTGGAGCTTTCGCTCCCTCTATAACCTCGCCGAGGTCGCCGCCCTGCTGGACCGCGGCGACAGCGATGCCTACTGGATGCAAATCGCCGACTACGGCCTGAAGATGGACCTGCAGGCCGTGCTGGACGAATACGTCCACGTCCTCAACGACGCCCTGGGCCTCCAGGACAGCCCTCCCACCAGGCGCGTCGCCCGCATCGCCGACGCCATCTCCGACGCCGTCTCCATCCGACCGGCCAACCTCACGGTCCACGACATTCGCCCCAGCTCCGATGGCTCCCACCTAACGCTCGACCACATCAAGGTTCGCTGCCGATTCGCCCTCCCCTTCACCCGCCTAAAATCGGACGACGACCGGGAGGTCCAGCGCCGCTCCACGGTCCGAAACGGCTTCAACTCCCCCTTTCGCCCCTTCGTCCTCGCCTCCACCTCCGTGGGTCAAGAGGGCCTGGACTTCCACCCCTACGCCCACCGAGTCTGGCACTGGAACCTCCCCCACAACCCCGTCGACTTCGAACAACGCGAGGGCCGCGTCCATCGATATAAAGGCCACGCCATCCGAAAGAACCTCGCCGCCCACTACGGCCTATCGGCCACCCTGAAGGACCAGGAGCCCCCCACCAACGACCCCTGGCTCACGCTCTTCCGCCAGGCCACCCCCGACGCCAGCGACTCACCGAGCCTCAGCCCCTACTGGCTTTACCAACCAGACACCGACGACATCTCCCAGATCGAGCGCCTGGTCCCCATACTCCCCCTCAGCCGAGAGGTCGGAAAGCTCAAGCGCCTTAAGCGCCAACTCGCCGTCTACCGCCTGGCCTTTGGACAAGCCCGCCAGGAGGAACTCGTCTCCTACCTCGGCGATCACACCGACGACCTCCACGACCTGGTCGACCGCGGCCGACTCTCGCTCTGTCCACCGGCGGAGCTCGACGGAATATAAGCATAACGATGCCGCAAATTTTTGAGTT
>CAZMJS010000068.1:0-18042 GCA_964566695.1 uncultured Bradymonadales bacterium
GTGGCGCGGCGGGCCGTAACCGCAGACCTCATCCACACTCCCTGGCGGCCCTGTCCCCAAGACAGTGCGCGCCGAGAACTCCCGGGAGCCCGGCCCCTCAAAGATGGTCATTGGGCCGTCACAAGTCAAGCCCTGGAGGCCTCCGACGGTGGCCGCTCAAAAGTTCAGGCGCACCGTGGCTCCCCACTTATCCCCGTTGTACACCGGCGACCACTGGGCCCTGGAGGCCTCGCCGCCCTCGTCGCGACTGCGAATCATCCACATACTGCCCGCTGCGATGGCGCCCAGGCCCAACGCGTACAGGGATGTGACCCCCAGACGCGTCGTTCCCCGTCGATCGTTGAGGCGCTGTTGCTCCTCTTCAAATGCCGCTGGATCCTCGATGGACTCCAGATCGCTGACCTGACTCTCCCATCGAAGGTGCCAGAGGCCGCCGCCGACGACGGCCGCCACCCCCCCGCCGATCAGGCCCCAGGCCGCCATCGAGGTGCCGCCTGCCGACGCGTCCACTCCATGGGCCTCTACGAGTTCCTCCTCTTCTTGCTCCTGCTCTCGGGCTCGCCGTCTCTCCAATGCCGCTTCGGCCTTGATCCGGCCCTCAACGGATTCTGCTCGCTCCTTGTGGGCATCGCTCTGACGATAGTCCTCACCCCACTCCAGCCATTGTTCTGCCTGAGAAACTTCCCCTTCTTTTAAGGACGCCTCCGCCAATTTGAGCGAGCAATCGCCGAGCACGCGGTTAACGTCGCCCAGATCGGACTCCTCATAGGAGCCGGTGTCCAAAAATGCCTCTCCCAGGTCAATGGAGGTCTCGCAATCGTCGAGCAGATAACGGGTGATCATCTGGTTCTTGAGCAAAATGGGCTGAGGATAGGCCTCGAAGGCTCGTTCATAGGCCTCGTCGGCCTTCTCGATATCGCCCTGAGCGTAGTGATCATTTCCGCGGGCGCTCCACTCCAGCATCTTTTGGTGGTCATCGAGATCCTCTTCATCGACGTCCTCGGCGTCGACCAACGCATCTTCGCCGCCCACATCGGGCTCCTCAGCCACGGCCCCCGAGGCGACCAAGACGCATCCCAGGGCGGTCATATAAGCAAAAAGCACATGCCTCATCTACATCCTCAATCCGGTCGGGAATGGTTATTCCGGGGGGAGTCCGATGCCTTCGGGTTGGCTAGAGCCCTCGTCGTCTTCGCCGGGCAGCCCGATGCCCTCGGGACTCTGGGAGCCATCGTCGGCGTCACTTTCTTCATCGGGCGTCTCCCCCGACTCTTCGGGAGGGGCCTCTTCCTCGTCCTGAGAGGACTCCTCGCTCTCCACCACCTCAGGGCGCTCCTGGGCCTCGTCCTCCACCATCTCTGGAGAGCCTATCGCATCGCCCCCTCCCATTTCCAATTTTTCCTCCTCGTCGCCCCCATGCTCAACCGGCTGGGCGTCATCGCCCGTCTCCTCCCCGGGGTCTTCTTCTTCCGCGGACGGCTCTTCCTCGTCGGTCACGACGAGTTGCTCATCCTGGTTGGTCTGGTCGCCCGCCGGGCCCTCGCTATCTCTGTCTACCGGAGCCTGCGCCAACTCCTCGACGCGCTCATCCTGGTCCACCGGGGGCTCTGGATCCCCGGACCCCCATGTCACGGCCCCGGCCCCACCGATTAGAAGAAGGAGCACGGCCGCCACAAGCCATCGCTTTCGGCCTCTCCCATCATCGTCCACCCAGGTCTCCAGAGCGACGTCTTCCGCCTCCCCGGCCTCATCCCCCACCATCGGCGGCCCATCCGTCTCCGCTTCTGTCTCTTCGTCATCTTCCGCCCCATGATCGTCCGGTGAATCTCCATCATCGTAGTCATGAGCCAGCAAGGTGGCGGCCCTCGCCTCTGCGTCGCTATCCTCGCCGGCCTCGATGGCCGCCAGTCGATCCGTGATGACGCTATGCTCCGATGGCTCGATTTCCACCGCCTCCAGCGCACGTGCCAGAGCGTCGCAACTGCCGAAGCGCTGGGACGCCTCCTTTTGGAGGCACGTCAAAATGATCCCCTCCAGATCGGTGGGCAACCCCTGGCGCTCCATCCTCGGGATGTCATCGTGGATATGAGCCATCACCGTCTCGATGGGCGTCCCCCCAATAAAGGGGAGCCTCCCCTCCACCATTTCGTAGAGAATCACTCCAATGGCGTAGATGTCGGTGGCCTGCGTGACATCCAGATTGGCCCGCGCCTGTTCCGGGCTCATATAGGGAGGCGTGCCAAACATCTGGCCCATCTGGGTCAGGCGCGTGCGCTTTTCATCATCTTCGGCAATGCGGGCGATCCCAAAATCCAACACCTTGATCTCCGGGGGCGCTGTCCCCTCGACGACCATGATATTCTCCGGCTTGAGATCGCGATGAATGATCTTTTGATCGTGGGCATGAGCGATGGCCCGGGCCACCTGACTTCCCACCGCCACCACATCCCCAAGGGGTAGCTGTTCACCCACCAATTGCTCCAGGGAAAAGCCAGCGACGTATTCAAAGACCGCATATAAGGCCTCTAAGTCCTTGGAATAACCGAATTCGTAGAGCATGACGCAGTGGGGATGGCGCAGCCGTGCGATGGCCTTGGCCTCCCTCTCGAATCGCCGTCGGATCTCCTCGTCATCAGCCAGATCTCGATGCAGAACTTTGATGGCCACCGGGCGATCGATGGAGGTATCCATCGCCAGAAAGACCCGGCCCATCCCCCCGGCCCCCAGCTCCTTTCTCAACTCGTACTTGCCGGCCAGCCGCTCCCCCAACCAATCTCGCTCTCCTTCCTTATTTGCCACGCCTTTGCTGCTCCCTCAGGGGTTACCCAATCAATGCCTCAGCGGCCGTCCTCGCCGCGCCGAACGATGCCCGAGCCACTCTCTCTACGTATCATGCATCCCTCATTCCATCCCCGTTCCTACCATGATGCATGCCCCCCATTTAAAGTAAAGTTACCCCAGAAACCGTTGACCTGACGTTGTCTGCACCGCGGCTATCTGTCACCATTGGCCCCTCAAATACCACTTTTTTTCCGGGTCCGATCATGCCCACCGCCGAGTCATCTTCACAGACCTCTCGTCTTCGACGCCTCCTGTTCGCGATCGGCCTATGCCTGGCGACCACCGGCTGCGGGGACATCCAATCGTCGTCCTCACCATCTCCCGGCGGCCCCGTCGAGGGACTCACAGAGCGGAGCCAACCCCTGGAGGGCGACCTGGAGGCCCCCTGCACCGTCGACGTCGAGGGCACAGGCATCGTCGACATCGAAGACGACTATATCGCCAACGTCGTCGCCTGCGAAAACGGCAACGCCCCCATGGAGGCGCTCAAGGCCCAGGCCGTCCAAGCCCGGGGCTACCTATACTATAAACTCCTGGTGGCCGGCGCCGACTCCATCGTCGATAGCGAAGCCGACCAGGTCTATAGCTGTAGCTACGCCACCGCCGAAGCCCGTCACTTCGAAGCCGCCGAGGCCACCCGCGGCCAATACCTGCGCTGGAACGACCATATCGTCGCTTCCTTCTACGTGGCCGGCGCCATCCCCGATACCGATGACTGCCTGGGGGCCACGGGAAGCGATCCCACCAACACCGAGGGCTTTGTCACCTATAATCAGGGGTACAGCGGCTGTGATATCACCATGACCCCCCTGGGGTGGACCCCTGATGACTGCACTCAAAACCCCTATAACCGCGGGTGCGCCTCTCAAAATGGACAGACCTGTCTCGCCGACCAGGGCTGGTCCTACGAAGACATGATCGCCTTCTATTATGGCGACGACATCGTCATCGCTCAGGCCACGGGCCCCTGCGGTGAGCCCTCTGAGGAGCCCTCGGAGTCCGACCTCTTCTGCCAGGACCAGCCCGGCGACGGCTCTTATTGCCGCGGCGAGGATCTCGTTGACTGCCTCGACGATCGGGCCGACGCCGTAGACACCTGTACCGACGGCTGTGACGACGGTCGCTGCCTCCAACCGGACGATGATACGGACCGCCTTTGCGAGGAGGCCGACGACGGCTGGCACTGCATCGATGGTCGCCTCAGTCTTCGCTGCCAAGACGGCTCCATGGAGCAGCGCCAATTTTGTACTGCCGGCTGCGAAGATGGACGCTGCACGGCTACTGGCCAAAACCCCTCGGACGATGACTCATCGCCGGCCACCTCCCCACGCCAAGAGGCCAGCCTGGTCACCACCTCCCCGGGCATTCAGGGCGGCTGTGCCACGACTGGCCTCTCGACCTCCACGGGGATGCTTGTCCTCGCGGTACTGCTGCTATTGAGCCTTATTTCGTCCCGTAGAGACGATCGCCGGCATCGCCCAACCCTGGGATGATATAGCCCTTGTCATTGAGCTTTTCATCGATGGCCGCCGTGTAGATCGGCACGTCTCCGTGGACCGAGTGGAAATGCTCCACTCCCTCGGGGGCCGCCAACAGGCACATAAATTTGATGGACTGAGGTTTAAAATCCTTGATCCGCTTGACGGCCTCTGCCGCCGAGTTGCCCGTGGCCAACATCGGATCGACGACGATGACGTCGCGATTCTCCATCTTCTCGGGCACCTTCAGATAATACTCCACCGGCTCCAGCGTCTCCGGATCGCGGTACAGACCGATATGGCCCACCCGCGCCGACGGCGCCAACTGCAGGAGGGGATCCACAAACCCGATACCGGCCCGAAGGATGGGCACGATCACCAACTTCTTACCCGATAGATGAGGGGCCTTCATGGGCATCAAGGGCGTCTCGATTTCCTTTTCCTTGAGCGGTAAATCCCGAGTCACCTCATAGCCCAACAAAAGCGCCACCTCGCTCATCAGGGAGCGAAATTTTGCCGTCGACGTCCCCTTTCGACGCATCAATGTCAGCTTATGTTGAATCAGGGGGTGATCGATGACCGTCGTCATGTCTTCCATCGTCGCCTTCCGTCGTCTCAGTCCTTGCCGTTGTCGAAGCTCCGCGCGTGCGACACCCAATGCCGCGCCCCGACAGGTAACGACGTCCCCCCGCCCCGTCAACCTCCCCCGCTCATCAGGTCCGACCGCGCACCGCGATCTGCGCACCACTGACGGAGCGCCCCGCCGGGCTCACCAGATACTCCATGAGATCCACCAGCTCTGAGCGGGGAACCCAGGTCGAAAAATCGGCGTCCTCCATCTCCTGACGGTTGGCCGGTGTATCGATCACCGAGGGCTGCAGGGCGTTGACCGTAATTTCAGACTCCGCCACTTCCGCCGCCAGCGATTGGGTCAACGCGTTGAGGCCGGCCTTCGTCGCCCCATACACCCCTTCGCCCATCCCTGGGTCAATTGTCGTTCGGGAACTGATAAAGATCAGCCTCCCCAGCCCACGCTCTTTAAACCGCCCCATAATGGACCGACTCAGATAAAGGCTGGAGCGCAGGTTGATGTCTACCAAAAAGTCGATATCCGACACCTCAATATCGTCGATCGGCGACCAGCGAAATCCACCGGCGCAGTGGATCACGATATCGATGTCTCCTACCTCTTGCTCCACCGTCTCCACGGCGGCATCCACCATGGAGGCCTCCGTGACATCGACCTTCATCCACTTGACGGTGCGGCTTCGCTCGTCATCGACCAGCGAGCCCGGCCCCGGCGCATCGATATCCCAACCCACCACGGCATCGCCGTAGCGACTAAAGCGACGGACGACCTCCGTCCCCAGGGCACCCTTGGCCCCGGTCACCACCACCGTGCGTTCGCCTTTTTCATTCATCTCCATAAATCCTCCATATCAGATAGATCACTCTTGGCCCTCAACCGTCCCGGACGTCCTAAGTGTTAGGTCCCAACCGGCGATTGGCAATCGAAAGCCTCGCGCCACCGACGAGAAAAAACCTGACCTCCTCCGGGGCCTATGCTAGGTTTGAGGGCCGGACCGCGCGCTTGGCGCGCTCCCATCCATCCTTGACCTCCACCTGTCGATCGCCATGAGCGACCAGATTCAATGCCACCATTGCCGAGCGGCCTTTCGCGTCGCCCGGCGCCCCCCGGGGACGGGCTCCCTGCGGGTGGCCTGCCCGGGCTGCGGCACGGCGTTGACCATCAACGCCCCCCGTCGCCGGAGCGCGCCGCCCTCCGAGACGCTGGCCGATGCCGGCGCCCCGCCGCCGCCGGAGGCCACAAGCCGTCGTCCCGGCTGGCGCGCCGTCGACCACGCCGCGCTTTTTGGACGCCCCAGCCCCCCACCCCCAGAGATCGATCCCATTCCCACCCTCGGCGGCGACCAGTCCGGTGATATGGCCGACCTCGATGAGACCTTCGATGACGAACCATGGCTCAGCGCCGTCGACGAGGCGGTCGACGAGATCTTCTGGGTCGACGATACCCCTACAGAGCTCGATCGGCTGCCCGGCGCCTATCCGCCCGACCCCCCTTCCTCGCCGGACGAAGCGCACCCCCCGACCGTCCCTGCCGAGGATGATGCTGACGCCGCCGAGCCCGCTGCGGCTGCACCACCCGCGCGGGAACCGATGTCGGAGCCCGCTCCAGAGCCCGATAAGGCTCCCGACTCCTCCCCCACGACCTCGGCGATCGATGATCTAAAACTGAGCGATATCGCCGATGCCACCACCTATCGGCTTCGCATCGGCGACCAGGTCTACGCCGACATCGATCCCGACGATCTGGTCACCCTCTTTCGTCGCGGCGTCTGGCTAATCGCCGACGCCATCGCCGAAGAGGATGGCCCATTTGTTCCCATCGAAGAGCACCCCATCTTTGAGCGCGTCAAAGGGGTGGTGGCCCAGAGCGTGACCACCTTCCTCGCCGCCCAGGCACGCCTGGTCCCTCCCACGCCCGACGAGCGCCAGCCGGCGATTACCGACGCCTCTCTGGAAGCCCCCGACCCCGCACCCACCCCGGGGCTACTGCACTCCGCCAATCACCTCATTCCCTGGTCCATCGCCCTTATCACTACCGGCGTGGCCAGCGCCGCCGTGACCTACGCCTTGCTCTCCGAACCGGATACTCAGCCCATCGACGACCAGGCGGCCGTCGTCCAACCGGCGCCCCAGCAAGGCGAGGCTCCCAGCGCGTCGACCAGCACCTCCGTCGCCAGTGCCACCGAGGCCGCCTCCTCCATCGTCGACCTCGGCGCTGACCCGACCCCCTTGGAACTCATCGAGCGCGCTCTGGCCAATGAGGAGCCTCAAAAAGCACGCCAGCTCGCCATCCATCACTACCATCAGAGCGACGATCCAGCGGCCATCCAGGGCGCCTTCGATCGCGCCGTGGACCAGGATCCGACCTTCGATCAACAACTGCGCACCATGCTTCCCGACCAAGGCGTCGACTCCCTACGCGCCCTCGGCGGCGGACGCTCCGTCACCCTTCGGTTTACCGAGGACGACGAGAGCCGGTACGCCTATAAGGTCGCCCGCGACGATTGGGAATATGGCTGGCGCGCCGAAGTGGCGGCCTATCACCTCGGCCATTTCGTGGGGATCGACGTGCCGATCAACGAGCCCGCCCGCATCAGCCGCGCCGACTTCGACGAGCTCTACGGACGCATCTCCACGCCTCGCCAACAGCAATACGCCGACGACCGCTTCGACGAGCTCTACTGGAGCGCGGAACCCGGCCCTGACGGAGTTCAGCGCGATTACCTCTACGGAACCCTCAAGGAGTGGATCCCCCATTACGAGGAATTTCCCATCGAGTTCGTCGACGCCTGGCGCGATCTGGTGGCCATTGACAGCGACCCCGATCTGCTGGACCAACCAGCCCACTCACTCGTCGATCGCTTCGATGAGCGCTCTCCCCACTCCCACCGCGACCTCGGCGCCGAGCTTCGAGGCCACACCAAAGGCGACATCGCTCGCCAGATCTCCAACCTCCATATCTTCGATTTTTTGATGAATAATTTCGACCGCTACAGCGGCGTCCCCGATTTTTATGGTGTCAATAGTCACTTTCGAGACGGTCGCTTCATCGCCATCGACAATAGCTCGGGCTTCCAATTTCGCGAGCGGCCGGAATTGAGCCTCCTGGACCGACGCATGCAACCCATCGAGCGCTTCGAGCGCTCCACCATCAACGCCCTGCGCCTGCTCCATCCAGATGTGATCGATCCCGTCCTATTTCCCGACCCCAACGCCGACGAAGAGCAGCGCCTCGATTTTTTCTGGGAGCAGCGAGAGGCCCTCCTGGACCACGTCGACGCCCTGATCGATGAGCATGGCGAAGAGGCCGTCTTTTTCTAAGCCCCGTCGCTGGTGAGCCACTGCCGCCACTGTCGACGCCCGGGCCCCACAGCCATCACGCAACTGGCGCTCATCGTGATCGCCGACCCCAGACACCAGGCGCAGGTGGCCCCCAACACAAAGGGCTGCCAAAACGTCAGCACGATCGAGAAGAGGAACCCCGGCCCCGCGATCGCCAACGCCAACGCCGCCCCTCGGCCCTCCACCAGAGGGCTCCGCCTCCACCGCAGCCCGTAGACCACCAACAACGCGCCGTAGGCCACCACCCCCAATAACGCCAGGGGAATCACCCCAAATAGCATCGCCATATCGCTTTGCTGGACGATATTACATTGGCCAATGGGTCCGCAGACCATGTCCTCCTGGGTCACCTCTCCATAGGTCAGATACAGTGAGATCCCCAGCCCGGCGACGGCCACGGCGACGCGCCACAGATCGGTGCTGCGATGGGCCAGCCGCTGCTGCCAGGCCCTCTTCGGCACCATGGCCATCGCCAACATTAAAAATATCACCAATAGCCCCAGAGATACGGCGTTGCCCGGCATATCTGCCCGGAATCGATCCCACAGCCCATTCCGCCTGTCGTCGTCCGCGACGTGCTCTTGCCTCCATTGACGCCACTCCTCAAGGCTCGCCAGGCTCAGCGCATCCACCCCGCCATGGGCTTGACCCTCGGCGATCAGAGTCGGCAAGCGTTCCGGGATCTCACCGCCCCCGACCAACACCTCCTCGCCGACGACCATCGTTGGGACCCCGCGCCGCTGCGAACTCACCTGATAGTGATCCCACACCTCTTCCAGCACCGCCTGGCCCCGCTGGGTCGTCGTATCCACCGTCTCCACGTTCAACGCCGGCCCGTATTCCTCCTCCAGTGGCTCTAGCACGTCCTCTTCTACCACCTGGCAAAAGGGGCAGTGCGGCGACGACAGGTAGAGCGCCCATACCTCCTGCCTCCCGTCATCCTGGGCGACCGCCGTTGCGCCCATCCATACCGTGAGCCAACCCACGACCGCCGCCCACACCACCCGATGACTCATCTTCATTGTCTCCAACCTCCTTCAATTCCCATCGCGCCTCTTTCTCATCCCACATTAACCACCGCCCATCGTAGCTCCAACCCGTTCGATGAAATTGATACTAGTTTTCATTTTCTCCTTGACGTTCCACCCCCACCTCTTATGTATTGGTGGCGGAGTCATCGGCCCTGTGGGCTATTTTGGTGCGACACCTCCTGGAGTCTGGACGCATGAACCGAACCATATTGATTGCATTGACCGCTTTTTTGAGCTTGGGAATCGCCGCTTGCGATGATGGGCCTTCCGATACTGCCGAGCCCTCGGACAGCGACGCCGCCGAGTTGGACGCCGAGGCCGAGGAGCCCCGGGGCACCCTGACGTTTGCCTTCCAACCCCAGGAAAACCCCGACGGACTGGCCCTCGATACCGAGCGCTTCGCCGAATTTATCGGCCAACAAACCGGCTTTGAGGTCGAGATCTTTTTGCCCACCAACTATTCCGCGGTTGTCGAAGCCCTGCGAAGCGACAACGCCGACGTCGCCTACTTCAGCGGCCTCCCCTATATGATGGCCCACAAGATGGCCGACGCCGAACTCCTGGTCGTCGAAGAGCGCGAAGGAAACCCCTTTTATTACTCCCAGTGGTATACCCTTAAAGATAGCGGCATCGACGACCTGAGCGACCTCGAGGGGCGCTCCATTGCCTTTACCTCTCCCACCTCCACTTCGGGCTATCTCTTCCCCCTGGCAGAAGTCATCGACCAGGGCCTACTCGACAAAAAAGGTGACCCCAGGGATTTCTTTGGCGACGTCGTCTTTGCCGGCGGTTATCAGCAGGCCCTGTTGTCGCTGGTCAACGGCCGCGTCGACGCCGCCGCCGCCTCCGACTACTCCCTGCAGCAATACCTCAGCGACGACGAGCGCGACAACATCAAGGTCATCACCGAGCAGGGTCCGGTCCCCACCCATGGGCTTGCCGTGCGCGGTGGGCTGGACGACGAGGTCGTCGAAGACATTCGCCAGGCCCTGCTGATGCTCAACGAAGAGGAGTACTCCGACCTCCTGGAGAGCGTCTACGGCGCGGAAAAACTGGTCGTCCAAGACCACGACACCCACGTCGATGCCCTGCAACACGCCTATGAACTCGTCGATTTCGACGAAGATATTTGAGAGCCACCGCCGTGCTTGAAGTCACTGACCTACACGTCTCGTATCGCGATTCCCAGGAGACGGTTCACGCCGTCCAGGGGATCTCCTTTCGTGCCGCCCCGGGCGAAAAAGTGGCCATCATTGGCCGCAGCGGCAGCGGCAAGTCCAGCCTGCTGCGCGTCCTTAGTGGCCTTGTCTCCCCGACAAAGGGACACTTCCAGGTCAAAGACCAACTGGTGGGCCCCGACGATTCCCTCGATCGCAGCTATTACGAGCAGGTCGGCCTGGTCTTCCAAAACTATGGCCTGGTTCCCCAACTCACAGCACTGCAGAACGTGACCACCGGAGCGCTCCACGAGCGCCATCCTCTGGGTCATATGGCCCGCTTTGGCGACGACGATCGCCAGCGCGCCGCCGACATTCTCCAGGGGCTGGGCCTCGGTGAGCGAACCCACCTACGGGCCTCGCGTCTCAGTGGGGGTGAGCAACAACGGGTGGCCATTGCACGCCTGCTTTACCAGGCCCCTTCGCTGATGCTCCTCGACGAGCCCGTCGCCAGCCTCGACGTCCACTGGGCGGCGACGGCCATGGACAAGCTCGCCCAGTTGGCCCCCGCCCATACAACGATGGTCATGGTGCTCCACGACCTGCATATGGCGCGGCAGGTCGCCGACCGCGTCATCTACATGAAAGATGGCATTATCGCCTTTGATGGCGACCCGGACACGGCCTGCAAACTCATGGAGAGCGATAGCCACGGCCATGCCCCCATGGCCGATGGCTCCATCGAGGTCCACGGCCCCCCTCTTGGCGGCGACCGCGACGAGCTCGACGAACTGCTGCCCCCTGAGGCCGCCCCCCCGGCCTCCGAGGTCCCTCCGCCCACCTCTGCCGTCTCGCCCACGGCCCCGGCCCTCGGTGGACTATGGGGGCGAACCTCCTTTTATGGATTCTTGATCCTCGTCGCCGCTGGCCTCTACATCTGGGCCGCCCTTGGCGTCGACTTCTCGGTGGCTCGCATCTTCACCAACCTGGAACACGCCGTCGACTTCGGCGACCGCATGTTCCCCCCCGACTTTTCGGTGACCTCCACCGTCGCCTCCAGCATCATTGAAACCATCCAGATGGCCCTCATCGGCACCACCTTGGCGGCGATCTTATCGTTGCCCCTGGCCGTCATGGCCGCCCGAAACGTCTCCGCCAAGCCCGTTCAGGCCGGCGCACGCCTCATCCTCAACGGCCTTCGCACCATCCCCAGCATCATCTGGGGCCTCTTCTTCGTGGCCATCGTGGGCCTCGGCCCCTTCCCCGGCATCCTGGCATTGACCTTCTATGCCGCCGGCTACCTGGGCAAATTTTATTACGAGGGCATCGAGTCCATCGATGATGGCCCCCTTAAATCGCTGCGCACCGTCGGGGCCAGCCGCCTCCAGATCTTTCGCTGGGGCGTCTTTCCCCAGGTATTGCCCCTGATGGTCGGCTATACCCTCTATATGTTCGAGTATAACGTACGCGCCGCCAGCATCCTGGGCATCGTCGGCGCCGGCGGCATCGGTTTTTATCTCTACACCTATATCAATAATTTCCAATACGACCGCGCCGCCACGGCTCTCCTCATTTTGTTGGTCGTCGTGACCCTCATCGACAGCGCCAGCTCGCGCCTGCGGGCTCGCCTGATGGACTAACCCTTATTGACCTCCAGTGGATCGATCCTATGGTTTACCTCTGGCCGTGATTATGGATTCCACGTTGGAGGGGATAATGAATTGGCTTTCTACGCTGGCACCCGAGGGGGTGTTGCTTCTCGGGGACGCCCCCGACGACTTACAATGGCTTGAAGCCCGCCTTCGCCATCTCGATGTCGATGTCTGCACGGCCGTCGATCGCGACCAATGCCACCGCCACCTCCAACACCGCCAGTGGTCCGCCATAGTGATAGCGGCCCGGGATAAGGCCTCCGTCAAATGGGCGCAGTCCATCCTGTCATCGGCCCCAACCGACGAGGCGTCACTGCCTCCTTGCGGCCTGATCCTGCAGGAGGGTTGTCCCAACTCACTCCCCTCGCCGTACCTGGCTTCCTTCTCGCTGGTGAGCCGAAGCCTGGAAACCCCCCAGGAGCTGCGCGAGTTTCTTCGCCACCTCCTGGACCACTCCGTTTTCCAGGACGTCTCAGTGCTCTTGGTCGACGATGGGGATCTACCGACCACGTTATGGCCCTCGCTGGAGCGGCTGGAGACCCGCCATCTTCGGCGAGTTAGCCACGCCGAAGTCGCCCAGGCCCTGCGCTTTGAGCGTCCAGATCTCATCCTGAGCGCCACCACGACCGCCAGTGAGTGGCCTCTCTTATTGGGACATCGACTGCGAAGCTCCATGGACCACCGATGGATTCCATGGGTGGCGCTCCACCAGGGGCCTCACGACTACGGCCAACGGCTCCTGGAGGCCGGCGTCGACCGCTGCCTATCGCTCTATACACCTCCGCGCCAGCTGCGCCTTCATCTGCGCCAACTCCTCGGCCGGTGGACCGCCCTGCGCCGCCGTAGCGCCCGCGACGACCTCACTGGACTCTGGACCCGCCGGGCCTTCGCCGAACAGCTTCGGGCCCGCCTCAGCGAAGCCCGGCGACATGAGCGTCGATTGGCCGTGGCCATGCTGGACCTCGACCGCTTTAAACGGGTCAATGACCGCCACGGCCATGCCATGGGCGACCGCGTCCTTCAGACCCTGGCAAACCTCCTGACGGATCACCTGCGCCAGGAGGACTTATGCGCCCGTTGGGGCGGCGAGGAATTTCTCATCGCCCTGGGGGACCAATCACTCACCGAGGCCACCCGTGCGCTCCATCGGCTGCGCCGCCAATTCGCCTCCCTTCGCTTCTCCCTGGATCACTCCTCGCCCTTTCAAGTCACCTTCAGCGCCGGCGTCGCTGTCTTCCCCGATGATGGAGAGGCCATGGCCGATCTCATCGCCACCGCCGATGCTCGCCTCATGAGTGCCAAGCGCGCCGGGCGCAATACCGTTCACGCCTCGTTAAGCCCCAACTCGTCGGCCGCCTTGGACGTATCTACCCACTGACCGCACTCCACCAAGTAGCTATCGCGAGGCTTTGGATCGACCTTGCCCTTGGCAGACCACCCCTCAAAGACCTCGGCGACCCGGGTATTTTGACCTCCCACCAGGTAGCGCTCCCCGGGCCGACCGTGGAGCGCCGCTTGCACGTGCATCCTGCCGACCTCGCGAACATCCACCGTATTGATCGGCTCATCGCCGCCAACGCCCAATCTGGCATAGGGACTCAGGTCGACGCCCGGTCCCACGCATAACGTGGGATTGACGATGATCACCGGAAACCCGTCGGCCACGTAGCGATAGCACTCCAGTTCCACCGCATATTTGGCATCGGCGAAGGGATCGTCGCTGGATCCCGGCAGATAGTGATGGTTCTCCGTGGCCAACTGGCCCGGTCCTAGATTTCCCACCGTGGAGGCCGAACTGGTCACCACCAACCGATCCAATCCATGCTCTCGGCAAGCTTCGAGCACCCGGCGAATGCCCTCCACACTGCCAACCATCACCTCGCTGCGGCTGCGCTTCGGCGACGGCGCCGCGCAATAAAAAGCGACGTTGCACCCGGCCACCGCCTCTTCGAAGGACGGTCGATCCAACACGTCACCCACCACCATCTCCACGCCGGAAAAGCCCAGGCCTCGAGCCTCTTCATCCCAACGCCTCAACCCCCGAACCGGCCATTGTCTGCCCGCCAGCTCCCGCACCACATGACGCCCGATCAACCCGGTGGCGCCAATGACCAAAAACCTCATATCTCTCGGGTGCAGCGCCACGTCATGACTCTTCATGGGACTTGCCTCCATCGTCTTTCGTCAAATAGGCCATCAACATGGCGTGGTAGGTCGCCGGGTGCAGATTGGCCGCCCCCAGCTTCTCCAATCGCCACCCCAGCTCGCGCAACTGACCGATATCGCGCGCCGCGGCCTCCGGCGCCGGCCCCAGATAGACCAATCGCTCCACGCCCAACCGGTCGATCATTGCCAACACACGGCGGCCCAGAGGCTCCCTCATGGGGTTGATCGTCGCCACATCAAAGCGCCGCTCATCCATCACCAACTGCCGAGTTCCCTTCTCCCACCCCCCGGCGTGAAATTGAATATTGGTCGCCCCGTGATCCACGGCGTTGATCTCCGCCGCCTCGATGGAGCTCGGGTTGCGATCGATGCCATGCACTGACTGGCATTGGTCCGCCGCCATCAATGAAATCGTGCCAATTCCGCAGCCCACGTCCAAAAAGCGCTCATCCCCTCCCAGCGCCAACCACTCAAATAGGGTCTCGTAGACCTTCTCTGCTGGCTCCAGCGTGGCGTGAAACCAATCCTCAAACCCCACCCACAGGTTCCAGCGGCCCACGGGGATGCGGATGCGCTCTGGCTCTTTGATGAGACGACGATATCCCCCGGAACTCACCGATAGTCCCACCTTCTGCGGCACTCCACGACTCAACCGCTTGAACCAATCGACGAATAGCTCTCGCTGCAATTGCTCCTGAAATTGATCCTCGCTCTGGCTCTCCGTCAGCTCGATATCGACGAGGCCCACCCCGTGCGTCGGCGCCACCACATGGATGGTCTTTACCCCCAGATCCACCTCAATGCCATCGACGCCGGCCTTCACTTCATCGACCATCGCCTGATCCCAGGGCAGGCTGAGGCCTGGCTCCAGACTCTTTTCCACCGTGGCGATCAGGCGCTGCACCGGGCCGGTCAACGCCGGGCAATCCGCCATGGGGATCAACCCCTTCTTCACCGGCGACCATAGACCAAGCTCAAACGCCTCGCCCTGCCGTTTATAATTTAGCCTTGAGCGCACGCGATAGGCATCGCCCCGAGCGATGGGTTGCACGGTGATGACGTCCACCGGCGGCTGGGCCTCCTCGTCGACACCGGCGTAGCGCTCGATCACCTCCTCCACGGTGCGCACCTTAAAGGCCAATTCCGACGCCACCGTCATATGACGAAGCTGACAGCCTCGGCAGATATCATCGCGTTCGCAGAGGGGATCGCGCCGCTCCTCCGCCGCCCGTATCACCTGCTCCACATCGGCGTAGATCCGGTGCGACTGGCGTCGCTGTCCGGGCTGCAAGCGCACCCTCACTCGCTCTCCGGGCAGCGCCCCTGGCACGGACAGCCATCCATCGCTCAGGCGGACATATCCCTCACCGGTAAACCCGTAGTCGTCGATCTCTACCTCCACGACCTCGCGCTCCCACACCTCCTGTCGACTCAATGACGTCATCGCTCACACATTCCTCAACGCCTCAACGGCGGCATCGATGGTTGCCTCCGGCTGAGCCACGCAGAACCGCAGCAGCGACTCGCCTCGCTGACTCTCGAAAAAAGCCGACCCCGGCACGGCCGCAATGGAGGTGCGCTCCAGTAATTCCATCGCTGCCTCCTGGGCAGTCTCGCAGCCCAGATCAGAGACATCGGCCAAAATATAATAGGATCCCTGCGGTCGATGGGGTTCAAAGCCCACGGCCTCCAGGGCGTCGCAAAAGCGATCGATATTGGCCTTATATTTCGTTCTCATCGCCGCGTAATAATCGTCGCCGATGAGCTCCATGCCCCGGGCCAGGCCGTGTTGCAGGGGCGTGGGGGCACAGATATAGAATAAGTCATTGACCATCCCCAGGCGCTTGGCCACGTCGGCCGACGCCGCGGCATACCCCAGGCGCCACCCCGTAATGGCGTAGGTTTTGGAGAACCCCGAGATGGTCACCGTCCGCTCTCGCATGCCATCCAGGGTCGCCAGGCTGATATGGCGGCGGTCGCCATAGACCATATATTCGTAGATCTCGTCGGTGATGGCCCACAGGTCGTGGCGCTGACAAAACGCCGCCAGCACCTCCATTTCCTGACGGTCAAAGACCTTTCCAGACGGGTTGGCCGGCGTATTGATCACCACGGCCTTCGTCTTGTCCGTCAGGGCCTCTTCCAATGCGCCGGGGCGCCAGGTCCAATCCGGGGCCTCCAGACTCACCACCTGCGGTCGAACACCGCTGATCCTCAACGCATTGAGGTGGTACCCATAATAGGGCTCAAAGACGATCGCCTCATCGCCTTCGTCGAGCAATGCCTGGATGGCGCAGCTAAAAGCCCCGGCCGATCCCACGGTGGTCACCAACTCCCGATCGGCATCGATCTCCAGCCCATTATACTCCCGAAGCTTGCGAGCGATCTGGGTCTTCAGGGCCTCAATGCCCTCAAATTTGCTATACGTGCTCTTATCGGCCAGCACAGCCTCCGAGGCTGCTCTCAACAACTCCGGAGGCGACGGCAGGGGACATACCCCCTGGCCGAGGTTGATCCCATCGACCGCCTGGCAGTGGCGCGTCATCGCTCGGATCGCCGATTGCTCCAACGACCCCACCCGCTGACTCCGTGACTGCTCCATGGCATCGCCCATCTTCAATCCTCGCTCAAATAGGCCGTCAATAGGTCCACCGTCGCTCTCAAATCGTCGGGGTGGAGCGTCTCCGTGACGGTGTGAATATAGCGCGTCGGCACGCTCAGGGTGATGGCCTTGGCGCCTCGCCGAGCCCTCTGTAGCGCTCCGGCGTCGGTCCCACCCATCGGCAATACCTCGTATTGGTGGTTGATCTCTTTGGCCTCGGCCAGGCGGACGAATTCATCGACCAAGTCCTTATGGCTCACCGTGGCGGCGTCCAGGATCTTGATCGCCGTGCCCTCTCCCAGCGCCGTGACCTGATCCTTGTCGGGCACCCCGGGGGTATCGACGGCCAGGGTCGTGTCGATGGCGATCCCCACATCTGGATCGACATCGTAACTGGCCGTCACCGCCCCGCGCAGCCCGATCTCTTCCTGCGTGGTAAATACCACATAGACCTCATAGGGCGAGCTCTCCAGCCGCTCCAGCAGTCGGATCCCCACCCAGCAAGCCGCCCGATTATCCAAGCTCTTACCCGAGACTAGATCGCCGATGTGCACGAACTCTTGCTTGAGGGTCACCGGATCGCCGGGGCGCACCTTGCCCTCTAAGGCTTCTCTGCTCATCCCCGTGTCCACGAAGAACTCGTCGACCTTGGGGATTTTCTTTCGCTCCTCGGCCGACGCCAGGTGCACCGGCTTTCCGCCGGGATTGAGATTGCCCACAATCTCCTCTCCCTCGCGGGTCTCGATGCGAACTCGACGGGCAAAGAGATTGCGCGTATCGAAGCCGCCGAGATGGTGAACCCGCACGTAGCCGTTGTCTTCGATCCGACGCACGTAAAAGGCGATCTCGTCCATATGGCAAGCCACCATCACCCGCGTCGGCTCATCGACCTCCGGGCTGGCCGCCTTGCGGCACAGCAAATTTCCCATCACGTCCGTGCGTATTTCGTCGACCTTGCCCTCCAGCCGTTCTTCGATAAACGCCCTGACTCGTTCTTCCCGTCCCGGCGCTCCGGGCAACTCCGACAACGTCTTCAACAAATCCATGGCTCACTCCTGGTCACGCCTTATCCATCGTTGGTCCTTCGTGCTTATCATGCCCTCTGGCACAGGTGAATCCCCGCCCGCACTGGACCCCAAACCGCGACAATTTACCACATCGCACTTTACAACGGATGCCCTATTT
>CAZMJS010000069.1:0-17818 GCA_964566695.1 uncultured Bradymonadales bacterium
CCCAACAACACCGAGCCCAACAACACCGAGCCCAACAACACCGAGCCCGGAAACGGTGGCGATGATCTCGACCTGGACGTCGAGACCGACGCCGACGGCTCCCAGGTCTTCAGTGACATGAGCGAAGAGGAATTCTTCGGCTTCTGCGATGATTTCGAAACGGCCTGGCAAAATATGGACCAGAGCACCATCAACGACGGCTTCTGCAAGGTCTTCGGCCTATTCGGCGCGGCCTTCTCCGAGGACCCCGTGCAGGGATGCGAAGACAGCTACCAGGAGTGTCTCAGTGAACCCGAGGATATCTTCGATGGGTGCACCCAGGAAGACTACGACGACCTCGCCGACTGTGACGCCACGGTCGACGAATATATCGCCTGCTTCCAAGAGATCGCCGATGGTCTAGGCTATATCAGCGGTGAGTTCCAATGCGTCGACATCACCGATGATGACGCCATGGACGACGACGACCTCCAAGATGCCTTCGACAGTCTGGACGGAGCTGGGCCCGCCTGTTCTCACTTCGACGATCAATGCCCCGGCTTCTTCGAAGAAGAGGACAGCGGTGAATTCTGATCCCTCGCTATAATGCTCACTAAAAAAGCGCCTCCCCGCTCGGAGAGGCGCTTTTTTAGTAGGTATCATTCCACTCTCAGGCGTAGACCACCTGACGGGTCAAGAACTCCAGGACCGACTCATGGAAGTGGATCACCGTCTCCTCTCGCCGCCAACCGTGGCCTTCCTCGTCGTAGACATGAAATTCATGAGGCACTCCACGGGATTTGAGTGATCCCACGATGGCCTCTGCCTGATCGATGGGCACTACCTTGTCTTTCGCCCCGTGATAGATAGCTACGGGATCACTGATCCGCTCCGCTGAAAATAGAGGCGATCGCTCCCGAAACCTCTCCGCCGATTCGGGCAACGGCCCGATAAGCGTATCGTTATAGTAGGCCTCGAATTTATGCGTCCCCGCCGACAACTCAAAGAGGTTCGAGATCCCGTACAGACTCACGCCCGCCCGAAACACCCCGGGGTGCGTCGCCAGGCTCTGAAGCACCGTATAGCCCCCGGCGCTCCCGCCCATGATCGCGATCCGCGACCCATCGGCCAGCCCTTCATCCGCCAAATATCGCGCTCCTCCCACCACGTCGGCCACATCGACCACGCCCCACTGGCCGAATAACGCCTCCATATAGGCCCGCCCATAGCCCGTGCTACCTCGATAATTCACGTCCAATACCGCCCACCCCCGCGTCGCAAAATACTGATTTCTGGCCTCCCACCCCGCCTCCCGCTGCGAGGTCGGACCGCCGTGGACCATCACCAGCGCCGGTGGAGCCGACCCATCGCCAAATAAATCCTTCGTCGGCGCGTAATACAGCCCATAGACCTCTTGGCCATCCACCTCCCAGCTTACGGGCTCGGCCGTCGACAGATCTCCCTTGCCCAGCCTCTCGCTGGAGCTATAGGCCATGGGCATCGACCCCTCTTGACCGGCCACCACCACGCGAGGAGGCGTCGTCGACCCCTGCGCCAGCGCCGCGATCTCCCCCGCCCCATTGACGCTGATCTGCTCGATCAATCCATAGGTCCCAAAGCCCGCCACCTCTCGGGGCTCCCCCCCCTCGCTGAGGCGCTCCACCCGGCCCTCCCCATGGCGCCGGGCCACAGCCACCAGGGTCGTCGAATCCTGCCACTCCATATAGCGAAGCCCTTGAATCCACGCCGGCCCACCGTACTCGTCCCCCTCCTTGGACCATCGCTCCTCTTGCCCGCTCTCAAGGTGGCGCACCACCACCTGCCAATGCCCACTCCCATCGCTCAAATAGGCCAATCTCTGTCCATCGGGAGACACCAACGGCTGCTGGCGAGCCACCTCATCTCCCGCCTCGCCGGCCACCCCCTCCACCGAGCCTGCCCCATCACCTTCCCAACGAGCACGCTCGATCCGTGCCTCATTCCAGGGCATCGCCGGATGATCCCAACAGGCCCAGTACAGCTCATCCCCCTCTGGCGACCACGACGGCTGCATATAAAAATCGGCCCCCTCTCCGGCGATCACCGGCCACCGATTGCCCTCTATGTCCACCACTGCCACCCGGTCCCGGCCCTCATAGCGATGCACAAAGGCCACCCACTGACCATCGGCGCTGATCGCCGGCGACGCCACCGACCCAAACGCCGGCGTGATGGCCCGGCTCAGCCCTCGCTCCAGATTCAACCGATGAAGCCGCCCCTCCGAGCAATAGACCATGTCCATCCCCTGCACATCGAACCCGCCACCGCCATAGCCCACCTCTCCCCCCACGGAGATCCCGTCGGTCAATGGCCGCGCCCCCTCTCGCCCTCGCCGAACCCACAGGCGTCCCTGGCCGTCGCTCCTCTCCAACCACACCAGGGCCTCCCCATTATCTCCCCACTTGACCTCCAAAAACCGCGACGCCCCACCCAGCATTTCTACGCTCATCTCCACATGACCATCCATCGCTCCACCTCTCATTCATTGGGTTCCACCATCCATGACTCCTCGCTACCCCCCATTCATGGAAAAACCCCGGATCTTTTGCAAGATCCGGGGCTCATCTCCGTCGACCGTCAGGGGACTATCAGGTCTCGATCAACCCGATATTATCATCATCTCGTACGTACACCACATTGATGTCCTCGGTGTCGGCGTTGGTGAATACGAAGAATTGTCGATCCTCCATCAGCTCCAACTGCAACACCGCCTCATCGAGCGACATCGGCTTGGCGTGGTACATCTCCTGACGCAGCACCTTCACCTGCCCCGCCGGCGTGTCCACCGTCTCCGTATCCTCCGCCACCGCTGCGGCCTCCGACGCCGAATCCTCGGGCCCCGGATACATCTCATAATCCTCGGCAAACTCCTCTTCGTACTCCATGTCGGCATCGTAGCCGTTGCTCTCGCCCAGCACCGGTGGATTCAGCGGCGACAGAACGCCCATGCGGAACATCTTCGCCTCTCCATTGGTCGGCTGGTGATCCCGCAACCGATCCTTGTGGCGCCGAAGCTGCTTCTCAATCTTGTCCAGCGCCAGGTCGATGGAGCTATACATATCCTCGCTTCGCTCTTGGCCCTTCACCGTCAAATTCTTGATCTTCAGCGTGAAATTGGCCACGTGCCAGAACTTCTCCACGGTCATCACCACCGAGGCGTCCACCTTTCCCTGCACGTATTTATCGACCACGCGCTCCAGCTTATCCGTGGCATAGCTCTTCAACGACGACGACGAATCCATATTCCGAAAGGATACGCTAGCGTTCATACGACACTCCTTTTCCAGGGGTTAAAGCACGATGAGATGATGCATCGAAAGCCCTGATACAGTGGTCTTCTCCCCTCGCTGGCCTTGCTTCCACCCTGCGTGGCATCCCGCTTTGAGGTGTGTTCACTCGGCGATTATCCTCTGGCAGCTTGGACGTCGAACCATCTATCAACGCTTCCGGACTGATTATCATAACCTCAAAACAGCGATGGGACCAACTCTATTCACTGCCAAGGTCAATCGGGCCCCTCGATGCGCCCCCAATGCCCACCCTTGACATCGATACCCATTTGACCAGTTAGAAGTATCGCTTGCGCTTAGTGCTCGACAAAATCCCCATCATCTTTCGGTATTTGGCCACCGTCCGACGGGCGATATCGATATTCTCCTCCTGCAGCGCATCCACGATTTTGGCGTCCGACAGGGGTTTCTCCGGGTTCTCCTCATCGATGATCGCCCGAATCTTGGCCTTCACAGCCTCGCTGGCCAGATCCCGATCCCCCTGGCGGGTGATCGAGGAGTTGAAGAAAAATTTCAGCTCGTAGACCCCCCGCGGCGTATGGGCGTATTTATTGGTCGTCACCCGGCTGACCGTCGACTCATGCATCTCAATATCGTCGGCCACATCTTTGAGCACCAGCGGCCGCAGATACTCCACGCCTTTCTCGAAAAAGTCTTTCTGAAACTTGATGATGCTCTCGGCGACCTTCATGATCGTCGACTGGCGCTGATGGATGCTTCGGATCAACCACATCGCCCCCCGCATTTTGTCCTGGATATAATCCTTGACCTCATCGTCTTCCCCCTCGGCCTTTTTCTTGGCCAATTGCTGCTGATAGAACCGCGAGATGCGAAGCTTTGGCAGCCCGTCTTCGTTGAGCGAGGCCACCCACTCCCCCTCGTATTTCCGGATATAGATATCCGGCGTGATATAGCGCGCCTCGTCGGCCGCAAATCCTCCCCCGGGACGCGGCTCCAACTCCGTGATACGCTTCGCCGCCTCGATCACTTCCTCTTTGGACACCCCCTGGACGCGACCGATCTTGGCGTAACTCTTTCGCTCCAGGTCCGAAATATGCTCCTGAACCATGGCCTCCATCAGCTCGTCGCCGCCATGCTTTTGCCGAATCTGAATCAACAGGCACTCTTGCAGATCCCGGGCGGCGATCCCCGGCGGATCAAAGCCCTGAACCACCTCCAAGATAGACGCCACTTTCTCGCGACTTGCGCCGGCATCTCTGGCCAGGGCCTCCACCGCTCCTTCTTCCTCATCCCCCACATCCAGGCGGCCCGCCCCATCGAGATTGCCGATGATCAGCGCCCCAATATACTCCCCCTCCTCATCGAGCTCCGCCATCCGCAGTTGGCGCAGCAAATGCTCGCTCAGCGATTCTTCCGTCGATAGCGTCTGCTCCAGCGTCGGAAAATCATCGCTCCCATGGCGCAACCCCGAATAGTGATTCGTCGGCGCCGGCGACGAGTATTTGTCCATATACTCATCCCAGTCGATCTTATCCAGATCGCTATCGTCTCCCTTGACCTCCGCCATCTCATCGACCTGTTCGGCCTCCCCTCGCTCCCCCATCGCATCCCCATCGTAGACCTCGGGGATCTCCTCCAGCACCGGGTTCTCCACCATCTCCTCTCGGATCTCATCGATGAGCTCCATCCGCGACAATTGAAGCAGCTTGATGGCCTGCTGAAGCTGCGGGGTCATCCGCAACTGCTGCTTCATTTTGACCTGCTGACGTAACTCCAGAGCCATCGTCTTTCTCCACGCAGTCGAGCTTATGGGACAGCCAATCGATGCTTCCCCCACGTTAGTCGATCCCCCGGATAGAGACAACCCCGGGCCGAGGTGGTACGCCTTTTGCTTATTTCCTATACAAGGGTCCTTGCGCACCGCTCACTGGTGCCTACTCTTGGATATGATGTGAATCTTCCCACTCCATGGATCGCTCCGCCATGACACTTCGAGCTCTTATCACCGTCCTACTCCTCGCCCTGCTCGGCGGAGCCCTCGTCGCCTGCGGATCCGATGACGATCGTCCCCCCGTCCGCGGTGGAGGCACCACCTCTGGGGGCACCAGCTCCGGCGGCAATGGGGCCGACAACCAGGACGACCCCAACCATCAGGACGACCCCAACAACCAGGACGACCCCAACAATCAGGACGACCCTCAGAGTTGCGATCTCCAGCCCTCCCAACTGCACGTCGACGAACGCTTCCCCTGCTGCTTTAGCGACGACGATTGCCGTGACTCCGACTCCCCCTTTGCCGACCAATTGATCTGCCTCCGCGCCTCCTGCACCGAGGGTGGCGAGGGTACCTGCCGCCTTCCCCCGGAGCCCGGTGAATGCTGGAAAGACAGCCATTGCCCCGAGGACCAGGTCTGCCCCTACGAAGACATCGCCGATCTCTTCCAATGCACGGAAACCATCCTGGAACAACCGGAATTCTGCGTCCCCGGCTGATCCCTTACTCGATCTTTCGGTGGGTCCTCACCGGCGTCCCTCGCTCACCGCGCTCCTTCGGTCCGGCCTCCAATTCCTCCCGCGTGACCGTCGGTCCCTCGTACCATGGCTTACCGGCCCGCGCCGCCCTCTCCAGATCGGCGATCACCTGCGCCCCCAACAACAAGATCACCGCCGCCACCTCCATCGTCAGAAGCACGATGATCACCGTCGTCAGCGACCCATAGACAATATTGACCAGCGAAATATGCGTGAAATACCACACCAAAAAGTGGCGCACCACTTCCCATAAGAAGGTCGCCGTCATGCCTCCGATTACCGCCCTCGATAGCGCTACCTTCTGCAACGGCATCACCAGATAGACCGCCGTAAATAGCACCACCAACCCAAACACCCCGGAGATATAGAGCATCGCGCTGCGCGTCGCATCGATGCTCACCTCCCACTCCATCAACGGGATCTCCACCGCCTCCGTGGGAATGGCATCCAAAAACGATGTCCCCGCCGTCACGATCACGATGCCGCTTCCCATCAACGAGATGAACAAATAGGGGATCAGCGCCGACTTCCACATCGCCCGCTTGTCCTTCTCCGCCGGCAAATCGAAGATCTCGATCATCGCGCTCTCCAAAATCCGGAACGCGATGCTGCTCAAAAATAGCAGCACCAATAGGCCGATAATCCCCAATAACTCCATCTGCCCCGCGAAATCGACCAGCACCTCCCCGATGGCATCCGCCTGCCCCGGCACCACCAACTCCAGCTCCGCCTGAATCGTCGCCAATAATTGCTCTTTATCCTTGATCGTCGCAAAAAATAGCACGATCACCGCGAAAAACGGCACCAGCGACAGCAGCGTATTATAGGCCACGGCCCCCGCCAGGATGAGCCCATTATTCTTGCCAAAAAACCGCTGCAGCGCCCGCACAGCAAATCGCAGGACCAGCCCCGGTATCCCCGGAACCTTTCGCAACTGCTCCCAGACCCATTTCCCCTTGCTCGACGACTCTTCGATCTCCTTCCTCCTCGATACTGTTCGCCGATTTGCTACCACAGAGCCCACGGTCGGTGAAGACATCCCGCTGTTCACGCTCCCTTGCCTATGCTATGGTTTCTCTACCGATTTTCAGTTATGGACCGTGGTTTTGGTCATCGATGTCGCGTCGACGCAGGGCGTGTGCAGTGGAGTCAGGTCGTATGAATTCTCATTTTATCACCACTCTCAGCGGTCAGCCCTTCTCGCCGGCTCGCCGTATCTTCATCCTGGAATCGATGATCCTGCGCCTGGAATATCGCGACCTTTATGAATATGCCCATGCCGCTCAGGCCCTGATCACCATGGAACACCGCGTCCTTCGCCGGCAGGCCAATAGCCATCGCCCCTCGCGAGATCATATCGTCGACCCCCCTCACGAACACTTCTCCCACGCCTCCATCGAGGGCCAAAAACGCCGCTGCCATGCCGCCTTTGTCGAACTCATCGCCCTCCTCATCGATGAGCTTCCCCCCTCCACCGTCGTCTACCTCGTCGAACCGGTGCGCCGCCAACTGAGTCGCCTCCAGCGCTTTGATACCTCAGACCTTCAGCGCCCGGCCAACGCCCAGGGCTTCGCCGTGCGCACCCCCACCTGAGCACCACCCCTGCGGCTCAGGCCCCCACTTCCTCGACCAATCGCCGGTTCAACCGCTCCAGGGCTCGACCCAACTCCGGCAGCCGCTCTCGCACCTCTTCCCACGCCTCCTCGGACGCCCTCTGTTCCACCTGGCGAGCCAGCGCCGTCACCTCGTCGGCACCAATCGTATCGGCTGCTCCCTTGATCGTATGGGCATAGCGCCGCACCTCGCTGCCCCGATCCTCCTGGAGCGCCCCCTCCATCTCCATCCACCAATCCTGCCACTCCTCTCGAAAACTCTCTATCAACTCGGCGTATAACTCCTCATCGCCCGCCACTCGCCGCAGGGCTTTTTCCTTATCGAGGATCTCTCCCTGTCCTTCCAATGTCTCTACTCTCTTCATCGCTACCTCCGTCATGGTCTATGCGTTGAGTTGTCCCGGCCTGGGCCTCCGTCCACCTCTCTACCTTGTCATATAACTCCTCAACATCAATCGGCTTCGACAAATAATCATCCATCCCTGCTTCCAATAGCGCCACCCGGTCCCCCTTAATTGCATGGGCCGTCAGCGCCACGATGGGCACTGCCGCCTGCCCACTTCGCTCGATATGAGCCCGTATGGCCTCCATCGCCGCCACCCCGTCCATCTCCGGCATCTGGATATCCATCAGCACCAGGTCGAAGGGCGCCTCGCTCATCTGGAAACGCTCCACACCCACCCGACCATTTTCCGCCACCTCCACCTCATAGCCACGCTTACTCAGTAGGCCCACCGTCACCTTCTGGTTCACAGGGCTATCCTCCACCAATAGGATCCGCGCCCTGGTGCCCCCCTCCAGGGACCCATCGCCCTCGTCTTCCTCGCCGCCTTCCGACTCCCCCTGAGCCAATAGTCGCGATAGCGCATCGTAGAGATCGCTGGGCCGCAGGGGCTTAGACAACCAGATATCGATGCCCGGCAGCCGCCGCGGTCGCGCCGGCGCCGTGCCTGCCCTTTCCAAGCCCACCTTCGGGATCTCCTTGACCGCCTCCAACTCGCACAGTGCCTCCAGTCGCTCCCAGTCATCCTCCCCCAGCCCGGTGGTGTCCACCACGCAGGCCTCCCAATCCCTGACCTCAATATCCTCCACCCGCTCGATGATCTCGGGCTCCATCGACCAGGCCCTCAACATCTGCCCCACCGCCTCCCCTTCGACCGCCTGATCGCCGACCACCAGCACCCGCGCTCCCTTCTCCTTTTGACGGCCTCTCAACCGCCGCTGCTTGGCTTCCTCGATGGCCTCGAATACCGCCGTAAAGTGAAAGACACTCCCCTCTCCCTCTTCGCTCTCCACCCAGATCTCTCCTCCCATCAGATGCACCAGTTGCGACGCGATCGCCAACCCCAACCCCGTCCCCTCGTAGACCCGCCGCATCGACCGATCCACCTGCTGAAAGGCCTCGAAGATCCGTCGCTGTTCCCGCGGTGCAATCCCAATCCCTGTATCTTTGACCTGAAAATGGAGGCTGACCTCCTCCTCGTCTCCATCCACCACCTCCACCTTCACCACCACCTCCCCTTCCTCCGTAAATTTGATGGCATTGCCCACCAGGTTAACCAGCACCTGACGAAGCCGATCCGGATCGCCCACCACCTCGAAGGGAAGCTCCTCATCGAGCCCATACCCCAGAGCCAACCCCTTCTGCGCCGCCCGCTGGGCCATCACCTGCAACGTCTCCGCGATCAAATCGGCCGGCGCAAACCGCCGCCGATCCAGGGCCAACTCCTGGGCCTCGATCTTCGAAAAATCCAAGATATCATTGAGCAACGCCAACAACCCCTTCGCCGAGCGCTGCAGCAGATTCAGGTATTCCCGCTGGCGCTCATCCAGATCCGTATCGGCCAACAACTCCCCCATGCCGATGATCCCGTTCATCGGCGTCCGTATCTCATGGCTCATATTGGCCAAAAACGCCCCCTTGGCCTCGTTGGCCTCCACCGCCTCCTGCCGGGCCCGCGCCATCTCTACCGCCACCTGCTTGAGTCGCTCCTGATGGCGTTTCAATGACGCCGTGCGCGCCTCCACCAGCCCTTCAATCCGTTGCGCCCGACCAACCATCATCGTCAACAGCAGCAACGCCGTCGCCGTCACCGTCAATCCGCTGATCAGGAATACGATCGGCGTGGGACTTCGGTGATAGGCCCGATAGGCCTGCGTCGACTCCGCCTCCACCCACCAATCCAACCCCGCCATCTCCAGGGCGCGCCGATATCTCAACTCTCTCCCCATCGTCCACCACCCGGTCCACCGCGACGCCTCCATCACTCCCTCCGGCGCCTCGCCTCCCCCCCAGGACACCACCTCCTTCACATCCCCCCCTTCGCCACGGGTCACCATCCGAAACTCCAACCCCATCTGTGGCTCCATGGCCTCCACCGCCTCCACCACCTGCGCCAGGTTGAAGATCACCGACACCACCCCGGCCGGGCTTCCATCCTCCTGATACACCGGACCAAATACCCCGTACATCCCCGCGTCCCATCGGCCCAGTGGACCCACCAGCCTCGGCTCACCATCGGCCATTATCGCTTCCATATGGTCCGCCACCGCTGCCTCATCTCCCCAGTTAAGCCCCGTCGGAAAATACTCCGTCTCCGGCACCGAATAGTACACCGGCAAATACCGACGCCGATCCCCGGCTGGCGAAAAACGGCCCGCCTCGTCACGCGCCTCGATATGATACCCCTCTCCCAACGCCTGACTCCCCCTTTCCTCATGGGCTTGCCTCTCTCTGGCCTCCACCACCGGACTCCACATCAGCGCCGCCACCCCCTCCATCGGCTCCAGAGTGCTCCTGGCAAAGCGCTCGAACTCCCGCCGTTCCATCCCCTCGCCATCGGCCTCTAACGCCCCCTGCACATAGATCATCAACCCCTCAGACGCCCGCTTTCTATCCTCCAGTTGACCGGCCAATAAGTCCGCCGATCGTTCGGCATCGAGTTGAAATTGAACCTCCAAATACGCGGCCTCCCGATGCTCCAGCCACACCCACCCGCTCACGCTGGCCAATAACCCCAGCGCCGCCAATGCCCCCATCCACCGCCTGCGTCGCTCACCGCTCCACACTCTTGACCGATGACCGATCCTCTCTCTCGTTCGCTGTCCCACGCCTATTCCCCATGGCCAACTCCTCCGCTTAGCCCCCCAACCCTCTCGCCCTCGACCATCCTTCCTCCATCATCCCACCAGGACTGCCAATCTAATCACCCATCGCTTGGCTACTAACCATCGTCGCCCCAGGCCTCTTCCCATAACCACTCGATCATCGCCTGCAGCGCCCCCTCATCGAGGCGTCGCGTCGGATCATTATAGGTCAGCGCCTGCTGCTCATTGAGGTCTTCACGGGCCATCGGTTGGTGCTTCAACACATGATCGGCCTGCTCCGCCAATCGATAGCTCACCTCCACCCCCGCGTCCTGACCCGATGCCTCCAGGCGCCGACCATCCTCCACCGGATCGACCTGCAGATCGCGCCCCGTCGCCAGCACCAGCACCGGCCCCTCCATCTCACCCATCGCCCTCGTCGGATCAAATCGCAGCAACGCCCCTGCAAACCTCGCCCCCGTATCTTCCTGCAACATCTCCAGAAGCGAGGCCAACCCCGGGATCTGCGTCACCTCTCTCGCACGCACCTCTCGGCCCTCCGCGATCGCCTGCAACGCCCCCACAAACGCACTCATCTGCTCCTCCACCATCGCCTCATCCAGCCCCCCTCGCTCCAACTGGTTGCGCACCTGCTCCTCCAGGACCACCGCCATATTACGCCCCGGTGTCGCCAAAAGCATCGTCCCCGATACCTCCACCCACTCCTCGGACACCGCCCTCAACGCGTGGAGCCCTCCTTCGCTATGACCACCGAGCACCACCCGTCCTTCCTCCACATCGTCGCGCCCCTTCATATAGGAGACGGCTGCCGCCACCTCCCTCAAATAGTCCTCCCACTCCAGGTCCCCCTCCAACGCCGTCTCTCCGGTCCCCCGCTTATCGTAGCGCAGCACCGCCACGCCCGTCTGCGCCAATCGCCGCGATAACTCGATGGCCGTTCCATTTTCTCCCGGCAACAAAGGATTGTTCCAATCCCGATCCGTAGGACCACTGCCCGCCACCAGCACCACCGCCGGACTTCGCTCGACGCCCTCAGCACGGGCCACCATCCCATACACCGTCGTCTCCCCGGCCTGAAATTGCACCTCTTCTTCCACCACTTCGTGCTGTAGCCAGCCCTCCAATACCTCCTGATCCGCCTCTTCCACCACTTCGCCTCCGCTGATGCATCCCATCATGCACACCACCACCAGCCACATCCACTGGGCCGAACCTCGCTCCCGCACCATCCTTGCTCCTCTCCTTGTCATCCTCGTCTACCTTGCGCTATTCTATAGCTCGAGCCTTTCGATCAATTAGGGTACCTCACGCGTCCACGGCGATATCTGTCCCATGTGTCAACGACCTCCGACACCCCTCCGTATTCCCACCTCGACTGCACATCCCGGTCAGGTCGCGACCCCCCTGCGACGGCATAAAAAAAAGGCGACGCGGTCTCCGCGTCGCCTTCTATCATGGGCGTACCTGGACTTGAACCAGGGACTTCTTCCGTGTGAGGGAAGCACTCTCCCACTGAGTTATACGCCCTTTCAACGACCCTTAGCTATCATGACTGCATCGCTCTTACAAGTCCTTTTTTCCTTTTTCCTGCCAAAGGATTTGCCTTGACCATCCAAACGCTCCTCATCTGTGGTGCCGGCTACAGCGCGCTGGAACTGGTTCGGCACCTTGCATCGTCCCACCCGGACCTCGATATTACAGCCACCACGCGCGACCCTGGTTCGGCTACCACCCTCCGCGAATTGGGCGCCACTCCCCTCGATTGGAGCGTCGGCGACCCCCTCGATCCCCTGGCCGATGCCCTCGGCCCCCACAGCGCGCTCCTCTACTCCATCCCCACCCTCTTTCGAGACTACGAGCCCCCTTCCCAGGGCCTGCCTCGTCATGTGGAACCGGTCCACCAGATCTTCGACCTCGCGGTGCGCCAAAAAGTCTCGCGCTTTATCTACCTCTCCTCCACCTCGGCCTACGGCGACCACCAGGGCGAATGGGTCGATGAACACACCCCCCTCCAACCCCAATCGCCCTACGGCATGATGCGTCGCGATATTGAGGCCTATCTCCTCCAGCGCCGCGGGCTACTCGACGTCACCGTCGCGCGCCTCGTCGGCATCTACGGCCCCGGTCGCTCGCTCATCGACCGCATGCGCTCCGGCCGCTTCCGCCTCGTCGACGGCGGCCAAAAGATCTCCAACCGCGTCCACGTCCACGACATCGCCCGCGCCCTTCGGGCCATCCTCACCGCCCAGGACACTCCCAAAAGCCTCTACAATATCACCGACGGTCATCCCCAACCGCTTCGAGATCTCGTCGACTTTATCTGCGCCAACTCCGACATCCCTTTTCCCCCGGAGGAAACCCTCGACGAATACGCTCAGCGCACACAAAATCCCAACGCCACCGCCCGCTGGCAGACCCGCATTCGCGTCCGCAACGACCGACTTCGTCGGGATTTTGATTTTTCCTTCCGCTTTCCCGATGCCTTCGCCGGTTACGCCTCCATCCTCAACGACGACACCGCCGACGACACCGAGTCATCATGATCCCTGGGGCTCTATTAGCCCTTTTCCTTGAGATAAGACTCCAATCCCCGGTTCACATTCGTCAGATTGGGCGTGATCAACTTCACCACAAAATTCTCGATCACCGACCCGATCTTGCCGGCTCCCAATCGCGGCACGCCCGGCACCTTCCTGGCATCCACCTCCAACACGCCCTCGATGGTGATCTCTGTCTTCCCACCGCCTAACTCCCGATACTTATTGACCCCTTCGCAGGTCACAGCGTCCGACAAAAACCCCACCTTCATCCGCCAATCGCACTCCCAGGCGTCCTTTCGCCACGTCGCATAATCGGTCCACTCCAACATCTCTGGCTTGATAAACGATCGCGCCAGCGTCGGCACCTCCGCCGGCTCGGCCTTCCACAAATTGATCACCTTCGTCGTATGCTCATCGACCTCATCTCGATCCTTGAGCTCGATATCCTTGATATCCGGCAGGTGCGGAATCAACTCCTGAAGCTCGTCGCGAAACGTCGTAAATACCTTTTCTCGGTCGTGAGCGATGGTATCGGTGATCTTGATATCAGCCATATTCATTCTCCCTTCATCGGTTCCATTAATGCGATGCATACTACTTTCTAAACCACGTTGCCTTTCCCCCGAGCAACCCCGTCACCGGGGTAATTTAATCCCCAACTCCCGAAGCTGCTCCTCGGCCTGGGGCGCCCAGCCTCGATTGGCCTTCGGGCTCGCCGGACTCGGGTGCAGCACCTTTCCTATCTCATAGCTCCCCTCTACGCCATCGAGCGATGCCTTGACCTGTCGCTCCGCGTAATTTCCCACCCCCACCACGTAGCTCGGCTCGAAATAGGCCACCAACCGCCTCAGCGCTTGCTGGCACGGCGGAAAGACTTGCTCCCGCTCCGCCTTTCGTAGCTTCGGGGGCGTGCGGTTTTTGCCATCCTCATCCAAGATCAGCAATGGGCAAAAATTGTGCACAAAAAAGCGCTCAAAAAAGGCCTCCGCCTCCCCAAAACGCTCCTCTGCCCACCCCCAGAGCCGGCTCCCGCTGACCTCATTTCGCTCGCACTCAAAGCCCATCACCGGCCGCTTGTCATGCACCCGCTCCGGCTGATCGACCTGGCCCTCCAGTCCCAGCCACCGCCGCACATAATTCATCGCCCCAAAGGGGATCCCATTCTGGGCCATCCCCCAGGGGCCCGGATTCATCCCCACCACCAACACCTCCCGCGGCCGCTTACGCCCAAACCGCTCCAGGTAGGCCTCAAAGGGCTCCCAGGCATATTTCAGGGGGTCATAGGCATGGGTGATCGGCGCCTGAAATGCCACGCCTTCCAAATCACGGCTCAGCGCACGGTTGATCGCTTTGGGGTCCATCACGTCATCGCTCAACGTGCCTCCTTTTTAATCGTCATCGAATTGTACCCTTTTCGTTGGCCCCTCAACCCCGTCTACCTTCAGCCCTCCACATGTGGGTGTGAATTCGGCCTCAGCGGTATCCGAAGAGGCACTGACCATCCCCTGGCTATTGATATGCGCCACTCCATCACCATCGGTCACCTCGACCTCCCAGCTCCACTGGCAGGCCTCGAAGACTTCGTCATCGCCCAATAGCTCTGAATCAAAGGTTGCCTCGGCCGTCAGCGTACTGCCGCTCCTCGGTACCCGGAACTCCACGACGGCGGCGCTCGGCTCCTCACACTCGTCACCCCCATCATCGGTGCACGTCACAGAGATATCGCTGCCATCTGGCGCAATCGCCGCTTCCACCTGCAAGTCCTCCGCGCTCTCTCCGCTGCAGGCCAAGCTTATATTCACCAAATCCTCGATCCCCGCGCCACCGACCACTGTCGCCCGCAGCGTCGAGCTATCGACCTTCGACAAGGCCACCACGTCTGGGTCATCGCTTTCCCACTCCAACCCTTTGGGGCACCCATCCATATCCGTCTCTTCGCCGTCGACTTCAAGCTCCACATCGATATCGGCGCTCTCCCCGTAGTATAACACCTTGCCTGTGGCGTCTGAGCCCGCAGCCTCCGCGCTATCATCGGACCACGTCAGGGTCACGTCACCCACGTCCACCGTCGTATCCACCGTGACCGTCGCCTCCGCTCCCCCACAATTGGCGGTGACATTCACGGCCTCCTCACCGATCGCCACCGCCACCAGGTCCACCGTCTCGCCCGAGCCATCGACAGCCACCACACTGGCATTGTCCGAGCTCCAGGTGATCGGCACATCTCCGGGGCAACCCAGCGCACTCACCGTTTTGCTATCCCCCCCCTTCTCCAGATCTATCGTATCATCGCTGATCACATCACCGTCCTCGTTTTCCAGGGTGATCTCACCGCTGAATTCCACCACATGAAAGGTTTGGGTGTCGTGCTCCCCTTGATAAAACGCCGTCACTTCCACGCTGCTCTCTACCTTGAGGCCGAATAGCTCTCCGCCATTGCTGATCGATGCCGATCGCGGCGCGCTGACCCACCACTGGACGTCCTCTGCGCTGAGCGAGTCACCTTCGATCTCCACGTCCACACCCAACTGCACCGAGTCGCCAACCTCTAGTTCACCTGGTAGGTCCTCGATGGTCACGTCTTGAACTTCGGGCTCAGCGACCTGGACGAAGGCCCGCCCCAGCGCGTCTTCATCCCACCAATCCACATCGGCCTCGGCGTTCAACACCGCGCTTCCCGCGCCTTGAGCCTCCACGTCCACTGCGTGCTCGCCCCAGTCCACGTCGCCCACGTCGAATACCGACTCATCGCCACTCACGAAGTCGACCATTCCCTGGGCATCGTCGACCTCTCCATTGATGGTGTAGACCTCGAACGACACGGTCTGTGATGTATCTCCACTCGTCGCCAGATCCACGATGGGGTTGGGGAACCGAACGTTGATCACCGGCGCTTCCTCGATGGTCACCGTCGTCGTCGCTTCCAACGTATCCGCATCACTGTCCTCCGGATCGCTGCTCGTCGCACGCACCGTCACCTCGCCTCCCCCACTATCGACGGTGGCCGTCAACCGATCGTCGCTATCGAAAGTCGCCAAATCTTGGTCGCAATCATCCCAGTCGGTAGGATCGGATCCATCGCATACCTGAAAATCCACCTCGGCCCCCTCCACACTTCGTCCGTCGTCGGCCAGCACCTGACCGTTAAACTTGAGGGTCTGTCCCTCTTTTAGGCTCGGCTCCTGGGGCCACAGGACCACATCGTCGTACACCCACTCACCCACCTCTATATCCACCGACTCGCTTTCCACCCCGTCGACCACCGCCGTCAGCGAAACCTCACCGGGCTGCTGGGCCAAAATATCAGCCCCGCCATCGGTCGGGTTTACCGTCACCACCTCCGACGTCGATAATTGCCATTCCACATTCTTGTCCGACGTCGATGGAATCCCATCGCCATTGATCTCCACCTGCGCAGAGTCTTCCTCTCCCGGCCTCAGCTCCGACGGAAAGCTCGTGATCACCACATCGTCCACCGACTTCGGCACCACCGTCACATAGCTGGAGTCCATGACCTGACCCCCACCCCATTCGGCGCTTACCGTCACCGAGCCCGGCGCCAGGGCCTCAAAGCCACCATTGCCGTCTAGGTCGATGATCCCGTCGTCGCTGACCGTCCAGTCCAGATTCGATCCTTCACCGGGCACCGGCGTACCCTCTTCGTCGAATACGGTGGCCGTAAATTCCTCGCTCTGCCCTTCTTCCAGCGTAAAGCCCGCCGGCGAGATGGACACCGACGCCACTTCCAATTCCCCCACCGTGATCTGCGACTGCCCCACGACCCCCTCGATCGTGGCCTCCAACACTGCCGGTTCACCGCCGTCGGTGGGGCCAAGTGCCGTCACCTGCTCTTCGTCTTCGTCGATTTCAATAAAATCTTCCGAGCCCTCGGCCACCGACCAGCTCACCTCGCGATCCGTCAACTCCGTGCCCCGATCATCAAACGCCTGGGCGAATATCCCCGACTCCGACCCCAGATCCAGTGTCGACCCCTCGCTCATCGTCAGCGCACCGGGAATCACCTCCACCGCCGCCACCGATGGCTCCGTGACATCGATTTCAAACTCCGCCAGGACGCTGCCCCCAACCTCCACATCCACCGTCGCCGTGCCTTGCGACTGCCCGAAGACCAACCCGCCGCCGTCGCGTCTCAGTGCGACCTGAGCCACCTCCTCATCGCTGCTGACCCAGCGAATGAAGCGATCGCTTAACTCATTGCCATCGCCATCGCGCACCGTTGCTTCCACCGGCACCTGGGTCCCCTCTTCCAGGCTCACTCCATCCTGGGTCGGGTCCGTGCCATCGATCGCCAATTCCACCGTGGCTGCAGGAATATCGCTGACCTCCACGGCCGCCGACGCCGACCGATCGCCGCTCTCCACGGTCACCAGCGCCGTGCCCACCGATTCCGCTGACATTTCCCCACTATCTGGGTCCACCTCCACCACCGACGCATCGCTGCTGCTCCACGTCAGTTCCGCGTCTTCCATCTCCTCTCCATCGTCGTCCACCACGGTCGCCGACAGGGTGGCCGTCTGACCGACCTCCAGCACCACCGTCTGACTCTCGAGGCTCAACGCGCTCACCCCGGGCTGCGCCACGCATACCCCACCCTCACAGGCCGCCCCCGAGGGACAATCCTCGTCCTCCCCGCAGGCCAGCCCTTCCAGCGTCGTGTCGTCGTATTCACACCCCGTCGAAAGGAGCATCCCCACGACCATCCAAGCCATCACCAACCACTTCCATCGACCCTGGC
>CAZMJS010000070.1:0-17766 GCA_964566695.1 uncultured Bradymonadales bacterium
AAACTCGGCGTCCATATCCTCGTCGAGTTCAAAGGCCTCCGTATCCTCTACCCCGGCTTCTACACCCTCATCAATCGCCTCATGAACCTCGCTGATCTCATCCATCCCCGGTGGCTCTGGCGCCTCATCTTCCACCAACATATCGACGTCCAACTCCATCGTCTGCGGATCCTCAGGGATATCCGCCGGTGCCTCCGGAGGTGCCGATGGCATCTCCGCTTCCTCCAACATTTCGGCTTCCAGCTCCATCGTCTGCGGCGCCTCGTCTACCTCCGCTTCCCCTTCCACACCCAGACGCTCCTGTGCCACCGGATGGTCGGGATAGGCGTCCAACGCAAACGCATAGCACTGCTCAGCTGCTTCCTCTTCACCCAACTCTTGCTCGTAGATATCCCCCAGCTTCACCGACAGATCGGCCTTTCGAAGGGGGCTCTCCGTCTCCTCGATCTCCTCCATCAGCAAGCTGGCGGCATCCTCCCAGTGCGCCCGCCGACTCGCCAACATTCGTCGCGACCACAGCGCCGACAGGTTTTCCGGGTCCACCTCCAGCGCATAGGCGTAGGCCGTATCGGCCTGCTCTGCATCGCCGATAAAGTCCTCTAGGATCCGCCCCATTCGCTCGTACAACCGACTGACATAGGCGTCATCGATATCGTAATCCACCGCCTCCGCGAAAAAGGACTCCAACTCCTCGTTTTCACCGGCCAGGGCAAATCGAAATAAGTAGGCCTCCACGCTCACCAACGTGTCCTCCCCGATCTCCAAAGACTCCCCGATAAGCTCCAGACCCAGCTCATCGTCGCCCAACTCACTTCCCGCCAGACGTCCGGCCTCCAACAACAGCCGAGCCGCCGAGGCTTGGCTTCCGTTCCCCTCGGCGGCCGTGGTGGCGAGCAGCTCGATCAGATCCGTCGCGTCCTGATCGGCTCCTCCAAAGCTTTCCTCTAGCCAGCCCATCGGGCTCAGGTCTAGGGGGTTCGATACCAGTTGGGCGACGTATTCACTGACCTTATTTTGACGATCCATGAGGTGTCTTATGGTTCCTGAAGGTGAAGATGAAGGAGCCTGGTAGGCATCTACGTTGACTCACTCCTTGCCATTGGAGTGAGGTTCAGTGGACCGCCCCGAGGGGCGTTCCGAGTCTGGGATCTTTCGACCACGTCTCACGACGTATCTAGCGATGAGGCGGTCATCCATCGAGATTGCAAAAAAAGTATTCACGTCTCTATACCACAGCCCTTGGAAAGCTAGCAACGCGGGCCGTTTCATTTAATCGTCTTCGCTCTCTTGCTCCAGTCGCTCCAGCAGCGCTGAGGCCGCATCGTAGCGAGCTCCCGACAAGCCCCCGACCCCATCTTCGACGAGCTCTCTCAATTTCTCCCGGGCATCATCACTGCGTTCGGCCTCGTTGAGCGCCACTGCCAGATTGTAGTGAGCTGACTGATATCGCTCGTCCAACGTCAGAGCAGCCTCAAAGCTCTCAACGGCCTCGTCGGCCCGACCCAATGCCAACTGAGCCATCCCTTTTCCATGGTATAGCCTCGGCGAATCGGCATTATTCTGTACCCCGTTCTCAAAGACCCTTACGGCGTGGTCGTAGAGGCGAAAGCGGTGATAGAGATCGCCCAGCGCGTGGTAGTGTTCGCCTCCGGGATCGTCGGCGTCCATCCGAAGCCTGGGCTCCGTCTCGATAGCACGCGTAAAGGACTGAACGGCCTCCGGAAATTGCCCCTTCGCCTCATGGGCTCGCCCATGGGCATACCACATCCGTCCGGCGTCAGGATCCAATTCCACGGCCTCCTCCAGTCGATCCAGCGCCCCAGCGTAGTCCTCTAATTCCATCAGCACCGTGCCCAACCTATAGGCATAGCGCGCCTCTTCAGGGGCATGATCCAGCGCCCGCCGGTAATTAGCTGCTGCGTCTTCCGGATTATTCATTCGTTGCTGATAGATCTGTCCCAGCGTATAGGCCGCCTCGTGGAACGTCGGATCCTCATCCATCGCCCGCTCCATAAACCCCACGGCCTGGGACATCGAGCCCGTATTATACTCCTGGAGTCCTTCGTTATAATAGCGCACGGCCTCCGCCCGATCCGCGTCGCACCCCGCCATCGCCCACACCACCAGGGCCAGCACCACCCAACCCCACCACCTCGTCGCCACATTCTCCATGCTCGCCTCTTCGATAGCGGATCTCATAATTTCTACATCGCCCCTATCTTAAGGCCAGATGAGCCTTTGTGACAACCTCGACCACGCCTCGATTCATCCCTTCACATCCCTGCCTACACCGACCTCCACAAAAAAAGCCGGGGCCCCAGGCCCCGGCTTTCTCATCCCACGTTCGCTGCGCCCTAAGCGCTGAAGTTGAACGGATAATTGACCCGCACGATGCCCCCACCGTCGGGCTCCGGGAAGGACCAGCGCTGAATCCGCTGCACCATGCACTGCTCCACATTCGAATCGTTGAGGCTCGTCTCTTCCACCGAGGCCGACACGACGTCACCCGTGGGTGAGATCACCCACTGCATGGTCACTCGACCAGCCAGGTCTGGGTTGCGCTGCAACTGCTGCTCGTAGCAGTGCTGAATCTCACGACGGTGCTGTCGAACCACGCGCTGAATGATCTCGCGATCCAGAGCACCGGTGGTCACCGGATCCTCGGGAATCACCTGTGGCTCCAGCGTATCTCGTTCATCGAGTTCGGCGTCCGGCGCACCTCCCGTGCCCGACCCCCCGGTGCCTACATCGGCTCGACCAAAGCCCTCTTCGCCCTCGGCGCCTCCACGACCGGCTCCGGCCAATCCGAGCCCGCCCACACCGGACGCCGAATGCTCCGTATCGAGTGCCGCCAACGCTGTCTGCGCATCGCCGCCCAGCGCGTCCTGTCGATCGCCGCTAAACGCCGCCAGGGCACCCGTGTCCGCCGCGATCTCGCGATCTCTCGCTACTTGCATCTCCGAATCATCGACGTCCTCGTCGCCCTCGACCTGGATTTCCTCATCCTCCACAACTTCGTCTTCGTCGGGAGCCTCCGCCTCCACCTCGTCGGCGTCTTCCACGTCATCGAGCCAATCCTCATCGAGCTCTTCCTCTTCTTCCTCTTCCTCGGGCTCCATCGCCAACTCGGCGAAGCGATCCGCCGCCTGGTGGTCGTAGAGTTCCAGCCCCCCGTAGCCATCGGGCAACATAAAGACCAACAGCATAAACGCCACGTGCAGCGCCAGACTGATGCTCTGGTATACAAAGGGCGCCCGATCCAGGCTTCCCCCACCGGCCACGGCCGCCGGCATCTTCGTAAAGTGGATCAAAAACGTATTGGGGCCCAGATCGATCCGTACTTTGGTGCCCCGCCCCAACTCAAGGGTCTTGGCCCCTTTGAAATCACGGCTTTCCTTGGTACTCGGCTGCGCCATCAACTCCTGGAGCGACATCGACTGATCGCCGCGCTGCACCTGTCCCTCCATGGAGGGGAGCAGGTTAAGCCGATAGCCCGACTTATCGTCATAGACCACCAGGGGGAATTGGGCTTCCCCAAAATGATTCCCCGCCACCACGTACTCATTGGATTCCTCGGACCCGATGACCACGCTTTGGGGCGTCTTATAGGTATTCACCTGATGGACCGTATCGGTCCACAGATGAGCGATTTCCAGCACCGGTCCGCCCCTATCGGAGAAGAAATTCTCTGTATACAGCTCCGTATCGGAGATGTCTTCTCGCGGCGCCTCCGTGGGGACCCACTCCCCTTCCGGATCATAGAAGCCGTGGGCGACCTGCCATTCCCCTTCATCATCGAAATAGCCGTAGCCGTAGTGGTAGGTTCCGTCGTAATCGTAGTAGCCCGGTATATAGTTACCGGCATCGTCGTAATAGCCCTCCATGGTAAAGGCTTCCACCATGGAGCCATCTTCTAGCCGAACCCATCCCTCTGGCACCTCGGCGGCCGCGGCCTGGGCCGCTGCTTGGGCCTGCGCTTCCTCTTGCCGCCGGCGCGCCGCCAAATCGACGACCGCCAACTGCAGTTCGTACTGCCCCACCCCCAGGGTGTCGCCGTCGCCCACCATCTGCTTGGTGATTTTATCACCATTGACATACGTGCCCGACGCGCTCCCCAGATCGATGGCCTGGTATTGCCCGTCTCCCTTGTCCTCCAGCACGGCATGGATCCGAGATACGCTGGGATCGTCCAGTCGCACTTGCGACGTCGCCAGGTTGCCGATTTTGATCTTGTCGTCGCTCAGCTCCAGGGTATCCACGACCTGGCCCTCTACCACGACCGTGATCTCCAGCACTATCTCTTGCTCACTCATCGCCGTATATCCTCACACCCTGGGTCATTCATCGCCGCTATCTTTGCCGTGCGCCAAGCTCACAGCTCTTCGACGCTCTCCAACATCTCGGGAATGAAGTCTTCTCGAATATTAATCAGAGAAGACGTCCGCCCGTCGTCGCTTCCTCGAATTTGCTCGCCGTCCGGTCGCAGCAGGTTACCCTCCAGATCCTCGGCCTCAAAATCGTAGACCGTCTCTTCCGGCTCGTCCGCCGCCGCCGTCGCCGGGGCAAAAGCCATCGCCAATATCATCAACCCCATCGCAGACATCGCTAGTTTCTTCATTCTCTTCCTCCTGGCCAGACCAATGATCCCATCGCCCTCGGTGACCCACCCCGGGGGGCCGAACGCGACTCGTCGCGGCTAATTTGTCCAAGCACTCGTGTTATCTAAAGCTAGCATACGGGGTGCCCACTTCAAAGCTGAGCCTTGTTAAGACTCGTCGACCATCTCCCGTGCTCAGTCCATGTCTTGCGGCACCTCTTCCAGATCGTCGACCTCATCTTCAAAGTCATCGAAATCCCCTCCCCCATCGTCCATCTCCTCCATCGCCTCCATTTCCTCGGCCAACATATCGCGATCGGACTGCAGCGATGGGATCTCTTCGTTGAGCGTGGCCATGATCTCTTCCACTGTCTCTATCCGGCTCTCCGCATCTTCGCGCCACTCCTCATGCTCCGCATTGGCCACCCTCAGGAAGTCCTCATAATGCTCGATGGCGCGCTCGTAGTGAACCACAGAGTTGCGCATATTCTCGATGGCAAAGTCCATCTGTGCCACCGGGTCCGAGCTATCTGGCGGATCGCGGTCCATGCCCAACTGGGCGTTTTGCGCCAGGTGCTCATGCTCCAACACCCCCAGATTAAACTTGATCGCCGCATGTTCCGGCTCCAACTCCAGCACTTCCTCATATATCGCCCTGGCCCCCTCCAGATCTCCCTGGGCCCGGTGCGCCACGGCCGTGGCGATCTTGGCGTCCAGATGGTCCGGCTCCTGCTCCAGAACGCGGCCAAATAATTCGATGGCCTGATCGTAATCTCGTACGTTGAGGATGACCGCCCCCAGGTTCATCAGCGCCGGGATATGATCGGGCTCCCGATCCAAGACCTCCTGAAAATAGGCGATCGCCGAGGTCACGTCGTTTTGCGCCAGATCGATAAGTCCGATCACATTATACAGATCGGCGTCTTCGTCATTGATCTCCAGCGCATTGAACATCACCAGGCGAGCCACCGAGTAGAACTCCTGGTCGTAATATACCCGCGCCAGATTGGAATAGGCGTGCGTATTTTCCGAGTCTCCTGCCAGCGATCGCCGGGCGTGCGACACGGCCTCGTCGTATTGTCCCTCTTCCCTGAGGATCAGGCTGATATTATTATGAGCCGCCGGGTTGAACGAATCCACCTCCAGGGCCTGTTGGAAATAGTCCCAGGCGCTCTCCCGATCCCCATCGCCCATCGCCAGCAACCCCAGATTCACGTGGGCATCCCCTAATCCAGGCGCGTGGCTCAGCGCCGTCTCGTAGGCCTCGCGGGCCTCCTCAATATCGCCCTCTTCCTCCGCCAATATGCCCAGATTATACCAGGCAATCCCGAAGCGCGAGTCGATGCCCACCGCCGTTTCCAGATGGGAGCGAACGCCATCGATGTCTTGACCATCGCTCTCATTCCACAGCGCGACGGCCGCCTCAAACTCCTCGAGGGCCTCCGCATCATCGGAGCCCCCTGTCTCCTGTTGCTCCGTCATTTCATCGGGGGTTGTCGGTGCCGACGAACACCCCGCCAGCCCCACCAATAGGGCCATCGTTGATAGCGCTACGAGGACCGCCCAGGGGATCGTATTCTTCATTTGTGAGTCCTGCGTCATGGTTGCTTCCTCTTACCGGGTTGCTTCAGGAACGGCCCTCGCCTTCTTCTTCATCGCCCTCTTCCTGGGCTTGACCGCCATCTTCCGTGACCTCGTCGGGCACTTCATCCTCCGACGCCAAATCCTCATCATCGCTCAACTCCTCCAACAGCTCCTCATCATCGACGGAGGTGGCAAACGCCGAGCGCATAAAGCGATCCTTGATATAAGTTGGCTGGGCGCGCATCTCCGAGGGCCGTCGGTAATCCTCCGGCCTCAACGACGCCAACTGGGTCTCCGCCTGCTCGCTATACTCATTAAACCAGTTGGCATCCCGTGCCGTATGGAGTGCTTGCTCGTAGAGTTCCACGGCCTGGTCTTCAAAGATCATCGCCTGGTCCTCCAGCAATCCACGGTATTGCTCCTCTTGGCCCACCGTCAGCCCATCGGGAACCGGGCTGTCCCGCAACGTCTCTGCGAAATCCTCGAATCCACGCCCGATTTGATAGAGGGAGGCGATCGCCCAGTCGGGGCGTCCAAAGACGATGACTTCTTCGTAGATCGCACGCGCCTCTTCGGCCTTCGCCAATTTCTCTTCTGTGACCTCTTGGAGTTCCTCGGCATCGGTGGAGTCAATGCGGATGGCTTCTGCCTGCTCGAAGACGTCTTCACCTATCATGAACTTCGCCTGGGCCGCGGCATCTCGCCCCTCCACCAGCACTTCCCGTTGCTCCTCGTCGAGCCCCTCGTAGATTTGCACCGTCTCCTCAAAGATCGACAGCGCTTCATCTCGATCCCCCTGGCGATCGCGATCCCAGTAGTGAATCCCGAGGTTGACGTGAGATTGCAGCAATAGATCCGGCACTCCCTGATCGGCGTAGTCTCGGATATAGGCCCGATACTGATCGTAGGCGTCCTGGTCGCGTCCCTGAGACTCGTAGATCTCTCCGATCTCATAGAATACCTGGGCGGCGTGCTCCGGATTATCCTCCCCGAAGAGCTCCAGATATCGCTCATAATTCCTCACCGCCTCTTCATATTCTCCTAGCCCATGGCGGAAGGTCGCCGCATTCGACAGCGCGTCCTCGGCGTGCTCCTCGTCCGGGAAATTATGAACGTATAGCTCGTAGTAGCGCGACGCCTCGCCATAAATCGCCCAGGCATGGAAGTTGCCACCCAGGTTATAGAGCGTCTCCGCCGCCAGCTCCGGATCGGGATCCATTTGCAGCAGGTTTCGCCGCACCTGAATGGCCAACCCGATTTCATTGATCCGCTCGAAATCCAGCGCTGCATTGTACAGCGCCATCGCCGCCTGGTCGGCGTCCGGGAAGTCTTGGACATACTCCACATAGCAATTGGCCGCCTCTTCCCATTTCTCCTCTTCATCGAGGACGACGCACATATTGTAGCGAATGACCATGCTCATCTCCCGAAGGTCATTCTGAAATTCGGAGTCCGTGATCGGCTCTTCTTCCAGATAGGCCGTCACCGCATCGTTCAACGCGTCGAAGTCCTGGATCATATTCAGCGAATCTAGGTGCAGGTTCGCCGACACCTCTGCCAATCGATGGTCGGGGTGGGAAAACGCAAGATCAGCAAATACATCGGCCGCTTCCTGATAGTGTTGGTGATCATAGTAGGTGCGGGCCAACGTATATTTCACGTCTTCGATCTGGTCGCCCTCTGGCACGTACTCAATATAGTTATGAGCCGCCCGCACCAGGCGCTCTTGGTCCTCGCTAAATTCCTCGGGCTCCGGCACCTGAGGGCCATCTTCGTCGTCAAAATCAAATTCCGTTTCCAGATCGGCCCGCTCCTCCGACGGTTCCACTACGTTGAGCAGCGCCAGCATTGTCGCCAACACCGCGTCTCCCGTGTATTCGCCGTCGGGATCGATTTCCACGACCCGTTCGTAGGCCCGCGCTGCTTCGTTCCACTCCTCGATATCGTAGAGCAACTCCCCATGGAAGAAGCTCATCTCATAGAGCTCTTCCGACTCCGGGAAGGTATCGTAATATCCGTCGTAAAGGTGGTGAGCCATGACGAATAGGCTCTGGTTGCGCGTGCGCTGAGCCTCGCGGTGATAGGTCGTCGCCCAGTAGCGCGCCCGCCCATGCACCCGAGGGAAAATTTCTTCGTGGTATAGCTCTTCGTCTTCCGTAAATCGTCCCTCATCGGCCAACTGCACCAGCCTGAACAGGCGAATAATCTGACGCAACGAGTCTTCGCTATAGGAATCGATCGTCGTCTCATTGCGCACGATCTCGTACTGATAATCGACGACCTTATAGCTCTCCTCGTTGATGCTGATGAGCTGGTTATAGACGTGAGAGGAGTCAGCGTAGGCACCTTCATTGCCATAAAAGATCGCCAGCCGCTCCGTCAGCTCCAGCCAATCCTCACGCTCCGGAGCCAGATCCTGGAAGAAGGGAACCGCCCGGTCGGGCGACCCGATCCGGGCATATACCCGCACAATATCCGTCTGCACCTGGCTTAGCATCGCCCGGTCCGGGGTCCCCTCTTCGGCCTGACGCGCCAAATCGACGACCTTGAGGTATTGCTCCAACGCCTGCTCATAATTGCTCAGATTGAAATAGGCCCACCCCATTTTATATCTCGCGTACTGGTAGACCGGACTCTCCGGAAATTGCACCACCCGCTGATAGGCATCGAGGGCCTCGAACATCTCTCCTTCATCGAAATAATAGTCCCCGATGAGCAGCAAGGCCTGGGGCTGGTACTCCGTCTGCGGGAACTCCGAGAGCAGCCGCCTCAAGATCTCCAGGCCGTCGCGCTCCTCGTCCATGTCCATCATATTGCTGCCCAACTGGAAGTAGATCGTGTCCAGCTCCTCAAAGTTGGGATAGTTACGGATGATCTCCACGTACAACTCGATCGATTCGTCGCGGCGTCGCTCCGACTCCGCCTCCATATCCTCCATGCGGAACCAGCATCGCCGGGCCTCGTCATCGGCCCCCTCATCTTCCAGTTGATAGCACTCATCCTGCTGGTTCAGCGCGGCGCTGGCATAGTAGCGCGATAGCTGCCAGTACATCTCCGACAGATTATAGAGGTATTCCGCCCTCGCCGGGTCGTCGACCGGGGTGCTCTCGATGAGGTCTTGAAGCCGGACGATGGCCTCGTCCTGGAGCCGTTGACCCTCAAACTCTCGCTGCTCCACGAAGTCGTCGACCTGCCGACGTGGCGGCGCCTCGGCATCATCCAACGTCGGTCGCTCGTCGTCTTCAAACTCCCCCTCGTCCATATCGGGCAGATCATGCTCCGCCCGTTCGTCGGCCGACGCCGTCGCCGCCCCGGCCATCAACAGCGCCAATCCCAGGACCCATACCTTCCACCATCGTCTAGTTCTCATCGTCTGTCCTCGGCGCTTCATAGTGCTCCTGATGGTTCGTCAACCCGATCACCGTCGGCATTGCGACTGGATGTCGAAATAATAGAACCCCAACTCATCGTGCCAGTATTCTCCCTCGAAGGGCCAATACATCTCTTCGCTGGACACCTCGATCTCCGGCGAGTCAATCACTTCGTCTTCCACCTGCATGCCGGCCCGAATATCGGCTTCGATCTCGCCTCGCTCGGCGCGGGCCACCTCAAAGAGGATCCGTTCCTGCTGATTGAGAAGCCCGCCCAATTCCTCCTCCGCTCGCTCCAGGCGACGCAGCACCAACTCCCCGGCTTCCGACGTGGCGAAGCTCTGCGCCAACGCCGCCTCTTGCATCAACTCATCTCCCAGGAAGCTTGTTTGCCAACTATCGGGCAGAGCGTCCATTCGCTCCATCTCCCGATCGATGGACTCGATGAGGTTATAGCGCACTTCCAACTGGCGATCCTGCAGGTGCGAGATGAGCGCACTTTCAAATTCCGGACTCCCCTCCACCGAGCCATTTCGCCATTGCTCGCCCCACTCATAAGCGGCGTACTCATCGTCATGCTCCGCAAGAATGGCCTGCAATTCGTCGCGGACGCCCTCGAAGATGAAGTCGAAGTCGTCCAGCGTCTCCCGCACCAGGTCATAATTGCAGTTATAAAAATAAATCACCGCTGCCAACACCGGGCCTTCTGGAAAATAGGCGTCCTCAAAAAACGGCGAGTTCAAGCTGTGAAGATTGCCCAGCGCCCGATTGAAGCGATCGACGTTGAAAAACGCCCACGATGACTCAAAGAGCGACTCTGGCCACCGCGGGCTATCGCGGTGAATGCGCTCATAGTAGCTCAGCGCCGTGTCGAATTGCCCTGTTGAGTAATACACCCGTGCCATGCCCAGGTGGGCGAGGTCCAAAATCAGCGCCTCTTCGCCTTGAAGCTCATCCAGCGGCGTGTCCAACCCCTCCAGGTAGCGCAACACGTCTCGAAAGGCCTCCACTGCCGGCTCCGCCTCATAGTCCGCCACGTGAGTGATCGCCATAATATAGCGCGCCTTGGCATAGTACTCACTGTCCGGGCCGATGCTGTCCAGCAACCGAACCGCTTGCTCCACCTCTAGGTCCTCATAGAAATGGCGCCCCACCAGGTAGGCGTAACGGTCCTCAAAATCCTCGGGCACAACCTCTGGAAAATGATCGGCATAGCTCGCCAGGTGCCTCGCCAATTCGCCATCTCCCGGAATGACCTCCGTCAACAATAGCAACCCGCGCAACGCCGGTTGAAAATAGGGATGAAAATCCCCCTCTTCGGCGATGGCACCGAAATAACTCAGCGCTCCCTGATAGAGTTGCAGTCGAAATAGGGTCCGCGCCAACTCGTACTCCGCTTGCGGAAAATACCCCTCCGCCCCCGGCGTATCGTCCTGCAGCACATCGAAAAAACGCAGGCTCGCCTCTTCAAAGCTTCGCTCATCGTAGAGCCGCTGGCCCTCGTCGATGAGTTCGTCCAGATAATCCAGGTCCGGCGTCTCCACCTCATCGGCCCCGAAGAACATCTCGTCATCGTCGGCGGCGGCCACAGAGGCACTCCCCATCACTAGTGCCATCACCCATGCCCACGTCCAACCCTTTGCTAACCGCTTCATGACCGCTCCCGGCTGATTCCAATCAACATCTAATTCGCTTCCTCGGCCGCCCAATTCGCCTCATCCATCGACTTCGTCAGCCGGCACGCAGTGGCGGGTGCCCGACTGGAAGACAAATTCTCGGCAAAATCCGGACCCGCAATCGTCGTTGCTGGTACAGGTCTGCGTGCAAAAAGGCTCGCTCCCGCGATAGCGCCCGCAGGCACCGGTCTCGCATTCGAACTGCCCCTCCACCACGCAGCTCTGCTGAGCGCCCTCCTCTTCCGCCAGGCAGGCGTTGAGAGGATCACCCGGTTCCGGGGTAATCGTGCACTCCCCATATAGGTCATCGGCACACCCCATCCATCCGAGGGCGACGACCATTAGCGTCGTCATCACCCCTATCCGCACCCATTGCTTCATCCTTGCCGTCCTCTGTCCAAACCCGGGTGGTACCAAACGTCCACCTCTCAGAATGCCTGCCCGTAACGAGCCCCGTCAAGCGCCGCCCATACGGTACATGGCGTTACAACGCCTGCGTCCTTACGACCGTCACTCCTCGGGCTCGAAATCCATGGTGTCCTCATCTTCCCCTTCAGGCTCCACACGTTCCTCCCCCTCCTCTGGCTCCGCGTCTTCCATAAACGCTTCCTGCTCGGCGAAGTCCTCTTCGCTGGGCTCCTCAAATAACGGCTCCTCGTCGGCCGTCTCACTTCCCGAGCACGCCCAACTACCCAATCCCAACATCACAGCGCATCCCATCGCCATCCATCGCTTCATCGCTCTCTCCTTAGTACGGCGCCAATTGGCATTTCCTTGGTCATATATTGCCACCTTCTGAGGTGACCTTGGCCCTCCCCTCATCATCACCTCGGTGGATAAACCGAAGGTTTGAGCGCTGTCCGGGCCACCTGCCAGGGTGTCCTCCGGCTCTCCCCAGAGCGCATTGCTTGCGCCGGGGGGCTAAAATGATGAGTCATCGGGTTAGCTCCCATTTAATCGACCACCCCTATTTCGTCAATCTCCCCCTTCTGGCGCTTTGTCCCTTGCCACCCTATATTGGGGACCCAAAGTGGGCTTCTTCGACCCCCGACGCCGGACTTCCCTTGGCCATGACATCCCCTATTTCATCCACTCGTGCCCTGGCGCTGGCGCTGCTGCTGGTGCTGCTATCGTCTCCTGCCGCAGCTCACGACCCCGATCCCGATTCGGGTGACCACGCCACCGATCCACCATCTTCTGCGCCGACCGACGACGGGGCGGACGACGACCAAAGCCCCCCATTTGAGCGCGAGCAGGCGCTCTTGGACCAGGCTTCTGAGATCACCGCCAAGGTCGCCGCCATCCGCGGTCTTCCCCAGCAATACGACATCCAAAAGGGCGTCAAGGATCGCGACCAACTGCGCGCCATGCTCATCGAGCGACTGGAGCAAGATATGAGCGCCCAGGACTTTGAGCGTCAGGCTCGCGTCTTCCGTCGCCTCGGTCTCTTTGACCAAGACCTGGATTACCGGGACTTGATGCTCGATCTCCTCACCGAACAGATCGCCGGCTTCTACGATCAGTCCTCGGGCGAGCTCTACATCATGGAGGGCCTGCCGGCGTCCCTCCAGGAATCGACCATGGCCCACGAGATCTTTCACGCCCTCCAGGACCAACACTTCGATATCGGCCAGCTCCTGGCCGCCGACATCATCGATGATAACGATGACTTTACCCTCGCCCGCATGGCTCTCATCGAGGGCGATGCCACGGTCCTGATGATCGACTATGAACTCTATGGACACGGCGCACTGCCTCAGGGGGACAACGTCAGCGTCGCCGACGTGCCCGCCATCGCCGCCCTCTTATTGGAACTGAATACCGCCGACATGTCGGCCGTCGAGCAACTGGCCCCCACCGATGCCATGGACCTGGGAGACGAGATGCCCTCGCTCACCGACTCCGTCCTTGGCTCCGCCCCACCCATCATTCGCGACACTCTCCTCTTTCCCTATATTGAGGGACTGCGCTTCGTCCTGCGAGCCCGAGCCGGACGCACCTGGGAAGAATTCGACGCCATCTACGACGACCCACCCTTGACCACCTCCCAGATCTTCGACCCCGAATCCTATTTCGAGGGACCTCCGCCACTGGACGTCCGCTTTGACGCCAGCGCGGCCGTGGACGTCGAACCCATCTTCGACAACGCCTTCGGCGAGCTCCAGACCCGAGCATGGCTGCGCACCTTCGAAGACGATATCGGTGCCGATCCCGACGACGCCGCCCGCGGCCTGCGCGGCGACCGTCTCCGAGCCTACCCCGTGGGCGATGGCGACGAGGAAGTCGTCGTCGCCCACCTCAGCTCCTGGCGCTCCACCGACCAGGCTCGCCGCTTCGCCCAGGCCCTCGAGGACAAGGCCACCAGCCGCCATGACCTCAGCGTCGACCACCGTCGGGGAACCCACGGCGAAAGCTGGTGCATGCGCAGCGCCAGCGATCACCCCACCGGTGAGCGTCTTCTGATCGAGCGCTGGGGCGACATGGTCCTCTACATCGAGGGCGCCCCTTCGCTGCTCGACGATCAGGGCGTGGAGACCGATCCCACCCTCTTCCACGTCCGCGATACCATCTGGCAAACCCATCGTCGCCAACACCTCGACGAGGTGATCGATCATCACCTGGAGAGCACCTCTCAATAGGGCCTGCCCCGCGCGTCGAACGCTCCCTCGAAATGCTCTACCGTCGGCGGTTCACTCCCCAGATCGACGCCGATCACATCAAAGCGATACCCCTCGCCAGGCCCTCCGTGGTATTGGGCGTAATACTTCGCCACCCGGGCGATGGTCCGCCGCTTTCTTGCCGTGACCGATAGCTGAGGTGCCACCTCCGAGGCGTCTCGCCGGCTCTTGACCTCCACAAAGGCCACCAGCCATGCCTGCTCATCGACCAGCTCGCGGCGCGCCACGACATCGATCTCGCCAAACTCGCACTCAAAATTGGTCGTCACCACCTCCCATCCCTCCTGGCGCAGGTGCTCACAGGCCACCGCTTCCCCGCGCCGTCCTTTCTCCACTCGATTCGCCATCCCACCTCCCTGCCCTTGAAATCCGTCCCACCCCGTCCCCTCAGATCGACGGGACCCCGCCGAAAGAGCGCCGATGGATGGGGCATGGACCGTGTTGTTCCAATGCCTCGCGATGCTGACGCGTGCCGTAGCCCTTATGGCTTCCAAATCCGTAGGCCGGCCACGTCTCGCCGGCCTTTTTCATCCACCGATCGCGCGTCACCTTCGCCACCACACTGGCCGCCGCGATCGCGCGACTCCGCCCATCGCCCTTGACCACCGCCTGCTGCGCTAAGCTCACCTCGGGCACCACCATATGCCCATCGATCACCACCAATTGTGGGCTTCGACCCACCGACTCCACGACCGTCGACAGGGCCTGTCGCATCGCCCTGAACGTGGCTTGCAGAATATTGATCTCATCGATCACCTCCGCCGACACCATGGCCATCGCCCATCGACCGCGCCGGGCTTCAAGCGCATCAAAAATCGCCTCCCGATCACCGGCTTTCATCTTCTTTGAGTCATCCAATAACTCCCCGATGGGCCCCTTCTCCATCTCGCCGATCTGCAGCCAGAAGGCTCCGGCACATACCGGGCCCGCAAGCGGTCCACGGCCGGCTTCGTCAATGCCCACAATCTCGGTGATTCCCCGCGTCGCCAACTCGTCTTCCACCATCCCCAGATAGGGATCTTGCGCCTCAAATAGTGGCTGCTGTTCCACCGTCCTCACTCCTCTCGACAGATCACGATCTGGGCGTGCCGTCCAGCGCTTTGAAAGACCGACCCAAAGCGCTCCTCGATGGATCCACTGAGTCGCTTGGAAGGAGCCTCCATCCAGATGGCCCCAAATCCCTTCGGCCCCTTGGATCGTTTTTGACGATCCACCTGCAACGCCAGCGCCAACGCCCGTTCCACCGTCCGTCGCTCCGCCTTCCGAGTACTGGCCCACATCTCGATCTGCTCCTCGGTGAGCCCCTCCACCTGGAGATCCCCATCTTCGCTCAATCCCAACTCGTCGAAACGCGGACTCAGCAGGTGCCCGCAGACCTTGCTCCACATCTTTTGGACCGACGGCGACAATTGCCCATCGCGATACTGCCCGCCCACCTCGGCGACGTGATGGAGCCACCTCAGGGGAACGTCCATCCAGCCCTGCTCCTCGTCGGTGACCCCGCCCTGGCTGGCAGCCCAGCGCCGCACCTCATCGGGCTCCACGCCCAACTGCTCCAGGTCCTCCTCCAGCCGAAAGGAATTCATCACAAAATCGGGGTACTCTTCCCGCGTGGCCTCCAGCTCACGCCGCTCTGCCCGCAGTCGATCCAACTTCTCCACGGCTTGGCGGTAGGCCGGGTCCTGTTCCAACTCTTCTAATTTATCCTCGATCTTAGCGGCGATCTTTCGCAATTTTTTGGCCTGGGGCAACCGCTCTTGAAGCTCCGCGACGTTGTCCACCCCGGCGTGAAACAGCACATGATCCAGGCGCTCCCGAAAGAATATCTCTTCCTCTCGCACGGCGATGATCCGACGGCGGATCGAGTCCAGCCGAACCTTGTGCAGGCTCGCCTGACCCAACCCGTGATAGTAGCGAAGCCAGGCAAACCCGGCCAACGCAAAGCCCGGGATGGCCCCCACGGCCACCCAGCGATGGGTCTCCTCAAGGGCCACCGAGCTCCCCAGCGCAGCCAGGACGATGACCAGGCCCGCCCACAATATCGGCCCCCGCCACGGACGCCCCGGCAGCTCCTCGGCAATGGCATCCAGCGTCCGCGACTCCTGCTCCCCGAAGCGATCCAATTGCTTGTAGAATTCGTCGAGACGCTCCTCTTTGCTCTCCAAAAGCGCCAGCTCTTCATCGCTCAACTCATCGACGGCGATGGACGTCAGCTTGGCCCGCACCTCATCGCGCTTGGCCTCCAACTTGCTGGTCTTGCCCAGCGCCTTTTCCCCTTCCTCAATACGCCCCTCCAACGCCTTGAGCTTATCCTCCAGCGCTTCCACCTCCAGCGCCAGTCGAAATTGTTCCACCACCTCCGGTATCTGGGGATCATCGCCAAACTTTGCGCCCGGCTTCGGTGCCGGGATATCATCGCCTTCAAAGCGCCATAACCCCAGCGGATAAAAGACCTCCGGCGCCGGCATCCCCAACTTCTCTCGCAGCGCCCGCTCCACATCCCTCGCCCCCCGCACCACATCGCGGTAGCTATCGCCTTTGCGTCGCTGAAGGCGCACCGACCCCTCGTCACCGCGCCTCAAGACCCGAAACGTCGACTTTCCCCCCGACAGCACCACCGCTAGCTTCGACCCCTCTTCCACCCCCAACCGCTCAAGCCAGGCCTCATCTACCATCGTCGGATATAAACAACAGGTGATCAGCCCCTGAAGGGCCTCCACGCTCAACCCCGCTGGCAACGCCACTTCTGCCACTTTTCCCTGCGGACGAAGGCGCGTGACCCCGTCGAGGCCCGCGACCCCTTGGAAGATACATTCACTTAGGCGCATGAAGGTCGTCTTCTCCGTCTATAACCGGTTGAGGCGGGTTGTCCCGCCACCCTCATCATACGCCCTTAAAGCGCAAATAAACAAGGCGGTGTCCACTGGGGAACACCGCCTCGATAGGCTCCGCTATGCCTCGCCCAGAAGGGCGATCGATCAGATGCCTTTTCGGTTTCGCTTGCTGCGAATACGAGCCCGCTTACCGGACAGATTTCGCAGATAATACAGCTTGGAACGCCGAACGCGGCCGATGGAGGCCAGCTCGATCTTGGCGATCCGCGGGCTATGCACCGGAAAGATTCGCTCCACGCCCACACCGTGCGAGATCTTTCGCACCGTCATCGTTTCTTCGGCGCCTCCGCCCTTACGAGCCAGCACGACCCCTTCGAATACCTGGACTCGCTCCTTGTCGCCCTCGCGGATCAACAGGTGGACCTTGATGGTATCGCCGGGGCGAAAGTCAGGATGGTCGTCGCGAATTTGCTCAGCGTTGATCTTTTGCAGAAGTTCCATGGTTAATCTCCTTGGTGGTCGGGGTCCAAGCGCCCTCTGTCGACGGTTGGACGGGCCGACCACGGCGACTCGTCATTATCTCTTAATTCGGTCCCAGTTTGCCTGACAGCCCCTGTTTCGACCGCCCGCCTGAGGACGGGGAGGCTTATCACCGACCACACGCGATTTCAAGGCCCCCCCTCCATCGCTCGCCTACCGCTCCTTGATGGCTCCTATCTTGGCGTTGTCCCGGGCGATCTCCTCGCGCCTGGTGATCCGCCGATACCAATACATGATCATCGTCGATGTCATGACGATAAACACGGAGTATAAGATCGGAATTAACATCACCTCCGCCTGCGTATCCCCCGTATATGCAAGGGCCACGATTAAGATCGCCAGCGGCCCATTTTGAATCCCCGTCTCCATGGAAATGGTCCGCCCCCGGATCGGGCTCAGCCGCGTCGCCCTCGACAGGAAATAGCCCAGGGTAAAGCCGATGAGCCCCAGGGCGATAGAGACAAAATAGATCGCCGGGCCCGTGGC
>CAZMJS010000071.1:0-17620 GCA_964566695.1 uncultured Bradymonadales bacterium
GCGACGACGTCTTCTTGCATTTCAGCGCTCTGAACCAGTCCGGTTTCAAGACCATCGCCGACGATACTTCCGTCGAATTCGACGTGGAGTCGGGACCGAAAGGCATGCGGGCTGCGAACGTGGCCACCCTCTGAATTGGGAGGAGGCAAGTGGGAACGAGCTAATGACTATTGATTGAGTTTCCATTGCCCAGCCAAAAAGCCCCCCTGTCCTGTCGGGACGGGGGGGCTTTTTGGGTTGTATTGATTGCCAGGGGAATGGAGGAGGTACTGGTCCGAGGTCCGAGGCAACCCTCCTGCAGAGGTAGCTGGCAAAAGACGGCATTAATGACCTGAACGCGGTCGCCGCCGCAAAATGATGCCACCAGAGCCCTGTCTTAACGAGTTTTATTTTCCAGTTCTGTAACTCACCGGGTCCCGTCTGCCGTAGAAGAAACACCACCGATGATGGGAGGAGAAGGTGGGGTGATGTTTCTTTAACTTGGCTGGACGCATTCGATGGTAACGGACTCGGTGATACTCTCCTCAATCCACGTTACGTGGATGGTGGCGATGCCGATTTCGTCTCGACAGCGGAAGGGGACATCGGAGCCGCCATAGCTCTTTGAGGAGGTGAATGTTTGGTCAGAGCCGAACCATAGACCGCCGAGATTGGTTTCGAATTCAAGGGTACCCTCGCCGCCGATGATAGTGCGAATCGTAGTGCCTTCATCGGCCTCAATAACATCGTCATCGACCATGACTGTAAGGAGTCCCTGGCCCAGATTCAGGAGGTCGAGGAGTCGCGCCGGGAGCAGCGAAAGAATGTCTATCGGGTATCCCTTGTGGGCTATACGAATGCCGGGAAATCGACCCTGATGGACGGGCTCTGCGAGACGGGTGAAGGGGCGGAGGATAAGCTCTTTGCTACTCTGGGGACGACGGTTCGGCGTCTCGATCCACCGACGACGCCATCGGTGGTGGTCACGGACACGGTGGGTTTTATTCGCGATTTGCCCCATGAGTTGGTGGCCTCCTTTCGCGCCACCCTGGCAGAAGCGGCGGAGTCCGACCTGATCGTGGTGGTGGTTGATGGTTCTGACGACCATTGGCGCCAAAAGCTACAGGTCACGGAACAGACCTTGGACTCCATTGGTGCCTCGTCGGTGCCCAGACACCTGGTCTTCAATAAAATGGACCGCGTCGATGAAGAGGGGCTGCCAAAAGGGGCCGAAAAATACGACGAAGCGCTGGCCTTGAGCGCTCTCAATCAAGAGGATGTCGACCGACTGCGTCAGGCGATTGTCGATAGCCGCGATGATCAGTTATGCGAGGAGACGGTGCTCATTCCCTTCGAGCAGGGATCGCTGGTGGGCGAGGTTTACGAGCGCGCAAGCGTCATCGACGAGCGTCATACCGAGGAAGGCACTGTTCTGGAGGTGCGGGCAAAACGGGCGGACCTGGATCGGTGGCAAAAGGAGTTTGACCTGTCGTTTGGCGGTTAACCATGGGGGCGTTGAACCTACACAGATCGACGTCGGGGACTATAATAGACGCCGATCGACAACCCCCACCGCGAGGAACCCATGGCCTCTGAACTCGGCAAGATCATTCGAACGGCGCGAAAGGAGAGGGAGGTTGGGGTGCGAGAGTTGGCGCGGCGTATTGAGCGCTCGGGCTCGTTCATTGTGCGCCTGGAGAAGGATGATCCGCCACCGTCGGTGGCCGAAGAGACCTTGAAGGCGATCGCGGTGGAGTTGGCGTTGGATGCCGATGAGTTGATCACATTGGCCGGAAAGACGCCCTCCGATGTGCGTCCTCGGGACGCGGAAGACGTGGCCCTGTACCGCAGCGTCAAGGAGCTCAATTCGACGCAGCGAGAAAAGCTTCGGGACTATGTAGAGCGACTGCAGAGCGAAGAAGATGACGGGGCATGATGGAATTTCCCTATCTGGAGCGAGAGGAGATTCGCGCGCGGGCCTATGACCTATGCCGGGAGGCCTTTGGAGGATTGCCCCTGGGAGAGGTGGATCTGGACGCCCTGGTCTATGACTATTTATATGAGGAGTTCGGGGTGGCCATCTATCGAGACCGGCCACTGGGGGTCGATGGAGAGCAGGATATTCTGGGGATCACCTATCCGCTCAAAAATGAGATCCATATCGACAGTCGGTTGGCGCAAGCCGGTCACCGGGGGCGCTATCGCTTTACGGTGGCCCATGAGATCGGCCACTGGGTATTGCATCGGCCCCTGTTTTTGGAAGCCACCGGGGAGTCCCAAGAGGTGCGGATGGTCACCCTGGAGCGCGATGTGGTGAAGAGCGAAAAATCCTATCGGCCCGAGGAGTGGCAGGCCAATTATTTTGCGATTCATCTATTGCTCAATGACCGGGCGCTGTCGCGGGCCTTTGAGCGTCGGTTTGAGGAGAGACCGCTGGTCTTTGATGGGGTGGGTGAGGAGAGATTTCGGGACTATTCGCGGGAGATAGCTTCATTGGAGAAGGGGGATTTGCCGAGCCTTGCGGACTGGTTTGGGTTGTCCATCGAGGCCACGGCCATCGCGTTGGAGGAGCGTGGCTATGTGGAGGAGGAAGCGGCGGGTTGACATATCGGGGAGGAGTGTTTACTAGTGGGTAAACAATGAGGTTAGCGGGACATTATTTTTTTGTGAGCATTGGGCTCTGGTGTTTAGTGTTCAATAAACGGGTGAGATAAAGCGAGAGAGGAGAGCTATGTTGCCGATCCATGGAGCGGTCTACGGAGCCCTATTTGCTGCGGCGAGTCGGGTGGTGAACGGGGAATACGAATTATCTGAGGAGGCGCTGGAGGCGGTGGAAGAGACGCGGGATCGGATCGAGGATATGAGCGATCTGGTCGGTGACTTGTCGCCGACAAGGCCCGGGACCTGGGGGCGCTTTATGGGGCGGGTCATCGACCATAGCTGCGGGGCGAAGCGGCGCTTTGAGTGCATCGACGAGGCCCGGCAGGCCCATGGCTATGATGTGAAAGTGGCGGCGCCAGGGGTGCTGGTCAATGAGTTGATCGCCAAGCGCTCGTCGGTGGAGGAGCTATACGTCGAGGAGGGTCAGCGCCTGGAGACGGTGGCGTTGAATGGATCGATGACGGTCTGTGTGCAGCGCTCCTCGACGGCGGGGGATAGTCCAGTCATTTATTGTCGCAGCGAGGTGGACACCTCGAAGGAGGTCCTCATGGCCCTGGGGGATTTGTGCTGGGAGGGGCGTCCGGCATTGATATTGGACCGCTCCCGGGGGGAGTTATGCCTGCGGGAATTCGACCTCAGCGGCCACCACTATAAGGGGGATCGCCTTGAATTTATCGATCAATGGAGGGCGTTTTATGATCAAGGGATTCGTCGGAATATATTGCTTCAGGGGCCTCCGGGGTGTGGGAAGTCGACGCTATGCTATCAGGCGGCGCGGGAGTTGTCGGAGCGAGCTCTATTGGTGAGTCCCGAGTTTTTTAAGGAGGCGGGCCTGACGGAGTGGTTTGTCATTTTGGAGCTATTGAGGCCACAGGTGATGGTGCTCGACGATATCGATCGCACGGCGGCGGGGATGCGCTCGGGGTTGGAGGAGAAGCTGCGCTTTTTCGAGGAGGGGACCTGCGATATCCCGATCGTGCTATTTACGTCCAATGACTATACGCGGATCCCGGCGGCGATGCGGCGTCCCGGGCGCATTGACCAGATCATTCGATTTGATGACCCCCGGGCGTCGGTGCGGCGAGAAATCATCGAGGAGTTGGGAGATCGGGAGGGCATGGAGATCCCGGAGGATCAGATGGGGCGGCTGGAGGCGCTGCTCCAGGAGTTTTCGGCGGCCCATGTGGTGGAGGCCATTCGGCGAGCGAAGGTGGAGGGGTGGAAGGAGAGTCGAGGCGAGGATGCGACCTTTCGGATGCAACGCGACTTTCAGAACTCGACGGATTGGTTAAATGTTCACGGGTTTAGTCGACTCGACGGCCATGTGAGCTTCATCATCGATCGGGTCAAGGAGATGGCGGAGACAGAGGTAGGGTTTCGCGACGAGCGGGGTCATATGGAGGTGGTTCATCTTCCCAATGGGGCTCAGCTATGCGTGGAGGAATCGGGCCTCAGTCGAGGGCCAAGTGAAGTCTTCTATCGCAAGAGATTGGACGGGATGGAGGCCATGACGAAAGGAGTGGCGTCGCTGATATGGGGGGATCAGGAGGCCATTCTGCTGGACGCCGTCGATCGGGAGGACATTCGGTGGCAAGAGCTATCGCCGGGTCGCTATGACTATTATGGGCCGTTAAAGGAGCATATCGAGCGATGGGAGAGGTTTCGGGAGCACGGGTTGCGGCGAAATGTGCTCATCCAGGGGCCGCCGGGGTGTGGGAAATCGACATTCTGCATGCAGGCGGCCCGAGAGTTGTCGACGCGAACCCTGATGCTAACCCCCGATTTCTACGACATGATTCGGGTTCGTCAGTGGCGGCTGGTCGTCGACTTATTGCGCCCTGAGATGGTGGTGATCGACGATGTGGATCGCGTCGGCAATCATAGCCTGGAGACGAAGCTGCGTCTCTTTGAGGAGGGCTATTGCGACATCCCCTTTGTGCTCTTTACCTCCAACGATCACACCAAGCTTCCGCGACCCATGCGGCGGCCCGGACGCATCGACCAGATCATCGAGGTGGATACGCCGGACCGCGAGCTTCGCTGGAAGCTTATCAAGGAAATGGCCGAGCGAGAGGGCGTGGAGGTACCGGAGGAACAGCTCCCGCGGCTGGATCGTATCCTGGTGGAGAAATCGACGGCCTATCTGGTGGAGGCCCTGCGAAGAGGCGCGGTATGTGGATGGGACGCCGGGTTATTTGAGGGCGATCGGACCCTGGAGTTGGCGGATGATAGGGATAGCCAGCAGTTGGCAGCCCAGTGAGTAGCCATGGCCATGCGATGAGGTTCGGTGTAGATTAATTGGTACTGGATGACTCAGGTTGGCGAATGGATAGGGTGAGGTCGCATATGGGCATGATCGCAGAGATGTTTCGAGAGGGCGGCTGGTGGATGTATATGGTGTTGGCGATTGGGCTGATGGTCTACCCGGTGCTGCTGGTGTCGGCCGTGCTCTACGGGAGCAGTTTTCGCCAGGGGGCGCCGCGACGAAGGCGTCGGCTGATCGCCGGAGCAATGCCGCTAGTGGGAGCCATCGCCTTGGTGGCGGTGGGCGTGGTCGGGTGGCAGATGGGGTTGGCGGAGGCGCAAGCGGCGCTGGAGATGGCGACGCCGGAGGTGCGGGATCGGCTGTGGGCGCGGGGGCAAGAGGTGGCGGCCCATCCCTTGAGGGCCGCCGGTGTATTGGCGATCTTGCCCGGGCTTGCGGGAATGATCTTTTTGGTCTCTGGTTTGTTGACCAAAGACGACGGCCCTGACTGAGAATCAACCCCGGTTTATGGACGAAGGATTATTGTGCCCCATGAGACGACCCCTTATGAGCGAATTGGCGAGGCCGAGGGCGTGGAGCGCCTGGTGAATCGCTTTTATGACCTGATGGACGAGCTACCGGAGGCCCAGGAGATTCGGGATATGCACGCCGATAGCCTGCGAAGCTCGCGACAGAAGTTAATCCTCTTTTTGACGGGATGGCTCGGCGGTCCCCAACTGTACGTCGAGAAGTACGGGCATCCCAGGCTTCGGGCGCGGCATCTTCCCTTTGAGATCGGGGAATCGGCTCGCCAACAGTGGATGCTATGCATGCGTCAGGCCCTGGAGGATGAGGTGGAGGATGAAGAGCTTCGCCGCTTTTTGGACCAGGCCCTGGATCGGGTGGCGGCCCATATGCGCAATCAGCCCTGACCCGCCCAATCTGGAGCGTCGGCCGACGAGTTGATCGATGGTTGTGAATAAGCTGTGGAAAACCGTAGGAGAGTTGTGATGAAGTCCCCTCATGAAGAACCGCGCCTCAATGTGCTGGACCAGCCCTTAAAGTCTTGCTCCCATGATCCGAAGACCGGGTTTTATCGCGATGGTTGCTGTGCCACGGGGCCTCGAGACCGGGGTCTGCACGTGGTGTGCACCAGGGTGACGGAGACCTTTTTGGAGTTTTCCAAACAGCGGGGCAATGATCTGATCACGGCGCAGCCCCAATATAATTTTCCTGGGTTGGAGCCCGGCGATCAGTGGTGCCTATGCGCTGGGCGATGGAAGGAGGCCTTGGACGCCGGCGTCGCCCCGCCGGTGGTGCTGGAGGCCACCCACAAGAAGGCGCTGGAGGTCGTAGAATTGGAAGACCTGATGCGCTATGCCCTGGATCTAAAGAGTTGAAGGGGCGGTGCTAAAAGGCGTCGCGAAAGAATTGTTGATTGTGGCTGGTGGGAGATGAACTGTAGATGGCAAAGGCAATATGTTGAAAGTGGTTGTGGGCAACGTCGAACAGTCTCGTTGCGTTATTAGTTTTTTGTAAAACTTGATCATGGGAGGTGAAACGGCGGATGATGTATGCTATAAAACCGAGCCTAAAGACACTCAGCGTTGGATACGCCGTGGGGTTTGGTATGTTATCGGTACAACCGTTTGGCAGTAGAACCTCTGTCTGAGAGCATTTGGGTTCCATCGAGCAGGAACTCTAGCGTAGTGGCGGATCATAATGGGTATCATGAGTGAGAACAGTGCTCGTAATCAATTTTTGCAGACTTAGAGGTGTGGAATGATGAAGCTTAGTAAGCAGATCTGGCTGGCCCTGTTGTGCGCGGGCCTGGTGGGCACCGCGGCCGTGGGCTGTGGTGGTGATGACGGAGTGGAAGGTCCTGCCGGAGAACAGGGAGAGCCTGGAGAGCCCGGAGAGCCTGGAGAGCCCGGAGAGCCCGGCCCGTCGTCGCTCGTGGAACTGGAGCAGTTAGAGCCCGGTGATGAGTGCGAAAACGGCGGTGTTGCCATTTATACAGGGGTCGATCTCGACGGCAGCGGTGAGTTGTCGGAAGATGAGATCACGGACGTGGAATACGTGTGCAATGGCGAAGGTGGCGCCGGGGGCTGCGAGGAGTCGCTGGCCATCGATGGGATCAGTGGGGGCGACGATCGGTTCTACGAAGGGGTGGAAACCTCGCCCTTCGAGCTGGATCTCAATGATACGGAGGATGTCTCCGTTGCCACCATCGGCGATGGCGCGGACTTCGCGTTTGACTCGGATGGCTCGTTTACGGTGACCCCTGAGGAAGTCGGCGGGCCCTACTCTTTTGTGCTGGTCGCCACGGGTCCCTGTGGGGCAGCGGTGACGGAGTTTGATATTCCGCAGGTGGAAGAAGCGGTGACGACGATTCGCCTGGTTCACCTCTTTGAAGGTGCCGGTGAGGTGGATGTGGCGCTGAGCGGCGAAGAAGATGCGCTGACGTCGTTGGACTTTGGTTCGGCGGCCGATGCCCTGGTGGTGGATCCGGATACCTATGAGTTCGATATCAACGTCGATGATAGCACCGTGGCGACCACACCAGAGCAGGAATTTGAACTGGGGATGAATTACTCGGTGGTGGCCTATGGCGATGATGGGGATCTGACGTTTGCCGTCTTGGAGGATGATCTAGAGGCCGATCTGAGCGACGACATGGCCTCGGTTCGAGCATTTCACGGTGCTGACGGCGTGGGAAGCGCAGACGTGACCATCGAAGACGAAGATGAAACGGCGTTGGTTGAGATTACGGATCTGTCGTTGGGCGACGATTCGGGGGCTGCGGACGTGGCCTTTGATTTCGCCACGGTCGTTCTGGAAGCCGGCGGGGATTCATGGTCTTATCCCGTGCCGGAGGACGTGGTGGAAGAGGGAGCGATTCTGAATGCTTACGCGTATCTGAACGAGGGGTTGCCGCTGATTTTGGTGCACTTCGTGATGGACGATGAGCACGCCGTGCTCATGCCCGACATAGACCTGGAAGACGTGATTGCTCCGAGTGTGGACGACGTGACCATCACCACCGGTGGTGATGCGGAGTGGTTTGTGAGCTCCGAGGAGGCTTCCACAGGTAGTCTATCGGCCCAGGCCGGCCCAATCACTCATAATGAGTTGACCTGGATGGACGTGGAGATCGACTTCGCGGAAGCCGGAGAGCTGAGCTTTGATTGGTTTGCCAGTAGCGAAAACAACTTTGATGAGTTGTTATTCTGCGAAGATCCGACTGCTTGCGATCTTCTCAGTAATACGGCCAACCTCTCAGGTGAGACGGGCTGGGAGAGCTATACCCACGACGTCTCAGAGGCCGGCACCGAGACCTTTCGGTTTGCCTATGCCAAAGATGGGTCCGTCGACGCCAATCGCGACACCGGCTGGGTGGATAATATTCAGGTCAGTTACGACTGAGTCTTAGCCCAGATGGACCACGACTGATAGGTGCCCCGGTGGAAGTGATTCCATCGGGGCGTTTTTTTGGTGATTCCGTGCATGAGGTAAGTTCAAAAGAAGTGGTTCTGGTCAGTGGGCCTCGACAAAGGCCTGGATCTCGCCGGCCAGGGCGTCCAGGTTGGCCCGTTGATGGGGGGCTGGCTCTTGGGAGGTGTCGTCGGGGGCGCCGAATTGGATGGTACTGGGGAGGTTGGGGGCGTTCAGGTGCAGGCGGAGGGCGTGGCGATGGTGATCGACGTCGGTGATGGCGTCGAGCGGTATATCGGTGGAGGGCGCCAGGGGAAGGGAGCGGCGAAGGCGCAGAGCTTCGGGGCTCAATTCGGCGATGTGGATGCGCCAGGACTCCTGAATGCGAAGGGCGATAAAGAGGAGAAAAGCGGCGATGAGAGGTAGGTACCAAAGAGGGGTGATGGCGGAGAGGACCACCACCAGGGCGAGAATGGCCATGCCAGTCGCCAGAATATTGAAGTGGGGGGTGAAGGACAGGGTCAAGGAGTGCGGGGTGTGTTGCAGGTGAAATCGCCCTTTGGGCGTGGAGTGATCCCATTGGTAGTGGGCGCCCTGTAGCTGTGTGGAGGGACGTTGGCGGTCTGGGGTTAGGGTGTCCGGATGATGGAGGGCCTCCAGGGCCTGTCGGGCGTCGGCGAAGCGCTCGTCGGGCGAGGGTTTGACGAGGATCTCAATGACGGCGATCAGGTGGTCGCTGAGGTGGACGTGTTCGCGAAAATCGAGGGTGAGCTCGGTGATGGGGAGTTGGGAGGGGTGCAGGCCGCTGGCCAGATGGATCAGGGTGGCGCCCAGGGCGTAGAGGTCGGAGGCCGGCTGGGCCTGGCCGGCCAATTGCTCCAGGGGCGTATACCCGGTGGTGCCGGCGGTGGTGGTTCGATCGGAGGCCTGATCGCCGAGGATGCGGACGGCGCCAAAGTCGATGAGGGCGTAGGTCCCATCGGGTCGGGCCATGATATTAGAGGGTTTGATATCGCGGTGGATGATGGGTCGAGGGCGCTCGTGGAGGTGGATGAGGGCCTGGAGGATCTCGTCGGCCAGTTGGCGAAGGTCGGCGTCGGTGAAGCGGTGGCCGTCGTCCAGGCGTTGTTGGAGGTTTTGGCCCTCCAGGAATTGCTGAACGATGACAAAGCGTTGGTCAGCGGGGCGTTGGCCGCGGCCATCGCCGTCGCGGTGATCGGCGTCGTGAAAGGCGTCGACGAGCCGGGGAATGGCGGGGTGGTCGATCTGCTGGAGGGCCTCGGTCTGACGTTCAAAGAGCTCCACCTGGCGCCAATCATCGACCTGATTGACGCGAATCTCCTTGAGGCATAGGGGTTCGTCGTGCTCGGGGTGGCTGACCAGATAGGTGGTGGCCTGAGCGCCTTCGCCCAGTGAACGCTCCAGGGTGTAGTCGCCGATGGTTCGGGGCGACGTGATGGGGGGATCGGTCACGCTCATGCATCCCCCCTGTCAGCGGAAAAGTTGAGCTCCGTCTTTAGCTCGTTGAGCAGCCACTGGTGTTCCTCGTCGGAGGACCGTCGCAGATCAAAGACGACGCGTTGGTCGGCGTCATTCAGGATGATTTTTTGCTGATCCAGCCGGATGTCCTGGAGGTTGTCGCGCCTCAATGAAGTGGTCTGACGGGTGCGGCGCTCGTCGGGGCCCTCCAGCCGTTCCCAGTGGATATGGTCGTCGGTGATGCGCAGGCGCTCCTCCTGGAGGACTCGATCGTTGGACTTTAAAAGGAAGGCCACGATGACGGTGCTGGCGATGAAATAGGGGATAAATAAGAGGGCCAGCAGGAAGTTTGTGGGACGCGTAAAGCCGCGGTGATAAAAGCGCAGGCGCTGGAGGATATCGTCCCAATCATGTCCCTCTTTAAGGTGGGAAATGATGGCGAGAAAGGCCAGGAGAATGGCGAAGATATGGACAACGGCGATGGCGCCGAGGATGGCGACGAAGTCCATGGTGTTCGGGGGATAATCATAGACCAGGTTGAGGCTAAACCAGGCGCTATAACCAAGCACTACGAGGCCGGTGATGCCGAGGTCCAGATAGCGCTGAGGGATGGTGTGGTGAGAGGTGATGAACTCGGTGGTGGAGTCAGATCCGGGGCGACGGCGGACGGTGATGGCGGCATCATCGGGCAGGGATGAGTCGCGATCGGGATCGACGATGAGTCCGGCCTCGATGGCCCGGAGGAGGGCGTTGGCGTCCCCGGCGCGTCGGTCGATATCGGGTTGTACCATCCATTGGAGGATGCTCTCGGTGGAGGCGCTCAACGCAAGCTCATCGCGAACCTCGATGTGCAGATTTTGCCGCCTCAGTTCCAGGGGGGATTTGCCGGTGGCTAAGGCAATGGCCGTGGCCCCCAGGGCGTAGATGTCAGAGGCCGGACGGGCCTGGCCCAGGGCCTGCTCCGGGGGCATGAATCCGTGGGTGCCCACAAAGGTTCGGTCGCCTAGATCGTGGGGTTGGAGTGCCTGCACAGCTCCAAAATCGATGAGGGCGTAGGACCCATCGGGGCGGCGGATGAGGTTGGCCGGTTTGATGTCGCGGTGGACCACGGGCGGCGAAAAGACGTGGAGATAAGCGAGGATGGCCAATACTTCCTTGAGGAAGCCCAGGAGCTCATGTTCACTCCAATGTTCGGCGCCGTGGTCCAGGGCATCGAGGGGGGTGCCGGGGATATAGTCGAAGAGGAGGACGGCGAGGGTGGTCTCTTCGTCGTCCAGCCAGAAGCTGTCGCGAGCTGTGGGCAGCGCCGGGTGGTCGAGGGCCGCCAGGGTCTTCCACTGTCGTTCAAAGAGCTCCAGGGTCTTCCAGGAGCCGAGGTGCTTGATATCGAGGGCCTTGATCACCAGGGGCTGGTCGTCGTCGACGGCGCGGCCGCGAAATGTGCGGGCCAACGAGTGGGATGCCAGGGGGGCGTCGATGGCGTAGCCGCGCTTATCCAGGGCGCGTCGGAGACTCGTGGGAGGTGCGCTCATAGGCGGCGGAGGGAGTGGGGGAAGAGGAGGGGCAATGATCAGTCGTCGGTAGAGAGGTTGGAGCCCACGGCGATCTGGCGCGGCTGTCCCGTGCTCTCAGGCATGGGGGTGAAGTCCTCGGCGTCGCCGGGGACGGTGTCGATGGCGTCGACGGTGGAGCGATCGCCGGGGATGGGATCAGGGCATTGCGTCCAACTCATGGGGGCTCCTCGTAGGGCTTGTGGGCGTTGGCGGCGAGGCTCAATGTAGGGGCTTCTGTCGTGGGAGCAAACCACCGCGAAGATCGAGGGACTTTGCCAAGGAGAAGATAAGCCGTCATGCTCTGGGATGAATGGTTAGTGAGCACTAATATTTGTGCCGTGCAAATCGGAGTGGCGATGCGAAGGGTGGTAGTTGCTTGTTTGGTGTGGTTGGCGATGGCCATGGGCGCCTCGTCGGCGGTGGCGCAAGAGGATTCCCCATGCGAGGTGGAGTCCTTCGTGGCCGGCGTCCAGTGCATCGATGAGGCCGGCGAGGTGGCATGGCGCGTCCATCATCCAGCGCTGTGGGAACATGGCCGGACGTTTTATGAGGAGTGGGAGCAATTGGCGTCGGAGGCCACAGGCGAGAGGGCGGACGGTCGTCCACTTCTATTGGGCGACGTGAGCCTGCCCTACGATGAGCAGCGAGGGTCGGTGGTGGGGCCGGTGCATATCTCGGGGCGCGTCTATTACGGGGTGGTGCATTATCTGTTGGAGGTCGACAAAGAGGTGGGGGCGGTGGTGGACCGGATCAAATTTCCGGCGGTGATCGACGAGTTGGAGCCCGACGGGGATGGGGCGCTGCGGGTGGGGCTGGAATATCAGGATAGTGATTATTGGAACCATCAGACCGAGATTCGATATCGCCTCGACGGGCCGGCGCCTGCTCAGGTGACCTGGGGGGCGGACCAGCGAGCGTTGAATAATGGGGCAGGCGATGCCGGCTTTTTCCACGGGTTTTTGGTCAGCGAGATACGGCAGGAGTTGTGGGATCGCGGGGGCTTAGAGGAGGCGATAAGCGGTTATCACCAGATCGCCGAACTCCGTTGGCATGCCGATGTCGAGGAGATCGAGATCGTGGTGGAGCAATTGGAGGAGGCGAGGAAGCGGGACCGGACAAACCCCTTTTATCCGCTCTATTTGGCCCTGTGGGCCGATGCTCTGGGGGAGGAGGAGCGAGCGGCGGAGTTAATGGAAGAGGCTGTGAATACGGAGAGGGCACACTGGAAAGATCTATTGGATTTAAGCCAGGCGTTAGAGGTGTTGGGGGAGAGCGATCTCAGTGACCAGGTGTTTGAGCGAGCGGCGCAGCAAGCGGAGCGGCTGGGGATTGCAGCGGAGCGGCGACAGGCGCTGATGGGCATGGCGCTGACCTTCGAGGAGATCACCACAGAAGAGAGACATCGGCCCATTCAACGAGCGTTGGACGCCGAAGATGCGCAGGACGTTCACCGCCTGGCGTCACGCCACGCGCGCCTATTTCCAAATATAGGGTTTGGTTATATGGCCTGGGAGGGGCTCGCCGAATGGATGGAGGAGCAGGGGCGCGAGGACTACGCGCAGGAGTGGAGAGATCGCGCCGATCGCAATCGCGCCGAGGGCTGTATCATGTCCGAGGGACCGGAGCAGCGGTGGGCATTGGAGGCCGAGCGAAGTGCATGGATCATGGGGGGCCTGTTATTGGCGCTTCCCTTTTTATTGTTCCTGCTCGGTCTTCGCGGTGGACGTCGGCGCCGAAAGCTCGAGGGCGATGGCGATGCGCAGACGTGGCGCTCCCAGTGGTTGCCCCGTTGGAAATGGGGAGACGTGCTGGGGCTGGCGGGCCTGCTGGCATTGATGATGGTGGTGGTGGGCCCCATGGTGGCACAGGGGGATGCGACGTTGAAAAGCGCCATGGAGGTGGAAGATACCATCTACGATGATGGGCTGGCCGCACCGTCGGTGCAGGAGTCCATCCAGGGGCTGAGCGATAGCCCGGCTCAGCGGGAGTTGATGGCCATCGCGGAGACCGAGGCAGCGGCGCTAGAAAGGGGGGAGGAGTTGCCCCGCAAGGAGAATATTTGCTCGCTATTGGTGGAGGCGATCGAAGAGGATGGCCAGCAGCAGCGGCCCTCGACGTGGGCCATGGTGGCCAGGCTGGGCGAGCAATCGATGGGGGGGGTATTGCCGGGGTGGCTGTCCACGCTCTTGGAATTGATGGGCGTGATGGCGCTGTCGCTGGTGGTTGGGTTTTTAGTGGGCCGACGCACGACCAAGGGGGGTCGCTTCATGAGCTACATTCTTCCCGGTGGAGCCATGCGGCCAAAGGTGCTGGGAGATATATGGCTGGTCGCCTTTGCCGTGGCCTTGATGGCCTACCAAACGGGGGCACTTCTGGAAGATGCTCAAGGATTGGGGCTGATATTGACGAGGCTTCATCTGGGCGATGTCACCGACTATGAGCCGGTTTATCTGGCCACGCCAGCGCTGGTCGCGATGGCGATATTAGTGCTCATCCACGGGGTGAGCGTGGTGATGGATATCCGGCGATCGTCGTCCACGGACTGAGATGGCGCGATGGGATATCTGAGTTTGGTGTGTAAGATTTTGAAGGGATTGTCGTCTCTGGTGGTGAAGGGGGCCAAAGCGCCTCTGGAGAATGGGTGTCATGAGGATGCCCGTGAATCGAGTGTTGAACGACGAGGAGAGTAGCCATGAGTGAGTGCAAGACCGACAATTGTAATTGCCACGAATTTCCGGAGTGTCCCTGCTGTTCGTCCTGTGGGTGCAGCGAGTCGGGATGCGCCGATTGCGTCTGCTGCAGCGAGGCCTGCGAGTGCCCCGATAGCTGCGGTTGCCGATGCAGCGCCTGAGAGGCTCGAGGCGTCCGGGGGGACGCCTCGGGGAGTGGATCCGCGAATTGGGTGCGGAGATAAGAGTTGGAGATGGGATGATGACTCAAGAATTGATGCGGCGATGGGAAGCTATGCGCGGTCGGGTGGTGGCTCATTATCGCAGCCGTGGTTGGGACGAGGAAGACGCCCAGGATTTATTCGGGGAGGCCTTATTGAAGGCGGTGGAGCGTCGCGATGGATTGGACGAGTCGGAAGCTGCGGAGGCCTGGTTTTGGCAGTTGGCGACGCGGATGGCAGTGGATGAGGCGCGGCGCATTGAGCGGCGGCCCATGAAGCGCGCCGATCTGGATCTGAGCCGAATGCCTGCCGATGAGTTGGAGGAGGAGACCTGCCGGTGCAGCCTTTCTCTGCTTGAAGAATTGCCGACGTCCTATCACGATATCCTGGAGTCGGTGATCCTCGGCGGGCAGGCCGTCAAGGATTATGCCAAGGAGGCGTCGATCTCGGCCAATAATGCGTCGGTGAGGCTTTATCGAGCGCGGCGCGCCCTGCGCGACAAGCTCTCCGATGTATGCCAGACGACGACGGTGTCGGAGTGCCTCGATTGTGGGTGTTCGGCCTGAGTCTTTTTGATGTGGAAAGAGCCTATGAAGATCAAGACCATTGCCACCCAGACGGGAACACTCATTGCGGCGACGCTGGCGACCGCCTGTTGTTGGATTCCGCTCCTGATCGCCGTGACCGGGATCACCGCCGCCGGCGTGGGGATGCAACTGGAGGCCTATAGCGGGTATTTCTATGGACTGACGGCTATATTATTGGCCTATAGTTTCTGGGAGGGCTTTATCCGCCATCGCGGCGAGCAGTGCGATCCCTGTGACGCGGAGGCCGGCGATGGTGAGGCCAGGGCGCCGACGCGGGCCGGCCAAGCGAGGCTCTTCTTTGGGGTCCACCTGGCGCTGGTGGTGGCGCTATTGTCGCTCCCGACGGTGATGACTCACGGGCCGACGGCCCTGGCGTCGCCCCAGGAGATGCTGGAGGAGGGCCAAGAGGACTCATCTCAAGAGGCGACCATCTCGGTCAAGGGGATGACCTGTGGAGGGTGCGTGGCCACCGTGGAGACGGCGATCGCCGAGGTGGATGGGGTGCGCTCCGGGGAGGTGTCGCTGGAGAAAGAAGAGGCGGTGGTCCAATTCGACGACGCGGTGGTGAGCGTCGGCGACATCGGTGCGCGTATCGCGGCCGATGGCTATGAGGTGGATGTGATCGCTGAGGGGGACGAAGGGGAGCAGCGCTAGAGATCGATGGGATTGGCGTCCGATGGAAAGGGCCATTTCGATGTCTGGAAGGGCCCACGTTGGGGGTCTCGGTAGCCGCGGAATTCAATCTTGCCGAGGTCGTCGTGGGGGATGTAGACGACCTGTTTGCCCGCTGAGGGGTCGACTTCGAAGGGGGTATAGGTGATCTGGCTGGGCTGGAGGATGCGGTCGGGGCCGGAGCCCGGTCGGCGGGTGGGGTCGTGAGAGGAGTAGTATTCATCGGTGGTCTGAGGCCAGAGCTTTTGGCCTTCCTCGGATTCAATGAATTCCACAAAGTCCGAGGGGCGGCCGTCGGGGTAGATGTCATAGAATCCGGCGCGCTTCAGGGTCTCTTCGCCCATCATCTGGTACATGGCCCGCTGGCCCTGGTTGAGGCCCGGGTCGTGGGTGGCGTCCAGGCAGTTGAGGTACCAGAGAGTGGCGGTGACGATGAAGACCAGGCCTCCGAGGGTGCCGCGAAGGCCCCATGTCTTAATGGCGGTGTAGAGGTTGAGCATGGTTAAGTCCGGGGTTGATGAGGGTTGGGGCAGGAGAGCATGATAGCATAGTAGGGCCCTGGATTGACAAAGGAGGTTGCCGGTGATGCCCTGTGTCTATGTTAATGGCAAGTAATCGGAAGATGGTGGCTTCTTGGCTTGAGGAGAGACGATGACTGATGATCCCCATGCACCGTTACGCGACGATGTTCATCTGCTGGGCAAATTGCTGGGAGATACCCTGGCCGAGCAGGAAGGAGAAGCATTTTTTGAACGGGTGGAACAGGTGCGGCGCCTGTCGAAGGGAGCGCATCGGGGCGATGATGGGGAATTTGAGCAGCTTCGCCAGATCCTGGTGGGACGGGATGAGGAGGAGGCGCGGGGGCTAGCACGGGCATTTTCTCAGTTTTTGGCGCTGGCCAATATGGCGGAGCAACACCATCGGGTGCGCCGTCGTCGGCAGTATAAGCGCAATCCAGAGAGCCCACCGCAGCGAGGGTCCTTTGAGGAGACCTTCCAGAGCTTGATCGATGAAGGGGTGGACAAAGAGGCGCTCTTCGATGCGATGTGTGAGCAGGAGGTGGAACTCGTGTTTACGGCCCATCCCACGGAGGTGATGCGGCGAACCCTGCAGCAGAAGTTCAATCGCATCGCCAGGGTGCTCGACAAGCGGGATCGCCCGGACTTAACGCCGCGAGAGCGCAAAGAGACGGTGTCAAAGCTGCGGCGAGAGATCACGTCCATCTGGCAGACCGAGGAGCTTCGGCGCAAGCGTCCCACCCCGGAGGATGAGGCCCGAGGGGGCCTGGTGATCTTCGAGAATGTGTTGTGGGACGTGGTGCCAGAGCTATTGCGGGAGATGAGCGATGCTCTGGAGCGCCATACGGGAAAGCCCCTGCCGGTGGAGGCGACGCCGATTCGCTTTGGCTCCTGGATGGGCGGCGATCGCGATGGCAATCCCAATGTAACACCTGAGGTGACCTGGCGGGTGAGCTTGTTGTCGCGGTGGATGGCGGCGGACCACTACTATCAGGAGGTGGACGCCCTTAGGGCTGAGCTGTCAGAGACGGTGTGCAGCGAGGAGCTTCGCCAGGTGGTGGGCGATGCGCCGGAGCCCTATCGAGAGCTACTTCGCGAAGTACGCCAGCGATTGGAGGCGACGCGGCGCCATATCGAGGCCCGGTTGGCGGGAGAGACGCCGACGGACGATCCCATCTACGTGGATGCCGTCGATGTGCGAGAGCCCCTGGATCTATGCGATCGCTCGCTTCGAGAGAGTGGACTCGGCCGTATCGCCGATGGGCACCTCAAGGATATTCGACGACGCCTGGCCACTTTTGGGCTGACGTTGAGCAAGCTCGACCTACGCCAGGAGAGTACGCGCCATACGGAGGCGATGGATGCCGTCTTAAACTATCTGGAGATAGGTAGCTATGGGGAGTGGAGCGAGGAAGAGCGGGTGGCCTTTTTGGTCGAAGAGCTTCAGAACCCGAGGGCGTTGATCCCCTGGGATGCGGAGTTTGAAGAGCCGGTCCAAAATGTACTCGACACCTTCCAGATGGCGGCCCGTATCGGCGAGGACTCTCTGGGGGCTTATGTGATCTCCATGGCGGAGACAGTGTCCGACGTGCTGGTGGTGG
>CAZMJS010000072.1:0-17471 GCA_964566695.1 uncultured Bradymonadales bacterium
CCTCGATGTCGGGGTTTAATATTGGCATCGTCAATCAATCGGGGAGTGATTGGCGAGATGTGCGCGTGGTGGTGGATCGCAAGTATCTATATACCACGGAGGTATTGGAGTCCGGTGAGAATTTGACGCTGGGCGCCGAGGACTTTCTCTATAGCTATCATATCCCCCGACCCTGGGGACGCGATGGGTGGGAGGAGCTGTCGGGACAGCCCAAGCCGGATGCGACGCCGCGGGAGAGTTTAAATCCAACGCTGATCCAGGTGCGAGCCCGGGAGGGGCGAATAGAGTACGAGGCCCGATGAACAAGGCCGGCATCTATATTCATGTGCCTTTTTGTGAGCGGCTGTGCCCGTATTGTGATTTTGCGGTCGATATCAAGGTCGATATACCGCACGAGGCCTATACGGCAGCGGTGTTAGAGGAGATGGAAGATCGGGCGGGCGAGCTTGAGGGACGCCAGGTGGCGACGCTGTATTTTGGGGGCGGCACGCCCTCGCTATTGGAGGCCCGGTGTTTGGGGCACTTGGTGGAGGCCGTGGGCCGGCATTTCGAGGTGGCCGAGGAGGTGGAGGTCACCCTGGAGGCCAACCCCAATCAGATCGAGGAGGGAGCGCTTCAGGCCTGGCGACGCATCGGGGTGGAGCGCCTGAGCATTGGTTGTCAATCCTTTCAAGAGCGCCACCTGCGCCGGTTGAAAAGAAACCACGATGGGAGGCAGGCGGTGGCGGCGGTGGAGGCGGCGCTGGCGGTGATGGAGCGGGTGTCGATGGACCTGATCTTTGCCGGTCCCTCTCAGCCGATGGCGGAGTGGGAGGCCGATCTTGCAGAGATGCAGCGATTGGTCCGAGAGCACGGCCTGGACCACGTGAGCGGATACAACCTGACCATCGAGCCGGGGACGGCGTTTTGGATTCATCGAAAGCGAGGGATGTTAGAGGTGCCCGATGAGGATCGTGCGGCCGATATGTTGAGGCACCTGGTGGAGGCCTGTGGCGAGGTGGGCCTGGAGCGCTACGAGGTGTCCAATTTTGCGGCTCCCGGCGGGCAGAGCCGGCATAATCGGGCCTATTGGCGGGGCCGGCCCTATCTGGGGCTGGGTCCCGGGGCCCATGGACTGGAGGTCTTGGCGGGGGGAGGAGCCATCCGACGGGCCAATGAGCGGCGCTTCGATGATTATCGACAGGACCCGCTAGGCTTTGCCCAGGTGGAGCGCCTGAGCGCGGCCGATCACTTCAAAGAGCGCTTATTTCTGGGGGCTCGGAATCGATTTGGCATTGATTGGGAATCTCTCTATAAGGACTACGGGCAGGCCGTGGGCGATGGGGTGCTCAAGGGCGTCGAGCAGGCCCTTCGAGAGTTAACGGCCAGAGGATTAATGGAAGAACGAGAAGGTCGCTTTTGTCCCACCGATCGGGGACTGGATGTGTCCGACGGGGTGGCCGCCCGCTTATTTGAGGTCGCCGAATCATATGACCGCCATACACAGTGAGGAGCACCGATCAATAGACATCTGATGATATTCGTGATCATGGTCAGCGCCCTGGGGTTGATGGCGTCCACGGCGGCCGCCCAGCCGACGGGGCAGCCCGAGCGCAGTGGCTTCTGGGCCAGCTTCGGCCTGGGGATTGGATCCATGGGATTGGAGGACCACCCCGATGACGAACGAACCGGCGGTGGCACCGTGATGGTGGAGCTGGGAGGCACGGTCAACGAGCGGCTATTGCTCGGTGGCGGAATCCACGGGTGGGCGCGAGAAGATAGCGACTGGGATGCTACGCTTGCGTTGACCACGGTGACCTTCATGGCCCGGTTTTATCCGATGATTGACAACGGGTTGCACCTCAAAGGGGGCATCGGGTTTGGCGGCATAGAGGCTGACCTCGGCCCAATGAATGGAAGCGACGAAGGGGGAGGAGCGATCTTGGGGGCCGGCTTTGACGTACCTATTGGCCAGTCATGGAATTTCACGCCCTTTTTGACCCTTGCGGCGGTGTCTACCGATGGAGGGGTGGATGCCAACTTCAATCAATTCGGTCTGGGACTGACCTATCACTAATAGCGGGCGGTTTTGCCCCGGAATTGAGTTCAAAGGACGACCATGAGCGCGTATCAATCGCTTTGCGAGCATTTTGAAGAGCACGGCATCCTCGGTGAGATCACGGGGATATTGGGATGGGATCAGGCGGCGATGATGCCCGACGGAGGCGCCGAGATCCGCGCCGACCAGCGGGCGCTGATGCAGCGGTTGAAGCATGAGAAGATGGTCGATCCCCGGGTGGGTCAGTGGCTGGAGGAAGCCCGCGAGGAGGATCTCGGGGACTGGGAGGCGGCCAACCTCCGGGAGATGGCCTGGGCCTATAAGCACGCCGTATGCCTTCCCTCGGAGTTGGTCAGTGAGCTTAGCCAGGCGGGCTCCAAGAGCCTGATGGTGTGGCGAAAAGCGCGGGGCGACGATGATTTCCAGGCCCTGGAGCCTCACCTCCAGCGGGTGCTGGACCTGGTGCGAGAGAAGGCCCAGATCAAGGCCGAGGCCTTTGGGGTCGATCCCTACGACGCCCTTCTCGATCGCTATGAGCCCGGTGGAAGCTCGGCGGTGATCGACGAGGTCTTTGAGGATCTGGCCGACTTCTTGCCCGGCTTTATCGAAGAGGTGCTCGCCAAGCAGGGGCGCGAAGAAGCGCCGACGCGACCGAAGGGGCCCTTTCCTCCGCAGGAGCAGATGGCGCTGGGTGAGCGCTTGATGAAGGCACTGGGCTTTGATTTTGAACGGGGTCGCCTGGACACCAGCCACCATCCCTTTTGTGGAGGGTCGCCGGACGATGTGCGGATGACGACCTTTAACGACCTGGATAATTTCCTCAAAGGCGTCATGGCCGTGCTCCACGAGACGGGCCACGCCCTCTATAGCCAGGGGCTTCCCCGAAAGTGGCGGCGCCAGCCGGTGGGCGCGGCGCGGGGGATGGCGATGCACGAGAGCCAATCCCTACTGGTGGAGATGCAGGTCAGTCGCAGCCGGGCCTTTTTGGAGTGGGCGGCCCCGCTTTATCGAGAGGCCTTCTCCGCGGAGGGTGATCCGGCCTTGGAGGTGGATAATCTATATCGTCTGGGTACCCGTGTGGAGCGCAGTTTGATTCGGGTAGACGCCGACGAGGTGACCTATCCGGCTCATGTGATCATGCGCTATCGCCTGGAGAAGGCGATGATCGCCGGAGACATGGAGATCGCCGATCTGCCGGCGGCCTGGGAAGAGCAGATGAACGAGCTGGTGGGCATCGTCCCCGATAGCGATCGCGATGGGTGCATGCAGGATATTCACTGGATGGACGGGACCTTCGGGTATTTTCCGACCTATACGCTGGGGGCGATGATGGCGGCCCAGTGGTACGCCACCCTGCGCGAGGATGTGGGCGATGTGGACGCGTCGATTCGAGAAGGCGATTTTGAGCCCATCTTGGCGTGGCTTCGACAGAGGGTACACCGGCTGGGATGCCGCTATGGCACAGAGGAGATGCTGGAGCGGGGCACGGGATCGGCGCTGGATGCCGATTATTTCAAAAACCACCTGCGACGTCGTTACCTGGGGTGATGAAGGTCGTCGACGAAGGGATACAGCCAGCGGGGGGGGATGAGCGATTGATGGCGGCCCGCCAGCGGCTGCGGCAGCGGTGCATCCAGTTGGAGCGGGCCTACGGAGAGCTGCGATCGCGCTTTGAGCAGGCGGCGGTCATGGAGGGAGACGTGCAGGCCGTGATCGACGCCTACGAGAGCTCCATCGAGGCCCTGGAGGGGGAGTCGATGAAGCGATTGATGATGGCCATCGGCCAGGAGGTAGGGAGCCAGGCGTGGTCTGGAGAGGTGGCCTGGCGCTGTCGCTTTGAGCTGGGGCTGGTGAAATGGGAGGGAGAGGAGCTGGATTTGGATCGCCTGGTTCAGCGAGTGCTGCCCATGGGCGTCCTGGAGACGCGCCAGGGGCAGGGAGTGACCTACCCCATCATTTTTAGTCACCAGGCGGAGAAAAATATCAGGGCCGTGCAATTGGCGTTGATGTGGTCGGCCCTGGGGCGGTGGTGCGCGGAGCGGATCCGGGGGCAGGAAAAAGAGGCGTCGGTGGCGTTGGTGGAGGGCGATCGACGGGTGATCATCGATGAAGAGGGCATCACTGCCATGGTGAGGGCCGACGACCTGGGCTGGAAGGATCACTCCGAGATCGATGCCCGCATCGAGGGATTCGTTCAGCGCGACCCGGGAGCGCATCGCCAATGGGTGGAGGCCAAGCGGCAGCCCGGTGAGACGCAGCGCTTTTTATTTCGCGATCCCCGAGGAGCCACGGTGGCCATGGAGTGCCAACCCCGATGGCGCAGGGTCGTGATCCGGCGGCGAGAGGCCACAGAGGTCTTTCGCCACCGGCGGGATGTCTTTGCCGAGCAGGGCCAGCGGTGGCGAAAAGACTTGGTGGCGGCCGATGAAGAGGCCCTGGAGGAGTGCTGGCAACGGTGCGTGGAGCGATGGGTGGAGCAAGGATTTCGGCTGGTGGAGGTTGAGGAGGCGTGATGGGGGTCTAGCTTTAAGGGGATCGATGAACAGTGTGATGGGAACAAAGGTGGGGGCTATTGACGGACGCCCGGGGGTTGTTTAATCGGTGTGGCTTGGGGGAATGAGATGAATGGGACTCGAGGAGCGATGATGATGGTTCGAACATATTGGATAGTGGCGGTGACGTTGGCTCTATGTACGGGGGTGGCCAGCACAGCGATGGCGAGCGACGAGGATCACAAAAACGGCGACGGCCTGGTGGTCGAGGAATACGAGCTCGTCGATGGGGAGAGCCTGGGCACGGTGGGCTTGGAGTACGAGGCCAATATCTTTGATCTCAAGGAGTGGAACGACCTGGAGTGCATTCACGAGGTGGGGCCCGGCGATGTGGTGGAGGTGTGGGTGGAGCCGGAGGACGAGTCCAACAGCGGACCCGACCCGGTGGCCCACCAGATCCAGCAGGGCGATACCTTCGGCGGGGTGGCGCAGCGCTACGGGGTGACGGTGGCCCAGTTGAGATCCTGGAATCCCAACGTCGATCCGCGGCGCTTGCAGTTGGGCGATACGTTGCTGCTGCACGTGCCCGCCGAGGGAGGCGATCCCGTGTCCTGGGGGCAGGCCAATAGCGGCCGGCTATATAATGGACGGCAGATGGAGTCCGGCCCCGGGATGCGGGTGCGAAATAAGAATCGGGCCTATGGCACGGATCGGGCGGTGGATCTCCTCAAGGCCGCCGGGGCCGACGTCCAGGCCCACTGGCCGGACGCCCCGGACCTGGTGGTCGGCAGCTTGAGCCTTCCCAACGGCGGGCCGATGCGCCCCCATCGCAGTCATCAGAGCGGTCGCGACGCCGACGTGACCTATTATCACCGGGGCAATGTGGAACTCCCGGACTTTCGAGACTTCACCCCGGAGATGCTGGACGCCGTCAAGACCTGGCACCTCTTCAAGGTGCTCATCGACACCGGGAAGGTGGACTTTATCTTCGTGGATTATGCCCTCCAGGAGGTGCTCTACGATTATGCCCTGTCCATCGGCCATGAGCCGGAGGACCTGGAGGACCTGCTGCAATACCCCCGGGGACGGAATACGCCGGTGGGCGTGATCCGCCACGCCAATGGGCATCGCAACCATTTTCATATACGCTTTTCGTGCAGCGATAGCGACCAGAATTGCCGCTAATCCCATCGTGGGAGCGACTCTCCGGTGGGGATCGATGAATCATGATACCGATGAAATGGAGTGATGATGACCTGGATTGGAGGCAGCCATCAACGGAAGTTTGAAGTCGAGGCGTCGGTCGATGAGGTGGCCGATTTTATGAGCGATCCCAGCCGGCTTCGCCATTGCCTGGTGGACCTGGAGCGCCACGAGAAGATCGATGACCAGACCTATCGGTGGATCCTCGCTGAGGTGGGGGCCAAGGGGGTGAGCTTTCAGGCGGACTATACGGTGCGCTACGAGCGAAAGGGCGATAAGGCGGTGTGGAAGAGTGAGGGCGAAGGGACGACGCGAACCGAGGGGAAGGCCCTGTTCACCGAGGTCGGTCCGGAGCGCACGAAGGTCGATTATGAAGAGACCCTGGCCAATGACCTGCCCGTGCCAAAGCTGTCCAAACGGATATTTCGACCGATCGTCAAGCGAGAGGTCAAAAAGGCGGTCGACCAGTTTTTGGACAATGTGATCGCCTATGTGAATGAGGGAAAGCATCGCGATGAGTAAGCGCTGGGGTCGGTATGGGGGGCGATTTGTGCCGGAGGTGCTATGGGGACCTCTGCAAGAGGTGTCTCGAGCGTATGAAGAGGCGATGGAGGAGCGGCGCTTTCGGGCGCTGGAGGAGCGGTGGCGCCGCGATCGGCTGGGGAGGCCGACGCCGCTGACGCGATTGGTGGCCCTGTCGGAGGAGGTGGGGGGCGCCCAGTTGTGGGTCAAGCGCGAAGACCTGCTGGACGGCGGTAGTTTTTGCGGGACCTCGGCGCTTCGCCAGGCCCTATTGGCGCGCGAGATGGGCAAAAAAGAGATCATCGGGGAGACGGCGACCGGGGAATTTGGCATCGCGCTGGGTGCGCTGGGGGCGGCCATGGGCCTCGACGTGACGGTATTTATGGGGCGGGCGGCCATTCAGAGCCAGAAGATCAACGTGGAGCGAATGGAGCGCCTTGGGGTCGATCTGGAATCGGTCAACGGGAGCAGCCGGGGGCGAAGCCACGCCATGGCCAAGGCCCTGCGGCGATGGGCCAGCCAGGGGCAGGAGGGGCGGGTATTCTATGCCACGAGTTCGCTGGCGTCGCCCGATCCCTATCCGCAGATGGTGGCTGACGCCCTGTCAGTGGTCGGCCAGGAGTGCCGCGACCAATTGGAATTGGAAGGGGTCCGTCCGTCGGCCCTGGTGGCCCCGGTGGGCAGTGGAAGCCTGGCCGCGGGGTTATTTCAGCCCGAGATCGAGGGTGAGAGCGAGGAGGGAGACGCCCTGTTGGTGGGTGTGCAATCGGCGGGCGGCGAGGAGCAGAAACGCCACGCGGCGGTGCTGCGAGACGGCCGCTCGGGGATCTTTTTGGGGACCCATTCGCTGGTGCTTCAGGACGATCAGGGGCAGGTCATGACGCCTCACGCAAAGGGCTGGGGGGTGGCGATGCCCGTGATCGGTCCGCAGCATGCTCACTGGAGCGAGGAGGGCGATGCGGTGTACCGCCAGGTCGATGATGAGACGGCGGTGGAGGCCCGGCGCAAGTTGGCGTTGATCGAGGGGATCGATGCCAGCCTTGAGAGCGGCTACGCCATGGCAGAGGCCATGGAGATGGCGCGGGATATGGACGAGGACCAGCACGTGGTCGTGGTGATTAGCGCCACGGGCGTGCGGGGCCTCGGCGGCGAGTCCACGCGAGGAGATCGGTGATGACGAATCGATTGAAGGCCATCGAAGAGGCCTATCCGGGGCGGGAGCACCCACTGCTGGTGACGGGGGTGGTCATCGGCGATCCGGTGTTGGAGGCCACCGTGGATTATGGGGAGGTGTTGGTGGAGTCGGGCGCCGATATCCTGGAGCTGTGGGTGCCTTTCTCCGATCCCATATACCACGGTCCGGTGCTCCGGCGGGCCTTTGAGCGAGCGACGAGTGACCGGATCACCTGCGAGGACGTCCAGGAGGTGGTGTCCGAGCTGCGCCGCCGATGCGGGGAGGTGCCGATCGTGATCAGTAGCTATGGCAACCGCCTGGTGGGTCCGGGACCGGAGGGGTGCATCCCGGAGCTGGTGGAGGCGGGGGCCGATGGCCTGTATTTGATGGATGTGCCCGACGAGGAGTTGGGGTTGGTGCGCGATGTGGCGAAGGCGTCGTCGATGGCGCTTGTGCGAAGCGTGGCGCCCACGACGACGCGGGAGCGCTTTCAGCAGGTCTGCAAGGGGGGCGAGGGCCTCGTGATCTGGCAGGGTCACCGCGGGGAGGGCCCGGAGCTGAGCATGGGGGAGTTCAAGGCCCGTGTGGAGGCCCTCAAGCCCTGGGCGACGATGCCCGTGGTGGCGTCGATGAGTATCGAGAGCGCCGAGGAGGCCCGCCAGATTGCTGATATCACCCAGGGGGTGATGGTGAGCACGTCGTTGGCCTGGCAGATCGAGGGGCGAGGCCCCAACGTCAAGGAGCGACTGGCGCGATTTGTGGGCGATCTCCGCAGCGCGTTGGACGGCGAGGAGGAGTGATCAGGATTCGGCGGGCCGGTCGTTGGCTTGGGAGGCGCCGAAGGCGTCGTCGGTGACACTTCGAAGGTGAAGATCGCGCTGGGGGAAGGGGATCTCGATGTCAGCGTCCTGGAGGGCTTCCCAGAGGATGAAGTTGAATTTTCCCTTGAGGGTACGCTCGTTGGTGACGCGGCACTCGAAGAAGACCAGAAGATCAAAGACGATGCTATTGTCGCCGAATTCGCTAATCCAGACGTCGGGGGCGGGGTTGGCCAAGATGTCGGGGTGCTTGGTGGCCGCCTCCAGAAGGATCTCTTTGACCTCTGTGGGGTCGGAGTCATAGCTGACGCCGATGGGGATGTGGATGCGCACGATATCGTCGTGGAAGGTCCAGTTGACGATGCGACCGCTGACGATCTCCTTGCTGGGAATGAGCATGGAGTAGTTGTCGGGGGTGCGGACGACGACGCTGCGGGCGCCGACGGCTTCGACGCGGCCGTAGAGGTCGTTGACCGTGATATAGTCGCCCTTTTTGACGGCTCGACCAAAGAGAATGATAAATCCGGAGATGAGGTTTTCGGCGATATTCTGGAGGCCAAAGCCGATGCCGACGCCCAGACTGGCGAAGACGACCATGACCGCCGAGAATTGGACGCCCAGCGCCATGAGGCAGAGGATAAATGCCAGGACAAAGAGGGCGTAGTTGATGAGGGTGTTGACGGCATAGGCCACGCCGACATCGATGTCCAATAGCGGGTAGAGCTTGGCGTTTAAGACGGCCTTAAAGAGGGGGATGGACACCATCGTGATGGCGACGATGAGGAGCACGACCAGGAGATTATAGGGCGACAGCTCCAGGTGGCCGATGATGATCAGCGGGATCTGTAGGAGGACGAAGAGGGGCTCGGCGATCCCTAGAAGCCGAAGGGTGATGGAAAGGATGGTGATGGTGCCGACGACGATCAGCCAGCGCTCCAGGGCCCGGGGCAGGGGCGAGGGGGGGGCGTCGTCGTCGGCCGCTTCCTGAGCACGGAGGGCTACAAAATGATGAAAGCGCTCCAGGAGGGTAAACCAGATGAGGGCGATGGCCAGCAGGGCGTAGATGCGGGTCAATAGGAAGAGGGACACGTCGACGTAGCCGGCGGCGAAGAAGCCCAGGAGAATGACCGTGAGGGCCATGAGTTTGGAGAAATGATGATCGAGCAGGGAGCGCAGCACCTGGAACCACCGCGAGCGGGGCTCTCTGGGAAAGAGGGCCAGCACGTCCTGGCGATGGCGAAAGAGGAGCGACGCCCAAAGCACCAGGCTGAGGCGCAACGAGAAGTATAAGAGGGCCCCCATATCGTCGTGGTAGCCCAGGCGGTCGACCGCGGCGATGGCGATGAGAAAGCCGACGATGATCTGGAGGGCCCGGCGGGCCAGGCGATCCAGACGGGCATAATGGGGCTGGACGCGGGCGTTTCTGGGGTGGAGACGCAGGGTGGTCAACAGGGCGGTCTTGATGATGCGATATAAGAGAACCAGACCCAGAATATCGGTGAGCAACGCCGGCCATAGCGCCTCGTCGAAGACGGCGCGCACGGGGAAAAAGCTGAGGACTATAAGGGCGATGAGGGCCGCCGATCGACCCAGGATAATGATGGTCTTGCGGGCGGTGTTGGTCAGCACCAGAGAGGTATCGAAGTGCAGGGAGGCCTGGAGGCGGTGGGCGAGATCGACGAATTGGCGGTCCAGGACGACGAAACACAGACCAAAGAGGGCAAAGATGACCAGGGCGAAGCCGGCGCCGATGATGGAGGCCAAGTCCACGGAGGTCGGCTCGGAGAGGAAGGCCACGGAGGCCTCCCGGACGGTGCCGAGGTCCTCGGCGAGGGTGTCCACAAGATCGGAATCAAATCCCAGGGGTTGGCGCTCCAGGAAATGACCGAAGCGCTCCTCGAGAAGGTCTCGGGCCTCCTCCAGGCCGGGCTCTGGATCGCCAAAGGCGACGGTAGGCACGTCCTCGAAGTCGCTGGCGTCGTGGTCCGGGGTGATGGCCTCCAGGGGCCCCGAGGCCTCTTCCTCATCTTCGGCATAGGCCTTGGTAGGCGCAAAGAGTGCCAGTCCCAGAAGGAGAGCAATCAGCGTCAGCCACAGGAGGCGACACCATTTACGGAAAGAAGAAGACATCAACTACCGACTTGGTGGTGAAGGCAAATCATCGGCTCCAGCTAGTGCTATCAGTGGGGCGGCGTCCATGGCAATGGCCATGAAATCATTGCGGGCCGGCGGTGGCGCTGATATAAGACTTGCACCGTGGGCCTAAGGCGCTTAGGCTCTCGGGGAGTCGTTGGAGGCCGACGTCCAATAGAGTTGTGACGTGCGCATTAACCGGTGAGGAGATCCCCATGAGAATCGTTCGTTTTCTGAGCATCCTGCTATTGACGCTGTCGCTGTCAGCGGTCGCGGTGGCCGACGAAGGTGGCTCCGTGGTCGATGAAGACCTCGGCGTGACGGTGATGACGCCCGATGATTGGGAGATCAATACGGAAGATAGCAACGCGGTGGCCAGTTTTCAGCATCCGGACACCAAGAGTCAGATCGAGCTGATCGCCACGGAGCTGATGAACGAAGAGGTGGCCGATGTCTTCTTCGAGACCTTCCACACCACCCTGGAGGAGTCGGGGTTTGTGGCGGTGTCGGAAGAAGAGGAGACCATCGGCGGGCTAGAGGGCGCGCTGTGGACCTATGAGTTTGAGCACTCCGACGTGACCCTGCAGATTCAGGTCTTTGAGTTTTTGAGAAATGACGTGGCCTGGCTGGTGGTGGGTTATGCCGACGCCGAGGAATCGGATGCCCAGGACGAGACCTATCGGGCGCTGATCGAGGGCCTTGAATTCGACGAGGACTGATGCCTTGACGGGTTGAGCAAGAGACGCCGCAGGCCTTCCCATGTCGGGAAGGGCTGCGGTTTTTTTATGGAGGTAGAGATGGCTCGGTGGGCGTGGGTGGTGATGGTGGCGATGGTGGCGACGGGCGGGTGGGTGACCATGGCGGAGGCCCACGGCGAAGAAGAGGTGGGGGCGTTGCAGGCGGGGGTGACCCTCGATGAGCGGGGCACGCAGGTGGAGAGACCGACGGGCTGGGAAGTCGCAGAGCCGCCGGAGGGGGCGAGGGCCCTATTTCGGTCGGCCAGTGATTCGGTGGCTCAGATGGAGGTGCGGGTCAGCGAGGATATCAGCCGGGGAGGGTGGGAGCGCTTCTGGCGGGCTTTCGACACCGATTTGAGGCGCCACGGCTTTGAGGTGGTGATGGGGCGAAGCACCGAGAGTTATGGGGGCCGCCAGGGGTTGGCCTTTGAGTACGAGATCGCCGTCGGGGAGGAGGGCGCGCGGCGCCTCGTGGTGTGGCACGTCCATCACGAGGGAGAAGCCTGGGTATTTACGGGGTTTTTTGATGAATCCCGGCGAGATGCGTTTGGGCGAAATTTTGACGAGTTGTTGGAGTCCGTCGACTGGCAATGAGCAAGAGCGCCAGGGCGGCGAGGACCAGGGGACCGGGGGGGGGCCGGGAGGTGACGGCGCGACAGCCCGAGGGCTGCGGTGCTGAAGCGCCGGTGCCCAGCAGGCATTGTTGATCGTCGCCGCATCGCATGTCCTCCGGGCATGGGGTGTCGTCGTCGCAGGGCCGGGTGCAATAGCCAGTGCCCGTGAGGTCGTTGATGATCTGGCAGTTCTGGGGACAGTGAAGAAGGTCGACGGCGCAATAGGCGCCGGCGGGCGCCAGGTAGATGTCGCATAGGGCGCCCTGGGGTCCGTCGACGCAAGGAGCGCCGGGGGGGCAGTCGCCATCGGCGCTGCATTCATCGCCGCCTTGGGGATAGAGGGAGCAGGCGCCGAGCTTGTCGTCGGCGCTGAGCGCGATCTGGCTGCCATCGGGGAGGTAGCGAGCGGCCATGGTGGCTGCCTGGTGCTCCAGGGTGTGATCGAGGCCCAGGACGTGGCCCAGTTCGTGAGCCAGGACGGCGTCCATCGCCACCTGGGGAAGGCCGGTGGAGGGATCGACGGCGTCCCACCGCGGTTGGTCAACCCACCGGTAGTCGTCTCGGTTGAGGCCTATGGACGTCCCGGCCGGAGGCGGAAATTCCAGAAATTGGGTGCGGGCGATGGAGGGGGGATCGCTTTCAAAGGAGTCGACGAGAGAGATGGGGATGACATCGTCGTCAAGAGCGTCGGCGTGATTGACGACGCCCAGAGAGGTGAAGGCGGCGAAGCTACAGGGGATCTCGTTCCAGGCATGGGCAGCCCGGTCGATGGCCTCCTCCAGGGCGCGGGCGTCCATATCCGGCGGGAGAGGGCCGACGTAGGCCAGCTCCACGGGAAAGGCGTCGTCGTCGATGTGGAAATTAAATAGCTCGTAGTGATGCCAGGCCGGCGGCGTGGGGGGAGGCGGATCGGCGTGGTGAGGGAGCAGCTCGGCGGACAGGGGAAGGGGGACGAGGAGGGCGAAAGCGATCGCTGGTAGGAGGGCGGCAATCATGGAGCGTCGCCCTCGTCCGGGAGGTGGACGGTGATGGAGGCCTCCCGGCGGAGATCGTCCAATAGCTGGCTACGAAAATGCTCGACCTTGGTACGGTGCACGCGCTTTCGAAGTCGGTCCTCGACCTCGTCGAAGTGCCGGGGACCCGGGGGCCGGTGGTCGCGGGCCCAGTACAGTTCTACGCCCCCGGGGAAGATATGAAGGTGGGGGTTGGTCTCGATGGCGGAGTCTTGAAAGAGGAAAAAGGCCAGATGCCGGGGAAGTTGGCGCGACTGGAGCCAGTCGCCGGTGCGAAGTTCCATGTGCTCTGGATCGAGGTGCGTCGACAAGATCTGCTTGGCCCGCTGGGAGTCCTCCAGTTCGTCTTGGAGATCCCCGAGGAGGTCGGCGAGGTCGGCGGCGTCGTCCTGGATGCGCAGGCGATCGACGTGGACGCGGGCCGGCGCCGGATGGTGGCTGGCCAGGCGGCGGTAATGGTCGCGCAGGGTCTGTTCGTCGATCTCGTCGGGGTCCAGGGATTTCTGGACCAGGGCCTCGATGGCCAGGTCATCGCGAATCTCGTGACGGACGTCGTCGGCCGTTTTGCCCTCGTTATCCAGGTAGGTCTGAAAGGCCTGCTCCGAGGAGAATTGGCTCTGGATGCGCTGGTCAAAGGCGCGCTCCAGGGTCTCCTGGCAGATCTCGATGTCTGTGGAGGCGATGTGGTCGCGCAGCAACTCGCGGTCGATGAGGCGCTGGAGGACGCGCTGGCGGTATTGCGCCTGGGCCCGTTGGGTCGGTCGGTCGCGCCGCTGCTCCAACTGAGTCAGGCGCTGGACGCGGTGGTCCACCTGGTGACGCGTGATCGGTCGGTCGTTGACGGTGGCGTAGACGTCGGGCTTTTGAGTCTCCTCATCGATGGACGTGGCGTCTGACAGCGAGACCATGGATTCTGCAGAGTCCTCTTCCTGACAGGCAAGGCCCACCAGGGCCACGGCCAGGGGGAGGGTCAGCGACAGGAAGACGCTGGACAAGACCGGTGGAAGATGTGGAACGGGGCTTTTCATCGAGATCATGACGACAGAGGAGTGACCTTCACTATGCATGCCTGAAACGGCGAGTTGCCCCCGATTCATTCCCCCCAAGGATGCCATCGATCGATGGACATGCAAGGTTTTGTACCAATTGAAAAGTCGGCGTGCTACGCTGCCTGGGAACCATAACGACAACCCATGGAGGATAGGCGATGAGAGATTGGACCTGCTGTGAGATGCACTCCCACTCCACGGTCAGCGATGGCGTCTTTGAGCCCAAAGAGATGGCCAAGATGATGGCCGAGGCCGGCGTGGAGCTGTGGTCGTTGACGGATCACGACCACACCGGGGGCTGCGAAGAGGCCATGAGGTGGGCTCAGAAAGAGGGGGTGGCCTTTGTACCGGGCATCGAGATCAGCGCCGATTGGCGGGGGCAGTCCATCCATGTGTTGGGCTATGGCTACGATTTGGAAGATCGGGAGCTCGGGGAGTATGCGGCGACCATGGTGGAGGCCCGTCGCGAGCGCATCGTTAAAATATTGGCCAAGCTCAAAGAGATGGGCGTGGAGCTGGAGATGGAAGCGGTGGACGCCGTTGGAGGCGGCGGCAATCTGGGCCGGCCCCATGTGGCGGAGGCCATGGCGGCCAGCGGCGCCGTCAGCACGCAGCAAGAGGCCTTTGATCGCTATTTGGATCGGTCGGCGCCGGCCTATGTGGCGGTGTCCAAGCCCTCCGTGGCAGAGTGCATCGAGATGATCCGACGGGCCGGAGGCATGGCGGTGATCGCCCATCCGGGCCACTACGAGGGCATCGAGGGGCAGTGGCGCCACTGGGTGGACGCCGGCCTCCAGGGCGTGGAGGTGCGCCATCCCAGTCATCATCCCGGCGAGGAGGAGGTCTTTTTGGCGGTGGCGGCGTCCTATGGATTGGTGCGAACGGCCAGCCAGGACTGGCATGGAAGAGATAAGGATGGAGGCGGCATCAAGCCCTTAGGTCAGGTGGAATTCCCCGAGGCCTGGCGGGTGGAGCTGTGGGAGGCGCTGGAAGAGACGGCGACGCCGCCGGTGGGCTAATCCGTGCGGTGGAGCTAGCGAAAGAGGTCCAGTTGGCGGGGGCCGTCGAGGCGATCGGGATCCAGGCGAAGGCCCAGTCCCAATAGGCGCACCGGCTGGTCGTGGCGCTTGAGGGCCTGTCGCAGGAGGGCCTCGTAGGCGTCGGGGTTGGGGTTTTGGTAGGCCGATCGCTCCAGGGTGGTGAGGCGGAAGTCGGCGAATTTGACCTTCACGAAGAGGGCCTTGATGGGCGGTGCGTTGTCCCGCGATTCGTAGCGTCGCTGGAGTTCGTCCAAGAGGTCCGGGATCTGGTCGACGCAGGACTGGGCGTCCTCCAGATCGTGGTTGTAGGTATTTTCCACGCTGACGCTCTTGGGGATGCGCTCCACTTTTAGGGGGCGGTGGTCGACGCCGCGGCACAGATCGTAGAGGCGTCGGCCCCGCTTTCCGAATTGGCGCCACAACTCCTCGAGGCTCAGGCGTTGGAGATCGGCGCAGGTTTTTAGCCCCAGGCGGTGCATGGTGCGGGTGGTGACGCGGCCGACGCCGGGGATGGCCTCCACGGGTAGCGTGGGCATAAAGCTGTCCACGGCCCCCGGGGGGATGGCCGTGAGGCCGTCCGGTTTGTCGAGATCGCTGGCCACCTTGGCCAGAAATTTATTGGGGGCCACACCGGCGCTGGCCGTTAGCCGAAGCTCGTCCTTGATGTCCTGGCGGATGGACTCGGCCATCCAGGTGGCGCTTCCCTGGAGGTGATCGCAGCGGGTGACGTCCAGGTAGGCCTCGTCCAATGACAGGGGTTCGATGAGGTCGGTGTAGCGCTCGAAGATGGCGCGGATCTTTTTGCTCTCCTGGCGATAGAGGCTCATGCGGGTGGGCAAGATGATGAGGTCCGGGCATAGCTGGCGGGCGCGGGCGGAAGCCATGGCGGAGTGCACCCCGTAGCGGCGGGCCATGTAGTTGGCGGTGGCGATGACGCCGCGGCGGTTGGGATCGCCGCCGACGGCCACCGGTTGGCCGCGGAGGGAGGGATCGTCGCGCATCTCGATGGCGGCGTAAAAGCAGTCCATATCGATGTGAATGATCTTTCGCATGAGATGAGAAGGACGCTCCGCGATCGCTATTGGTGAAAAATTCCAGTGAGGTTGACCAAGGCATTGAACGCCGCTATGGATGGCCCTGTCAATTCGAGATTGGCATCCCTTTTTGCACAATCCAGGTTTCACCGGGGAACATTTATCTGGCTCACGAGGTAAAGACCAATGAAGTGGTATAGGAAAGGTTTATTAGTTGCGATGGTGGCCGCATTGGCTGCATCGGGTTGCGCCGACGATGGCGCCGAGGGCCCGATGGGGCCGGCTCCCGATGTGGAGACGGTGGCGGTCGATGATCACGAGGATTGCGAAGCTGGCGGCACGGACATCGTGGTCGACGGCGATGTGCAGGCCACGGTGTGCGACGGCGCTCCCGGCCAAGACGGCGAGGATGGCGAAGCCGGCGAGCCCGGCGAACCGGGAGAGCCCGGAGAAGATGGCCTGACGCCTAACGTGACGGCCGAGCGCTTCGATGACCATGAGGACTGCGAAGCTGGCGGCCTTTTGGTGTCCGTGGAGCTGGAAGGCGATACGGTCTCCGAGACCGCCGTATGTGACGGCGAAGATGGCCAAGACGGTGCTGATGGCCAAGACGGTGCTGATGGCGAAGACGGTGTCGATGGCGAAGACGGTGTCGATGGCGAAGACGGCGCCAGCCCCACGATCGACATCGAAGATCTGGAAGACACCGACGAGGCCGGAGCCTGCGGTGATGCCGGTGGCTACCTGGTGACCGTGACGGATGCCGATGGCGACAGTACAGAAGAGATTCTGTGCAACGGCGCCGATGGTGAAGATGGTCAGGCCCCGGAAGTGGTCGTGGAAGATGATCCCGCCGAATGCGGCGATGCCGGTGGTGTGCACGTGACCATTGGTGACGACGAAGACTTTACGCTGTGCAACGGGGAAGACGGCGCCGATGGAGGCAACGGCGACAGCGGTTCCCTCGACATCGACATCGGTGAGCCCGACAACTGCGGCGACGCCGGTGGATATAGCCTGACGATCGGTGACGAAGATCCCATCGACGTGTGCAACGGCGAAGCTGGCGAACCCGGCGAACCCGGCGAACCCGGCGAAGAGGGCGAAGAGGGCTTCAGTCCCTCCATCGACGTGGAAGAAGTGGCGCCCAGCCCGACCGGACCCTGCCTGGAAGGCGGCGTGGAGCTGACGATCACCTCCATGGACTCCGACGGCGACGTGCAGACCGAAGAAGTGGTCATCTGCGGCGGCGATACGCCCTTTGAATTGCCGGAGATCGACAACTGCCAGATCAATGAGCCGACGACGGTGGAAGCCGAAGAAGGCGATGTGGTGGACGTCACCGGACTGGTCTCCATCGACGGCGTGACCGGCGAGCAGAGCAGCGACCGACCCCCTCTCTACACCGTGGAACTCGGCTGGGGCGACGCCGGAAGCGATCCGGCCGACGACTGGGCCTGGGAAGAGGCATGGCGCATCGACGACGTCGATGACTATGACCAATTCGAAGGCGAACTCAACGAAGACGAAGCCGGCAGCTACGAATTCCTCTTCCGCGTGACCGTGGATGCCGAGGAATGGATCTATTGCGGCGTCGACGAGAT
>CAZMJS010000073.1:0-17462 GCA_964566695.1 uncultured Bradymonadales bacterium
ATCACCGAGGATGATAAGCACCGAATGTTTGACGACATCGATAAGTTGACCGAGACGTATACCAACAAGATCGATGCGCGATTGGAGAAAAAAGAGGGAGAAATCCGCGAGGTCTAATCGCCGACGGTGCGCGGCAGGAGGCACGGGCCCTGTCGCCTTGGGAGGCGATCAATCAAATAAATAGCCACAGCAAAAGGGCAACTCCACCGAGGATTGCGAAGAGACTAAGACCGAGGAGGAAGCGCTCGATGCCCCCCAGCGATGATGGCTGGGGGGGGCTGGTTTCTTGGGGTGTGGCGGACGCAGGCTGGGGCGTGTCAACGTCCGGAGTGGGGTCGGTGGTCTCCGGGGGGCTTTGTGGCTCATCGGAGGGGGAGGCGACGGGTTTGGTGGGATGAGTCGGTCGCGGTGGATTGGAGCCCTCGTCGGTCTCCTCGGCGGGCTCGTCTTGGGCGTCGGGGTCATCTTGACCGCTTTTGGAGGCCAGAGTCGCCTGGAAATCGCTGCGCACACCGGGGTGATGGTCCAGGGAAATGAGCAGAGTTCCCAATCGGATCTGGACGGGTAGCTCCACGGCCACGGGGTCGTGGGGTGGGAGTCGTCGACCGTCGATGAACGTCCCATTGGAGCTGGCCTGATCGGTCACCAGAAGGGTCTGTTCCTGGACATCCAAGCAGAGGTGGCGCGATGAGACCGAGGAGGTGGTGACCAAGAGGTCATTGGCCCGCGATCGCCCGATGGTAAATGGGAAGGCATCGACGGGGATGCGCTTGGGAGAGGGACGATGCTCGTAGTGGAGCTCGACCTGGAGGTGAAGCATGGTGCGGGCCGCTCCCCGGGTACGACGGGGAATGAGATGGTGTGAGTCGGTCTAGAGTTTAGAGCCAGCCGAGGCGATCGGCAATGACGCTGCCGACGATGATCAGGCCCATGACAATGGCCGTGGCCCAAAGGCCAGCGCTGCGGACGTCGGAGGTGACCTCTTTGGCCCGTTGCGTTTCTTTGAGGCGATAGTCGGTGGGCTCTTCATCGTCACCGATGGCAAATTCATGGGCCTTCTGAGCTTCCTGGGACCAATAGGCCTGATCTTCGTCGGTGAGATGCTGGCCGGTAATGATCACCTGATAATCAAGGTGGAGGTCGTCGTCTTGGAGGTCGATCCGCAACGTGGCCTTGAGGCGGCTCATGTCCGAGGACCACCAGCTTGCGTGGGACTGTCCGCGCCGAAGGGTGATGGGGAATGCGTCGCCGTCATCGGTGGTATACCCGTTGGCCTCAAAGAAGGTGATCAGCCGCTGACGTAGCTGCGTGGAATCCGTCGACGAGAGGGGAAATTGGAAGGTGGGCTCGTGGGTAGCCATGGGCGGTCTCTTCCGGGTGGGATTGACGAGGCGAAAGTCGGTGGGCGAGGTTGAGGAGAAGGCACTATAACGAAATCTGTCGCGGAGACATACCGATGATTGATAGGATTGACCATATTGGCATCGCCGTCCACTCCATCGAAGAAGCGGCCCCGCTATACGAGGAGACCTTTGGGTTGGTCTTCGAAGGGGAAGAGGAGGTGACCTCACAGGGGGTCAAAGTGGCGTTCTTTTCGGCGGGCGAGACAATGATTGAATTGTTGGAGCCGCTGGACGAGGAGGGACCGATCGCTCGGTTTTTGGAGCGTCGGGGACCGGGGGTTCATCATATCGCCCTGGGCTGTGAGGATATCGAGGAGACGCGAGAGACCATGGAGAGTCGGTCGATTCGCTTACTCAGTGAGGCCCCGCGAGTGGGGGCGCATAACAAGCTGATCTCGTTTATGCATCCCGGCGATACGGGGCGCGTTCTATTCGAATTGACCCAGAAGCAGGACTCGCATCAGCCGTCGTGAATCGGGGGGCGGCGGAGATCGATGAGATGAAAAAGTTGAAGATTACTTGAAATAGTTTGGATCTGCCCAAGTGTTGAACCCATAGCTAACAAGCGGTCTATCCAGATGGACTCGGGTTAGATGGCCACTCAAAGGGGGTGGTCGGTTGCACCAACTAGAGCCCTCGGGGCCCACTCGCTTCGCCAACGATCAGGAGATCAACCAATGAGTGTCGACCAAAATATTCTTCACGCCATCAGTCAGCACCACGACATCGACGAGTACCGCGATCTCCATTGGGAGGGGAGTTTTGAGGACTACCTCAACGTGGTGCGAGACGATCCGAAGGTGACGCGCAATGCGTACCAGCGCATCTACGACATGGTGATGAGCTACGGGACCGAAGAATATATCGATAATAAAAAGAAGATCGTCCGCTACAATTTCTTCAAGGACGAAATTGGCAATGGCCAAGATGCCATCTACGGGTTGGACATTCCGTTGATGCGTCTGGTCAATGTATTCAAGGCGGCGGCCAACGAATACGGGACGGAGAAGCGGATCATCCTGCTCCACGGGCCGGTAGGAAGCTCAAAGTCCACCATCGTTCGGCTTCTGAAGAAAGGGCTGGAGGAATATAGCCGCAGCGATGAGGGACGCCTCTACACCTTTTCGTGGGTGATGCCCGAGGAGCTGCAGCATTTGACGGGAGGCCAGGAGGAGCTTCCAGATCCGATGAACGAGGATCCCCTCAAGCTCATCCCCAGTGAGTGGCGAAAAGAGGCCATCGAGGAAATGGGGCTCAGCGATAGTACGCATACCGTGAAGGTGCGCGGTGATCTGAACCCGGCGAGCCGCTTCATCTTCCGAGAGTTGATGAAGCACTACGACGGCAACTGGGCGCGGGTCATGGAGCATATCAAGGTGCGCCGACTGCTATTTAGCGAAAAGGACCGCGTGGGCGTGGGGACGTTCCAGCCCAAAGATGAGAAGAACCAGGACTCCACGGAGCTGACCGGAGATATCAACTACCGAAAGATCGCTATCTATGGCTCGGACTCCGACCCACGGGCGTTTAACTTCGACGGCGAATTCTGTGTGGCCAACCGAGGGGTCATCGAGTTTGTGGAAATCCTCAAATTGGATGTGGCCTTCCTCTATGATCTCCTGGGGGCGACGCAGGAGCGAAAGATCAAGCCCAAAAAGTTTGCCCAGACCGATATCGATGAAGTGATCATTGGTCACACCAATGAGCCGGAATATCGCAAGCTATTGGGCAACGAGTATATGGAGGCCCTCCGGGATCGAACGGTGAAGATCGATATCCCCTATATCACGAAATACAAAGAAGAAATCCGGATTTATAAGAAGGATTTCAACAACGAAAAGGTCAAGGGAAAGCATATTGCGCCCCATACCATCGAGATGGCGTCGATGTGGGCGGTGCTGACGCGTCTGGAGGACCCGAAGAAGCACGATCTGACCTTGCTGCAGAAGCTGAAGCTCTACGATGGGAAGTCCCTGACGGGATATACGCAGGATAACGTCAAAGAGCTTCGAAAGGAGACGGAGCGCGAAGGGCTGACCGGGATCAGCCCGCGCTATATCCAGGACAAGTTGTCCAATGCGCTGGTGAGCGACAAGACAGAGAGCAGCATCAATCCCTTCTTGGTGCTAAATGAACTGGAGGGCGGTCTGGATAATCACGGACTGATCAACTCCGAGGAGGAGCGCAACCGCTATCGAGAGCTATTGGCGGTGGTCAAGCAGGAGTACGAGGACATCGTCAAAAACGAGGTTCAGCGCGCCATCTCGGCCGATGAAGAGGCCATCGCGAAGCTGTGCGCCAACTATATCGACAACCTCAAGGCCTATACGCAGAAGGAAAAGGTGAGAAATAAATACACCGGCCAATACGAGGAGCCCGATGAGCGGCTGATGCGCTCCATCGAGGAGAAGATCGATATTCCGGAGAGCCGAAAGGACGATTTCCGCCGCGAAATCATGAACTATATCGGCGCGCTGGCCATCGATGGCGAGCAATTCACCTACCGGACCAACGAGCGGCTACGCAAAGCGCTGGAACTCAAGCTCTTTGAGGACCAGAAGGATTCGATCAAGCTGGCGAGCGTGGTCTCCAATGTGGTGGACAAAGAGACGCAGGAGAAGATCGACGTGGTCAAGAAGCGGCTGATCCGGGACTACGGCTATAATGAAGAGTCGGCGACGGACGTGCTCAATTTCGTGGCCAGCATCTTCGCCCGAGGAGATTCCAAGTCGCGGGATCAATAGACGCTCAGGGTGCGGCGTCCCTCGTGAAGGGGGGCGCCGCATGACCTTCGGGGACCACGGATCCACAGGACTTGACGATGAGTGAACTCAATAAGATCAAGCAAGACCATCGCCGCTTCAAGCAGATCGTGCGCGGCAAGATCAAGCGCAACCTGCGCAAATATATGAGTCAGGGAGAGATCACTGGCAAGGAAGGTGGGGAGGTGGTGAAAGTGCCCCTTCCACGCATCGATATTCCTCGGTTTCGCTTTAGCCAGAAGCAGCAGGGCGGCGTCAGTCAGGGCCAGGGAGAGGTGGGGGATAGTCTGGGCGAGGGCGAGGAGGCTCCGGGGCAACCCGGGGAAGCCGGCCGTGAGGCCGGGGAGCACGGCATCGAGGCCGATGTCTCCCTCGATGAACTGGCGGAGATCATGGGGGAGGAATTAGAGCTGCCCCATATCGAGCCCAAAGGGGTCAAGCGCCTGGAGACGGTCAAGGAGCGCTACTCCGGGATACGCCGGACGGGTCCGGAGAGTTTGCGTCACTTCAAGCGCACCTACCAGTCAGCGCTCAAGCGCATGATCTCAATGGGGACCTACGATCCGGACAACCCGGTGATCATCCCCATAAAAGACGATATGCGCTATCGGTCTTGGAAGGAAAAACGCCTCCCAGAGTCCAACGCTCTGATCCTGTATATGATGGATGTGTCGGGGTCCATGGGCGATGAGCAAAAGGAGATCGTGCGTATCGAGTCCTTTTGGATCGATACCTGGCTTCGCAGTCAGTACGAGGGGTTGGACAGCCGCTATATCATTCACGATGCAACGGCTCGGGAAGTCGACAGGAATACCTTCTTTCGAACCCGAGAGTCGGGCGGCACGATGATCTCGAGCGCCTACAAATTAGCGGAGCAAATCCTGGCGGAGGAGTACGCGGTCGAGGAGTGGAATGTCTACCTGTTCCATTTTTCCGACGGCGATAACTGGTCGGTCGATGACACCACGGATTGCATGAACGTGCTGCGCGACAGCCTGCTTCCGCGCTCCAACCTCTTTTGCTACGGCCAGGTGGAGTCGCCCTACGGGTCGGGGCAATTCATCAAGGATTTGACGCAGCATTTCGAGGAGCACGAGCGGGTGACGACGTCGGAGATCAAGAATCGAGATGAGATCTACGATTCGATCAAGGACTTTTTGGGCAAGGGCCTCTAGAGGGAGCAACACCAGTGACTACCAGAATACTGCCATCGCACCTGCAAGATATTATCGCCGAGATTCGGGCCGTGGCCGTGGATCACGGGCTGGATTTCTTCGAGACCATCTTCGAGTTGGTGGACTATAAGCAGATGAATGAGATTGCGGCCTACGGTGGGTTTCCCACCCGCTATCCGCACTGGCGCTTCGGGATGGAGTACGATCAGTTGTCGAAGGGCCATACTTATGGGGTGTCCCAGATCTACGAGATGGTGGTCAATAACGACCCCTCCTATGCCTACCTATTGGAGGGCAATAATCTCGTGGATCAGAAGACGGTGATCGCTCACGTATACGCCCACGTCGATTTCTTCAAAAACAACTATTATTTCTCCAAGACCAACCGACGAATGGTCGACGAGATGGCCAATCATGGGGCGCGGATCCGTCGCTATATGGATCAGCAGGGGCGCGGGAAGGTGGAGGATTTTATCGACACCTGTCTGTCCATCGACAACCTGATCGATTATCACCGACCGTTTATCGAGCGAAAGGGAGAGGAGGAGGAAAAGCCCGAGGATTTGCGACGTCGAGAAGTGCCCAAATTTGAGGCCAAAGACTATATGGATGAGTTCATCAACCCCGATGAATTCATGGCGGAGCAGCGGGCCAGGATGGAGCAGGAAGCCGAGGAGGCGCGGCGTTTTCCGCGTCACCCGGAGCGCGATGTGATGCATTTTCTGTTATCCCATGCCCCGCTCCAAGGATGGGAGGCCGACGTATTGTCCATCATCCGCGAAGAGGCCTACTATTTCGCGCCCCAGGGGCAGACCAAGATCATGAACGAGGGGTGGGCGTCCTACTGGCACTCCAAGATATTGACCACGCAGATATTGGATGACTCCGAGATCATCGACTTCGCCGACATCAACAGTCGGGTGATGGCGACGTCGCCGGGTCAGCTAAACCCCTATAAGCTGGGGGTGTCGCTATTTCGCGATATCGAGGAGCGGTGGAATAAGGGCAAATTCGGCAAAGAGTGGCGGGAGGTCGACGATCTGGAGCGTCGAGACTCCTGGGACAAGGAATTGGGGCTAGGCCAAGAACAGATCTTTCGGGTGCGAAAGCTCTATAACGACGTCACCTTTATCGATGAGTTCTTGACCGAGGAGTTTGCGGCACAAAGCGAGCTATTTACCTACGGCTATAACCGCAAGAGTGGGCACTGGGAGATCGAGAGTCGGGAATTTCGCGAAATCAAAGAGAAGCTACTGACCTCGCTGACCAATTTCGGCCAGCCCTTTATCTACGTACGGGATGGCAACTTTAAGAACCGAAGCGAATTGTTGCTGCATCACAAATTTGATGAGACGGAGCTTCGCCAGGACTACGCCCGAGATGTGCTGGGAGCGCTGCATCGAATTTGGAAGAGACCAGTCAACCTGGAGACGGTGCGCGACGATGAGGGGATCTTATTATCCTACGACGGCAGTAGCCACAGTGAGAGCTCATGGGATTATAAGCCGATGAAATTGTGACCGACCTGCGGCCGGCGATGAATGGACAGGGATGGAGACACGTCTACAATGGTGTGACGTGGACGATGGATGCGCCGAGGGAGCCGTGATGAGACAAATGGTTACGCGGGTTGGAAGATGGATGATGGTGGCGGTGTTGGTCAGCAGCCTCATGGGAAGTGTTGCATGGGCGGATGAAGAGGAGGATCCGGCCCGGATGCAGGCGACCCTGGTGGAGGTGGGGGAGAGCCATGAGGGGCGGTTGGTGGAAGAAGAGGGGTTGTCCACATGGAATATGGTGAGACTCTGGGAAGAGATGACCCTCACGGTCAGCCTGAGGGTCGACCCCGCTCCGGGGGAGGTGACCTTGGAAATGAGTAGCGCCACCGGGGAGAAGGTAGAGTCGGTCAGCGCCGGGGACACGATGACGCTGGACTTGGAGGCACAACTGGATCGGGGCATCTATTATATTCAGATCAGGGCCGATCAGGAGTTGGATTACCGACTGCGGATTGAGTGATGAGCGCCCATCCGATAGGAATGGGCCAGCGAATTTAATGATGGATGAGCATGGGAGGCGGGAGATGGATGATTATCTCGAGGAGTTAACAGAGCGGCAACGACGCTTGTTGGACGAGCACGGCTTTGATCGCGAGGTGTTTGAGTCCCTTCGCGAGCGTTATTGTCAAGGAGATTGGCAACCGGAAGACAATCGCCTAAAGGCGCAGGTGGAGGAGCCGCGAAGGGGCGACATTGGGGCGATGCCCGAGAGAGGCAGTGAGACGTGGCAACGCTGGCGCCAGCGGGGCTTGCAGGCGCTGGAGGCCGGCGAGGTAGGCTTATTGGTGCTAAATGGCGGCATGGCCACGCGCTTCGGTAGCGTGGTGAAGGGATGCGTGGAGGTCTTCGGCGGGCAGTCCTTTTTGGGGCTGAAGCTTCGCGACGCCGCGCGGTGGGGAGCACCGGTATTGCTGATGAATAGCTTTTCCACCCAGGAGGCGACGCGGGCTCATCTGGAGGAGGAGCAGTATTTTGGCACCGATCCAGATAACGTTCTGGACTATACCCAGAATATCAGTTTGCGCCTGACCCCATCGGGGGAGCTATTCGGAGTGGAAGACGACGAAGTCCTCTACGCTCCGGGTCACGGGGATGTGGCGGAGGCGACCCGGCGGTCGGTGTTGGACGCCTTTCGGGAACGGGGGGGCAAGTATTTATTGATGTCCAACGTGGACAACGTGCTGGCAAGTCTGGATCCGGTGGTCGTGGGAAGCCATGTGGAGGCGGTAGAGCGCGATGGGGTAGAGATGTCCGTGGAGTCGGTGGACAACCAGGGGAGCACGACGGGAGGCATGCCTGCGAGGGTGGACGGCCAACTCCAGGTCGTGGAGGCCTTTCGGTTTCCCAGCGGATTCGATGCGTCGGGGATCCCGGTCTATAATACCAATACGTTTATCTTTAATGCCGACGCCCTGGATCAGGACTTCGATTTGACCTGGTTCATCGTGGAAAAAGAGGTCGGAGGAGAGCGAGCGATCCAGTTTGAGCGCCTGGCTGGCGAGCTATCGGCCTTTTTGAAAACGCGCTTTTTACAGGTGCCGCGAAAGGGAAAGGATTCGCGATTTTTGCCGATCAAGAGGCGTTCCGATTTGGAGGACAATCGCTCGTTTCTAAAAGAGGTCATCGAAGCCCGCCAATGGGGCTGAAAATTAGAGCAAGTTAACGGGGTCGACGTCGACGATGGTCCGAACGGCGGCGCGCCGTGACCCGTATGAAGAGCGGTCGAAATATCCGGCCGTCTGGAGCATGGAGGCGATAAAGGCGCGGAGAGCCCGGCGGTTCTTGGACTTGAGGAGGAGCTGCCAGCGGCTGCGATTGTTGATGCGCGCGATAGGCGCCATGGCTGGTCCGAGCATGGTGATGGCCTGGGCGAAGCGCTGATCTTGGCGAAAGAGGCGGCGTGCGGCGCTGGCATAGCGCCTGGCCGTGGCGATGGTCTTTCCCTCGTGAGCGCCTTCAAATTTGATGGCCACCAGGTGTGCGAAGGGAGGATAGGCGGGCTGGCGGCGCTCCTGGAGTTCGAGCTCTGAGAAGGTGGCGTAGTCGTGTTGCTGGGCACAGGTGAGGCTAAAATGGTCGGGCGAGTAGGTTTGAATGACCACACGACCACGGTCTTCGGCGCGTCCGGCGCGTCCGGCGACCTGGGTCAAGAGCTGGAAGGTACGTTCAGCCGCGCGGAAGTCGGGGAAATTTAGGCTCATGTCGGCGAGGACGACGCCCACCAGGGTGACATGGGGAAAGTCATGGCCCTTGGTTACCATCTGGGTGCCGACGAGGAGATCGATCTCTCGGCGGCGAAAGCGACCAAGGGTGCGGCGAAGGCCCTTTCCACGGGAGGTGTCGCGGTCCAGGCGCGCCACGATCTTATGGGGGTAGAGTTCGTTGAGATGACCCTCCAGCTTTTCGGTGCCAGTGCCGCGGCGACCTAGGCCGTCGTGGTCGCATTGGGGGCAGGTCTCGGGCATGCGCAGCGAGAAGTCACAATGATGGCAGCGAAGCGCCTCCATATGACGGTGGTAAGTCAGGGATACGTCGCAGTTGGGGCATTCAAAGCGGTGACCACAGGATTCGCAGAGGACGCATGGGGAGAAGCCGCGGCGATTGAGAAAGAGGATGGCTTGTTTGCCCCGGTCGAGGGTGCGATCGATGGCCTCGAGGAGCGGGCGAGAGAGAATAGTGGAGCGGGCCGATGCGGTGTTGGCCCCGCGGCGCATATCGATGATCTCGACTTCTGGCAACGGTCGCTCAGCGACCCGGCGGGGCATGCCGAGGTAGGTCATGCGCTCGGTGTCGCGGGCTCGATGGTAGGATTCAAGCCCGGGGGTGGCGCTTCCCAGGATAACCGGGGCATTCTCTTTTTGTGCCCGTACCAGCGCCATGTCGCGGGCGTTGTAGCGGGGGCCTCGCTCCTGCTTAAAGCTCGTGTCGTGGGCCTCATCGACGACGATGATTCCAAGGTCATCAATGGGGGCGAAGAGGGCTGAGCGAGCACCAATGACGATTTGGACTTCGGAGCGCTTGATGCGCCGCCATTGGTCAAATTTTTCGGCTTCCGTCAGGCCGGAATGCAGGACGGCGATGGCGTCATCGAAATAACCGCGGAAGACAGCGACAAATTGAGGTGTCAGCGAAATCTCGGGCAGTAGAACCAGGGCGCGACGACCAAGGGAGAGGGCGGTCTGGATAGCCCTGATATAGACCTCGGTCTTGCCACTGCCGGTGACCCCGTGAAGGACGAAGGGCTGAAAGCGGCGATGGCGCTGAGCGTCGTTGATGGCGGTGAGGGCCTTAGATTGATCGTCTGTAAGCTGGAGGTCCTCGGGAGGTTCGATGATCTGAGCTTCGGCGAAGGGATCGCGGTAGACCTCCTGCTCTTCACTGCGGACAAACCCGCGTTTTTCGAGGGAACGCAGGCTGGAGTAAGCACTGGAGACGAGATCACGCAGGTGTTTGCGCGAGACCGGCTCCTCTTGGTGGGACAGGTGGTCGATGAGGATCTGTTGATTTGGCCCGACGCGCTCGCCGTCTTCGGGACGACGGACCAGGGAGTAGAAGAGCTCGGTTTTTTCCCTCACCGAGGACTCCTCCTGGTAGCTGACCGCCACGAGGTTATATTCCTCGAGGTCAGCCAGGGCGTGGTAGGTGAGATCATCGAAGCGATCTCGAAGGGTTTTGACAGGGGTGGATTCGTCGGCGCTTAAGGTCTCGACGACGGGGTGGAGTGCCTGGTCCAGACCGTCGGGGAGTTTTCCCGGTGGCGTGGGTCGGAGGAGCTTGTAGTGCTTGATGCCCTCGTTTCGGATGGCTGATGGGAGAGCCATCTTGGTGACCTGGCCAATGGGGGCGAAGTAGTAGTCGGCGACAAATTGAAGAAAGTCGATGTCTGTGGCACTGAGCAGGGGCTGGCGGTCGAGGACGTCGAGGATGGGTCTTATTTTGTCGGCCAGTTCCGGGTCCTCCAGTTGGTCTTGAAGGGTGATGACGATGCCTGTCTTGGAGCCGTTGCGAAAGGGGACCTGCACCAGGTGGCCCGGCTCAATCACATCCCTGAGAGCAGCAGGGACCCCGTAAGTCATGGCCGTAAAGAGGGGAAGGTCCAGGGCGACACCGGCGTATGTGGGCGAGGAGGTCATCGAGAGGCGTCTCCGAGAGCGATGCGGCGGGCGTCGCGGCGAGCCTGGAGCATCCAATCGGCGTCGCGCAGGATGTCTCCGAAGCGAAATTCCGGAAGTCCGGCCTGCTTCATGCCCAGGAATTCGCCGGGACCGCGAATTTGGAGGTCGATTTCTGCGAGGTCAAAGCCGTCGTCGGTCTGTACCATAGCTTGCAGCCGCTGACGGGCGTCGTCGGTCAGGCCGAGGCCGGCCAGGAGGACGCACATGGAGGCTGCTTCGCCTCGACCGACGCGACCGCGAAGCTGGTGGAGCTGACTGAGGCCGAAGAGCTCGGCATTCTCAATGACCATTAGGGTGGCGTTGGGCACGTCGACGCCGACCTCGATGACCGTGGTGGAGCAGAGGACGTCGATGTCGCCGTCGGCGAAGCGCTGCATGACTTCATCTTTGGCGTCGCCAGGCATGCGTCCATGAAGAACGCCCACAGTAAGATGGGAGAGCGGTCCATTTTTAAGCTGTTGAGCCCCGTCGATGACGTTTTGGCGATGATTGACGGCCTCACTGGCTTCCACGAGGGGGTAGACGATATAGGCCTGTTCGCCGCTATCAGCGATGCGCTCACCGAGGTATTGGTAGACCTTGGGGCCACGGTGGCGGTCGCGCAACACGGTGCGCACGGGCTTACGGCCGGGCGGTTTTTCTCGGATGAGGGTGAGATCGCGGTCGCCGAAGACGGCGTGAGCCAGGGAGCGGGGGATGGGGGTGGCCGTCATCGAAAGAAGGTGGGGATCGTCGCCGAGGGCCATGAGGGCCTGGCGCTGCTCGACGCCGAATTTATGCTCCTCATCGACGATGATGAGGCCAAGGTTTTGGAATGATACGTCTTTTTGGAAAAGAGCGTGGGTGCCAACGACCAGATCGGCGTCGCCGGAGGCAATGGCGCCGGTGGCTTCTTGGCGCTCGGCCGCGGATTGAGAGCCCCATAAGAAGGCCGTGCGAAGGGGGAGCGCGTCGAAAAATGACTGGACCTTGCGGCGGTGCTGTCTGGCGAGGATTTCCGTGGGGGCCATCATGGCCACCTGCTGGCCACTGCCGACGGCGATGGCGGCGGCCATGAGAGCGACGATGGTCTTTCCACTGCCGACGTCGCCCTGGAGAAGGCGGCGCATGGGAACGCGCCGCGCCAGTTCATCGGCCATGGTGGCGATGGCGTCGCGCTGGTCGCCGGTGAGGCGAAAGGGGAGATTGCGCACCAGGTCCCGTCCCAATTCGCGGTCCTTGCAGATGGGGGCGTTGGCAGCACGTCGCTCGGCGATATATTGCCGGGTCAGCGCCTGCTGGAGGTCGAAGAATTCTTGAAAGATAAGCCGGCTTCGCGCCGTGTCCAGGGCCTCTTGGAAGGCGTCGATGCTGTCGGTGTCTGTCTGGGCGTGGATAATGCGCAGGGCCTGGTGGAGAGTTGGAAGCCCATGGGCATCGAGCAATTGGGCAGGAAGGCCTTCGTCGAGGTCTGGTCCCAGGGTTTTGAGCGCGGAGCCGATCCCCTTGGCAATGGTGGAGTCTTGCACATTCTCCATGGAGCTATAGACCGGGAGGAGCTCCGTATTCGGCGGGCGAGATGAAGGCGGGGTGTTTAAGACTTTGGCGGTGGGGTGGGCGAGAGAGGGGACGCTCTTGGCGTGGTCGACCTGCCCCTCGAGGTGAACGATGGCGCCGCTCTTAAAAGAACGACCAAAGCCGCGGTAGGGAAGGTGGAACCACAGGCATTTGAAGCGCTGGCCGTCGATGTCCACCAGGAGTTCCAGGGGACGCCGGCCGCGCTTGGGGGTCACGCTGATAATGGTGGCAAAGGCCTCGATCCACTCGGCGCGGTCAGCGGCGATACGAGGGCCTTCGACGAAGCGATAGGTCGGGCGGTAAGCGCGGGGAACGAAGAGCAGGAGGTCGAGCTGGTCGTCGATGCCCCGCTCCTGGAGGCGCTTGGCGGTCTTTGGGCCGACGCCTCGAAGGTTGGTGAGGGCGGTGGAGCGTGGGTGGGTCAAGCTCAGCGAGAGGCGACCGGGGATATTGGAGGCGTCCAGGGTCATGAGTCGCGATCGGGGTCGGGGGGCATGGCAACGGGCTGTCGATCGGGGAGCACGGCGTCGCTGGGGCGAATATAATTGGGCTCCAGGGAAGCCAGGTCAGCGGTGCCGGTGTTGGATGCGCGGTGACGACCCAGATAGGCCACGCCAAGGGCCGAAGGGGAGACCAAATGGGGGCCCAATGTCAATAGGTGGGAGCGCTCCCAGGATAGAAGTGCGTCGTAGCGTTGAAGGGCGTCGCCGACCTGGAGGATAGGTCCATCTACGTGGTGGTCGACGCGGCTAATCCAGTCCTCCGGAGCTAGCGCGCAGTCGTCGATCAGGGCAACGAGTGTGTCAGACTCCCAGCGATAAACCCCGCCATAGACCTCTCGACGACGGGCGTCGAAGACAGAGGCCACGGGGGTTCCCGGGCGATGACGTGCCGGTAGATAGGCCTGGGCAGCCAGGCTGGAAACGCCGACGATGGAGGCGCTGACCGAGCGGGCGAGGGCTTTGGCCGTGGCGAGGCCCACGCGCAGGCCCGTAAAACTCCCGGGGCCCAAACCCACGGCAAATAGATCGATATCGGTCAGGGCGATGCGCCGCTCGTGAAATAGGGCGTCGATATTGGCCAGTAGGGAGCTTCCGTGGTTGAAGGCCACCCGTTGGGTTCGTGACTCCAGGAGTTCATCGCCGTCCATAAGGGCGATGGACTGCACCAGGGTGGCCGTATCAATGGCGAGCACCGTCGAATATGTGTTCGGAGGGGGCATGGGATCCATGAGCTTCACGGGTCATTTGGCCGGGCGGGGCGACTATCGCGAGGCACCTTATTTAACGAAGCTTATTTCGTCCACGTTCCTCTGAAGAGGGACGTAAGATCCACGGGTCAGAAGGTTACAAAGGTCTACACAGGGGGGCGTTGACAGAATGAAGGTGGGCTGGCTAGCCTACGTAAACAACGCCGTAAAACTTGGTGGGGGAGTACCCTCTGGGATGCACACCAAGCTCTCGTCAGAACTTTTCTCGTTCTAGGAGGTCTATTGTGAGCTCGTATCTGCGGAGATGTACGTTGATTTTGCTAATGACTGTTGTCGCGGTGGTGGGGTGTGGGAGCGATGATTCGGGGGATCAGAGCGATCCCAATAATCAGAGCGAGAACAGTGAGGAAGAGCCGGTTAATGGTGAAGAGGATCCGACGGATAACGATGATGATCCGACGGGTAACGACGATGACCCGACGGATAACGACGATGATCCGACGGATAATAGCGATGACCCGACGGATAACGATGATGATCCGACGGATAACGGCGATGACCCGACGGATGACGATGATGATCCGACGGATAACGGCGATGACCCCCAGGTAGAGCCCGGGATCCTGGAGTTGACCGTGGTGGGGCTGGACTCCGTGGAAGGGGTGTCACCACAGCCCGATGTGTCGGTGGTGGGAAATGAGATCACGAAAGATGTGAGCAATGCCGGCACCACGTCCATGCAGTTGCCGGCCGGCGAATATGAGGTAGAGGTTGAGGAGGTCTCGGAGGGGCCGGCCGTGTTTACGGCGGCGTCAGAGACGGTCGCCATCGAAGTCGATGAGACGAAGAGTTATGAGGTCAAGTACGAGGCGATCGGTGGAGACCTGAGTATTCTGGGCGGTGATCACCCGGAGGTGGCCAGTCTGGAAGCCACGGTAGACGGACCGGATTACTCGGAGACACTTAGCGGTGAGACAACCGCCGAGGATCTATTGCCGGGAAGTTATACGGTGACGTTCGAAGATCATGAGTCGGCCGATGGTGTGTGGCGCGAGTCTCAGGGGAGCTATGGGGTGGAAATCAGTAGCGGCTCGGAGACAGTGGTGGAGCCAAGTTACGAGTTGGTGGAGGGTCAGTTAGAGGTGACGATCTCCGGTCTGGATACGGTGGCGGGAGAGTCGCCGGAGCCCGAGGTGCTCATCGAGGGCCCGTTGGCTGATGAGACGATTACAAGCGCCGGACAGAATACTATAGAGCTGCCGGTAGGGAACTACGATGTGCAGCCGTCCATGGTGAGCTCGGGCATCGCCGAGTTCGAAGCTGAGGAACAGACGATAGACGTGGTGGAGGGAAGCACGGCCGCGGTAACTGTGGACTATGAGGTGATTCCCGGAGAGCTGACGGTGGGTTATAGCGACCATCCCTCTCCCTCGAATTTTGAAGCCACCGTCGAGGGTCCGGACTTCTCGGAGAGTATCGATGGGGAGACCACCTTCGAGGAGGTAGTGCCTGGGGCCTATACCATCAGTTTTTCGAGCTACTCCACCGGGGATATCATTTGGGATCCAGTGGTCGCCGAGGAGGAGGTGATAGTGGAGAGTGGGAGTAGTCTGGAGGTCATGTCAGACTACGAAATGAGGAAGGGAACGCTGGAGGTCAATATGAGCATCCCCGAGGGGGTGAGTGTGAGTTTCAACGTCGTCACAGATGGAGGAACGGTCGTCCAAGGGTTCAATACAACTGGGTCCGGGCTTGAATCCATAGAGCTCACGCCCGGAGACTACGAAGTGGAGGCCGGGCTGGTAAGTGACGAATGGAATAACGTCTTTCAATTCGAGGGAGTCGGCGAGAGTTTTAGTATCGCCTCGGCGCAGACGCACACGCAGGGGGTTTCCACTCAAAAGCCCTCTGTGGTGACGGTGGCTGACGATGATGGCGATGAGTATGGAAGCCTCCGAGAGGTGATCGGACGGGTGAACTCAGGTACGGAGGTGCGATTCGATGAGGCGATTTCGACCATCGAATTAGAGGACACGGTGGTCATCGATAAGCCGATCCATTTGATGGGGCCAGACGATGGATATGTGGGCATTACGCAAGCCAGCGGTAGCGGCAGTTATACTTTATTTGAGGTGGACTACGCGGGCTCCGAAGAAGATGTGATTCATTTTGAAGGCATCGAGTTTTTTGATGCCTTGGCAATGCATGGTGCAGCAATCCTCGCCGACACCCTCGAGAACGCCACGCTGCAGATATTTGATTGCAAATTCAGTGACCTGGAAGCTTCCCAGCGAGGAGGCGCACTACGAGTGGTTACGGAAGGGGGACGCGTGCATATCGTTGACGGCGATTTTCACGACAATAGCAGCGGTAGTGTTGGTGGGGCCATCTACTTTAGTCACGACTCAGACGATAGCGGCGAGTTGATCATCGATCAGTCAGACTTTATGAGCAATGACGCGGGCAATAACGGCGGGGCTGTGGCGATACAGCGGGGCGATATCACAATTGAGAACTCCTATTTTGGGGCCAATGAATCTCAGAGTAATGGTGGGGCTATCTCGCTGAGCACAGGTACGGCTACATGGCTGGCAAGTTCTGAGTTTATCGGCAACAACAGCGACAGCCACGGCGGTGCGATCTATAACTCGGGGGATTTATCGGCCGACAAAATCCTCGTGGAGGATAACGAAGCCGATGGGGACGGCGGTGGCATTTGGATGTCCTACGACCGTGCTGGCAGTATCGAGAGAAGTGTGGTGCGTGGCAATTCCGCCGAGGGCAAGGGGGGTGGATTGAGGCTATTGGGTGGCGATAGAGGGTTTACCCCTCCGAGTTCTGTTCCACCCCGATACTATGTAGATCGTTTGCTGATCGATGGAAATTCAGCAGACGATGGGGGAGGGGTCTATTTTACGGGAGATTCGGATGTCACCTTCGGTACGTTTCCACTATTTGTGAAGAGTACAACGGTGGCGGAAAACGAAGGGGATGGTATTATCTGGTCCTCTAACGCGAGCGGGCGCATTCTCTTCTCATCGATTATCGGTAATGAGTGCGCACCCGGATCGGGCATATGTTATGGGACTGGGATAATGGTTCGGGATGATGCCTCTGGGCTACGCTTGAGGGGTTCTGTATTCGCCGATCATGTGCCCGTAGGCTTCGGCAGCTTTGGTGAAGATGTCACGATCCAAGGTGATGGTCCCACCGTGATAAGCGACGGATATAACCTCATCAATTACGTGTCCGATGAGGATTATTTCTCTGAAGAGAGTACGGATGTTCTCAACGCTGGCTATAGCTATGCGTGGAGCCAGTCGATGGATGGTGATAGCGCCGAGGATGCGCTCAAGCGGGTAGCCGAGACCGATGAGGGGACGGTGGGCTACCGAGATATCCCGCCGGAAGAGTGTGTGTATACATTCAATCTGACCACCATCGGCGGAGGGTCGACGGTGGAGTATCGGTTGTTTAGCGATCAACGGGGCATGGCTCGACCGTCGGGGGCATATTGCTCCAGCGGAGCCTGGGAGCCCGATAGCCACTTCGAGGATTTCGCGGGGGTGGATCTGGGCGATAGTCCGGGCAGTGGAAGCTTCACGGGCAATGACGATCGGA
>CAZMJS010000074.1:0-17064 GCA_964566695.1 uncultured Bradymonadales bacterium
TCCATCATAATCTGGCAATGCTCATCGCTGGCCATCAAATTATCCACCCATTGCTCGGCAAAATCCTCTCCATCATTGACCAACATTCGCCAACTATCGGGCGAATACCCCACCGCCTCCATCTGGGCCTCCCCATCGCGCCCCTGGGAGTCCTCCGTATCGAAATACCCCTCTTCCACCATATCCACGCTATGGCTACGAGCGCCGCAGCGCAGCAATTCATTCATCGCCAGGGCGTCGACGGGGTCCATCGCCTCGCTCGGGCAGTCCGTGCCCGCCTGCCGATGATCATTTAATAACTCCACGACCCGCTCTTCTTGCTCCTCCCAATGCAGCTCCCACCATCCCAGATCAGCGCACGCCTCGGGGTGATAATCGTCGGGAAAACAAGCCACGATCATCTCCCAGGGATCGTCGCGACACTCGGCCTCGGTGGCCACGCACCACTGGCCACCGCGAAACATCTCCTCATCGGTGCAGCGATCCACACACGTGGCCTGGGGCATCCCACCCCCGCCTTCGTCCTCCGGAAACTCAAAGATCGTTGCGCAGCCCTCGCTATCGTAGACCCGCTCGCAGGCCGCCTCGCACTGATCCCCAAGATCGTCGGGCTTCTCCACGGCGTCGTCGCCCTCCTCATCATCATCGCCGCACCCCATCCCCCCCAGACCGACGACCATCGCCGTCGCCAGAGCCCACGCACACCATCTCGTCATCACCATCACTATCCCTCAATTGCTGGATACCTAATTCCAAAAACTCAGCCCTGCATCTCCTCGACGACCTCGTCGATCGCCACCTTGGGAACCAGTCCCTGGCGCACGATCTTGACCTTATCACCCTTGATATCGACCACCGTCGAGCTGGGCACCTCATCGAGATCACCGGCGTCCAAAAAGAAATCGATGCGCCCCAAAAAATTCTGCCGCACCTGGGCCGGGGAGCGCTCGCCTCCTTTTCGTCCCCGATTGGCGCTCGACACCAGTAGCGGCCCACCGAAGGTCTTGGCCACCTTTCGCGACAGCGGACTCTGGGGCACTCTCACGCCCACGCTCCCCGTGGCCTTCGTCAACTCCTTGACCACCTTTCGGGGCAATGACTTGCTGGCCTTAAAACGGATCGTCAGTGGCGAGGGCCACAACTCCTTCATCAACGCCGACGCCAACTCCGGCACCTCGTCGACGACCTGATGCAGTCGCTCCACCTCATCGACAAACACCAGGCTCGGCGCTTTTTTGACCCGCCGCTTGGACTGGATCAAGCGCATCACCGCCGCCTGACTGGTCACATCGGCAAATAGGCGATAGGAGCCATTGCAGGGCAAACAGACCACCCCTTCCTGGCGCAATATATTGACCGCTGGCGTCAGCGCCGCCGACTGCGATTGACCCGCCTTTAGCTTCATGATCTCCATGTGGACCTCCAGCCCGTGCATCGAAGTATCGTCATAGCCACACCCCCACTATAGCACGTCTACCATCGGTCGATGAACGCCCTTTCCTGTGGTGCCCATCCCCGCTACCATCGAGCCATGCCTCGTCTCCTCTACATCGCGCTGGCGATGGGCCTCATCGGCTGCATCGGCGCTGACTCCGACCGCGGCGATATCGTCACCTACGAAAATAGTGACGGCCCACCTGACCACGTCGAAGTCGGCGATCTGGACGCCGATCCCCGCGACAGCGATGAGCTCACCCCGCCCGAGGAGTTTGAACGGCCCCAAGAATCCGAAGAGCCCCCCGACGACGCCCCCCCGCCCAAAGACCTCACCCTGGGCCCAGACGATCGCCTCGCCCCCCTACTCCTCCCTGAGGATCCCGGCGATGACCCGCTGCCCCTGGTCGTCCTCCTCCACGGCTATGGCTTTAGCGCCGCCTACCAGGACCGATATTTCGGCCTCTCCGAGGCTCAAGCGGACCGTCCCTTTTATTTGATGCTTCCCCAGGGCTCGACGGACCTCATGGGCCAACCCTTCTGGAATGCCACCAGCTATTGCTGCGACTTTTATGGCAGCGGCATCGACGATCGGAGCTATCTCGCCGACCTCATCGACGAGGCCCGCCAGCACCCAGACCTCGACGTGGACAGCGTCCACCTCGTGGGCCACTCCAACGGAGGATTCATGGCCTACGAGTTGGCCTGCGATCCCTCCATCTCCGTGGACTCCGTCGTCGCCCTCGGCGCAAGCTCTAGAGCCTCCGCCTCCTCCTGCTCCCCCTCTCATCCAGTCTCCACCCTCCATATTCATGGCTCCATGGACGCCGTCATCTATTATAGCGGCGTCTTCGCCATCTACCCCGGCGCTCGCGCCCTTGCCCGCCGCTGGGCCGACCTCAACGATTGCTCCTCCACCAGCGCTATCGACGACTATATCGCCCTGGAGGCCCTCATTCCGGGAAACGAAACCTCTCGCCGTCGCTACGACCAATGCCCCTCCGACGCTCCGGTCGAGTTGTGGACCATCCTCGGCGGCGCCCACATCCCCACTCTCAATGACCGATTTACCGATCATATTCTCGACTTTTCCCTCTCTGCCACCCCCGACTGAACGGTCGCTCATGTTGCGATTTCCCCACCCATCGTGGTACCCCCTTGAAAGCGCCTCTCACGGCGATGCCGTACCTACTTACCTCGGGCCACAGACGCCATTGACGCCCCGGAGCCGCTCATGACACCACAACATCAAGCGCTCCCGGAAGCCGGCGATCTCATCGCCGGACGCTTCCGCATCCTCGAGGTCATTGGCACCGGCGGCTTTGGCACCGTCTTCCGCGCCGTCCAGGAAAATATTGGCCGCGAAGTCGCCCTCAAATTCCTCACCCCCGGCGTGGCCAAGGACCCCATCAACGTCGAGCGCTTTCGCCGCGAAGCCTACCACATCAGCCAGCTCCGCCACCCCAACACCATCACCCTCTATGACTACGGTCAGACCGAGGATGAGCTGGCCTATATGGTCATGGAACTCCTCGACGGCGACGCCCTGGGCGATCTCATCCAGCGCGATGGGGCCATCGCCCTACCGCGGGCGGCCCATATCTTCACCCAGGTCCTCAAAAGCCTCTCCGAGGCCCATCGCCACGGCCTCGTTCACCGCGACCTGAAACCAGAAAATATTTTCCTCTGCGAGATGTTTGGCGAGCGCGACTACGTCAAGGTTCTGGACTTCGGCGTCGCCAAGATGACACTCAGCGATGACGACCCGGACGACGGCGACGCCCTCACCCGGGCCGGACGCATCTTTGGCACGCCTCTATATATGGCGCCGGAGCAGGCCTGCGACGAGGCGATCACCCCCGCCACCGACGTCTACGCCCTGGGTCTGCTCCTCTTTGAAATCCTTACCGGCCAGCCGCCCGTCACCGGCCGAAACCGAATGGATGTCATCCATAAACAGATCCGCGACCCCGTCCCGGTGCTCACCGACGAGCTCAAGGGCACGGCCCTCGGCGAGATCATCCAAAAGGCCTGCGAAAAAGAGCCGGCCCACCGCTTTACAGACGCCTCCCAATTTCTGGAGACCTTTCGCCGCGCTCTGGAACAGACCTCGGTGGAGGCCGCCCAGGCCCCGACCCCCAAGACCAGCCTCCCTGACGCCTCCGCTGTTACAGCCTCGCCTTCGGACGACGACCTCTACCCTCCGGTCGGAGATGGGGCCGATGAAGAGGCCGCCGCCACCGTCGTCATGGACAACCCCGAGCCGGCGACCGGCCAGGATTCGCCGCCGCCGGTGCATATCAAGCGCTCCAGCCCTCGCCCCTCCACCGGCGACTTCGCCGCCCAGCCACATTCACGACCCCACTTCGACCTGCCGTTAATCGGTCGAGACCGCGAATTCGACAAACTTCGCGGCCTCCTCCGCAGCTCCATCCAAATGGGCACCGGCCAGATGATTCTCTTGGAGGGCGAGGGCGGCATCGGTAAAACCCACCTCGTCCGCGCCGTCACCCATGCCCTGGCCGATGAAGAGGTCACCCTCAGCACCACCGAATTCCGCCGCCAATCGGCCTCCATGGAGGCCTTGCGCGACGCCATCGAAAACCTCTGGGGCTTCGCCCACTCCAACCGACAACAGGTCCAGGCCGCCCTCAGCGAAGAACTCGGCCAATGGGGCGGGTTTTCCGACGACGATATCGAGGGTCTCGTCGACTTTCTTCGGCCCCCTCAACACCGCGATGAAACGATTGACGGCGCCCGCGCCGGCGTTCTCTACGCCCGCCTGGAGCGCCTTCTTACGCGCATGGCCACGCGCCAGGCCCTGGTCCTCGTCTTCGAAGATCTTCAATACGCCGACAGCGCTACCCTGGCCTTTTTGGAGTATCTTGCGGTCACTGTGCGCACCCAGAAATGCCCCCTGTCCATCCTCTTCACCATCCGACCCGAGGAGCGAGGCCTCAACCCGGACCTCGACCCTCACCTGCGCACCATTTCCGCCAACGTCGGCGCCAGTTTTGAGCGCATGCGCCTTCGCCGCCTCAGCGGTCTGCCCTTATCGCAATTTCTGGACGCCATCTTGCCCCTGGAGTCTCGGCTCAAAGAACGCGTCGGCTGGTTGTCCCATGGCGTCCCCCTCCACGCCATTCAGATCATTCGCTACCTCCAAAACGAAGATGACCTTCAACGCCGCGGCGATCGCTGGCATCTCAAATCCGGAAACCCCAGAAATATCGACCTTCCCCCGGATTTGATGGACCTCATGAGCCTGCGCATCCAGCAGGCCATCGATAAATATAGCCACCGACCCCATCTTCGGCGCATCCTTCGTTGGCTGGCCGTCCTCGGCATGGAGGTCCCCGTCGATCTACTGCGCCTGGTCCTCACGGAAGCCGAAGGTCTCGACGAGGACCACGACCTCGACCGCGACCTCCAGGCCCTGAGCCAAGAGGGGCTGTGCAAGCGCACCACCCATCAAAACCTGCTCTGCGTTCAATTCGAAAATAGCCTCCTCCGAGAGACCCTCTTGGATCAGATCCGCGAACAGTGGTCCACCCGCCGCCTCCACGCCGTGGCGGCCCACAAAAAGATCCAATTCTACCATCGTCGCGATATCGACATCCCCGTCGTCGAGATCGCCGACCACTGGCGTCAATCGGGCGACACCGAGCGCTACCGCGACGCCCTGGCTGAGGCCTGCCGACGCTCCATGGCTCGCTTCGATCTCCGCGGCGCCCGCAGCCGCTACCGCGAGCTTCTCCAACTATTAAATGACCTCGATCAGCGCGGCGACCTATGGACCGAAGCCCACCTGGAACTCGCCGACCTCGCCCGTCGCTTTGGTGAATTTGGCCTCTCCGAAGATCACTATCGCCGCGCCGTGGAGTCCGGCGAAGCCCAGGGCACGGAGCGAAGCCGCGCCCTCCGCGGCTTTGGTCACCTGCTGCGCATCCAATCGCGCCCCGACGAAGCCACCCAGATGTATCGTCGGGCCCTCAAATTTAGCCAGGAGATCGACGATCTTCCGGGCATTGCCAAAGCCCTGGTCGGCCTCTCCCAGGTCCACCTGACGCGCAGCGACCCCCGCAAGGGACGCCGCGTCCGCCAGCGCCTGGAGTCCATGCTCGACGAACTTCAATCGCCGGCCGTTCATGGCACGGTCCTCCTCCACCTCGCCGAGGCCGCCCGCCGCCAGGGTAAGCTCAACGATCGCTATCATTATCTGGTCCGCGCCCGTGAGGCCCTGGAGAACTCCTCCGATCAGCACAGCCTCAGCGACGCTCTCATCCAACTGGGAAGCGCCCTCATGCAGCCCTCGCTGGACGCTCCCAACCGCTTCGCCGAGGCCCGCACCACCCTGGAGCAAGCCCTGGAGCTCAAACGCTCTCTCGGCGAACGCCAGGGCGTCGCCGAAGCCCTTCGCTACCTGGGGCAACTGGCCATGGAGCGCGAGCGCTTCGATGAAGCGCAGGCCAAACTCCAGCGCTCCCTCGACATTCACCAGGCCCTGGGCACCCCTTTTAATATCGCCGCCGCCCACAATGCCATGGGCATCCTTCACCTCCTCACCGGCGACTACGAAGACGCCCAGCACCACTTCGACACCTCCGCCGAGCTCTTCGACCAGGTCGGCGATCGCATCGCCAAATCCCACGCCCTTCTCAACACGGGCATCGCCTCCATCAATCAGCGCCAATTTCGGCGCGCTCAGAGCAAGCTTCGCGAAGCCCGTCGCCTCAAGGAGTCGCTGGGCACCAGTTGGGCCCTCTTCGATCTGCGCAATAACCTGGCCATTGTCAGCCTGTGGTTTGGTGAATTTGACACCGCCGAACGCCTCCTGAGCGAAACCCTGGAGCACGTCGACGAACACGGCACCGCCGAGGATCGAGCCACCGCCCATAGCCTCATGGGGCTCCTCCAGGTCTTCCTGAGCCGCCTCCAGATGGCGGCCCTCGAACTGGGCCGAGCCCGTGCCGACGCCGAAGAACTTCATATCGACCGTATCCGCGTCTTTTGCCACGCCAACGCCGCCTTCTACGCCCTGCTCACCGAATCCACCGCGGATTACGAGCGACTCATCGAGACGGTCGATGATAACGCCATGCTCGCCGAACTGGATCGCCAGGTATGGCTGGCCCTCTTAGCTCGCATGGCCCAGCATATCGCCGACCGCGAGGCCTCGCGCCAGTCCGTGCGACTCCTTCGCGCCGCCGCCACCCTTCACCAACGCTATGACGAGGCGCAGACCGCCCAAACCCTCCACGAGGCCGCCCAATCCCTTGAGAAACAGCTATAGGCGTTTACCGATTAGGGGCTGGTTGTTTATCCTATACTCTTTTCTCTAGCCGCGGAGTGACCCATGTCTAAGGCCCGACTCGACGAATCCACCATCGACGCTCGTCTCCAACAACTGGAGCACTGGGAGCGCGACGGCGACGCCATCAAACGCTCCATTCAATTCGACGACTTCCTCTCGGCCATCTCCTTTATCAACCGCATCGCCGACCACGCCGAAGCGGCCGATCACCACCCCGAGATCTTCAACGTCTACAACACCGTCGATCTCACCCTGACCACCCACGACGCCGACGGGCTCACTGAAAAAGACTTCGCCCTCGCCAAGCGCATCAACGGCGAGGTCCAGACCTCCTGATCCCCCGTGGTGAAGCGATCATCAAGAAAAGACCGGGCGCCCTTCTACGGGACGCCCGGTCTTTTTCCTTTCTATTAGTTCCCGACCTCAGTACTTCGATAGCCAGTCGATCTTGGCGGCGATATCGTCGATGCCCGGCAGGATCTCCTCTTCCAGGTCCGGGTGATAGGCCACAAAACTATCCAGCGAGGCCACCCGTTGAATGGGTCCGTCCAGGTACTCAAATAACTCATCGCTGATACGCGCACCGATCTCGGCCCCAAAACCCCAGGAAAGGTTATCCTCATAGGCCAGAATAACCTTATTGGTCTTCTTGACCGATCGCGCGATCCCCTCCCAATCGTAGGGGTTGAGGGTCCGTAAATCGAGGATCTCCACGCTCACATCGGGATGCTTCAGCGCCGCCCGTCGCGACCGCTCCACCAACGCCCCATAGGTCAGGATCGTCAGGTCCTCGCCCTCCTGGACCGTCCGCGCCTTGCCGAAGGGAATCATGTAGTCGTCGCCCGGATAACGGCCCTTATTATGCTGCTGGCGATAGAGGTGCTTATGCTCCAAAAACATCACCGGATCGTCGCACCGAATCGCCGTGCGCAACAGCCCGGCGGCGTCCTCCGCCGTCGAGGGCATCACCACCCTCAATCCCGGCGTATGCGTAAATAGAGTCGTCCCCGACTGGCTATGATAGGGAGCCCCACCCTTGAGGTAGCCGCCAATCGGCACGCGCACCACCACGGGCGCCGAGAACGCATCGTTGGAGCGCCAGCGAATATTGGACAGCTCATTTCGAAGCTGCATAAAGGCCGGCCAGATATAGTCGTAGAATTGGATCTCCACCACCGGCCGCAGCCCGCGGGTCGCCATACCGATGGCCCGGCCCACGATATTGGCCTCCGCCAGCGGGCTATTAAATACCCGGCGGCTCCCAAAAGACGCCTGCAACCCGTGCGTTACCTTGAAGACGCCGCCTTTTCCTTTGACCTGACCCAGGTATTCTTCCCGCGTCACGTCGGCGACGTCTTCGCCAAAGATCACGATCCGTGGATCCCGCTTCATCTCGCTATGCAGCGTCCCGTTGAGCAGATCCACCATCGTCGTCTCCGTGGCGTCTGCTGGATACGATGGCGAGGTATCGAATTCGGGGCTCGTCGGATTATTTTCCGTGGCATAGATATGATCCAACGCCGTCTCCGGCGCCGGCGTCTCCATGGCCAGCGCATCGTCGACGGCCTGCTGGACCTCCTGATTGACCTCTTCCTTGAGCGCCTCCACCTCGTCGTCGCTCATGATCCCTTCGGCGACGAGGAACGCGGCGTAGGCTTGGATGGGATCGCGCTCGGCCTCCGCCTGGCGCTCTTCTTCCGGCTTATAGTCCTTCTCATTATCCGACATGGAGTGATTATAGGGTCGGATGACGTGCGCGTGGGCCAGCGCCGGCCCTTCGCCGGCGCGAATATAATCCACGGCTTCCGTCAGCGCCCCGTAGCTCTCCACGGGATCGCAGCCGTCAAACTCGGTGATGAATAGATTCTCAAACCCCGAGGTGGCCTTGGAGATGGAGCCGCCCGCCGTCTGGACCTCCACGGGCACGCTGATGGCGTAGCCATTATCCTCCACCATAAAGAGCACGGGCAGCTTAAACGTCGCCGCCGTATTGACGGCCTCCCAGAATTCACCCTCGCTGGTGGCCCCGTCGCCGATAGAGACGTAGACGACCTCATCGTCGTGGTAATCCTCCCGGTCTTTGAGCGCCTCCACCTGGGACATGATATCCGGCACCTCGGCGGCGCCGGCGGCCTGCAACATCTGCGTTCCCGTACACGACGACTGGCTGACGATATTCAGGTCTTTATGACCCCAGTGACAGGGCATCTGTCGACCCCCGGAGTTCGGATCCTCCGACGCTCCCACGGCTTCGGCCAGCACTTCCTGGGGCGTCATGCCCAGGGTGAGCACCAGGGCCCGATCCCGATAATAGGGATAGAACCAATCGTAGCCCGAGCGCAGCACCTTACCGGCCGCCACCAACGCCGCTTCATGACCCGCTCCCGAGATCTGAAAATAGATCTTTTGCTGGCGCTTGAGGTTAATCTCGGCGTCGTCCAGACGCCGCGATAAATAGATGAGCCGGTACATTTCCTTGAGCTCATCGGCGCTCAGCCCGTGGTACTTCTCTGAGCCCATCTGACCGTTTTGGCCTTGCTTTGTCGCCTCGCCCGTCTCTTGTCGCTGTGCTTGTTCCACCGCTCCACCTCCCGGTCTCATGAGTCCAATAGCTATATTTCTGAGGCACAACTAGCACACCGACAAGGGTGGGGCCAAGCGCGTCATCCGACCACGAAGTTGAGAATTCGACCGGGCACAAAAATCACCCGCCGAATCTCCTTGCCCTCCAGATGGCGTGCCACGTCCTCCTGGGCCTTGGCGGCCTCCACGGCTTGCTCCTCGCCGGCCTCCTGGGGAATCTCGATGGTCCCCCGGAGCTTGCCCATGACCTGCACCGCCAACTCGTAACTATCCTCGGTCAACCAATCCTCATCGTACTCCGGCCACGGTTGCTCGCTGACCGATGGCTCATGGCCCAGTCGCTCCCACAGCTCTTCGGCCGTATGCGGCGCATAGGGACCCAACATCTTGACCAGCGGGGTCACCGCCTCTGGCGGCACCTCATCCTGGCGATAGAGCTCGTTGACATACTCCATCATCGCCGCGATCGCCGTGTTGAACGCCAACTCCTCGGTATCCGTGCTCACCTTCTCAATGGTCTGGTGCATCGAGCGCTTGAGATCGTCCTCAAAGCCGGCTCCTTCGACCACCTGGACCGGCCCCTCGTCGTCGGTGACCAGTCGCCATATCCGGCTTAAAAAACGATGCACCCCATTGACCCCTCGTGGATCCCAGGGCTTGGTCTGCTCCAAGGGGCCCATAAACATCTCGTAGAGCCGAAGGCTATCGGCTCCGTATTCCGCGATAACGTCGTCGGGATTGACCACATTTCCCCGCGACTTGGACATCTTCTCCACCACCGGCTCCAACTCGATATCGGCCTCCGGGTGCATCGGTACATCGCCCTCCCAGCGCACGTCATCGACATGCACCGTCCGCTGCGTGACCCGATCCACATCGGCGCCCTCCTCGCCGTAGCGCTGGCCCTCTTCATCTTCGTAATAGACGTAGCTCGTCCCCAGGATCATCCCCTGGTTGACCACCCGCTGGAAGGGCTCCTTCGTCGATACCACGCCGCAATCGTAGAGCACTTTATGCCAGAACCGGGCGTATAGCAGGTGCAGCACAGCGTGCTCCGCCCCACCGACGTAGAGATCCACGGGCATCCAATCCTTCTCCAGGCCCGGATCCACCGGCGCTTCGCCGTTGTCCGGGTCGATGAAGCGTAGATAATACCAGCACGATCCAGCCCACTGGGGCATCGTATTGGTCTCGCGTCGCGCCGGCTCACCGGTCTCCGGACACTCCGTCTGCACCCACTCCTCGATGGTCGCCAGCGGCGACTCACCAGTTCCGCTGGGCTCATACTCCTCGACCTCTGGCAGGGTCAGCGGCAACTGCTCCTCCGGAAGGGGCACCACCTCGCCATCGCTCTCGCGATGCACCATCGGAAAGGGCTCACCCCAGTAGCGCTGCCGCGAAAATAACCAGTCCCGAAGCTTATAGTTGATCGACCCCTGGCCCTTTCCGCGCTCCTCGAGCCAGGCGATGATTTTCTCCTTGGCTTCCTCGACATCCAGCCCGTTTAAAAACTCCGAGTTCACCAACTCCCCATCGCCTTCGTGGGCTTCCTCCTGGACATCGCCCCCGCTGATGACTTCCCGAATGGGCAAATCATAGGCCTTGGCAAACTCCCAATCTCGGCTGTCGTGGCCTGGCACGGCCATGATCGCCCCCGTGCCATAGCCGTAGAGCACATAATCCGCCACAAAGATCGGCAACGCCTCGCCGTTGACCGGATTGATGGCCTGAGCGCCCGTAAACACCCCCGTCTTTTCATCCTGTAGCTCCGTTCGCTCCAGGTCGCTCTTCGTCGCCGCCTGGTCGCGGTAGGCCTCCACCTCCTCGCGCTGCTCATCGCTGCACAATTCATCGACCAACGGATGCTCCGGCGCCAACACCATATAGGTCGCCCCAAAGAGCGTATCGGGGCGCGTCGTAAATACCCGAATCGATGCCTCCAGGCCTCCGGCGCTCTCCGAATCGACCTCAAATTCCACCTCCGCGCCCCGGGAGCGCCCGATCCAATTTCGCTGCATCTCCTTGAGATGCTCCGGCCAATCGATGAGCTCCAGATCTTCTAGCAACCGGTCGGCGTACTCCGTGATCTTGAGCATCCACTGGCGCATCGGCTTTCGCACCACCGGGTGGCCGCCGCGCTCGCTTCGTCCATCGATCACCTCTTCATTGGCCAGCACCGTCCCCAGCGCCGGACACCAATTGACGGGCACCTCCGCGATATAGGCCAACCCCTGCTCATAGAGCTTCAAAAAGATCCATTGCGTCCACTTATAATAGGCCGGATCCGTGGTCTGAATCTCTCGGTCCCAGTCGTAGGCGAAGCCCAGTGATTTGAGCTGGCCTTTAAAGGTGGCCACATTTTTTTCCGTCGTCACCCGCGGATGGGTCCCCGTCTTCAGGGCATATTGCTCCGCCGGCAGCCCGAAGGCATCCCACCCCATCGGGTGAAGCACCTCATAGCCCCTGGCCTTTTTAAATCGAGCCATGATATCCGTAGCCGTATACCCCTCGACGTGGCCCACATGGAGCCCCGAGCCCGAGGGATAGGGAAACATATCGAGCACATAATAGGTGGGGCGATCGCTATCGCCCTCGGTGCCAAAGGTCTTATGCTCCTCCCAATAGGCCTGCCATTTGGGCTCAAATTCCTGGGGCTCAAACTCGCTCATGATGGTCGCCGATGGTTCAAAATTGCGGTTAAAGGGACGTGTCTATTCCTCAACGGTCGCTCCGAGGGCCAGACCATACTATGACGCCCGCTTGCTGCAAGCGCCTGTATTAGCCGTAGGTCTCTTCCAGATAGGCCACGATATCGTCGGATTCGTACATCTCCTGGTCCGTATTGGGATCCACCAGGTAGGGCACCAGCATCTTGCCCCCTCGCTCCACCAGCTCGGGACGTCGGGTACTTCCCTTTCCGACATTCTCCGCCACATAATCCAGATTGAGCTCGTTGAGGGTCTCCCGGACCTTGCGGCAATAGGGCGAAATCTCAAAGCCGTAGAGGCGTAGCAACTCCTCTGGCTGCTCTCGTCGCTCCAACCCCTGGCGAACCTTTCGGCCCTGGGGACGCACCGCCGACGCCATGGCGGCAAATAGCGTATTCACCGGCGACACCACCGGCCCGAGGGTCTTTCGGCCCGGCCCGTAGGTCTCCGCCAGATAGGTGATGATATCCTCTGAGTCGTACATCTCGACCCCGGTATTGGGATCCACCAGGTAGGGAAATTGCACCTTCCCTCCCCTCTCCTGGAGCTCCTGTCGCTTCTCCTCAGCCCCCTGAGCGCAGGTAATATTGACGTAGGTCAGATCCAACTCCGTCATCTCCTCTCGTACCTTGCGACAAAACGGACAGGCCTCGTACTCATAGACCTTTAACGCCTTGTTGGGCCTCGGTGGATCGGCCTGATTATGCTTTTTGACCTTCATTCCCCGAGGAATCCGGAGAAGACTCGCCGCAAAGGCATGGGCATTATTCATCGCACTCATCGTCACTCCCTGGTTGACCGCTGATAGCTAGCTCGCTGTCTTCTCCCCCACGGACGCCCACCACCTATAACCACACGCCATAGGGAGGCAATTTCTTTAAGGCCGCCTTCAAATACTCCGCGTCCTCTTCGACCTCCCGGCGCGACTCCTCGATGATCGCCTTTAGCTTGGAATAGCTATTGACGAAGATCTGCAGTGGACTCGGCGGGTTTTTAAAGGTCTTGTGATACGACGAGTAGGGGCGGTTGGCCACCACCGCCGGGCGCGCGATTTGCTGAATGGGAATCCAGATCAGATTGCGCCCCTTCGACAGTGGCGCAAAGGCATCAAAGCTCATGATATGAGCATTGCGCGTCCCGATGGATCCACGCTGCACCGACTCCCAGGCCACCTTGGAGGGCACATTATTGACCACTCCTCCGTCGCATAGGCGCAGCAATTGATGCCGGTCAAAGATCGCCTCCAGCGGATCGATGGTCTCTGGATCGTCGTGAAAAATATCAAAATGCAACAGTCCTGGCACCGAACAGCTAAAGCCGGCCGCCTCGATCACCGGGAAATGCTCCGTGCCCTCTTCCCCACCGAAGACCACCTGGGTGAGCAATCGAGGGTTTTTGCTCAATTGGCGCACCGCCCCAAAAAATAGCTTCAGCTTACTCCGAAGCGCCAACGGCGACAGGCTATCATCGGCCGCCTGCTCATACTCCTCATCGTTGACCCGATAGCCCTTTCGCACCCCCGTAACCACCACCTCTAATTTGATGGGAAGCTCGTCAAAACGCGGCATACTCTTGCCCAATAGCTCCTCAAAGATCTGGCGCGCAAGCCTCATGATATTGAGGTGAAATGCACCGGGAAACCCAAAGCGCGAAAACCCCGAGTAGGGCCGAAATAAGGCGTTATAATCCACCGTTTTCGGAAACGCCATGGCCATGGAGATGGGGTCGTAATCGCGCTCCACCGCTCGCATCAACCCCATGATACTCCCCATGGAACTGCCCACGATGAGTTCCGGCACCACGTCGAGTTCGTCGAGCAATGAAAACGTCCCCAGGTGGCTCAACCCCGAGCCTCCGCCTCCGCCCAGCACCAATACGGGCGTCTTCTTTCGAAGCTCGTCGTCCAGAACCTGCGCATCGAAATCATTTTTATGATGGGCCAACACCATCCGCCGCGTCGCATCTACCCGCGTTGCCAGCGGGCCAGTCAACTGCCTCAACCCGCTAATATCGGCGTCATCGTCCTTGGGTAGCCGAGGCACCACCTGTTCGATCATCCACCGCCTCAGCTCGTCGACCTCCTCCGCCAGCGATATATCTTTGCCCTCTGGCGTTCGGAGTTCATTGAGCTTGGCCAACCCCAGGCCGTAGCGAAATAGCGCCTGATGACGACTATGCAGCGCCGTCGGATGATCGACGAATAGCTCGATGAGCCGACGCTCAAATGACTTTAGTTCCCGGATCCGTACAAAATGTCGACCGTATCGACTCAAATGCCTCTCGCTCGCGTCCTCTAGGGGTTCGCTCTGTCGTCACACCGCCTCTCCCGTGGCGACGTCCGATTCGCCCGGCGCGACGATTATGTGATAGCCGGCGCCAGAACGCAAAACGAAAACCGGTCTCGCCCACCCCTTTTTGGCGTCGACGAGACCGGCTGACAGCTCAGAACGCTGCGACCTCAGCTCTTCAAAAAGCTGAATAGTCCTTTCTTTTTGCCACCCTCTTCGCCATCCTCTTCCACGGCCGGCTCCACCGACTCCACCCTGGCGGCCAGATCTCTAAACGCCTGAGCGACGTTGCTCTCTGGCTCCCCAATCACCACCGGTTTGCCCTCGTCGCCTCCCTTTCGCACCTTGGTATCGATGGGGATCTCGCCGAGGATTGGCGTTTCCAGTCGCTTGGCCTCTTTTTCCACCATCTTCGGATCGCCAAAGATCTCAAACTCCTCGCCCGTCGACGGCACCACAAAGCGCGCCATATTGGTCACGATACCTTTGACCTCCACATTGAGGGTCTTGAACATCTGCAGGCCCCGCGCCGCGTCGATCAGCGATAGATCCGACGGCGTCGTCACGATCAACGCCCCATCGACGGGCACCGTCTGGGCCAACGCCAATTGCGCATCCCCTGTCCCCGGAGGCATATCCACGATCAGGTAGTCGTGACCGCTCCAATCCACATCTCTCAAGAATTGACGGATGATCCCCGTCACGATGGGTCCCCGCCAGATCACCGGCGAGTCCTCATCCATCAAAAAGCCCAGGCTCATCAGCTTCAACCCGCTGGCCTCGATGGGAAGGATCCGCCGGTTGCTCACCGCCGGACGCTCCTCGACGCCCAACAAGGTCGGCAGCGAAGGGCCATAGATATCGACGTCCAGTAGTCCCACGCGGTGCCCTGCTTCTTTAAGGGCCAACGCCAGGTTCACCGCCACCGTCGACTTCCCCACGCCCCCCTTACCGCTGGCCACGGCAATGACCTTACCCACCCCTTCGATGGGTGCCGAACCGGAGGCCGCCGAACCCGCCTGCGCCGGACCAGAGGGAGCGCCGCCCGGCGCCGCCGTCCCCGGGGCCGCCGCCGTCGATGGGGCCGACTGCGACGTCTCTGCCTGCCCGGAGGGCCCACTGGCCGCCTGGCCTCCCTGGGCTTCTCGCTCCAGCGCCTTGGGGGTCATCGTCTTTACCTTGACCTCCCGCACCCCACCGATGGCTTCCACCTCGTCGTAGACCGCGTCTTCGATGGCGAAGCGCTCCTGGCGATCCCGGCTCCCCTCCATCACCAGCACCACTTCGGCGACGCCTTTGTCGACATCGACCTTCTCTACCAGATGGGAGTTGACGATATCGCTTCCCGCCTCCGGATCTTCCACCGATTCCAGCGCCGAAATGATTTCGCCCTTAATCGTAAAATCGTCTTTCATGGTCCAACCTTGAGGGGGAATAGGGGTTTCGTTGCGTCCACGCGTACCTGTGGCGGCGGATGCTAACCATCTGCCTGCAATGGTCAAGCGCCGAACCCCTTTTTATCTATAATCGACGAGTTTACTGCCCGGCCCCCGGGAGCAGAACTCTACTTACGCGGACACTCGGCGTCCGTACACTCCACATAGAGTTCGATCTTCTTGCGCCGAACCCGGTACTTCATATCGTCCACGATGGCCTGAATGCGGTCGTTGAGCACATCGTCGTTGAACTCTTCGATCTTTCGACAATCCACGCAGATCAAATGGTCGTGCTGCGGATCCTGATTATGGATTGGATCGTAGCGCGTCTGCCCATCCCCAAAATCTTTGGGCACCGCAAACCCCTGGTCGACGAGCAATTTCAACGTGCGATACACCGTGGCATAACCGATGCGCGGCTGATATTCTCGCACATCCTCCAGGAGTTCGTCGGCGCTGATATGCTCATCGAGCCGAAAGAAACGCTCGACGATCAGATCGCGCTGTTTTGTCGACTTAAGGCCTTCTTCCTGAAGCCGCTTCTGGAAGGCCTCCATGGCCTCCTCTACCTGTTCTTCTAGGGTGCGATCCGTACCGTCACTCACCGTCCTACCTCCAGCGCTCACCGTGGTTGACCTCCACCGACCCTCGTGGCCGGAATGCGTCCCTCGTGTATAGACAATGGCTCTCAGGGACACAACCATCACAGCCCTTCTCATCCCATGCCCCACTCCCAACCTATCCCCCTTGCATCGACGGCGGCTCCCGCCTAGCTTTCGGCCCACCACGGCATTCGCAAACCTTGCCCCGGAGATGGCCATGAACCTCGATTCTCTCTGCGTCTATTGCGGCTCCCGCCCCGGCGAGCAACCGATCTTCATGGAAAGCGCACAGCGCATGGGTCACGCCCTGGCTGACGAGGGTATCGATCTGGTCTACGGCGGAGGCGCCGTCGGTCTCATGGGCGCCGTCGCCGACGCCGTCCTTGAGCGCCAGGGTCGCGTCCTCGGTGTCCTCCCCGAGGGCCTGGCCACCCGCGAAAAAGCCCACCTCGGGTTGACCAAGCTCCACCTCGTCTCCTCGATGCATGAGCGCAAAGCCAAGATGGCCAAGCTTAGCCAGGGGTTTATCGCTTTGCCCGGCGGCCTCGGCACCCTCGAGGAACTCTGCGAGGTCACCACCTGGGCCCAACTGGGCATCCATCAAAAACCCATCGGCATCCTCAACGTCGACGGCTTCTTCGACGGCTTTCTGGCCTTTTTGGACCACGCCTGCCAGATGGGCTTTCTCAGCGATGCCCA
>CAZMJS010000075.1:0-16756 GCA_964566695.1 uncultured Bradymonadales bacterium
CCCCAGGGGCCCCACCACCAGGAGCGGCTGCTCATGGTCAGATAGATATTGGACTGCGAGGCGTAGAGGTCCATGCCGCGGGCCAAAAGGGAGGTGGCGTCCAGCTCGTCGGCGGCGTCGATATCAAAGGAGGACAGGGTCGCAAAGCCCAGCTGGGCGGGGACGCTGGGGAGGTAGAGGTCCTCGCAGTTCATGAGAGGGGAGACGCCGACGTCCAGGTCGGCGTCGGCGGCGGCCAGGCGCTTTCTCGGCAGCCAGTCCTCGGCGGGTTGGTCCGAGAGGTAGGTGTGAATGGCGTCGTAGATCTGGGGCCGTGCCTGCTGTCGCATATCATCGAGGTCATCGTCGTCGACGGGCTCGTCCCAGGCCGGCACGGGGATCTGTTCGTCCAGGTTCTGGGCATCGAGGATGCTCCAGACGTCGATGTGGCGAAGGTGGCTATTGGTCGCCAGATAGACCTGCCCGTCGATCATGCGGCCGTCGACCATCTGGCCCTCGATCTCGATCGTTCGCAGGGCCTGGGGCTCGGCGGGGTTGGAGACGTCAAAGACCTGGACGCGCGTGCCACCAAAGAGGGGTTCCTCTCCCGGGCTGGGACCACTGGAGCCGGGCTCGCCGGTGTTGGCGCCGTCGTCGGTCATGGGCTGCGGTCGGTGGCTGGAGTGGAGGCGGCTGAAGACGGCCAGGCGATCGCCCTCCAAAAAAAGGGATTGGAAAAACTCATCACCCCCCTGGGGCACCGTGGCCAGGACCTCGGTCTCCGAGGGCGGCCAGCTCTTGAGGATCTGCAGCGACTGTCCGGCGATGGCGTAGATATGATCGCCGTCGGTCTTGATGATATCCGGCTCGTCGACGCCCGCTTCCTGCACGTTGGTGTCCGTATAATCGGAGGGCGATTCGCCGCTCTCTCCGCCCTCGCCGCCCTGTGGGGGGCTTGCGCCGTCGTCACCGACGTCGGGCTCGCCGGCGTTCATATCACCGTCATAGTCAAAGGATCGGGAGAAGTAGAGCTGCTCCAGGGCCTGCTCCGTCAGGGTGGCCGCCAGGTGATCCGTGACCTGGTCGCAGCTCTGGGCGGCCACCAGCTCGCTGGAGACCTCGCCGGTGGTCGGATCTTCGGGCACCGGCGGATCGGAGGGAGCGTCGTCATCGCCACAGCCCACGCCGACGGCGGCCACGAGCAATGCGATGAGGGACCAGCGCCGCCAGGCGCCGCGGCGGCGATGAAGGGAGTGGCGTCGATGGGTCATGGTAGGCCTCGCGTCAAATAGCGGGTTAGGGGTCATCATCAAGCGTGCGCTGAGCAACGCGTGCAACAGCTATGCCACGTGGACGCCGTCTGGGCGGTGATCACCTTCAATAGACGGCATGGCATGGCGTTTTGGGGATACGGGGGCATAGGGGGAGCCGATGAATAGGGGCAGCGTTGGGATCGTCATGATGGGGTTGGTGGTTGGGTGTTTATCCTCGTCGCCGGTGGGGGCGGAGCAGCCTTTAGCCACCCCGGAGTTGGAGGGGTGGTGGATCCTGGAGGCCACCACGGCGTCGACGTTGTCGGCCGGCTCCGTCGGTGAGATTCCCAGCCAGTCAACGGTGCTGTCGGTGGTCAAGATCAAGCAGCGCGGAAGGGCGCTCAAGCTTCATAGCCGCACCTGCGATGTGCGCCTGGAGGCCGATACGCCCATGGTGACCACCCGGGTGCCTCGACGCTTCGTGGAGGCCATCGACGATCGCCGACGACGCGGCCAACTGAAGCGACAACATGGCGCCTGGTACGTGCACCTGGAGCGCGATTGGGAATTGCTGGGGCTGCAGATGGAGGATCCGGCCCGGGAGTCCTTGCCCACCGACAAGGAGGATCCCCGGATCATCGACCAGGACGATAGCGGCCACCCGGGCATGACCATCGAGCTCGAGGGCCGCATGGGCGGTGAGGTGCATATTATTCGCCGAAGTTGGGACCAGATGATGGGGCGCCTGCAGGGCGATGAGCGCATCGCTGGCCCCATTCGCTGGGATTTTGAGCAGCATACGGTGGATGCCAGTCGGCGCTGGCTGCGCTCCGATCTCTCGGGCACACCCGATATGGAATCCAGCCGCTTTCGCATGCAGCGCCATCACGGCCAGGAGCGGCCTCGTTGCCGAGCCCTCAGGGGTCATCCCCCGGAGCGCTGAGTTGACGTAATTCGCTGCATGATTAATGTAATGGACGTCTTATCAGAGCTTCTCGCTAAGCGGTGGGTGACGAAGGAGCTCTTCCTATTTTCTCACATCGAAAATCAGATCCCAGCAGTAATACGGGTAACCATGGCGTTTTTGCTTCCCCTTGTACGTAATTTCTTCGACAAATATGGCCTCTCCTTTTTGATGGTGGCCAGCTATTTCGGCTCCGGATCCATCTTTATCGCCAGTCAGGCGGGCGTGGAGTTTGGTTATGTCCTCGTGTGGGCGGTGATCGGCGCCGTCTTATTGGGCTTTATGGCCCAGGATATGAGCGCCCGCCTGGGGATATACGGCGACAACCTGATGGGCTTTATTCGTCGGAAATTGGGGAAGAAAGGGGCACTGGGGGTGGCCCTATTTTTGTCCATCGGGTGTGTGGCCTGGACGCTGGGGCTGACGGCGGCCGTGGGAAAGAGCATTGAGATATTGAGCGACGGGGCTCTGGCCTGGCAGCCCGTGGCGGTGGCCACGGGGATCACGGCCATTTTGGTGGGGATCTTAAAATACGATCACCTGGAGAAGGTGGTCACGGTCATGATGTTCATCTTATTGGCCATCTATCTGGTGGTCGCCGGGGTGAGTGCTCCCGATTTAGGGGAGCTGGCCGCTGGATTTGTCCCCTCCCTGGGGGGCTTTTCCACCGCCGAGGTGATGGTGATGGCGGCGGCCATTTTGGGAACGACGGCGCTGTGGCCCAATTTCTTCCTGGAATCCATTCTGGTGAAGCGAAAGGGCTGGGATTCCACGGAGCACCTCAGCCCCATGCGCCGCGACCTGGCGCTGGGCTATACGGTGGGCGGGTTGATCACGGTGGCCATCATCATCGTGTCGGCCGCCATCTTGAGGCCGGCGGGCATCACGGAGCTCTCCTATTTCTATGAACCGGGCATGGCCCTGGAGCAGGTATTGGGCACCTGGGCGATGATCGTCTTTTTGATCGGTGTGGCGGCGGCGGCCTTCAATAGCATCATTCCCATCATGTGGACCGTGCCCTTTATGATCCTGGAAGCCATCGATCACGAGCAAAAGGAGGAGGGCGATCCCTTGTTTCGGATCATCTACGCCGGCGGTATTCTGCTGGGGATGTTCTCGCCGTTGGTGAGCTACGTCACGGGGATGAGCGTGGTGGAGATGGTGACGATGTTCCCGGCGTTTAACGGCGTCTTCGGACTGCCCGTGACGGCAGCCTTCTTATTCTGGGCGGTCAACGACCGGGACACGATGACTGACGAGGGGGTCAACGATTGGCGCCTGAACGCCGTCAATATCATCCTGGTGCTATTTGCCACCTACGTGTCCATCAACTCCGCTCAGGGCGTGTTGGATAATATCTTCGGCGGCATGTTCTAACCGGGGCTCAGGGTTGATCCCAGAGTTCGCCGGGCTCCTCGGAGGGCGCCAGCCGTCGATGGACGGCGGCCACGTCCGCCGAGGGGGCGTCCCAGCTCTCCTTGATGGACTGGTAGATGGACCAGTCGGCGTCGGAGGGGTCATCCTGGCGTTGGGCCAGGCGCCGTCGCGCCAGGTCGTCGTCCAGGGTGCATTCAAAAAAGCGCACGGGGAGCCCCAGCGAGCGGGCGACGTCGATGAATTGGCGTCGTCGCTGGTCGTCGCGAAAGCTGGCGGCCAGGGCGACCCGCTTTCCGTCTAGCAGGCCCTGTTTGGCCTGGCGGGCCATGGCCTCATAGGTGCGCCGGGTCCAGGCCGGCGTATAGATGCCGGATTCCCAGTCATCGGGGGCGTCATCAAGCGAGGAGGGATCGTCGAGGTCCAAGCGCTGGCGTGCCAGCTGCTTTCGCACCACGTCGCTATCGATGACCACATCCACGAAGCCCTGCTCCCGGAGCCTGCGGGCTCGGGTGGATTTTCCGCTGGCCGGCAGCCCACCCAGGAGCATCAGAGCCGGTCCCTCGCCGGGAGGGCAGGCCTTCCACCAGGCGTAGTACCAGTGGGCTCGGGCCAGACGCCGCGCCCTGTCGCGGGCGTCTTCGTCCACGGTGGTGTCCTGGGCTTTGACGCCGTGGACCTTGGCCCGCACCGACGAGCGGTAGGAGCAATAGAGATCGATGAGGTCCCGGAGCTCCTCTTGTAGCCCCTCTGCGCCATCGCCCAGAAAGGTCTGCCACAGCGCGCGGTAGGCCGATAGATAGCCCCGGATCTCCAGATCCATGGCCAAAAAGCAGACGTCTAAGAGGGGATCGGCGTAGCGAAAGGCGTCGCAAAACTCGATGCAGTCGATGATATGAAGGCCGCCGTCTTCATCCAGATAGATATGCTCCAGGCGAAGATCGCCGTGGGTATCCCGGGCTCGACGGTCGCGATGGCGGGCCTCGATCTGAGGACGAGCGCTCTCCAGGCGCCGCCGGGTGGCCTCCTCGATGCGGTCCAGCACCGATGGCTTTAAGATCTGGAGGGCGTCCTGGCGACGCTGCTCAAAATTATCCAGGGCGTTGGCGGAGACGGTGTCGAAGGAGGCGTAATCATCGATATCGCCCCCTCGGTCGGCCTGGGCGTAGAACTCCTTTAGGCGCTCCGCGATGCGCTCAATGGAGCCCTCCGGGAGGCGACCGTCGGCCAGGCGTCGACGGAGGTGGTCCTGTGGGTCCAGTCGCTTCATGACCACCACCCACTCCCGGACCGCCTCTTCGTCGACGTCCTCATCGGCCGCGGCAACACGCGGCGGGTCGCCGACGACGGGCCGCACATCCAGATAGATCTCGGGGGCCAGACGCCGGTTAAGGCGCACCTCTTCTCGGCAATAATGGCGGCGCTTTGCCAGGGTGGAGTAGTCCAAAAACCCCAGATCCACGGGTTTTTTGATCTTATAGGCCCGTGATCCGGCCAGAAATACCAGGGAGGCGTGGGTCTCTGCCAACTCGATGCGTCCCACCTGGTGGGGAAAGGCGTCGGGGCGTCGAAGGGCGTCCTTGAGCGACGACGGTGTCATGAAACGGGCCTTGGTGCCGTGGTATGGGGGAGCGCTAACCCAGAGATGATCACCGACCTCCAGGGGTCAAGCAAGCGGGGGTCACGGCCTTGAACGCCCCGCTCAATATGGTACTCGAAGGGCTACGCCTTTGACCCGGTGGAGCGACCACCATCATCGATGGGAGTATATCCATGACCAAGAACTTAAAGACGATTCGACTCTTTGACAGCGCCGAGGGCGATAAGCGCGACTTTCAGCCCCAGACTCCGGGCAAGGTCAAGCTCTACGTCTGTGGTGTGACGGTCTACGATCTGACCCATATCGGCCACGCCCGCGTATTCATCGTCTTTGATGTCTTCTATCGCTTTTTGCGCCGCCTGGGCTACGACGTCGAATACGTGCGAAATCACACCGACGTGGACGACAAGATCCTCAAGCGCGCCGAGGAGAGAGGGGTCGATCCTCTGGAGCTATCGGCCCATTTTATCGAGGAATTGGACCGCGATATGGGTCAACTGGGCATCGAGACCCCGACAGCGGAGCCCAAGGTCTCGGAGCATATCGAGACCATCATCGCCATGAACGAAACCCTCATCGGCGCCGGCTATGCCTACGAGGCCGGCGGCGACGTCTACTATCGGGTTCAGGCCTTTGAGGACTACGGCAAGCTCTCGGGGCGCTCCCTGGATGATATGGAGGCCGGCCGCTCCGGTCGCGTCGACGACGATGGCGAGGGAAAGAAAGAGCATCCCTTTGATTTTGCGCTGTGGAAGGCTTCTTCGGACGACCAATTGGGCTGGGATTCGCCCTGGGGACGGGGGCGGCCGGGGTGGCATATCGAGTGCTCGGCGATGAGCACGGCCATGTTGGGCGACACCATCGACATCCACGGTGGCGGGCGGGATCTGCTCTTTCCGCACCACGAAAATGAGATCGCTCAGAGTGAGGCGGCCACCGGCCAGGCACCCTTCGTCAATTATTGGATGCACGTGGGCATGGTCAACGTCGCCGAGACCGATGACGAGGGCGAGGAGATCGTGCGCAAGATGTCGAAGTCGCTGGGCAATTTCTGGACGACCCGCGACGTCCTCGGTGGCTATCACCCGGAAGCCGTGCGCTACTTTATGCACACCACGGTCTATCGAAACCCCATCACCTACTCCATGTCCAATCTGGACGAGGCCACCGGTCGCGTGGAGTACCTCTATCGGGCGGTCAAGAAGATCGACACCACGCTGCAGGCGGCGGGCTACGGCTCGGGGCGCAAGCCCTCGCCCGTGGGGCTCGCCGAGGAATTGCGCGACGCGGTGGAAAATTTCCATAATCGCTTCGACGACGCCCTGGCCGACGACCTCAATACGCCGCGAGCGCTGGCCCTCTTCGGAGAGGTGGCGCGCCAGATCAACGAAGTCGTCGACAAGAAGGGGGCTTCCCCAACGCCCGCCTTGGCCTATAGTCTGATGACACTGCGCCAACATCTGACGGACGCCGGTGAAGTGCTGGGCCTCTTGCAGCGCGATCCGACGGCCTTCCTGGAGGAGCTTCAGCAGCTCAAGCTGGAGTCCCGGGAGATGGAGGCCAGTGATATTGAGGCCCTGATCGAGGAGCGAAAAGAGGCTCGGGCCAATCAGGATTGGGAGCGGGCCGACGCCATCCGCGACCAGCTCGACGAAATGGGCGTAGAGATCATGGACTCTCCAGAGGGAACGACCTGGAGACTCAACTGACGAGGTGGGACGTGAGCGAAGCGGTGTCTTCTAAACAAGCGTTAATCGAGCGCGATCCGGAGTGGTATCACCAACGAGGCATCGACGACGCCCGCGTCATTGAGGTCTTGGAACGGGTGCCGCGAAAGCCCTTTGTCATCTCGGCAACCGACGAGTCCGGCGAACAATTGCCGTCGAAGGCCCTGCCGCCCCTGGAAGTGGTGGGCAAATTATTGAGCGCCCTGGACCTCAGCGCCGACGACAAGATCCTCGAGATCGGCACCGATACGGGCTATATCACCGCTTTATTGGGAGCGCTGGGCAACGAGGTCTACTCCGTGGAGCGGCGCCTGCCGATGGCCAAATTGGCGGAGGGGCGGCTGGAGGCGATGTCGGCGAGCAATGTAGAGGTGCTCTACGGCCCGCGCCTGACGGAGTACGCCCTCAACGCCCCCTATGACGCCATTTTGTTGTCGGCCATCGCCCCCAGGGTGCCGGCCAAATTAAAGCAGCGCCTGGCCGTGGGCGGTCGCATGGTGGTGCCCATCGGCGAGGGGTCCAAGAATCCGGAAGTGATCTGCATTCGCCGCGTCGATGACGAGCGCTTTGAGCGCCATTCTCTGGGGCAACTTCGCTTCTCCTCCAAAATTGGCGACATCCTGGTGGAGCTGGGCATCGCCGATCGGGAGGACGTGGAGCTGGCGGCCCTGGAGGCCGACGCCCAGGGCCAGCGCGTGGGCGAGACCTTATTGGAGCACGCCCTGGTCCAGGAGTCGGATCTGGTGCGGGCGCTGGCCATCCAGCGGGGCCACAAGGTGGCTCCCGTGGACACGTTGATCCAGATCGCCGATCACGAATTGGCGATGTCCGTGCCCCGGGCCTTTTTGCGCCACCACCAGGTCATTCCCCTGGCGGTGCGCGAGGAGAAGCTGCACGTGGCGAGCGTCGATCCCGACGCCCCCACCGTGGAGTTGGCGCGCCTGTCGGACGCCAAGGCCGTCGAGACCTATCTGGTGACCACCGCCGAGTTTCGCCAGATCTGGAACACCCTCCTGGAGGGGCGCCAGCAGCATGAGGCCCAGATAGATAGCCTCAAGCAGCGGGTGGAATATAAGCTCGAGAAGGTCTTTCAGGCGGCCCATAAGCTGGACGCCACGGCCATTCATATCGACCCCGACGACCAGGGGGCAGCGATCCGCTTTCGGGTCCAGGGAAAGCTTCGCCACATCCCGGAGATGGCCCTGGATGCCAACGAGATCGACTACGCCATTGAATTTCTCAAGCTTCAAGCGGGCCTCGATCCTCGCCAGGACAGTCGCCCCCAGCGCGGTCGGCTCAGCTGGGCCCGAAAGCCCCATCTCTTTCACCTACGCCTCAAGGTCATGCCCTCCATTCGGGGCCAGCAATTGATCCTTGAGGTCTTGGCCCAGGGCCAGAACCCGGCGTCTCTCACCGATCTGGGCTTTCCCGACTATTTTGGCCGCAATGTGGAGGTGCTCCTGGAGCGCCTGGGCGGCCTATTTTTGATCGTCGGGCCCCGGCGGGCGCAGAAGAAAAAGACCCTCTACGGCCTCATCGATCGCCTGGCCTCCGACGAGGAGAAGAAGGTCTGCCTGGTGGAAGAGCAGATTCTGGGGCCGCTGGAGAGGGCCCATCAGATCCCCTTGGATCCGGAGGATGGCTTTGGTTACCGCCAGGCCATCGCCTCGCTGGCCGATTTCGACACAGATGTGGTGGGCCTTAGCGAGATCCCCGATCCGGCGACGGCCCTGGAGGCCATTCGCTGCGCCCGTCAGGGCCCGGCGGTGCTGGCCACGCTGCACGGCAAAGACGCCGGTCATATCCTGGAGGGAATGCGCCGCTTCGGTGTGCCGTCGGAGGAGATCGCCGCCGGCCTCAGCGGGATCTTGACGCAGTGGCAGGCCCCGCTGATCTGTGAGCATTGCCGAGAGCTGGTGCCCCTGTCGCAGAAGGAGGTGGCCGCCATCTTTGGAAGGCGCCCCATCCCGGAGGACTTCCGGGCGTTTCGCGGCGCCGGCTGTCACCATTGCCACGGTACGGGACACCAGGGGACCTTCCCGATCTGGGAGTTGTTGCCCTTTGGCGCTTCCCTCAAGGAGGCGGTGCTCCACCGGGCCGACGAGGTGACGCTCCGACAACGCGCCGAGGAATCCGGGGTGGAGCTACTGGCGGATTACGCAGCGCGCATGGCCTCCGAGGGGTTGCTTCCCATTGGCTATCTGGAGCGGTTTCTGGCCACCTCTTAAGCCACCACCAGACGCACAAAAGGTGCTCCACCCGGGCCAGGCCCGGCGACGGAGCACCTCTGTTTTTTCAAGCGCTAGATGATGGCCCGCAGCTCAGTCGCTGGAGTCGGGCTCCACGATGGCCTGGATACGCCACCCCTCGGAGCTCGGTCGAGACACCGTCTTGATGGACACTTCGTAGTCTTCGGCGAAGTCGTCGATGACTTCCTGGAGCTTCTCCACCCAGCGATCGGTGTAGGAGCGCTCGCGGCCGCGCATTCGCATGACGAATTTGACCTGATTGCCCTTCTCAATAAAGCGCTTGGCTCGCTTGAGCTTGACGTCCAGATCGTGATCGTCGGTGTTGGGCCGAAATTGCACCGTTTTGAGCTGGGTGCGGCTGGATTTGGAGGCCTGCTTCTTCTTGGATTGCTCGTATTGGTACTTGCCGTAATCCATGATGCGGCACACCGGCGGGCGAGCCTTGGGAGCCACCTCGACGAGATCCAATCCAAAATCCTCGGCTTTTTCTCGCCCCTCATCAGGGGTCATGACGCCGATCTGTTCACCATCGGGGTCGATGACCCGGATCTGGCGAGCGCGAATATTATGATTGACTCGGTGTGACGAATCGTCGCCACCACCTCGGTTTCTTCTAGAGATTTCAAACCTCCTATGAGTGCTGCGTGCTGAATACGCGAGTGAATGAAAAAAGTCCTTTCACCGCTTTGACGGTTGCAGTGGCCGAAAAATTAGCACACCGATCGCGGAGTCTCAAGTATTGAGGCCGGATCGCACTGGTGGACGGCCTATACGATATGTTACCATCCGGTAAATAGTCGAAGTGCAGGGTGTTTTGGAAGTCTCACCTCCTGGCCATCCAGAGGGGATATGGACGCCGTTGAAAAACATTTAAAGAAGCAGATCAAGGCCTCGCTCGCCGATCTCATCGATCAGGCCGTGGCCACCCTCGATGAGGAGGTGGTGGCTCAATTGGTGAGCGAGGAGTTGGAACGCCTGGGCGTGGAGATCACTCCCGCTAAAGAGGCCTCCGATGATCCTGGCAGTCCGGCGCCGGAGGACGTGGAGGTGGCGGTGTCCTGGGAGCCCGAGCGCCAGCGGATTCGCATCCAGTATCAGGGAGATGGCGGGCCTGGCCGGGCGCGCAAAAACCTCTTTGAGGATCGGGCCATGATGGTGGAGCTATCGCAGACGCCGCCGCTGATGGAGTCGTTGGACGTGGAGATCGCGGTGGGGAGCCACGGCGAGGGGTTTGTCGTCCAGGGGCGGGTGGTTCACGCCCAGGGATCACAGGTGGCGCTGGAATTATTTACCGGCGATGGCGACGTGCGACAGCGCCTGGAGCAACATCTGGACGCCCCGCCGGAGGAGGCCGCCCCGGCGGCTGAATCGGCGTCGCCCACAGACTCGGCGTCTCAACAAACCCCCTCGGGGCCGCCCGTCGTCGATTGCCTGGTGGATCGGAGCGACGCCGGGCTCATCGACCAATGGGCCTTCGATGGCGAGGATCGCACGGAGATATTCTTCGAGGTGGCCCGGGGCCAGTCCTATCGCGTGCTGGAGGTCGATAAGGGGGAGGAGCGCTACCACTTTTTATTTCACCATCAGAGCCTCATCGGCGTACGCCGCGATCCCTGCTTTGATGTCGACGGCCGCTTGCAGAATAAGCTTCGGCGCCGCGACGATATCGCCGACGAGGATTGGGAGCGGGCGCGAGTTATCGCCAAGCTCTACGATATCTCGGTGCAAGATGGGCTCATCGACATCGGCGCCATCACCGTCGAGGAACTCATCGGCACCATCGAGGCCTGCCTCAGCGATCATCTCCAAAAGCTGTGGGAGATGACTGAGGGCCATAGCGCCCGCCTCTATGAGTTGGAGGGCCGGCCGCCGCTACGCCTTCGCCGGGCGTCGATTCCCGTGTTGGAGTTTATGCTCCACCGCTTGTGGGCCGAGGCCCAGACCTTGGACGATGGCGTCCTCCAGGCCCTGGAAGCGCGGCTAAAGGATCAGCAATTTCACTACGATCCGCCGCCGGCCCTCAAGGGCCAGAAGTCTTTATTTTCCGGGCCCAAGAAGCGATTCGTCGAGGTTATTTTGGCCGAAGATCGCAGCCTGTCGGAGCTCAGCCGTATCACTCAATTTCGCCGCCCTCAGTGCCTGCGACTCCTATGGCTGCTCGAGCAACTAAATGCCCTGGCCCTGGGCCATCAGGACGCCGAACTCCCGGAGCATAGTCGCATTCGAGGCCTCTACAAGGGGCTTGGCAATAAGACGGCCTTTGAGATCTTGGATCTCCATTGGTCGGCCTATGACGAGGTGGTGACCAGGGCCTATGAGACCATGCGCCAGCGCCTGGAGGTCCCACCGGCGGTACGGCAAGACCTCGGCGAGGAGCTGGCGGAATTGGAGGAGGCCGTCGACGAGGCCTATGAGCTGCTCTCTGATCGCCGCCAGCGAAAGCAGTTGCGCGATCGCCTCACCGATCGGCTCCAGCGCCAGGGGGCCATCGAGCTCTACGAGCGAAAATTTGATGGGCAGGAGATCCGCGGTTCCCTGGACGAGGTAGAGGATACAGCCCGGCGCATCCTGGAGCTTCGGCCCACCCATGAAGGCGCTCAAAAACGCCTCCACTGGGTCAAGCATAAACGCTCCTGAGCCCTACTCCATATGGTGACAACCCTTTTGGGCGGGAATGTTGAGCGGCGCCTCAGCCGTTACCCTCGGCCACGGGTCAGGGAAGTGAAGCCGTTCGGCGCTGGAGTTGGTGCGACGAGGCCAGTGCGCATATTCGCCTCTGCAGCGCCGCCGTCATGGAGTAACCGCCGCGAAATGGGAGTGCCGTGCACCAACGAGAGTCATCGAGAGCCTATCCGTTATATCGACCGACCGATGAGCACGACGGATGCGGCGTGGGATTTATCGCCGACGTCGAGGGGCGGTCGCGCCCCGATCTGATCGGTCACGCCGTGGAAGCCCTGCAGCGCCTAGAGCATCGAGGCGCCCGCGGAGCCGACGCCCGAACTGGCGATGGGGCGGGTCTATTATTTGGCCTTCCACAGGCCATCTTTGAGGGATTCTTGGAGGCCCGCAGCGGACGGGCGCCCCGGGGGCCCGTGGGGGTGGCCATGGTCTTCTGGGATCGCACGGATCCCCAGCATCGCCAGGCCGGCCAGCGCTTGATGGAGGCCTGCCTGGAGCGACGTGGCCTGACCCATCTGGCCTGGCGCGACGTGCCCGTGGACCCCTCGGTATTGGGGGTTAAGGCGTCGACGACCAGGCCGCGAATCGAGCAGATGATCGTCGATTGCGAGGGCGCCGATAGCGGCCTGGGGGCCGATCGCCTCCTCTATGCGGCGCGTCGCGAATTCGAGGCCCGGGCCCGCCAGGCCGGCATCTCGGTCTATATCGCCTCCATGTCGGCCCGCACCATCGTCTATAAGGGGCTGATGATGGCCAGCGCCCTCAGCGATTTTTATCCCGATTTGAGGGCCGGGTGGGAGAGCTCGATGGCCATCTTCCATCAGCGCTTTTCGACCAATACCTTTCCCTCCTGGCCGTTGGCCCAGCCCTTTCGGCGCCTGGGCCATAACGGCGAGATCAACACCATCGTTGGCAACGCCAACACCACGGCGATGCGCGAAGAGGATTTATCATCACCGCTATGGGAGGCCGATCTGGACTATCTGCGGCCGATCCTGCAGCGCGGCGATAGCGACTCGGCGATGCTGGACGCCGTGGTGGAGCTGCTCTCGGTGTCGGGGCGACCCATCATCCAGGTGATGCCCATGTTGATCCCCCAGGCCTGGGAGGCGTCGCCGACGATGAGCGATGAAGTACGGGCCTTCTTTGCCTACCACGCCTGCGTCAACGAGCCCTGGGATGGGCCGGCGGCCGTGATCTACGGCGACGGCGATTGGGTGGGGGCCCACCTGGACCGAAACGGGTTGCGACCGCTTCGCTATCAGATCACGGACGACGATCTGGTGTGCGTCAGCTCCGAGGTGGGGGTGTTGGACAATAGCTTTGAGTCCATCACCCGCCGCGGTCGTCTGGGGCCGGGTCATATGTTGGCCATCGACTTGCAAAATGGGGGCCTCCATTTAGGCGATCGCATCAAGCGCCGACTGGGGGCCGACAAGCCCTATCAGGACTGGCTGGAGGCGGGGCTGATCCGCCTGGAGCAACAGCGCGGCGAGGAGGGGGCCACGGCCGGCGAGCGGCGCCTCGATGCCCAGGAGTTGCTCAGGCGCCAGCGCCTCTTTGGCTATAGCCGCGAGGAGATGAACACCCTCTTTTCGCCGATGGCCGATCGGGGCGACGAGCCCGTGCACTCCATGGGCGATGATACGCCGCTATCGGTGCTCTCGAAGATGCCGCGCCTGCTTCCCACCTATTTTAAGCAGCGCTTTGCTCAGGTGACGAATCCGCCCATCGATCCCATCCGAGAGAGCTCGGTGATGTCGCTGAGCATCCACCTTGGCCGTCGGCACAACTGGCTGACCGACGGGCCGGAGCACGCCGACAAGGTGGAGCTGGAGAGCCCCTTTTTGAGCGACGGCGATCTGGCGCGTCTGGAAGAGCGGGTCAGCGATCGCCTGACCCGGCTGGACTGCACCTTTTCCATCACCGGCCGCGACGTCGGCCTGTCGATGGACAAGCGCCTGGACGCCCTGTGCGTGGCCGCCGAGGAGGCCGTCGACGCCGGCCGAGATCTATTGGTGCTAAGCGATCGGGCCACCGACGAGGGGCGGGCACCGGTGCCCATGCTGCTGGCCGTGGGCGCCGTGACGACCCATCTGCTGAAGGTGGGAAAGCGGCTTCGGTCCAGCCTGATCGTGGAGAGCGACGAGCCGCGAGATATCCACCATATGGCGACGCTTATCGGCTATGGTGCCGGCGCCATCTGCCCCACCCTGGCGTTGGAGAGCATCCGCCACCGCGATAGCTCATCGACGGCGGCCGACATCGAGCGCTATCTCAACGCCCTGGACAAGGGGCTAAAGAAGGTGATGTCCAAGATGGGCATCAGCGTCCTCGGCAGTTATCGGGGGGCTCAGATCTTTGAGATTCTGGGGCTCTCTCAAGAGGTGGTGGATCGGTGCTTTCCCCATACGCCGTCGCCCGTCGGGGGCCTGGGGATCGCCGACCTGGCCGAGGAGGTGCGCCGGCGCCACCGGCGAGCCCACGACGAGGAGGCCGGTGATCGCCTAGACGACCTGGGCTTTACCCGTTTTCGCCGCGGCGGCGAGACCCACTCCTGGAGCCCTCAGCGACTTGGGGCCATGAACCGCTTTCGCCGCGGCGATGAAGAGGCCTATGAGCGCTTTCGCGACCAGGACGACGTCACGGGGCCTCTAAGGCTTCGCGATCTGATGGCTGTCGACAGCGGCCGGGCCCCGGTGGACCTGGAGGAGGTGGAGTCCGTGGCCGCCATTCGCCGCCGCTTTACGACGGCCGCCATGTCTCTGGGCGCCCTGTCGCCGGAGGCCCACGAGGCGCTGGCGGTGGCCATGAACCGCATCGGTGGAAAGTCCAATAGCGGCGAGGGCGGCGAAGATCCGGCGCGCTATCGAGTGCGCGACAATGGCGATAGCGCGGAGTCGGCGATCAAGCAGATCGCCTCGGCGCGCTTCGGCGTGACCCCGGAGTACGTCGCCCGGGCCCGGGAGTTGGAGATCAAGATGGCTCAGGGCTCCAAGCCCGGCGAGGGCGGGCAACTGCCGAGCCACAAGGTCACGGACTATATCGCCGGGCTGCGCCACGCCACCGCCGGGGTGCCACTGATCTCGCCGCCGCCGCACCACGACATCTATAGCATCGAGGATCTGGCCCAGCTCATCTTCGACCTCAAGACGGTCAACGATCGGGCCGATATCTGCGTCAAGTTGGTCGCCGAATCGGGCGTGGGGACCATCGCCGCCGGGGTGGCCAAGGCCTACGCCGACGTCATCTTGATCAGCGGCCACGATGGCGGCACGGGGGCCTCGCCGCTTAGCTCCATCAAGAACGCCGGCACGGCCTGGGAGATCGGCCTGGCCGAGGCCCAGCAGGTGCTGCGGAAAAATGGGCTTCGCGAGCGGGTCAAATTGCGGGTCGACGGGGGCTTAAAGACCGGTCGCGACGTGGTCATCGGGGCCCTGTTGGGCGCCGAGGAGTTTAATTTTGGGACGGCGGCCCTGGTGGCTCTGGGCTGTCGCTATGTGCGCCAATGCCACCTGGACACCTGCCCGGTGGGCATCGCCACTCAGCGCGGCGAGTTGCGCGAAAAATTTGAGGGCAAACCGGAGTATGTGGTCTCCTATTTCGACGCCGTAGCCCGGGATATTCGCCACCTCTTGGCGTCCATGGGGGCGCGGACGATGGACGAGATCATCGGCCGCAGCGATTGGCTGTCGCCGGCGTCCATCAGCGACCATCCCAAGGCCCAGCGCGTCGATATAACCCCTTTATTGGAGGGGGGCCAAAGCGACGATGGGGCGCCCTTTCGGACCTGGCCCAGAAATAGCCGCGCCGAAGACGCTCTGAACCCGGCGCTGTTGGAGCGGGCTCGTCCCCTGATTGAGCGGGGCCGGCGCTACGAGGAGGAGTTGAGGATCACCAATAGCGATCGCTGCGTCGGCGGGCGCCTGGCGGGGTGGATCGCTCATCGGGAGAGCGAGCGCCGCCACGGCGATCTGGAGGGCCCGGCCACGGGAGATGTGGAGCTTCGCTTCCGGGGCCGCGCCGGCCAGAGCTTTGGTGCCTTTGCCACCGAGGAGATGACGCTCATCCTGGAGGGCTCAGCCAATGACTATGTGGCAAAGGGCCTGGGCGGGGGCACCGTGGTGGTCCGGCGAGCTCAACAGGGGCAGCGATCGACGCGGGTGGGCAATACGGTGCTCTATGGGGCCACGGGGGGGCAGCTCTTTATCGCCGGGCAGGCCGGCGAGCGCTTCGCCGTGCGAAATAGCGGGGCCCGGGCCGTCGTGGAGGGCGTCGGCGATCACGGCTGCGAGTATATGACCTCTGGCACGGTCGTTGTCCTCGGCGAGACGGGTCACAATTTTGGTGCCGGTATGACCGGGGGGCAGGCCTTTGTCTTCGATCCCCACGATCGCCTGGCCTCGCGACACCACGGGGAGTTCGTCCTCCTGGAGAGGCCCTCTGCCCAGGCCGCCGAGGTCCTTCGAGAGCTCATTAAACGCCACGTTCACTGGAGTGGTAGCCCCCGGGCAGAAGCCCTGCTGGACGATTTTGAGGAGAGCCTGCAGGACTTCTGGCATGTCATCCCGCGGGCGCTGCAACAGGATTAAATAGGGGGGGGACCCCCCCTCGGGGGGTGGCCTGAGGCTAGATAGATGGCGTTCCACCTCGACTCCCGGGGGCCTCGGGGCCGCCAGTTGTGGTCCAGGGATCATGGCGAGCGATAAAGGGGGAACTTGTCCAACCCGTCGCCGAGCTATATCAACGACATCCACGGTCGGTGGTCAGTGAATAGAACCAGAGATTTATGAAACAGCGAATCAAGCGACAATTTCAGAACACCCAAGACCTGGGGTGGTCCAAGCGTATCGGCATCGCCGCCGGGGTGGCCCTCGTGGTGGTCACCGTCTACTCGGCGATCTATCAGTGGATCATGATGACCTTCG
>CAZMJS010000076.1:0-8640 GCA_964566695.1 uncultured Bradymonadales bacterium
AGGTCGACGCGCATGAGGTAGGCGTCGGGGTCGTCGGGGGTGCCCAGTTGGACCTTGCGGGGGCTGTCGTCGTCGGAGGCGGTGGCCGAGGGCAGGTGGGTCAGGAGGACGAGGCCGCTGATGAAGCTGAGGTTGGGGGCGTCGCGGTCGAAGAAGATCTCGCTTTTGGCGCCGGTGCGATCGCTTTGGATATAGCCCGATCGGGCCAGCAGGGGTTGGTCCGGCGGAAGCTCGACGCTCAGCGATCGCTGGCCTTTGTGGCAGTGGACCTGGGGTTGGGCGTCAGGGTCGGGGTTGGAAAAGGTGGTGCTCAGGCGGATGGGGTCGGCGCGGGAGACCAGGGGCATGCCCAGGTAGTACCAGAGGGTGCGGCGGATGAAGGGGGCGGCGAGGATAAATAGGGCCACCAGGAGGAGGGTGGGCCAGCGCTCGCGGAATTCGAGCCAGATCCAGTTGTCCTCCAGGAGTTGTTCGCGGGAGTCTCGGAGGTGGTCGACGTCGTGGTGGAGGGCCAGGAGTTGGTCCTCCAACTCGGCGCTGAGGTTGTCGATGTCCTGGAGTTGCTCGTCGACGTCGCGCTGGAGATGGGCGATGGCCTCGTCGGCGTCGGCGCGATGGCCGTCGATCTGGTCCTGGGCCTGGTCACGGAGGTTGTCGACGGCGTCGGAGGCGGCGCGGCGCTGGGCGTCGGCGCGCTCTTCGATGCGCTCGATGCGCTGGCGGACCTGGCGGCAGCTCCACCAGTGGACGGGGTTGAGGGAGTCGCAGTATTGGGATTCCAGCTGGCGGGTGGAGTCTTGGAGCTGGGCGCGGTGGTTCTGGAGGGTATTTTCCAGGGCGGTGATGCGGTTGGAGGTGGTCTCCTCGACGGCGGCGATGGCGTCGTCCAGGCGCTGCTGTTGGCGCTGTTCCTCGCGGTGAAGGCGCAGGCGAAGGCCGATGCGGCGCGAGGTCTGGGCGGTCTGGCGGGCGCGGTGGTAGCCGGCCTCGGCGGCGTGGCGCTGGCCCTCCTCCTCCAGTTGTTGGAGGTGTTCCGGCGTATAAAAGCCCTCCTGAATGGAGGGGATGGCCTCGGCGAGGGCCAGGTAGCCGACGAAGAGAAAGGCCATGAGCCCGGCGACGACGAAGGCTTGCTTGAGGAGCGCCAGAAAGATGGCCGAGATCAATTGCACGGTGGGGACCCCGGGGCGAATAAAAAACAGTCAAGGGGTGAGTGAGGAGAGGCGGTTTAATTATAGGTGACAAGCGGGCCCGTTCCTAGTCCGGGCGCCCGCCGAGTCGATGGTGGCGCCAGGAGGCGGCGAAGGCCAGGAGGGATTGTCTCAGGGTGGGAAAGAGGGAAGGAGCGAGGCCGTGGTGGCGAATAAGGTCTCGCTCGTCGCCGCGAAGATCGCAGAGGCGAAGGTCCAGGGGGGCCGGACCGGTGTCCTCCGGGAGGCCCTGGAGTCCGCGGCGCAGGTCGTCGGGCAGGGGCAGGTCGCGGAGGCGGTGATGGAGAAAGTCGGGGTGAAAGAGCACGCGCAGGTTGGGAAGGATGGGGCTGAGGTGGCCGATGACCGCCGGCGCCGGGGGATTGGGCGAGGGGTCGGCGGTGAATTGGAGGCCGTAGGTGGCCAAGAGGTTGGCCTCCATGCGGCAGTGGGAGAAGGCGATGTCGACATGGTGGGCGCGGGGATCGTCGGGGTGAGAGCGGGCCCATTGCAGGGTTTCGCCCAGGGGGGCGTCAGACGAAAAGGGAAGATGGTGAAGAAGATCGTCGTCCAATAAGAGGAAGGCCGTGGGGCGCGACCACAGGGGTTGGCGATGTTGAAGACGGCCGCGGGTGTCGACGTGGTAGGGGGCCAGGATCTCGTCGAGGGTCAAGGGCGAACTCTTCGGTGGGGCGCCGCCGTATCGCAGGGTGGTGGTGCGGCGGATCTCGTCGATCTCGTCGAGGAAGGATTGAAAGGCCGGGGGATCGTCGATGAGGAGGGCGATGTGGGCGTGGATGGTCAGGCCGTCTTGAGGTTCGGCGAATTGGCGCCACAGGGCGCGCTGAATGGCCAGGTGGAGGGCGGCCCGGGAGGCCGGTGGGCGGGTGGCCGGTCGGGCGCCGCCGGCGGTCTCGATGCGGGGGGCGTCGGGGGCCAGGAGGGCGCGAAGCAAGCACAGATGAAAAGAGGACGGCGAGGCCGGGCGATCGTCCAGGAGGGGGGCGATGGCGCTCCGTTGGGCGTCGTCCAGGCGATGGGCGAAGACCAAAAAGGGCTGGTCGTCGTGGTCGATGAGCCAGCCGGAGTAGACGCCGTCCTCGTCGGCGCAGCGGCCGGCCTGGCACAGCAGGGTCACGCCCTCCAGGGCGTCGGCGCCGGCGGGCGCGAGGTGGGGCGTAAGGGTGCCCGTGGTCGGCGGGGCATCAGTGGGTTGATAGCGGTAGACGGCCAGGCGAGCGTTGCAGAGGGCGTCAAAGAGGGCGGGATCGTCCAGGGTTTGGCGAAGCTGGTGCTGGAAGGGGCGCTGACCGAAGATGGCGTCCTCGCTTCGGCCGTAGAGGGCGGCCGGGATGGCCAGGGCGGCGCGGTAGGGGGAGGGCATGGACTGGCAGTGCAGTCCCAGGGTCTTGCAGAGTTCGGCGAAGACGGAGAGGTCGGCCTGTTTGATGGCCCGATTGTGGGCCGCGATGGCCCGGCGGTGCAGATCGTCCAGCGCGTCGACCAGGCCGTCGACGGCGGCGCTGTGGTGCCGGCGGCGTCGGTGGGCGCAGAGGGAGATCAACTCGGCGCGGGAACAGGCGTCGTTTTCAATGCCCGGATCATCGCGGTGCGTCATGGAGCGGTCCTGAATCGAGGGGCGACTGGGTGGCGTTGACGGGGCGCTTATGAAGCCGACCAGTATAATGAACGATGGGAGGGCGATGGAACATTCCGCGGGGTGGGCTTAAGGTATGTAGAGCACAGCAGAGGTCATGGCGCGGTGGAGGCGGCGAGGGTTGAGCGTGAGTAAAGCATTGAGGACAGGGCGTCCACAGAGATTGGCGGGGGTGGAGGCCCGGTTGAGCTGGGCGGAGGTGCAGGATGAGGTCGGTGAGGGGTTGAGTGCGTTGAGCGATGTCGAGCGAGAGCGACTGTCGCAGATCAGCCACGGCCCGACGGCGCGGATCCATGTGAGCACGCGGCGTCTGGTGCGGCGGACGCTGAGCGAGGTGCTCGGGAGGGAGGCGGCGTCGTTTCGCTTTGGCACGGAGGCCAAGGGGCGGCCCTATCTGGTGGGCAGCGGCGAGGGGTGGGTGGATTTTAATGTGGCCCACGCCCGCTCGTTGGTGGTTATGGCGTGGTGTCGGCGGGGTCGGGTGGGCGTGGATATAGAGCCGGTGGACCGAGAGGTGGACCACGAACTGGTGGCCCGGCGCTTTTTCCACGCCCGCGAGGTGGAGGCGCTGGCCGACTTAGATGATGAGGCGCGGCCACGTCGATTTATGGCCCTGTGGGTGCTCAAGGAGGCCTGGATGAAGGCCGATGGTCGGGGCATTGGCGCCGGATTGAGCAATGTGGTCTATGCGTTTGAGGAGGGGGGGGAGCCGCGGCTGGTGGCCACGCCGGGGCCGGAGGAGGTGGATGATATAGAAGTGGCCCTCCAAGAGGTGGAGGGCCATTGGGTGGGGTTGGTCAGGCGGCCTCAGTTGGCCAGGTAGTCATAGATCTCGTCGCCCAGCTCCTGCTTGATATAGCTTCGGAAGCGGCGGCGGATGTCCATTTCTAGCTGGCGGATGCGCTCTTTGGAGACGTCGTATTGGGCGCCCAGGTCTTTGAGGTAGCGCGGCTCCACGGCGATCATGCGCTCGCGCCAGATGGTGGCGCGTCGCTCGTCGGGAAGGGTGTCGACGAAGTCCTCGGCCAGCTGGGCGACCCGTTGGCGAAAGAGCTGCTCTTCGACGGCGTCGTCGGGGGTGTCGTCATCGGCGGGAAGCAGGGCCACGCGGGAGGGGGAGTCGTCATCGTCGCTGAAAGAGGGGGCGTCGAGGTAGACGACGCCGCCGTCGACGATGGTGCTGACACGGACCACCTCGTCGGGATCGACGTCCAGGGTTTGGGCGACGTTCTCGGCGGTGGGCTCTTTGCCTTCGCGGATGAGCTTGCGCCGGGCTTTTTTGAGGTTAAAGAAGAGCTTGCGGCTGTCTCGGGAGTTACCGAGGCGCACGGGGTGGCTCAGGTTGAGGAGATGATTGAGGATCATGGCGCGGATCCAGAAATGGGCGTAGCCCACAAAGGGCGTGCCCTTGTCGGGATCGAAGCGGATGAGGGCCTCGGAGAGGCCGAGGTTGCCCTCCTGGATGAGCTCCATGAGGTCCTGGTCGCGGTGAAACTTCTTGGCGATGCTGATGACCAGGCGAAGGTTGGTCCAGATAAGGGTCTTTCCGGCCTGCACATCGCCCTCTTCGACATAGGCCCGGGCCAGGCGATCCTGCTCCTCTTCGGAGAGGACCTCGGTCTGGCGGATCTGGTTCATATAAGTGGTGAGGGTATCGTCGCTGAGGGTGGCGGCCCCGCGGCTTTCGCCGCGAAGGCGAGCCATGGGGTTGATGGTGTAGTTGGCAGACTGGTCACTATCTTGGTTGGAGGCCGAAGGTTGAATCGGAAGTGGAGCAGCCATGGGAACACCTCTTGGAAAACATGGTGGGCGTGCTTATCGAAAAGTGCGAAGCTCGTCTCCGGGCTCCGACGCCGTCTGGAGGTTGTAATTAGCAAACAGCGTGCCAGCTTTGTTTTTGGGGGTGTTTTTCTGGGCTTGGGTGTGGTTAAAGTGTTGATAAATAAAGGGAAAGGGGAGGAGTGATGGGTGGTTGGCTCAGCTCTTTGTAGAGAAAATGATTCAGGGATATTTCAGGTTGTTAAAAGGGGTGAAAAATAGTCATGCAAGATATGCGGGTTTTTTGGGGTGGGTGCAAAATTTTCGCAGACGGTGGGTTGAAGGTCGGCTGATGAGCGCGGGGTAGCGATGGTGTGGGTGTGTTAAGTTGTGGATATGTTGGGGTTTTTGGTGCTTTTTTGAATGGGGTTGGGTGTCCGGGGGCGGTGGCACCGGATTTGCTTTAACTTGGTCGTGGATATTTTCGGGAGCCAGCGCGTTCAACACAGGCAGAGCTCAGATGGATCTATTTGAGGAGATCAAATCTTATGTCGGTTTTAGTCGGGCCGACGAGGAGCGATTATCAGAGCTCAGAGATCCATTGGCGCCGCATTTTGAGGAAGTGGTGGCGCAGTTTTACGACCGCCTTCAGGAGCATCCGCGGGCCCGTGGGGTATTTAAGGGGCCGGAACAGGTGGAGCGCTTGAGAAAGTCGCTGCACGATTGGATGGAGGGGGTCTTCGGCGGTCAATACGATCGGGAGTATTATCAAAAGCGCCACCGCATCGGCACGGCGCACGTCAAGGTGGGCCTTCTGCCACAATTTATGTTTGGGGCGATGAACCTGGTGCGCCAGCGGTTTGGGGCGATCATCCTGGAGAAAGAGGCCTCGTCGGTGGTGGAGGCCTTGGGGGCCCTCGAGGAGGAGACGGAGCATGCGCTATTGGGTCGGGCGATCAACAGCGTCAATCGGATTTTGGATATCGAATTGACGATCATGGTGCAGTCCTATTGGAATACGTTGATGAAGCAGAAGCTGGAGATTCCGGCGGCGCTGGCCACGGGGTTGGCCCATGAGGTGCGCAATCCGCTGAACGCCATCGGCCTGCAGATGACGCTGTTGGAGCGAAAATTGAGGCAGGCCGACGTCGATAGCGATGTGTTTCAACCGGTGTTGGAGGCGGTGCAGACGGAGTTGCAGCGCATCCAGGGGTTGAATTCAGAGATCCTGGATTTTGCCAAGCCCGTGGAGGTGGAACGCCAGCCGATGGATGTGGAGGCCTTGATTCGGGAGTTGCACCGTTCCCACCAATTGACGATGGAAGCCGGCGATATCGAGATGAGGATCGACGCGGCGGGCGATACCACGGTCAACGCCGATCGGACGCGATTGAGTCAGGTCTTTGTCAATTTATTGACCAACGCCGTGGAGGCGATGGATGAGGGGGGACAAATCGAAGTGGTGATCGAGGGCGAGCGAGAAGAGGGGCTGGTCGTGGAATTTCGCGATGAGGGCCAGGGGATGGTGCCGGCCCAGAAGTACCAGATTTTTGATCTCTTCCACACGACGAAGGCCGGGGGCACGGGCATCGGGTTGCCGATCGCGCGAAAGATTGTGGAGGCCCATGAGGGATCGATCGATGTGATGAGTCAGCCAGGAAAAGGGACGACCTTTACGGTGTATTTGCCCAGAGACTAGGGAGCCGAGGATCATGAGCGCAGAGATCATCAGCCAGGAAACGACGCGGGGAAGCCGCCAGGAGGATCTGCAGCCACGGGTATTGGTGGTGGATGACGAACCCCGAGCTCGCCAGGCGCTGGTGGCGTTGTTGGAAAGCGATGGCTACGAAGTGCGGGAGGCCCCCGATGGGTTTAAGGCCATGGGGCGGCTTCGGGAGTGGGAGCCCGACGTCCTACTGACGGATTGGCGCATGCCCGTGATGGACGGGATCACCCTTTTGAAGAAGGCGCGAGAGGAGCAGCCCGATCTGGCGTGCGTGGTGATGACGGCCTTTGGCAGCGTGGAGAGCGCCGTGGAGGCCATGAAGGCGGGGGCCGACGACTATCTGACGAAGCCGCTGAATTTTGATGCGGTGAGTTTGATCCTGGAGCGGGCCGTGGAGCGACTGGCGATGCAACGGGAGTTGCAGAGTTTGCGCGAGGCCGAGCCGACGTCCAATGAGGCGCAGATCGTCGGTCATAGTCAGCCGGTCCAGGAGATGTTGACGCTCGTCGACCAGGTGGCGGATTCGCGGGCGACGGTGCTGGTGACCGGGGAGTCGGGGACGGGCAAGGAGTTGATCGCCCAGCGCATCCACCACAGCAGCCCGCGGGCCGACGGCCCCTTTGTGCGCCTGCACTGTGCGGCCCTGGCGGAGAGCCTGTTGGAGAGTGAGCTTTTCGGTCATGAGAAGGGGGCGTTTACGGGGGCGTCGAGCCGGCGAAAAGGCCGGTTTGAGGAGGCCGATGGAGGGACGTTATTTCTGGACGAGATCGGCGAGATTCCGGAGTCGGTGCAGGTGAAATTATTGCGCTTTTTGCAGCAGCGCGAATTCGAGCGGGTCGGTGGAAATAAGACCTTGAGTGTGGACGTGCGGGTGGTGGCGGCGACCAATCGAGATCTGGAGGCGGAGGTGGAGGCCGGTCGGTTTCGAGAAGACCTGTATTTTCGGCTCAATGTCATCCACGTGGAGGCGCCGCCCTTGAGGGCGCGGGTGGGGGATGTGCCGGTGTTGGCGCGCTATTTCGTGGCGCGCTACGCCGAGGAAAATGGCAAGGAGATCCGGGAGGTGACGCCAGAGGCCATGGAGCGGCTGGAGGCCTATGATTGGCCGGGCAATATTCGGGAGTTGGAGAATGTGGTGGAGCGGGCGGTGGTGCTGGCCTCGGAGGAGGTCATCGGGGTGGATCACTTGCCGCCCCATCTATTGGAGGTGCCGGCCACCCTGGGCGACGAGATCCACGTGCCGGGAGCGACGCTGGAAGAGCTGGAGCGCTATGCCATCCTCAAGACCTATGAGGCCACCGGGGGGAGTACGTCGGAGACGGCGGAGATCCTCGACATCAGCGTAAGAAAAGTCCAGTATCGATTGAGAGACTATCGCGAAGAGGGCGTGGTCTTTGATGTCTAAGTGGTGATTCCCCTGAGATAAATGGAGAGGCGATGAGCGAGGCGAAGCGGTCGGAGACGGTGGAGGCATTAATGACGGGAGATCCCATCACGGTGAACGCGACGACGCCGCTGGGTCAGGTCAAAGCGGTGATGACGGAGGCTCGGATTCGTCACGTGCCGGTGGTTGATGAAGAGGGGCTACTGGGGGTGGTCAGCGATCGGGATGTGTCGTTTATTCATGGGATTCCCGGGGTGTTTGAGGGGGTTGGCGAAGCGGATGTGGAGCGGGTGATGGCGGCGCCGGTGACAAAGGTGATGAAGTCGCGTTTTTTGGTAGAGCGCGACGTGGAAACGGTGAGTCCACAGACGTCCTTGAAGGTGGCGGTGGAGAAGCTGGTGGCCAACCAGATGGGGTCGATGCCGGTGGTCGATGAGGAGGGCGAGGTGGTGGGGATGATCAGCGTGGTGGACGTGATGCGCTGGGTGAGCGGCGAGGTCCTGGCCTAGTCAACGGCGTGGCAGATGAGACAAAAAAAGGGCCCGCCGATTGGCGGGCCCTTTTTGGTGCAATTAGGATGGGTGATCAGGGCGCGGGAGGGGCACCCATGGGATCGATGTCGAGGCGTTCAGCCAGCTCCTGCTGGAGCTCCGGATCGTGCTGGGCCTGCTGGGAGATGGTCATGAATTCCTCAAAGGACAGGCCCTCGGCTTCCACGAGTTGCTGCGCTTCGGCCATGACCTCTTGCATGATCTCTTGCTGGTCCTCCGGGGTGGCGTCGGCCATCTGGGCGTCCACGTCATTTTCTTCGTGGTGCTCGTTGATGGCCTCCACGGCGGCGACGAATTGGTCGATGTCTTCGTCATCGAGATCGACCTCCGGGGCTTCGCCCATGGCAGGGGGCTGACCCGGGGGCTGGTCGGGC
>CAZMJS010000076.1:8740-12934 GCA_964566695.1 uncultured Bradymonadales bacterium
GGCAGCTCGCCCTGAGCTTCCTCGGTTTCCACCGGGGCTTCAGCGGTTTCGGGTTCGTCGCACGCGGTCAAGCCCAAGGTGAGGCCGGCGGCGAGTGCGATGACGAGCGATTTGACAATGGATGTGTTCATATAAGGTTGATCCTCAGGGAAGTGAAGCCAAGGCCGTGGGGTCCACAGGGTGGGTCCGCGGCGCCTACGAATGATCCTCAGTTAATCGGTGAGGGAATCAATTTCGGCCTGGATGCGGTCGCGCAAGGCGACATCATGGGCCAGCAACTCGGCGATGGCGTTGAAGGTATCGATGCTAAGCTGATGCTCTTCGACGGCGGCCAGAGTTTGCTCTTCGAGTTGTAAAAGGAGCTGGGAGTGTTCCTCTTCGGGGGCCGACTCCAGACGCTGTTCGTAGTCGTATTGCAGGTCCATGACGGCCGCGTAAGCGGCGGCAAAGCGCTGGACCTGCTCCTCGTCGACGTCGCCAGGCGTCTGGGGAATGTCGGCCGGGTCCTCCACGAGCTCTTCGCCCTCAGGGGATGCAGGATCCGATCCAACCTCTTCGGCGGTGGGGGGAGGGGTGCCCTCGGGGGAGGGCTGAGCCTCCGGGGTGGAGGCATCGGAGGTGGCGGCGTGAGGGTCCTCGGAGGGGGCGAAGGCCTGGTCCTGATGGTCGGCGTCTTCGCCAATGGCCTGCTCCAGCGCCCGCTCTTGCTCCATATCCTCCGGTGAGACCGGGTCGGGAGAAGAGCTGCAGGCGCTGGCAACGATCAGGGAAAGGGAGAGCAGGGCAGTGATGAGCCAGGTGGGTGAACAACGCATGGAGCACAGGTCCTGGGAAGAGGGCCGAGGTGTGGTGAAAAAAGATATGTGGCAAAACGCCACGCGAGACGGTGGGCTTACATGGCCGGTTGCTGGAGGAGGTCGGCGCGGCCGCGTTCTTCGAGTTCGGCCTCCAGATCTTGGAAGAGCTCAGGGTTGACCTGAAGCTCGGCGATGATGGCCTCATATTCCTCCATGGTCAGGCCGGCGGCTTCCACTTCGACCTGGAGCTCGCCCATGATGCGCTCTTCGATGGCCTGGATGTCGGCGTGGGTTTCGGCGGCCGCCAGTTCTTCTTCAATGCCCTCTTCCAGCTCTTCGGTGGCGATGAGGACGTCGGCGAGCTGGCCGATATGCTCGTCAGTCACGTCGATCTGGGACTCCGGCATGGGGGCGGGCTCGGTGGGCGCGGGCTCGTCACCGGGGGCGGGTTCCGGTCCGGGCTCCGGGGCGGGCTCCGGCGCCGGTTCAGCCGGTTCTTCCTCCGTGGGCTCCATGGGAGGAGGTGCCTCTTCGTCGTCGATGTGGTCCGGTCCAGAGGAGCAGGCGACGAGGCCGAGGCTGAGGAGGGCGATGATGGCGAGCCCAGAAAGAGAACGAAGGGTGGTGGTGCTCATGGGGTCTCCTGATTGAGATGCATTGATCGCGAGATCGCCGAAATGGCGCGCTTGAGTATACAAACAAGAAGCGTGCCATTGGCAAGGGAGGCGAAATCAGGGTCGGGGCGGGAACGCCTTGGAGGAATGGACCGATTTCTGTTAGGGATGGGGTTCGAGACAAAAAAATGAAGAGCGATTCATTATCGGAGCAATGGCATGGCACCGGCGATGTGGAAGATGGGATTGGTAGGGGCGTTGTTAATCGGCGTGGCGGCGTGCGCCGAGGGCGACGAGTTGAGCAACGATGGTAACGGTGACGGCCCGGTGGGGCCGCCGTCGATGGCGGTCAGCGGTGCGGAGTCGTTGGACTGGGAGATGGTGGCCGGGGCGTCAGGGGAACGCCAGGTGGAAGTGGAGAATCGGGGCGGTCAGATGTTGGAGGTCGACCTGGAGGTGGAAGCTTCCTGGTTAAGTGCCTCGACGACCTCCCTGGAGGTGGCGGCTGGGGATACGGCGTCGGTGCAATTTGAGGCGCAGTGTGGCGATCGCCCGGTGGACCAGGATCGGGGCACGGTGGCGGTGACGAGCAACGACCCCGAACGGTCGAGTTTGCAGTGGGAGGCCTGGCTTAGTTGCGAGGCTCCAGAAGGCGGAGAGTTGGAGGTGACGGTCGATGGGTTGCCCGGGGATCGGGAGCCGGCGATTGCCGTGAGTGGGCCCGACGGCTTCGCGGCCGACACTCAGGAGCCAACGGTGTGGGAGGACTTGGCGGCCGGAAGCTATGAGGTGGTGGCGGAAGACGTGGGCACCTCGGCGCGTTATGAGCCGTCGCCTCGTCAGCAGACGGTAGATGTGGAGAGCGGTGAGCGCGCGACGGCGTCCATTGACTATGTGGCGGTGCCCGGGTCGGTGGAGATCACCGTGGAGGGGCTTCCCGCCGGAGTGGCGCCGGAGATCGAATTGCGTCGCGACGGCCAGTTCTGGGATGTCGACGAAAGCGGGGTGGTCGAGGATCTGGAACCGGGGGTATACGACGTGCGCACCATGGATGTGGAAGACGGTGGGGTGGTCTATCAGGCCTCGGATCTGGAGGTGCTCATCGAGAGCGAGGAGCTCGCAGAGATCACGGTGCAGTACCTGTCGGACCCAGGCTCTCTGGAGGTAACGGTGCAGGGGCTTCCCTCGGGGGTGGATCACGATGTGGAGCTCATGGGGCCTGGGGGATCGACGACGAATCTTCCCCAGAGCGGTTCGCTGACGGCGTTGGAGCCCGGGGAGTATGAGATCGTGGCCAATCCGGTGGAGGAGGGGCCGGCGACCTATGAGGCGAGCGACCAGACGGTGGAGGTCCTCAGCGATCAGACGGCGTCGGCCACGGTGAGCTACGAGGTGATCCCGGGGAGCCTGGAGGTGTCGCTGGCGGGACTGCCCGCCGGGGCATCGCCCATCCTGCAGATCGACGGCCCCGACGGGGAGTCCACGCAGGTCGGCGATTGGAGCGATACGTCGGCGACCCCTGGGGACTATACGATCGGGTTTGACAGCGTGGACACCTCGCAGGGGACCTATGCGCCCGATGAAGAGTCGGTGGACGTGGTCGTGGAGAGCGATGGGTCGGCGCAGGTGACCATGGCTTATGAATTGGTCGTGGGATCGCTGACGGTAGATGTATCGGGGCTTCCATCGGGGGTGGACCACGACATCGCGGTGATCGATGGCGACGGGGAGTCGACGAGCCTTCCCCAGGGCGGCTCGCTGAGCGGTCTGGCGCCGGGGACCTACAATGTGGTGGCGGAGGACGTCAGCGATGGCCCGGCGGTGTATCAGGGCGACTCAACGACGGCGACGGTCAGCAGCGGCCAGGAGGCGGAAGCGACCATTGAGTACGAGGTGATCACGGGAGGCCTGGAGGTGGTGCTCAACGGCCTGGACGCCGGCGTGGAGCCGGTGGCCACCGTGGAGGGCCCGTCGGGGTTCTCCGAGGAGCTGGTGGGCGGCGGGACCCTCAGTGACGTGGTGCCCGGTGAGTATACGGTGGCGTTTGAGACCGTCGATGATGGGGGCGCGACCTATTTGCCGGACGATAGCTCGTTGAGCGTGACCGTGGAGAGCGGCGAGACGGCGCAGGTGTCGACGACCTATCAGGTGGTGGGGCTTAGCCTGTCGGTGTCGATCGGCGGCGATGACGTGGAGGTGGCGTTTGAGATCAGTGGACCGGGCGGGTTTTCGGAGACCGTGACGGAATCGTCCAATTTCGGCGATGTGGAGCCCGGGACCTATACTCTGGAGCCTGCGGGGACAGCGGTCGATGAGTGGGGAAATGAGCTGGACGTGACCATCGACCCCGGCGATGAGCTGGAGGTCAATAACGATAGTGCGTCCTGGGATGTGGAGGTGCTTCGACCGACGGTGGTGCGGAGCACGTCTGATAGCGGGGCGGGGAGTCTGCGCGATGTGATGGAGAGCGACCTGGAGGCCGGCAGCGTGGTCACCTTTGAAGATGGGATCACGATGGTGACGCTCGACGGTGGGGCCATCTCGGTGGACGGGGATATCGCCATTGAGGGCGGTGGCTTTGCCGAGGTATTCATCGACGCTGGGAACCAGAATCGCCATTTTGAGGTGCAGGATGGAGCGGTGCTAAATCTCTTTGGGCTGGCGTTATATGACGGGTACAGCTCCGAGGACGGAGGGTCGGTGTGGGTCGATGGCGGGGGAGCGCTGATCGTGGAGCAGAGTGACTTTTGGGTCAATGAGGCCGATGGAGATGGCGGCGCGAT
>CAZMJS010000076.1:13034-16638 GCA_964566695.1 uncultured Bradymonadales bacterium
AATCATGCCGGGGGGAATGGTGGAGGGGTGTGGTTCTTTGGTGATTCGCTTACCACCGTGAGCCTCGGCCGAAGTGTGGTGGCCGATAATAGCGCCGATAGTGGGGGAGCAGATCTGTACCGGTCTGTGTCGAGTACCGATGTGGAGAGCCAGGGCTATAATGTGGTGGGGATAGGCGGCGCGGGCCTCGACGATGGCGTGGCCACCGACGTGGTGGGTGACGAGGACGCGCCGGTGGATGCGGAACTGGGGACGCCGACGTTGGCCGATGGGTTCACCACGGTGGTGCCCCTGGGTGACGGCAGTCCGGCGCGAGATATCATGGGGGCCGAAGATTGCGTGGGCGACGATGAGGGGTGGGGACGCCTGGATCAGCAGCGAAATCCGCGACCATCGGGGGCCTATTGCAGCGCCGGCGCCTGGGAAGTCCCAGGGACGAGCGAGGGCTTTGAGGACGCCGACATGAGCCAGGGAAGCTATGAGACGGGGAGCTTTCAGGGCGGTCAGGGGCTGCAGTGGGATTATGACGAGGTTCGACGTACGGATCCCGGCGAGGGGCAGGGCGGCGATTATTATATCGATGGGAGAGGGCTGATCTTGGATGGCGATCGAGATAGCACGGTGAGCGCCGATGGCATCTCGGGTGGCATCGACTCCCTGTCGCTATTGGTCAGTCAGGCGTTTACCAGCTCCGGCGATCGCAGGGTCAAGGTCTATATCGACGGCGTGGAGGTCGGTGAGTCGGCCGATGTGAGCGTCGATACCTCGACGGAGTCGGCGCCCTATCCAGTGACGGTAATGACGCTGGAGGACCTGGACGTCAGCGGGGAATTCGACCTGATGATCGAGGCCAGCGGGGATGCTCAGGTGGTCATCGATCAGGTGAGCTGGCGATAAGTCAGTTGAAGTCCTCGCCGGGGGGCTTAGCTTGTCTTCGGCCTGAATTGATATGGTGGATGGACAAAGCTGGGAGTTGGCGATGAATGGCGGAGCGAGATGGTGGGTGGTGTTGGTGGTCGCGGCATTAATGGTGGGGTGCGAGGGCGAAGGTGAGCAGGAGCAGCCCGAAGAGGCCGATGAGCATCAGGCGCAAGAGGAAGATGAGGTAGAGGAGGTGGAAGAGCGGCGGTCTTTGGAGGGGCCGGCCGACGAACTGGCGGCGCGGGTGGGCGAGGCCCATGGCGCGGAGGCCTTCGAGGCCTTGTCGCAGCTCAACTTTGATTTCGTGGTGATCAGTGAGGGCGAGGAGGCCATGCGGGCGCGGCATCGGTGGGATCTGGAGGCCGATGAGGACCGGGTTCGGTGGATGGAAGAGGACACTCAGGTAGAGGTGGTCCTGCATGTAGAGAGCGAGGAGGCGCGGGAGGTATTGGTCGACGGCGACCCGGTGGAGGATGAAGAGCGGCGTCGGGAGTTGGGTGAGGCGGCGTATCAGAGGTGGGTCAACGACACCTACTGGTTATTGATGCCGATCAAGCTCTTTGACCCCGGGGTTCATCGAGAGCACCTGGGTAGCTTTGAAGGAGATGAAGAGCTGGAGGTGCTGGAGCTGAGCTTCGAGGAGGTGGGGTTGACGCCAGGCGATCGCTACGAGCTTCGGATCAATGAGGCCGGCGAGGTGGTGTCCTGGTTGATGGATCTGGAGGGGAGCGATGAGCCCCGAGAGGTGGCGTGGGACGATTATCAGGATATCGGTCCTCTTCGGTTGTCGCTGGAGCGGCGAATGGAGGGCATGGATCGACAGATTCGACTGGAAAATGTGGAAATTAAATAGGGCAGGAATTCATGGGTGAACAAGCACCGAAGATGGTGATCAGTGGGGCCAGCGGAATGGTCGGTAGCGCGTTGAGCCAGGAGGCTCGCCGCCAGGGCTGGGAGGTGGTGCCGATGGTGCGCCAGCGGTCGGCGGAGGGGATTTATTGGTCCGTCGAGGAAGAGGCGATCGATGTGGAGGGGCTGGAGGGCGCCGACGCGGTGGTTCACCTGGCGGGCAAAAATATCGCCGGTGAGCGCTGGAGCGAGGAGCACAAACGAGAGATTCGGACCAGCCGGGTGGTGGGGACGACCCTGGTGGCCGAGGCCATCGGGGCGATGAAGGATGCGCCGAAGGCGTTTATCTGTGCGTCGGCCGTGGGGTTTTATGGTCACCAGGGCCAGGCCTGGGTCGATGAGGAGAGCGAGGCCGGCGAGGGGTTTTTGGCCGCGGTATGCCAGGCCTGGGAAGAGGCCTGTGAGCCGGCCCGAGAGGTGGAAGAGACGCGGGTGGTCAACGCTCGATTTGGCATGATCTTGGCCGAGGAAGGGGGAGCCCTGGAGAAAATGCTACTTCCCTTCAAGATGGGAATTGGCGGGCGATTAGGCGATGGCCATCAATATATGAGTTGGGTAGCCCTGGAAGATGTGGTGCGGGCCATCCTTTTCGCTATCGAGCATAAGCTGGAGGGGCCGGTCAACGTGACGGCGCCTAATCCGGTGACGAATCGCCAATTCACGAAGGCATTGGGCAAGGCGCTGAGTCGTCCGACGGTCCTGCCGGTGCCATCGTTCGGGCTGAAAGCGGTGGTCGGTGGAGAAATGGCCGAGGAAATGCTGCTCCACGGCCAGCGGGTCAAGCCGGCGGTGCTGGAAGAGGCGGGTTTTGAGTTTAATCAGCCGGAGCTGGGGCCGGCGTTGGCGGAGCTGGTGGGGTAGCGTCGAAAGTGGACAGGGGCATATGTTGGCGTTTCGTCACGGGGGTATGAGCGCGAGCTTTTCCGAACGGGTGGGCGTTGATACAACTATGTGGAGCTCTGGTGGGACGATTCATTGATAGCCGGGCGACGATACGGGCATGTGGAGCAAGCTAAAGGTGGTTCATCATCGGTGAGGTGGCGGAAAAGAGGCGTTCTCGGCATGTGCCGAACCTGCATCCGGGGGATGTGGTGGCGGGACGGTTTCGCATCGTGGAAACCATCGGAAGCGGTGGGTTCTCCGTGGTCTACAGGGCCCATCAAGAGCATCTCAATCGGTTCGTGGCGCTCAAGGTTCTCAAGCCCAAGGCGTCGAGCGATCAGAAGATCGTAGAGCGATTTCGCCGGGAGGCCTTATTCGCCAGCCAGTTGACGCATCCCAATACCATCACGCTCTTTGATTATGGGCAGACCGACGATGGGCTGTGCTATATCGCGATGGAGTATTTGGAGGGCTACGATCTGAGCGAGGTGGTCAAATATGGCCACCCGGTCGATCCACAGCGCGTGTGGTCAATCCTGGTGCAGAGTTGTCGAAGCCTGGCGGAGGCCCATGAGATGGGTCTTATTCATCGCGATTTGAAGCCGGAAAACGTGTTTTTGTGCGAACGGGATCGAGGAGAGCAGGTCAAGGTGTTGGACTTTGGGGTGTCGAAGGCGCTGTCCCATTTTGGGCCCTCCGGGGGGTCGGGGCTGGCGCCGCTGACGCAGGAGGGCACGGTCTTTGGGACGCCCCTGTATATGGCGCCGGAGCAGGCGAGAGCCGAGGAGATCACGCCGGCGGCCGACGTCTATGCCCTGGGGCAGATGGCCTATGAGATGATCACGGGGAGGGCGGCCTATGCCGATGAGGTCAGCCCGATGGATGTGATGCT
>CAZMJS010000077.1:0-15378 GCA_964566695.1 uncultured Bradymonadales bacterium
GCCCGGCCGTGAGCCCCTGAGAGGCGCCCGGTGATGAGGTAACCAAGGGTCTATTATAGACGACAACCCCCCTCGGTCATCGAGGGGGGTTGTTTTGTTGTCGGAGCTATCGGGCGGGGAGAGCGGCCATTTAGGACAGGCGCCGTTCCTCGAGGTCGGACCACTCGTCGAAGAGGGCGTCCAGGCGTTGATCCAGGCGGTGGAGCTGGCGGTTGAGGTCGGGGATCATCTCCGGCTCGTTCTGATAGAGCTCGGGGTCGGAGAGGCGTTTGTTGAGGGTTTCCTTGTCGGACTCGGCGGAGGCGATCTCCTCTTCCAGGGTCTGAAGGCGTTGCTTTTCGCGGTAGGAGAGGCCCCTGGGGGCGGTCTTGGGCGGGGGCGGTGAGGGCTTTTTGGGGCGTGGTTTTTGAGCGGGAGGCTCGTCGGGGGCCTCTGCCTGGTGGCGCTCGCGGTGGGTGCGGTAATAGTCGTAATCGCCGTCGTAGCGCACGAGCTGGTGGTCCTCGACGGCAATGATGGCGTCGCAGACGCGGTTTAAGAAGTAGCGGTCGTGGCTGACGGTGATCAGGCAGCCGTCGAAGTCGCGGATGGCCTCTTCCAGCGCGTTAAGGGATTTGAGGTCGAGGTCGTTGGTGGGTTCGTCGAGCAAAAAGAGGTTGGCGTCGGACTCGAAGAGCTTGGCGATGGCGAATCGACGTTGCTGGCCGCCGCTGAGGAGCTTGAATTTGGATTTTTGGAGGTGGCGGTCGAAGAGGAAGCGCTTGAGGTATTGCTGCTTGTGAAAGCGGGTGTCGCCGATCCAGACGTAGTCGCTTTCGCCGAAGGCGTCGTAGACGGTGTCGTCGGGGTCCACGAAGGGGGCGTGCTGGTCCAGGTAGGCCAGTTCGGTCTGGTCGCCGACCTCGATTTTGCCGGCGTCGTAGCGCAATTTGCCGGCGAGCATTTTGAGGAAGGTCGATTTTCCGCAGCCGTTGGGACCGATGAGGCCCAGTTTTTCGCCGGGGCGTAGGTCGAGGTGGACCTGTTCAAAGAGGGGGTGGTCGCCGCGGCTCTTCCAGAGGCCGCGGACGTTGAGGATGGTCTCGCCGAAGTCCGGGGGATCGCCGATGGCCATGGTGATCGGCGGTTCGGGGCGGTTTCGGTTGAGGGTGTGTTGCTGGACCTTGATGTCGTCGATGCGCTTTTGGGAGCGCCGGTCCTGGGATTTGACGCTTCCCTGGAGCCATTGGAGTTCTTTTTTGAGCTCTTTTTTCTTTCGTTTGTGGGTGCGGCGCAGGATGTCCTGGCGGTGGGTGCTGCGCTCGATGAAGGTCTGGTAATTGCCGGGGTAGTCGTAGAATTGGTGTTGGCCGATCTCGATGATGCGGTCGGCGATGCGCTCTAGGAAGTAGCGGTCGTGGGTGACGAAGAGAAGGGTTCGGGCGTGGTCTTTGAGCCAGCCCTCGAGCCACTCCACGGCGCCGGTGTCCAGGTGGTTGGTGGGCTCGTCGAGCATCAAGAGGTCCGGGGCCTCCAGGAGGACGCGGGCCAGGTCGACGCGGCGGCGCTGGCCACCGGAGAGGCGGCGCATGGGGGTGTCCATCCAGCGGGTGACGCTGAGGCGGTCCAGCATCTCCTCGACGCGGTGCTCCCAGGTCCAGCCGCCGATCTTTTCGATGGTCGACTGGAGCTCTGATTGGCGTTTGAGGAGAGCCTCCAGGCGTTGGCCGTCGGCGCTGTGGTCGACGTCGCCCAATTGGTTGCTGATGGTCTCGTATTCCTCGAGGGCCTCGCGGACGGTGCGCATGGCCTCGGCGACGACGTCGCGGGCGGTCTGGTCGGGTCCGAAGGATTCGTGCTGGGAGAGATAGCCAAAGGAGATGTCGCCGCGAAGCGTGATCTCCCCATCGTCGGGAGGCCGAAGGCCTGCCAGGGTGTCGAAGAGGGTGGATTTGCCGCATCCATTGGGGCCGACGACGGCGACCTTTTCGCCGGCGCTGATCCCGAAGCTGACGTTCTCGTAGAGGGGGTCGACGCCGTAGGAGACGGAGAGATTATTGATATTGAGTAGGTTCTCCATCAGGGCTGGTCGGCGCCTCGCTCCAATTCCTTGAATTTTTCCTCTAAGGGGTCCACGTCGTTGTCGAGGATGATGTCCTCATCGCTCTGGTATTCCAGCCGCTTGGGCTCAGAGGCGGTGGTGGGCTCCGGGTCGTCGCTGTCGATGAACATCTTGTAGAGGACAAAGGCCACGGCGATGACGGCCAAGAGGGGGAAGAGGGCGGCGACGATATTGAAGACCCAGCCCAGGACCACCAGGGCGCCGATGATAAAGATGCCGTATTTGATGAGGGTCCACCACACCGAATCGTCGGAGCCATCGGAGGAAGATGCTGCCATGGGAAACCTCGCGGGAAGTAAGAGTCATACGCATTGGTGCCAAGAAGATGGTGTGCCAGGCGGTGTAGGTCAAGGTGAGAGTGGCGGCGGCGGGGGAGCGTGGTATTGTGGCGGTGCCATGTTAAAGGTTGGATTGACAGAGGTGGGGAGCAAAGATATTGGATGTAAGCGAATACTAACAACTCGTATGGACGAGAGAATGGATATGGATTGGAAGTCCCTGGCGGATAAAGTCATCGATGGAGAGGCGATCACGAAGGAGGAGGCCAAGGCCATCGTGGAGGCGCCGGATAGTGAATTGTTGGCGGTGCTGGATGCGGCCTATCGGGTGCGCTCCCATTTCCACGGAAATAAGGTTCGGATCCACGTGCTGCAAAACGCCAAGAGCGGGGTATGCCCCGAGGATTGTGCGTTCTGTAGCCAATCGATGAAGTATAATAACGACGTTGAGCAATATGGCATGCAGTCCAAGGAGGACCTTTTGGCGGGGGCCAAGAGTGCCTATGAGCGGGGCGCGACGACCTATTGCATGGTCACGGCCACGCGAGGGCCGAGCTGGGGTGAGGTCAAGCACCTGTCGGAGGTGGTCAGCGAGATCAAGGAGAAGTACGACCTCGATATCTGTGCCTCCCTGGGACTTCTCAAAGAGGGCCAGGCCGAGGCGTTGGCGGAGGCCGGCGTGGATCGCTACAACCACAACCTGGAGACGTCGGGCGACCACTTCGAGACGCTGGTATCGACCCACACCTATGAGGACCGGGTACGGACGGTGACCTGGGCGAAGCAGGCGGGCATGGAGGCTTGTTGCGGCGGGATCATCGGCATGGGCGAGCAAAAAGAGGATTGGGTGGAGCTGGCGTTTACCCTCCGGGAGTTGGAGGTGGAGTCGGTGCCGGTCAATTTTCTCAACCCCCGTCCGGGCACGCCGATGGATAAGCATCAGATGCCGCGGCCCCAGGATTGCCTCAAAGCGCTGTCGATGTTTCGCTTCGTCCACCCCGACGTGGACGTGCGGGTCGCCGGGGGGCGCGAGGTGGTGCTGGGGTCCATGCAGGCCATGGCGCTCTATGCGGCCAACTCCTTTTTTACGGAGGGCTATCTGACGACGGGCGGCCAGGGGGAGTCCAGCGACGCGGCGATGCTTCGCGAGGCCGGTTTTGAGCCGGTGGTCGTCCAGGCCACCTGAGGGCGACGCGATCAGTGAAAAGGGGGGAGACCAACATCAAACCTATGCAGGAGTATGTGGTGAGCCATCATCGAGGGTTGGACAAGGAGACGTTAAAACAGTGGGATGATGCCTATGTGTGGCATCCCTTTACGCCGCACAGCGTGTATCGGGAGGAGGCGCCGCTGATGGTGGTGGCCGGCGAGGGTCACTACCTCATCGACGCCAGCGGCGAGCGCTATCTGGACGCCGTGGGTTCCATCTGGTGCAACCTATTCGGCCATCGGCGCCCGGAGCTCGATGAAGCGGTGCGCGAGCAATTGGATCATATTGCCCACTCCACGATGTTGGGTAATGCCAACGACCGGCCCGTGATCTTGGCGCGGCGGCTCCTGGAGAGGGCGCCCGCCAATCTGGGCAAGGTCTTCTATTCGGACAATGGCTCGACGTCGGTGGAGATCGCCATGAAGATGGCGCTTCAATTCTGGCAGCAGCACCGAGATGGGGAAGAGGGGCAGCGCACGACCTTTATGGGCCTGTCCAACGCCTATAGCGGCGATACGATCGGAGCGGTCTCCGTCGGGGGCATCGATCTCTTTCACTCCCGCTTTGGGCCCATGCTCTTTGAGGCAGTGCGCGGCCCATCGCCGGTGACGTACCACCGACCGCAGGGGCAGAGCCGCAAAGAGGCGGAGGAGGCGTTCGTGGCGCGGTTTGACGCCGTGATCGAGGAGCACGGACACAACCTGGCGGCCCTGGTCCTGGAGCCGGGGATGCAGGGGGCGGGAGGTATGGTGACCTATCCCGAGGGGTTTTTGGCCCACGCGGCGGCCAAGGTCGAGGAGGTGGGCAGTTTGTTGATCGTCGATGAGGTGGCCATGGGGATGGGCCGAAGTGGCGAGATGTTCGCCTGTCAACGAGAAGGGGTGGAGCCCGATTTCCTGTGCGTGGCCAAGGGGCTGACCGGGGGATATGTACCGGTGGCGGCGACGCTGGCGACGGATCGGGTCTACGAGGCCTTTTTGGGCCCCCCCGGAGAGGGGCGGACCTTTTTTCACGGTCATACCTTTACGGGCAACGCCCTGGGGTGTGCGGCGGCGCTGGCGACGCTGGACGTCTTTGAGGAGGAGGAGATCCTATCTGAGGTGCGGCGTAAGGAAGCGGTATTGAGAGAGCGTCTGGCGCCGCTGTGGGATCATCGCCATGTGGGTGATATCCGCCAATATGGGCTGGCCGCCGGGGTGGAATTGGTGGCTGATAAGGAGCGCCGAGAGCCCTTCGATGGCGCCGATCGCGTCGGGATGCAGGTGTGCACGGCGGCGCGCGAAAAGGGGGTCTTTTTTCGTCCGCTGGGCGACGTGATGGTGATGATGCCGCCGTTGACCATTGAAGACGAGGAGATCGATGCCATGATTGGGGCCATGGAGCATGGCATCGCAGCCGTGCTCGACTAACGCTTGAGAGCCGTAGGAGAGTCGATGGATAGGCGTCTGGGGATTGTGGCCGTAGCCGTGGTGGTGGTCGTGGTGGCCGGTGGAATGTGGTTGTGGCTGGGAGGGGAGTCGTCGCCCCCGGAGGATTGGCGCTACGAGGGGATCGGCGATCTGGCCGAGGTGGCCTTTGAGCCGCCATCGGAAGACAAGCGCGCCATGGAGCGCGGTGAGGAGGGGCGGTGGGTGTGGCGCCAACCCGTGGAAGGACGTGTCGATCGGGAGGTGGCTCGCCATCTGGAAGAGGTGCTGTCCTCTGATATGGAGGCCGATGACTGGGCCGTCCATGTCGACAAGGGTCAGGACTATGGGCTCGGCGACGAGGAGGGCGTGGTTCTGAGGGCTCGCGGCGAGGGCGGTGAGGAACGTCACCTGGTGGTCGGGGAGGAGCGCCAAATCGAGGAGGTCGGCGGGGTGCGCACCTTTATTCGATGGGCCGATGAGGATTGGATCGTCCGGGTGCCCCAGCGGCTGGGAGAGGTGCTGAGGTTGCCGATGGATGAGCTTCGCCACCGCGAGGTGATGCGCATCGGTGAAGAGGGCATCGAGAGGGTCTCGATTCGCCATCAGGACGGCCACGAGGTGCATGTCGAACAACGCGGCGGACGATGGCGTCTGGTCGATGGGCCGGCGGCGGTGAGGGGGCTGGAGGGCGATCGAGGCCAGCGCCTGGCGGCCACGGTGGGTCGGCTGGAGGCCAAGCGGGTCGTCGATAAATCCCCAGAGGAGTTGGGCTTCGATGCCGTGGACGTGGAGGTCAAGGTCGTGACCTCCCAGGGAGAGCGGCGCGTGGAGATCAGGCGGGGCGACGACGGCGAATATTGGGTGCGCCAGGTGGAGGATGGACGGATCTATGAACTGGATGAAGAGGTGGGGGCCATCGTCACGGCTCGCCTGTCCGATCTAAGGGATCGCCGTCTGGTGGGGTTGCCGGAAGAGGAGCTGACCGAGATCCGGCTGGCCGGTGACAACCCGGTTCATCTTCGCCGCACCGACGAGGGGCGATGGACGGCGGTGGGAGAGGATGATTTTGATATCGACGGGGAGCAGGTGGAGCGCCTGGCGGGCTATGTGGCGCGGCTGCGGGTGGAGCGCTGGCTAGACGAGACAACGACGGAAGGGCGCGGCTTCGGCGACGAGGCCATGGAGGTGCTCATCGGCATCGACGGAGAGCGATATCGGCTCCAGATCGGCGATCGCCTGGAGGGGCGAAGCGGCCAGCATTATGGCCAATACGAAGGAGCTCATGGGATCTTTACCATCTCGCGGGGCACCGTGGAGAGGTTGACCTGGAGCGTCGACGATATCAGGTTAAGCGATCGCGATTAGAATGGGTTCACCCAGTGCTTTAGGACATGACCATGAGAGTTGGATTTGTGATGGACCCCATCGAAGGGGTGAATGTGGACGCCGACACGACCTTTGCCCTGATGCTTGCGGCCCAGGCGCGGGGCGATGAGATCTATTATATTCGCCCCGGCGATATCAGCGCTCGCGGCGACGAGGCGTGGGCCCGGTATCGAGGCGTGACCCTTCGGCGCGATCCAGAGGACAAGGTCAGCTATGGAGAAGAGATCCAGGGGCGGCTCCACGAATTGGACGCGGTGTGGATGCGAAAAGATCCACCCTTTGATGAGGCCTATCTCTACGAGGTTAATCTCCTGGAATTGGCCGAGGAGAAGGGGTGCTTGATCCTAAACGAGCCGCGGGGGTTGAGGGCGGCCAATGAGAAGCTATACGCCCTGCACTTTCCGGAGTGGATCCCCACCAGCCGTGTGACGGCGTCGGCCCGTGAGATCAAGGCGTTTATGGAGGAGCAGGGAGGGCGGTGTATCCTCAAGCCCTTGAGTGGTCACGGGGGCGAGGGGATCTTCGTGCTCGATGAAGAGGACCGAAATCTCAACGCCCTTATCGAGGTCTCGACGGAGCATGAGACGGTGCCCGTGATGTGCCAGGAGTACCTGCCCGAGGCTCGACAGGGAGATAAGCGGATCATCATGCTCAATGGCAAGCCCATGGGAGCCATCCTGAGGGTGCCCAGCGACGAGGAGTATCGGAGCAATATCCATGTGGGAGGGAGCGTAGAGAAGACGGAGCTCAGCTCGCGAGAGCAGGCGATCTGCGAAGACGTGGGCCAACGTCTCGTCCAAGACGGGCTGTATTTCGTGGGGCTGGACGTGATTGGCGAGCGCTTGACGGAGGTCAATGTGACCAGTCCCACGGGGATTCAGGAGATGAGCCGCTTAGATGACTTCGATGCGCCGGCAGAGGTCATGGACTGGGTGGCATCACGGCTGTAGTTTGTTTCAGGTGGAACATTGATTGTTTCGGTGTGGAAAGGTTTTGGGGCTGTGAGGGAGCCTGGAGGGGATAAAATGGGATGGCACGGGCATTGCTCTGTGATGGGGTGACTCGGGCGGGCACCGCGGTGGTGCTGGCCGGGGACTCAGGATCACCGGAGCAGGAGAATCCCATGACGGTCAAAGAGATCACGAAACAGAGCGAAGTAGAGGCGATCATGCAGCCCGGGGGGGAAGCGGCGTTGATCGACTTCTGGGCCAGTTGGTGCGGGCCCTGCCGGGCGATGGGGCCCCAATTTGAGGCCGCTGCCGAGGCCATGGAGGGAGAGGACGTCAGCTTCTATAAGGTCAATACGGAGGCCCATCCGGAGATCTCGGCGGCGTTTAATGTGCGTTCGTTGCCGACGGTGGTGGTGGTCCACGATGGGCAGGTCAAGGATGTGCTGGTGGGGCTGAGGGATTGCCTGAGCCTGAAGCGGGTGGCGGAGCGCCTGGTGAGCAATGCCGACGGCGAAGGGCTGTTGTCGCGACTATTCGGTAGCTAACCCTTTGGGGTGGAAATACGTCGGCGCTTGGCGGGGGGCGTCGAGGCTGCCATGGTAGAGGGACGATGGATGAGGCCAGTCGACGACATCAGTGGCAGTTATTGCAGCGGCGGCGGTGCCGGTTATGCGCCGAGGCCGTGGAGCGAGATGCGATCCTCTCCGGGGAGGCATGCCCCCATTGCGGGGAAGTGCTGTGCAGGGACCCCAATGGGCTCCGAAAGGGGTTGGAGCGTCGGCGTCGACGGTGGCGCCTCAAGGGCTACGGCCTGATGGCGCTGGCCAGCGGAGGGGCGGGACTGGTGCCCCTGGCCCAGTCGGTGGTGCAGGTGGCGGCGATGGTGATCCTGCATCTCATCGTGCTTCGCCAGTCGGTGAAGTGGTTGAGTCTCAAGCGGCGGCTTCTGACACGCGTGAAATTGCGCCTGCTGGCAGCAACCCTGGCGGTGGTGTCGGTGGTGATCAATATCACGGTGGCCCCCTTTCTGGGGCTAAGCGCCGCCGTATTGGCCGTGGTGGGCCCGGTGCTGACGGCCATCTATGTGGAGAGTGGGGTGGCGATGGTGGAGCGCGGGTTGAGGCGCGACACGGAAGGTGAAGCGACAACGATTGGGGAGTGGATCGTGCCCGTGATGGCTGTGATGGCTCTGGTGGTATCGGTGGGACTCCTGGTGGCGGCTCTGGGGAGCGCGCTGCACTGGCTGTCGACGCTGGAGTGGCCGGCCCTGGAGACGACGCTGGAGTGGCTGGTGGAGGTGCTGCCATGAGCGCCTGGGTGATGACCTATGTGGCGATGGCCCTGGGGCCGGCGTTGACGTCGACGGCCCGACCGATGCTGACGGTATTGGCGGTGCAGGTGGTGGCTGCCGTGGGGGTCAGTCAGGGGGGGGCGACGATGCCCGGGGAGTTGGAGGTGTTGCTCACGGCGCCAGCGCTGGGACTGGTGGCCCTATTGGCGGGCCTGGAGGCGGTGGCCGCCACGGACGCCGAGTTGGAAACGCTCAAGCAGGATCTAAAGCTCGACCAGGTCATGGGGGCGTTGGTGGCCACGGGATCAGCGATGGCGATGAATCTGGTGGGCGTCGAGGAAGGGCTAGAAGAGGGGTCGGAAGCGGCGGGGATGTTGGAGTCGCTGGCGGTGGTGGCGGAGGCCGATCTGGCCATGGAGTGGCAAGTGGCGGTGGTGACGGGGGCGTTGGCGGTGCATCTGGGGGTGGGGTGGATCCGGCGGCGAGTGGTGCGGTGGCTCTACGAGGCGGAGTTGAGCCGGTGGTGGGCCATCGTTGAGGGCGGGGGAATCCTGGTGGCACTGATATTGCTTCCGTTCTTTCCGGCAGTGGTGCTGGTGGCGCTGGTGCTGTGGGTGCTGCTCTTGGCGGTGGCGGCGGTGGTCACCCGTCAGTTGGAGGCGATGTGGGAAGCCAAATGGCGCGAGTCCTGTGAGGGCTGCGATTACCAGGTGCGACGAGAGGCGTCGCGCTGCCCGCAGTGCGGACAGCGGCGCCAGCCAGCGCCGGTGGAGCCGTGGTGGCGTTGAACTGAGGCTGGCTTTGACCTAGCTTCAGGCGTCGTGCGACAACGCCGAATGGGCCTTAAGCTGCAAACCGATGAGGAAGAAAACGAAATGACGGACAAAAAAGTACATATGGTATCGCTGGGTTGCCCCAAAAACCGGGTGGACTCGGAAGTGATGGTGGGGATGATCCAGGAAGATGGCGCCTTTGAGATGGTCGATAGCAGCGAGGAGGCGGACATCGTGGTCGTCAATACCTGCGGCTTTATCGACGATGCCAAAGAGGAGTCGGTGGATACGATCATGGAGATGGTGCACCGAAAGCAGGCCGGCGATCTGTCGAAGGTGGTGGTGACGGGCTGCTTATCGCAGCGCTACTCCGGGGATCTGGAGAAGGAAATTCCCGAGGTGGACGCCATCCTGGGGACCAAGACGTTCACGGCCATCAATGACGCCCTCCACGGCAACCTGGAGCAAAAGAGCTATATCCAGCCCGGAAGCTTCATCATGGATCACGAGGTGGCGCGGACCAATACGGTGCGCGGAGGCACGGCCTACCTCAAGATCGCTGAGGGCTGCTCGCGCTCCTGTAGCTTCTGCATCATCCCCTCGATTCGGGGAAAGCAGAGCAGCCGAACCATCGAGGATGTGGTCGCCGAGGCGCGGCGCCTGGGGCGCTCCGGGGTCAATGAGATCATCCTGGTGGCCCAGGATATGACGAGCTACGGCATTGACCTGGATCCGAGGAATAACCGCGATTACCTGGTGCGCCTGCTTCGGCGCCTGGAGGAAGAGGCCGAGGAGATCGAGTGGGTGCGCCTGCTCTATATGTATCCCTGGAACTTCACCGACGAGTTGGTCGATCTATTTAAGCAGGGCGAGCGGCTGGTGCCCTACGTGGACATGCCCCTTCAGCACGTCAACCGGCGGATCCTGAAGTCGATGCGGCGAAATATTCAGCGGGACCAGCAAAAAGAGCTCATCGCCCGGCTGCGAGATATCGATGACCTGGTGCTTCGAACGAGCCTGATCGCCGGTTATCCCGGCGAGACGGATGCCGAGTTCCAGGAGCTCTACGACTGGGTCGAAGAGGTGGAGTTCGATCGGGTGGGCGTCTTTACCTATAGCCCAGAGAAGGGCACGCCGGCCGCGGAGATGGATAACCAGGTCGAGGAAGCGGTCAAAATTGAGCGCCGCAACGCATTGATGGAGCTTCAGCACGGGATCAGTGAGAAGAAGAACCAGGAATGGGTGGGCTATACGACGGACGTCATCGTCGACGGGGTGTCCGAGGAGCACGAATTTGTGCTGGAAGGGCGCCACTTTGGTCAGGCGCCGGACATCGATGGAGTGGTCTACCTGAGCTTTGATTATGGCGGCGAGATACCGACGCCGGGAGATTTTGTGGAAGTGGAGATCCAGCAGGCCACGGCCTACGATCTCATGGGAGCGGTGATCCCCGACGACCCGTTGGGGGTCGAGGGCGGAGAGCTGCGAATCTAAGACAGCACGAGGAGCAACCATGCGAGAAGTCGATTTCGAGGAATATCTGGAGTGGCGAGAGGACGAAGAGGTTCGCCTCATCGATGTGCGCGAAGATGATGAATTTGAGGATGTGCGCGTCAAAGAGGCGGAGCTATTTCCGCTATCAAAGATTCAGCGGGGCGAGCTGCCGGAGGAAGACGAGCGGCGCATCGCCGTGATCTGTCGCTCCGGATCCCGAAGTGCGACGGCCTGCAAGGTCTTTGAAAAAGCGGGGTTTAAGCAGTGCACCAATATCGCCGGTGGCACCCTGGGTGCCATCGAGGCCGGCGAGGAGTACGTGGAGCGCGGTTAAGGCTCAAAACTCAGAGGGTCGGACTGGCGGCAGTGGTGATCATCGCTGAGGCCGGGGAGATCCTGGATGCACGCCGAGGCGCGCAGTTGGAGGTCATCCTGAACGGGGACCTCGAGCTGCGCGTCTTCGTTTGCCGGGCAGGGCGTGGGATCTGTCAGCGGGTCGTCGTCGGCGTCAAGCCACTGGCATTGGGGATGGCAGCGGGGGTGGTCGCAGAGGACGTGAATGTCGACGTCGGAAGCGCCGTCGAGGGTGGTGGAGGCGAGGGCCTCGGCGGTGATCTGGAAGTTTTTGAGCACCGTGGTGTGGGTGGACTCCTGGTAGGTGTCGCCGGTGGTGGCGATCATCTCGACGGCAAATTCGAAGCGTCCCTCGTCGAAGGTCTGATCATCGAGCTGGAGGGGGGAGGCGCAGTGGCTGAGCTCTGCCGAGTCGTCACCCTGGGTGAGGACGCAGGTCCAGTCGTCGGTGCATTGATCGCCCTGGCAGTGGAATTGGAAGCTGAGGGTTAGGGCGCCCAGGTTGGTGACGACGATGGGCGAGGAGGGGCCGCTGAGGGTGATGGGCGAGGTGGGTGTCTCGTCGTCATTAGTCTCGTCGTCATTATTGGTGGTGTCGTTGTCGGGGGCATCGCCGTTCGTGGATTGGTTGTCCGGGGTGTCGGGGTCGCTCTCTGGTAGTTGAGCCTCGTCGACGGTGAAGAGGCAGGCTGGCAAGAAGATGAGAAGAAGCAGCAGGTAGTGGGGGCGAGCATTCATGGTCTTGGCCTCCAGGGCACTGAGGGTTAGCGCTGGGAACGGCGAGACCACGGTCGCAGGCCCGGCCATGGAGGCGGGGCGACCACAAACTCTCCCGGGGGATGTCAGTTACGGCAAAAAAGGATGGATTCAGGATGATAAAGGGCGGGACAAAAAGCAACCCCCGGAGGCCGCGTGGCAGCTCCGGGGGCATGGGGAGTGGGCGTGATGAACTCAGTCGTCGAGGTTTGGCGAGGGGATATGGCGCTCCTGAGGCCAGGCGATGGGCACGGGGCTCATCTCTTGCTCTTCGCTTCCAGTGGCCAGGCGGCCACGGTTTCCGTCGCCCCAGCAGTAGATGCGGCCGTGGGTGTCGATGGCGCAGCCGAATTCCTCACCGACGGAGACGGATTGGAAGCGCTCTCCGTCCGGGGTGTCGACGGGCTTCGGGGTGTCCGAGCCCTCGGAGTCGCCGGTGCCCAGTTGGCCACGGCTTCCGTCGCCCCAGCAGTAGAGGGTATCGCTATCGTCGATGCCGCAGCTTTGCTGATAGCCGGCGGCGATGACGGTGTAGTCGGTGCTGTCATCGACGTTCACAGGGACCGAGGGCGTCTCGTTGGAGGAGCCGGAGCGGCCGAGTCGGCCGTCGCGGCCATTGCCCCAGCAATAGGTCTCGACATCGATGGCGGCGTCGATTATGGCGCAGCTATGCTCCTCACCGGCGCTGATGGCCAAGAATTCGTAGGAGCCCGGCGAGTCCACGGGGTGGGGCTCGGCCTGGGTGCCGCTGGTATTATCGTCGCCCAGGCGTCCATCGCGGCCGTTGCCCCAGCAATAGGCGCGGCGATTGCCGTCGAGGAGGCCAATGGCGCAAGTATGTTCGTCGCCGGCGGAGACCTCGAGCCACTGGGTGACGCCGTCGGGGCGTTCCACGAGGCTGGGCGTGGAGGTGCTCTGTCCGTCGCCGGTGCCCAGTTGGTCGCGGGCGTTATCGCCCCAGCAGTAGAGCTCGTTGTCGGTGTCGATGGCGCAGGTGTGGGCGGTGCCGGCGACGACGTCCTGCCAGGGGCCCTCGTCGGCCAGGGTGGGGGTGTCGTTGGCGTCGGGCTGAGAGCCCAGTTGGCCCTGGGCCGATTCGCCCCAGCAATAGATGGCGCCGTCGCCGTCAATGGCGCAGGTGTGGTCGCCGCCAGCGGCCACGACCGACCAGGTGCCGGAGGCCACCGAGGAGGTGACCTCAGAGGCGGTGGTGATGCGCTGGTCGCTGCTTCCGGTGCCCACCTGGCCGGCGTTGTTGGAGCCCCAGCACCAAAGGCTGTCGTCCTCCAGGATGGCGCAGGCGTGTTCGGCGCCCGTGCTGACCTGCTCCCAGGTGGGGGGCTCAGGGAAGACGAGGTAGGTCTTTGGTTCCTGGCAATAAGTCTGGCTCTGGCTTCCGCCAAAGTCATCGGCGCAGGCCTCCATCGTCAGGTAGGCCTGATCCAGGGATTCATCGGGGTATTCCAGGTCGAAGGGTTCGTCGATGGGGCAGTCGACGTCGATGGGAGCATCCAACTCGTCGGCCACCCACTGGCAGGAGAGTTCGCAGTCGTTGGGGCTATAATCGCCATAGTCTCGATCGCAGGAGGCGGTGTACTCGCCGGGGAAGAGGTAGGGGGAGTCGGCGGAGTCCGGGACGTATTCCCCGGCGCCATCGATGCCGAAGTCGAAATCATAGAGGACCAGCAGGTCGTGGACGTCGGGAGAGGTTTTGTCGCTATCGCTTTCCCAGGCGCGGACCTCGAAGCGAAGCACCCCTTCCTCGACGAAGAAGTCGTCGGTGTCCTCGTCCTCAAAGGAGTAGCCGTTTTCGTCGAGTTCAAAGGGGGAGTCGCAGTCAAACCAGTCGCCGGAGCCGCTGAGGCGGCATTCGGTCTGGCAGTTGAGGGGCTCGCACTCAAAGCGATAGCGCAGTTGGAAATCGTCGGGATCGATGACGCGGCGATCCATGGCGTCTTCGCCCTCGTCTTCGTCGGGCTCGCCGGGCGTATCGAAGAGATCGATCTCGGGCTCCACGTCGCTGCCGGAACAGGCCATGAGGGGAAGAGCTAGAGATCCAGCCAATAGTGCCAAGAGAAGACGGTTCATAGGTACCTCGCCATAAAACGTAAGGGGTCCGACCAAGGGGGGCCGGAAATACTGGACAGTCTCGCCAGAGCCTATCAGAATTGGCGGCGCACTCAAACTATTGCGTCACTCCCCCCGGGGGATGTGGGAGCGGTTATCGGAGGTCGTCCAGGGTTTCGTTAAGAGTTGTGGCGAGCCCGTCGTCGCCGGCGCGCTGGGCGTGGTCCAGGGCTTCTTCCAGAAGCTCGATGGCTCGCGGGCGCCGGTCGTCCTGAAGGGCCAGGTTGGCCTTGGCGCGGCGGGCCCAGGCCGATTGCCGATGGTCGCCGGCGTCATCGGCGTCGGCGATGAGGTCCTCCAGGGTATTCAGCGCCCGGGAGTCCTCGTCGCGAGCCAGTTGGTGTTGGGCCATCTGGGTGCGGAGGGAGATGACCAGATCTTGGGTCCGAGGGTGGTCATCGGCGTCCAGATCGTCGACCAGGGAGAGGGCGCGCTCGAAGGTGTCGGTGGCGTCGTCGGGGCTTCGCTGAACCTCCAGGACGGCCGTCCGAAGGAGGATATCGGCCATTAAGACGGGATCGACGGTGGCGTCGATGGCGTCGTAGCGCTCCACGGCCTCGCGCAACAGGCGGAGGGCGGCGGCGCCGTCGCCGGCCTGGTTGGCGGCGCGACCGGCGGCGTGGACCGTGGCGGCGCGCAACCGCTGGTGGCGTTGGAGCTGGTCGTCGTCGAAGTCATCAAAGCCGCTGAGGGCTTTGCGGCAGGTCTTGATGGCCTCATCATCCTCCAGGTTGGTCTCCACCTGACAGAGGTTGGCCAATTGGAGGGTATGGGTGGTGGCGTAGCCGCTGTCAGAGACGTCGACGGTGGACTGGAGGCGCTTGATGGCGTCGCGGTAGGAGTCGCGGGCGTCGTCCAGGTCGCCCCGAGATTGCTGGGTGCGGGCGAGGGCGCTTCGGGCGCGGATGTCCAGAAGAGCCATGCCGGAAGACTCAAAGATGTCGGTGGCGCTCTGGCAGTGGTCGCGGGAGTCGGCGAAGTTGATCTCGCATAGCGAGAGGTGGACGCGGCCCTGAAGCTGGGGGTTTTCGATCTCTTCGGCGACTCGGAGGGCCTGGCGATAATGGTCGATGCCCTGGGCCGTCTGGCCTTGCTGGAAGGCGTCCTCTGCCATCAGGGCGCGGGTGTGGACGATCATGGGGCGGTTTCGCATGGTCTCAAAGGCACTGAGGAGGCCGTCGATCAGGGGACGGGCCTCGTCGAAGCGGTGCTGTTGGTGCATCAATTGAGCCTGGCGAAGACGGGTGCG
>CAZMJS010000078.1:0-15141 GCA_964566695.1 uncultured Bradymonadales bacterium
GCCCGCGCGCTCTATGCTAGTGAGTCGCCGCGCCGCACCCACGCCATGATGCGCCTGGCCCAACGCTTGAGCCGCGACGGTCATATCGACGATTTATTGACCCTCCTGCCACCGCTGAGCCGTCTCGACGACCCCTGGGTGCACCTCTATCTGGACACCCTGGAGCGCGCCCATGAGCACCACCGCGTCCGCGAGCGGGTGCGCCAGATTCGGCGCCATGGCCCCGACACCGGTTCCTGATCCCTCCCTCCTGGTATTGCGTCCCTCTTCGCCCTGGGCGATACTCAGTCAAACTTAGCAACCACTGACCATTCCCTGCCCCGGGTCCGCCATGGAAGAGAGTATCCTCCTCGACGTCGTCCTGCCCCTATCGCTGATCATCATCATGATTGGCCTGGGCATGTCCCTGCAGGTCAAGGACTTCAAGCGCGTTCTGGTGGATCCCAAGGCCATCGGCATTGGACTGGCCAACCAGATCTTGCTGCTACCGGCCATCGCCGTGGGCCTGGTGCTCCTCTTTGAGCTATCCCCGCTGTGGGCCGTGGGCTTTATGCTCATCGCCGCCTGCCCCGGGGGCCCCACCTCCAACTTGATCACCTTTGTCTCACGGGGCGATACGGCCTTATCGATCTCATTGACCGCCTTTAGCAGTCTCATCACGGTGATCACCATTCCCCTGATCCTCTTTTTGGCCATCGATCTCAGCGGCGCCGCACCAATGATCTTTGGCACGGGGGCCGAGGATATCGAGATCGTCTATTTCGGCAGCGCCGGTGACGAGGCCATCCAGGCCCCGGTGCTCGACATCATCATCCAGGTGGTGGCCGTCACGGCCGTGCCCGTGAGCATCGGCCTCCTCATTCGCCGCTTCCGCCCTGACTTCGCCGACCGCATGGACAAACCGGCCCGCATCGCCTCGGCGGCCATCTTTATCTTCGTGCTGGCCACCATCATCATCGATCAGCGCAGCGTCCTGGCGGAGCACTTCCTATCGCTCAGCGCCTCCACGGCGGCCCTCAACGTCGCCACCATGGTCGTCGGCTTTCTCACCGCCCGCATGGTGGCCCTGGACATGCGCCAGTCCATCACCGTCTCCATCGAATCGGGCATTCAGAACGGCACCCTGGCGATCGTCATCGCCATGTCCATCCTCGGCGCTCCCGAAGTCGCCATCCCCCCCGGCGTTTATAGCATCTTGATGTTCGTCACCGGCGGCGCCTTGATGTTCTTCTTCGGTCTCATGCGCGACCCGGCGAGCTTCAACAAAAGGGCTTAACTATATTCCATGCGCAGACGCACCAACAGGTCGTGCAGCTCGGGCTTGCTCCGGGGCTTGTCGGGCAAGTCACTGGCCATGCGCGCGTCGTCCAGCTTTCGCACCAACCGTCGATACTCCCGCTCATAAAACTCGGTATCCAGATCCTCTAGAAGCGTCTCCTCCGACCCCTGGAGCTTGAGGCTGATCAGATCGCCCAGATAGGGCAGCCGATAGCGGTGATTGAGGCGCATGATATTGCTCTCCACCTGTCCGGTCTCCATCAGATGCAGGCCCGCCAACAACACGCGAAATACGTAGAGCAAGGGCTTTAAGCGCCGCTTCTTCTCGAAGGATTTCCAGATCTTTTGAGCGAACCCTCGATAGGCATGCCCGTGATTTCGGGTGATGCACCCCTTGGCGATCTCTCGCAACTCCTCGAAGTAGGGCCCTCGCCGATACTGAATCGGCGAATAGATCTGCTCCAGGATATTGGCGTTTCGCTTGAGCAGAAGCTCAAAATACTTCTTGATGTCGTGGGTCACTAAATCGATCTCCACCCCGTCGACGCGCTGCATATATTCATGGGTATCGCCCTCCGTATAGAGGCCGACGACCTTCTCCAGCGGGAGAATATGGGCCCCGCGAATATCGTAATCCGAATCGTAGGAGGGAAAGCCGTAGAGGTGACTTCCCGAGATGCCTGCAAATAGCATCGGGTGGTCTTGGCGCTTGAGCACCTTTTCGATGAGTTGATCATCCATCGCTTGCATCGCCGCACTCCTCGCTGGGTCTTATCGCTGTCGTCACTCGACAATCTCATAGAGATGAGTGGGGGCGCAACCACCTAATCGCGGTGCAGTTACGCCAAAGCCCCCAGGACCTCGTGAGAGGCCGTGGGGGCTTTGAATGCTTATCTTTGTAGCGCTTAGCTATCTTGCTCCTCCGCAAACGCCATGCGCAGGCGGGCGCGCTTGAGCGCCAGGCGATGGCGCTCCAACAACGCCTCTTCCACCACCTCTGTCTGGGCCTGCTCTTCCAGGAGCGAAACCTCTTCCTCGGCGTGGCTGAGCCGCTGCTTGGCCGTGGCAATATCGATATCGTCGACGCCTTCACAGGCCTCGGTCAATACGGTGACCCGATCGTCGACCACCTCGGCATAGCCCTGGTCGATGAGGAAATTCTTCTGCGTATCTCCGTCGTTGATCCGCATCTCACCCACGGTCAACGCCGCCAACAGGGGAAGGTGACCGGGCAAGATATCCATCTCACCCTGTTTGCCGGGCACCACCACATCGTCCACGAAATCGTGGAAGACGGCCTGATCGGGCGTCACCACTTCCAACTCTATTTTATCCGCCATCCTGCTCTCCTATGGCCTGGGTTCAAGCTCATCGGCGACCGCCATCGGTGCCGAGTCCTTATTCGGCCATTTTCTCTGCTTTCTCGCGAGCTTCGTCCAGCGTTCCCACCAGGTAGAAGGCCTGCTCTGGAAGGTCATCGACCTCGCCGTTGATCAGGGCCTTAAAGCCGGCGATCGTGTCTTCCAGCTTGACGTATTTTCCGGGCATGCCCGTAAATTGCTCGGCCACGTGGAAGGGCTGGGACAAAAAGCGCTGAATCTTACGAGCGCGGGACACCGTCATCTTGTCCTCGTCGGACAATTCGTCCATGCCGAGAATGGCGATGATGTCCTGGAGCTCCTTATAGCGCTGGAGCGTCTCCTGAACCTCTCGCGCCACCTCGTAGTGCTCATCGCCCACCACCTCGGGGCTCAGGATCTGACTCGTCGAATCCAGGGGATCGACGGCCGGGTAAATCCCCAGCGAGGCCAACTGACGCGACAGCACCGTCGTCGCATCCAGGTGAGCAAAGGTCGTCGCCGGCGCCGGATCCGTCAGGTCATCAGCCGGGACGTACACCGCCTGAACCGACGTAATCGATCCCTTCTTCGTGGAGGTGATGCGCTCCTGAAGGGCGCCCATCTCCGTCGACAAGGTCGGCTGATAACCGACCGCCGAGGGGATACGACCCAGAAGGGCGGAGACCTCGGAACCGGCCTGGGTAAAGCGGAAGATATTGTCGATGAATAGCAGCACGTCCTGGCCCTGGACGTCGCGGAAGTACTCCGCCACCGTCAGCGCCGACAGGGCCACCCGCGCACGGGCTCCCGGAGGCTCGTTCATCTGGCCGTAGACCAGGGCGGCCTTCGAACTCTGCCAGTCGCCATTGGCCCCGAGGACGCCGGACTCCATCATCTCGAAGTACAGGTCATTGCCCTCACGGGTGCGCTCACCGACGCCGCCGAATACGGAGTATCCACCGTGCTCCTGGGCGACGTTGTTGATGAGCTCCATGATCAGCACCGTCTTGCCCACTCCGGCACCGCCGAAGAGGCCGATCTTTCCACCCTGAGCGTAGGGCGCCAACAGGTCGACGACCTTAATGCCCGTCTCAAACATCTCCGTGACGCCGGCCTGCTCTTCAAAGGTCGGGGCGTCGCGGTGAATGGGGTTTCGCTCATCCGACTCCAGCACCTTGATGCTGTCGACATTGGTCTTGGAGACCTTCTTTTCCTCGATGTCGTGCACGTGCTTCGGATCGCGCACCTTCACCGTATAAGAGGTATCGCTCTCTTCGGCGATGATCCCGCGGACCAGCTCACCGTCATTGAGCTCCAGAATGGAGATCTCGTCCACCGGATCGCCGGTGACGTTCATGATGCGTCCCAGGACCTCTTCGCCCACGGGCATCATGATGGGGCTTCCCGTGGCCCGGGCTTCCATGCCGCGGACCAGGCCGTCCGTGCTGTCCATGGCGATGGTTCGCACCACGCCCTCGCCCAGGTGCTGAGAGACCTCCAGCACCAGGTTATCCTCCTCGTCGGAGATCCCCGGGTTGGTGACCTTGAGCGCCGACCGCAACTCCGGCACCTCGTCGGTCGCAAAAGCCACGTCCACGACGGGTCCCATGACCTGACGGATCGTGCCCGTGCCCTGTTGACTTCCCTGACTTGTATTCACCGGTTCTGCGGCCATTTTCCAACTCCTATGATGGCGAAACTATCATTCTTACGGTTTGTGCGACCGCCAGGGGCGGACGCCTCTCGGTGTAATCAACCCTTCAGCGATTCGGCACCGCTGACGATCTCCACGATCTCTTTGGTGATATAGGCCTGACGCGCCCGGTTATACTGCAGCGTCAGGTCATCGATCATGTCATTGGCGTTATTGGTGGCGTTGTCCATCGCCGTCATGCGCGCCGCGTGCTCGCTGGCCTCCGACTCACTCAGGGCCTGATAGACCTGCGTGTCGATGTGGCTGGGCAGAAGCTCATCGAGGAGCACGTCCAGATCGGGCTCGTAGATAAACTCCCGATCGCTGACCTCTTCCTCGCTGGCCACCGGCTCGCCCTCTTCGTTCTCCGCCGTAAACACCAGCGACTCCGACAGCGGCAAGATATTATAGATCACCCATTCCTGGGCAATCGCCGACACGAACCGGTTATAGCACAGATAGACGTGGTCGTAGTCGCCGTCCAAAAAGGACTGGCGCATCTGCTTGGAGACGCGCTTGGCGGACTTGATATCGACGTTGCCGATGACGTCGTCGAAGTGATCGACGATCTCGTAGTCGCTCTTCTTGAAGTGATCACGGGCCTTACTGCCCACGGTGACCAACTCCTGCTCTTCACCGGCGATGCGCTGCTCCGCCAGGTAGCGGTCGATGCCCCGAAAGAGGTTGGCGTTAAAGCCACCGCACAGGCCGCGATCGCTGGCGATGATCACCATGAGGCTCTTTTCGGGATCGTCGCGTCGCTCCATCAGGGGATGGGTCTTTTCCTGTTCCTGGACCCGGTGAGATAGGGCGTCCACCATGCGCTGCATCCGGAACGCATAGGGCCGCGAGGCCTCCATCTGCTCCTGAGCACGCTTGAGCTTGGCGGCGGCCACCATCTTCATCGCCTTCGTGATCTTCCGCGTATTCTTTACGGAATCGATCCGGTTTTTGATGTCCTTGAGATTTGGCATGAACTCTATCCATTTCTTGGACGGCCCGACCGCCGTGGTCGGGCCATTGATTCAGCGGCGAGCAACCTTATTCCGCGGCCGCTTCTTCCTCACCGTGGGTGGCCTTAAAGTTGGCCAGGTATTCGTTGAGGATATCCGCCACATGGGAGGTCGTCTCCGACTCCTCGCCGGTGCCGTACTTTTTGCCGAACTTTCCGTCGTCGACGATCTTGTCCCAGATATCCTCGTCCTTGCTCTCGGCGAAGTCGTACAACCCGCCTTCGAAGGCCTCCAGATCTTCGACGGCCACGTCCGCCAAAAACTCCTCGTTGGCCGCAAAGACGATCATGACCTGCTTGGCGACGTGCAGCGGCTCGTATTGACCCTGCTTGAGGATCTCCACCAGGCGCTCACCCTTGGCGAGCTGGGCCTGGGTGGCCGCATCCAGATCGGAGGCGAACTGACTAAAGGCCTCCAGCTCCCGATACTGCGCCAGGTCGACGCGCAGCGTACCGGCGACGTTCTTCATCGCCTTGATCTGGGCGTTCCCACCGACGCGGCTCACCGAAATACCGACGTTGATCGCCGGGCGAACGCCGGCGTTGAACAGGTCGGTCTCCAAAAAGATCTGACCGTCCGTAATGGAAATCACGTTCGTCGGGATATAGGCCGAGACATCGCCGGCCTGGGTCTCGATGATCGGCAGCGCCGTCAGGCTTCCTCCGCCCTCTTCATCGCTCATCTTCGCCGCCCGCTCCAGCAGTCGGCTGTGGACGTAGAACACGTCTCCCGGATAGGCCTCGCGTCCCGGAGGACGGCGAAGCAGCAGGGACAACTGGCGATAGGCCACGGCCTGCTTGGAGAGATCGTCGTAGATAATCAGCGCGTGCTGGCCGTTGTCCCGATAATACTCGCCCATGGCGCAACCGGAGTAGGGGGCCAAAAACTGCAGCGGCGCCGGCTTGGCGGCCGAAGCGCTGACCACCGTCGTATAGTCCATGGCGCCTTCGCGCTCCAGGCGATCGACGACCTGAGCGACCGTCGACTCTTTTTGACCGATGGCCACATAGATGCAGCGCACGTCGTTTTCTTTCTGGTTGATGATCGTATCGACGGCCACCGCTGTCTTACCCGTCTGGCGGTCACCAATGATCAGCTCACGCTGGCCACGGCCCACGGGGACCATGGCGTCGACGGCCTTAAGACCGGTCTGCATGGGCTCCGAGACCTCCTGTCGCGGGATGATCCCCGGCGCCTTGACCTCTACCCGGCGCCGCTCCTCGGCGTCGATGGGTCCCTTGCCGTCGATCGGCTGACCCAGGGCGTTGACCACCCGGCCCTCCATCGCCGGCCCCACGGGCACGTCCACAATGCGGTTGGTCCGGCTGACCTCGTCGCCCTCCAGGATATGGGTGTCGTCGCCCATCAGGGCCACACCGACGTTGCCCTCCTCCAGGTTGAGGACCATGCCATATACGTCGCCGGGAAATTCGAGCAGCTCGCCGGCCATCGCTGATTCCAGACCGTGGACGCGCGCGATTCCGTCACCGACGGAGATCACGGTCCCCGTTTCGCTGACTTCGACGTGCTCGTCGTAGTTCTCGATCTGATCTTTGATGATGGAGCTGATCTCTTCAATATTGATGTCCATCTTCGCCTCACCCTTGGGCTCCGGGGCGTGAGCCCCTCGGTCAATCGTGATTACACTTCTTTTAAAATCGCTTCGCGCATGCGCTGCAGATGCGTCCGCACCGATCCGTCGTAGATCGTGCCACCGACGCGGGCCACGGCCCCACCGATGAGCGCCTCATCGACGTCGGTGCTCATGATCACATCCTTGCCAGTCAGCGCTTCCAGACGCTCTTGGAGCGCCTTTTGTTGACTGTCGTCGAGGGCCGTGGCGCTCGTCACGCGAGCGCGCACTCGACCCAGGTGCTCATCCCGTCGGGTGGCGAAGGCCTCGGCGATGTCGCCGACGACCGTCAACCGGTCCCGATCGAGGAGCAAGCACATAAAATTTTCAAACCGCTTGGGCCATCCCGCCTTGTCGCCCAGGGAACGGATGATCTGGCGTCGATCCGCCAAGTCCACCGCCGGGTTGCGAAGCACGGCCCGCAACTCCTGACTCTCCTTGAGCATCTTGGCCGCCCCGTCCAGGGCGTCGCCCAATTCTTGAACCTCATCGTGGTCGATGCCCAGTTCAAACAGGGCGTTGGCGTATCGTCTGGCCACTGGTGATTTTGCCATCGTCTGACTCCTGCCCTGCGATTAATTGACTCGGCTTTCGGCGCCGTCGAGCTCGTCGACGTAGCGGTCCACCAACTGCTTTTGCTTGGCGTCGTCCAGCTCTTTTTTGGCCTGCTCACGCGCCATATCCACCGCCAACTCCACGGCCTGGGATTCCAGGGCCGCCTTGGCCTTCTTGACCTCTTGTTCGATGGTCGCCGAGGCGTCGCGGCGCATCTTCTCCACCTGCTTTTTGGCGCTCTCTACGATGCGCTGTTTCTCGCGCTCGCCGCGGGCGTGGTATTCGTCCAACAGGGCCTGTCGCTCCTGCTCCAGCGCATCGAGCTTGGCGTTATATTCCTCGAGCTTAGCCTCCGCTTCCTCGCGGGCCGCCGTCGCCGCCTCCATCTGCTCGATAAAGGTCTCACGGCGGTTGCGGAAATACTCCTGAATGTGGTGGCCGCCGAATTTGATGATGATGAACATAAAGATCGCCAGGTTGGCGATCCCGGCGATCCAATCAACCCAGGGGAACGCCGCGGGCTCAAACGATCCGCACCCGGTCACAAAGGTGGCCACCAGAGCCAGCGCCAGCAGGCGCCACATCGTCGGGCCTCGTTTTACGCTTGTCTTATCCATGGGACTACTTCCACTTTCCATTGAATCGTAAACGTCGGAGCGCGCGTCGAGGATCAGCCCTGGCCGGGCACCAGGCGTCGGACCATGGCGTCGGCCAGGCCTTCGGCGCGGGCTTCCAGCTCCTGGCGGGCCTCTTGAACCTGGGCGTCCAGGTTGGCCCGCTCTTCGTCGAGCTTGGCCGTCAGCTCCTCGCGGACCTCCGCTTCGATATCGCGTTGCTCGGCGAGGCCTTGCTGGCGCAGGGACTCTCGGACCTCCTGCGCATCGCGTCGCGCCCGCGTCATCCGTTCGTCATACTTTGCCTGCAGATTCTCTGCCTGCTCCTCCATCTCCGTGGCCTCCTCAGCCGAGCCTCCCACCCGCTCCTCACGGGCTTCCATGGCCCGCATATAGGGCTTGAGGAGGATGAAATGGAGGACGCCGATGGTGATCAAAAAGAAGACCATCTGGACAAAAAAGGTGCCGTCCAGGTCGATGGAGACGGCGAGTATCGGCGCCATGGTGGCGGCTGTCATATCCATGATCATAGTGGTCGTCGCAGAGACTCCGAAGCAGTTAATTGGGGTTCTTGCAGGCCGCCCTCGGAGGATTCGGCAGCCCGCCATTGCGGGGCTCTGCTAGCACGCTCTTTTCAAGGGTGTCAAGCGCTCCATCCTCACCAGATTCAAACCCTTATTTTTGGCCATGCCATCGCCGCCACTGACCGCGGGCCCCACCTTATATATACCAAAGTGGATCCCTTCTTGACCCACCATGAACGATGCCTATGGTATCGGGGAGGGTTGGTGCCCCATCGTGGCCACCAGCCCGACCTTTTATTTCGACCCCCCAGGGGGTCTGATTCAATCGCTGCGCGCCTGGCCATCACCTCATATGATTGACCTTTAATAGGAAGGCGCGAATCTTTCCCCACTGCCCAAGTAAGACGCCGTGACCGATACCAAGTCCGACCCCAAGTCGCCCTCGTCGCCCGCCTCGGAAAACGACCTTTTCTTTGGCGAGAACGTCAAATTTATGGAGGGGCTCTACCGCCAATACCTGGAGGATCCGAGCTCCGTGGATGCCAGTTGGCACGACTTCTTTGAGGAGTATAAGCGCCAGGGAGAGGCGCCCAACGGTGACGGCCCCCACTTCCAGGCACGCTCCATCTTTGAGCCCCTGCCCGGCGCCTCCGCGGCCGCTGCCGAGGGCGATCCGGTCTACGTGGATCGCCTGGAGGGTACGACGGTGCGCGCCCCGGGCCGCACCAAGGGCTTTGCCGCCAGCGTGGAGGCCATGGTGCGAGCCTTTCGCCTCCACGGCCACCTCAACGCCCAGATCGATCCCCTGGGCTTTGATCGCAACACGGCGCCCCCCGAGCTCGACCCCTCTCTATATGGGCTCAACAAAGGCGATATGGACGCCACCATTCACTACGAGCCCCTCTTCGGCTCCCAGAAGGTGACCGTCGCCGATCTCATCGAACGCCTGGAGGAGCTCTATTGCTCCCACATCGGCGTGGAGTACCAGAATATCCCCGGCTCTCAGGCCCGCACCTGGCTTCGCGACCAGATCGAGCGCCACGACCACGCCGAACTCAACGGCGACGAGGAGCGCATCGAGATCCTCCGCGATCTGATCGCCGCCGACTCCTTCGAGAGCTTCCTCCACAAAAAATACGTCGGCGCCAAGCGCTTCTCCTTAACCGGCGGCGACTCCCTCATCCCCATGCTCACCACCATGCTCGAGGAAGCCGGTGATCTGGGCGTCGAGGAATGCATCATCGGCATGGCTCACCGTGGACGCCTCAACGTCCTCCACAACATCATGGACAAGCCCGCCGAGGCCATGCTCTCGGAATTCGAGAAGGTCGAGGACCCCGAGAAATATGTCGCCAGCAGCGACGTCAAATACCATATGGGCTACTCCAGCGATTACGTCACCGACGCCGGCGACGAAATCCACCTCTCTCTATGCTTCAACCCCAGCCACCTGGAATTCGTCAACCCCGTCGTCCTGGGCCGCAGCCGGGCTAAGCAGGATCGCATGGGCGTCGACGACGCCAAAAAGCGCCTGGTGCCCCTGATGATGCACGGCGACGCCGCCTTCTCCGGACAGGGCGTGGTCGCTGAGTCGCTCAACCTGGCGCGCGTCCCCGGCTTTGACGTCGGCGGCACCGTCCATATCGTCATCAACAACCAGATCGGCTTTACCACCCTTCCCGAAGAGGGCCGCTCCACCACCTACGCCACGGACGTCGCCAAGATGCTGGAAGTCCCTATCTTCCACGTCAACGGCAATGACCCCGAGGCCTGCGCCCGCGTCATGAAACTGGCCATGCGCTATCGCCAAAAATTTGGCGAAGACGTCATCATCGACCTCGTCTGCTACCGCGAATACGGCCACAACGAGGGCGACGAACCCCGCTTTACGCAGCCCGAGATGTACGCCCGCATCGACGACACCCCGCCGGTGCGCGAGATCTACGCCGACCAGCTCGTCGATCGCGGCACCTTGAGCGACGACGACGTCCAGGCCATGTGGGACGAGCGCATGGACATGTATAACGGCGCCTTCAAAGAGGTGCGCGAAAACCCGCAGCGTAAGAGCGTCAACACCCTCGACGGTGTCTGGGAACCCTACCGCGGCGGCGGCATCTCTGAGGATCCAGATGTCGACACCACCATCGACGAGGAGGCCTATAAGCGCTACGCCGAGGCCATCTCCGACATCCCCGACGACTTTAATCACCACCGCACCCTGCGACGCCTCATCAAGCAGCGCCGCAAGGTGGCCGACGGTGAGACCACCGTGGACTGGGGCACCGCCGAAGCCCTGGCCTTCTCCAGCTTCGTCGAAAATGGCACCTCCATTCGCATGAGCGGCCAGGACGCCCTCCGCGGCACCTTCAGCCACCGCCACGCCGCCCTCTTCGACCAGGAGACGGGTCAGCGATTCTGGCCCATCCGCCAGATCGCCGACGATGACACCCGCTTTGAGATCTACAATTCTATACTCTCCGAGACCGGCGTCCTGGGCTTTGAGTACGGCTATAGCCTGGATTCCCCGGACGCCCTGGTGCTCTGGGAGGCCCAATTTGGCGACTTCGCCAACGGAGCGCAGGTCATCATCGACCAATTCATCAACTCCGGCGAGGATAAGTGGAAGCGACTCAGCGGCCTGACCCTGCTGCTGCCCCACGGCTACGAAGGCCAGGGACCGGAGCACTCCTCGGCGCGCCTGGAGCGCTTCCTTCAGTTGTGCAGCGGCGACAATATGTACGTCTGCAATATGACGACGCCCGCTAACTACTTTCACGCCCTGCGCCGCCAGATCCTGCACCCCGCCCGAAAGCCCATGGTCGTCATGAGCCCCAAGAGCCTGCTGCGTCACCGCGACGCCGTCAGCTCCATGGCCGACTTTACAGACCATGGCTTCCAGACGGTCATCGCCGACGATCGCGACCTCATCGACGACGACAAGGTCCGACGCGTCCTCTTTTGCTCCGGCAAGGTCTACTACGATCTGGCGACCCACGCCGACGAAGAGGGCATCGACGACGTGGCCATCGTCCGCGTGGAGCAGCTCCATCCCCTGGATACGGAGGCCCTCGAAGAGGCCGTCGCCCCTTATGGCGACGACGTCGAGATCGCCTGGGTCCAGGAAGAGCCCAAGAATATGGGCGCCTGGCATTATATCTTCCCCAAGCTGGTCCGCACCTTCGGCGCCGATCCCCTGCCGCACTATATCGGGCGTCGGCCCAGCGCCAGCCCCGCCACCGGCGCCTATGCCACCCACCAGTTGGAGCAGCAACGGGTCCTGGACGCCGCCTTTGGCGACGACCTGCCCGGCGACGATCAACTGGCCTAATCTTCTTGGTTTGTCGCCTTAAGTCTGGTAGGCATTGGCCGAGGTCTTGCCGCCTATTTTCTGTCTTTTTCTAAAGTGTTGAAGAGGCCGTACATGAGTGTCCCTGTCGAAGTCCCCAAGCTGGGTGAATCCGTCACCGAAGCCTACGTCGCCGAATGGCTCGTCGCCGAAGGCGATTTCGTGGACGAAGACGAGATCATCGCCGAACTCGAAACCGACAAGATCACCGTCGAAGTGCCCGCCCCCTCGGCCGGCACCGTCACCTCCCTGAAATACGAGATCGACGACGCCGTCACCCCCGGTGATGTCATCGCCGAACTCGAAGCGGGCGAGCGCCCCGAAGGTGCCGACGATAGCGCCGACGAGGCCGCTGACGATGGTGCAGACGCCGGCGACGCCGACCAGGCCGCCGACAGCGGCGATAGCGGCGACGCCAAGATCGGCCCCGCCGCCCAGCGCCTCCTCGAGGAGCACGGCATCAGCGCCGACGCCGTCAAGGCCTCGGGCCCCCGCGGCCACATCACCAAGGAAGACGTCCTCAAGCATATTGAGGGCAAGGACTCCAAGCCCAGCGCCGCGAAAGCCCCGGCGGCCCCCAAGGCCGACGTGGACCCCACGGCCCTGGAAGAGCGCGTGCGCATGAGCAAGCTTCGCCAGACCGTGGCCAAGCGCCTGGTCTCGGCCCAGCAAGACACGGCCATGCTCACCACCTTCAATGACGTCGACATGTCGGCGATCATGGATCTGCGCTCGCAATATAAAGAGAAATTCCAGAAGAAATACGATATCAAGCTCGGCTTCATGTCCTTCTTCATCAAGGCCTCCATCGAGGCCCTCAAGGAATACCCGGCGGTCAACGCCGAGATCGACGGCAACGAGATCGTCTACAAAAATTACTATAATATCGGCGTCGCCGTCGGCGGCGGCCGCGGCCTGGTGGTCCCGGTCATCAAGAACGCCGACCAGCTCAGCTTCGCTCAGACCGAGCAGGAGTTGGGCCGCCTCGTCGACCGCGCCCTCAACAACAAGCTGACCCTCGACGAGCTCCAGGGCGGCACCTTCTCCATCTCCAATGGCGGCATCTACGGCTCCATGCTGTCGACGCCCATCCTCAACCCGCCCCAATCGGGCATCCTGGGCATGCACCGCATCGAGGAGCGCCCCGTGGCCGTCGACGGCAAGGTCGAGATTCGACCCATGATGTACCTGGCCCTGTCCTACGATCACCGCATCATCGACGGCAAAGAGGCCGTCTCCTTCCTGGTGCGCCTCAAGGAATGCCTGGAGAACCCGGAGCGCATTCTCCTCGAGATCTAGGCCCCTTTGCTTCACCTCGCTTACCAACCCCTTTCCCGACGACGGGGAAGGGGTTTTTCATCAGCATCGATACTTTTGCACCTCCAAGGATTCTATCATGTACGATCTCGTTGTTATCGGTTCTGGCCCCGGCGGCTATATCGCCTCCATTCGCGCCGCCCAACTGGGCATGAAAGTCGCCTGCGTCGAGCGCTATCCCACCTTCGGTGGCACCTGCCTCAACGTGGGCTGCATCCCCTCCAAGGCCCTCCTGGAGTCCAGCGAGCGCTTCGCCGAAGCCCGCGATCACTTTGAGGATCACGGCATCGAGATCGGCGACCTGGAGCTCAACCTGGAGAAGATGCTCGGCCGAAAGGACAGCGTCGTCTCCAGCCTCGTCCAGGGCATCGAATACCTGTTTAACAAAAACGGTATCGACGGCATCCAGGGCTGGGGCACCATCGTTGACGAAAATACCGTCGAGATCAGCGACGACGATGGCGAGGTCACCCAGACCCTGGAGACCGACAAGATCCTCATCGCCACCGGCTCCAAGCCCCGAGAGCTCCCGGGCGCCGAATTCGACAAGGAGTATATCGTCGACTCCACGGGTGCCCTGGAATTCGAGGAGGTCCCGGAGCGCCTCGTCGTCATCGGCGCCGGCGTCATCGGACTGGAACTCGGCAGCGTCTGGAGCCGACTCGGCGCCGAGGTCACGGTCATCGAATACCTCCCCAAGATCCTCGGCGGGCGCATGGACAAGGACCTGACCAAAGCTGCCCACAAGGCCTTCAAAAAGCAGGGCCTCAACTTCGTCATGGACGCCGCCGTCACCAGCGCCGACGTCCAGGACGGCGTGGTCACCACCACCTACGAGCACGACGGCGAGGAAAAGACCATCGAGTCCGACCGCGTCATCGTCGGCATCGGCCGCTACCCCTTCACCGACAACCTGGGCCTCGACAATATCGGCCTGGAGACCAACGACCAGGGCTTCATCGAGGTCGACGACCACTTCCAGACCAGCGTCGACGGCGTCTACGCCATCGGCGACGTCATCCCCGGCCCCATGCTCGCCCACCTCGCCGAACACGAGGGCGTCGTCTGCGTCGAGCGCATCCACGACATCGCCGGCCACGTCAACTACGACGCCGTCCCCGACGTCGTCTACACCCACCCCGAGATCGCCTCCGTCGGCAAGACGGAGGACGAACTCAAAGAGGCCGGCGTCGACTACAAAACCGGCAAATTCCCCTTCAAGGCCAACGGCCGCGCCCGCGCCCTCAACGACACCGAGGGCTTCTGCAAAATCCTCGCCGACGCCGACACCGACCGCATCCTCGGCGCCCACATCATCGGCCCCCACGCCGGCGACCTCATCGCCGAGCTGGCCGTCGCCAGCGAGTTCCACTCCAGCGCCGAGGACATCGCCCGCTCCTCCCACGCCCATCCCACCCTCTCGGAGATCGTCAAGGAAGCGGCCCTCGACGTCGACGATCGAAAGCTCAATCTGTGAGGGGAAGAGCATGATTCTCCCCCGCCCATCTCACTAGCCACACCGACGCCCCAAATAACTCTCCCCGCCTCCAGGCGGGGAGACACCGGCGCCCCCGGCGCCGGAGAGGGGCTCTTCGCATACCTCTCAGGTCCGGCTTCCCCTCCCGCCGGAGGCCGAGCCTTGTGAGCTAAATCCCGTAGCCGAACCTCCAGTGGTCATCCCACCATCGCCTAGCTGCCAGTCTCCCTCACCACCGACCAAGGTCGGCGGGGTCGTGTCCTCCGCGCCTCGATCCATCTTCCAAGGTCGTGCTGTCTCCGAGCGACGAGCGACCGGGTGGCTTCGATGACCTTCGGCGGTTCATCGCCA
>CAZMJS010000079.1:0-15130 GCA_964566695.1 uncultured Bradymonadales bacterium
CCGAGCTCAGCGCGGGCCGCCCTCAGCGAGGCGTTGGCCTTGCGGATGGTTTTCGGTAAGGCGTGGCGGTGTGGATCGTCGCTCATCATGTGGAGAGTTATCCCGTTTAAGTGGATGGAGAAGCCTATGCACAGCCCGCTCATACGCCAAACGAAGGTGCCCGGAATTGGAGGGGAGCTCAAGGCACGGCCCGAGGATTTCGTCGTGGAAGAGGTGCCGGCCTACGAGCCCAGCGGCCAGGGGCCGCATCACTATCTGTGGGTGGAGAAGCGAGGCGTCGATGGGCGCTCGATGATCGAGGCCGTCGCCCAGTACTTTGGCGTCAAGGCGGGATCGGTGGGGACGGCGGGGACGAAGGATAAACGGGCCGTGACTCGCCAGTGGGTGTCGGTGGCCGCCCAGGAGAGCGAGGTGTCGCCGCGAAAAGGGGAGTTGGCGGAGGGCATCGAGGTGCTGGAGGTGTCGCGGCATCGAAATAAGCTCAAGACCGGGCATCTTCGGGGCAACCGCTTTCGCATTGCCATCGTCGATCCGGAGGTCCGGGGCGAGGCGCTGGCGGAGAGGATGGAGGCCGTGGAGGCGACGCTCGAAGACGAGGGCCTGGCCAATTTCTATGGGGAGCAGCGCTTTGGCCACCAGGGCTCGACGCTTGCCCTCGGCCTTCGGTGGCTCCGGGAGGGGCGAGCGCCGTCGGGGCGGTTTATGCGACGCATGGCGGCCAGCGCCGTGCAGAGTGAGGTTTTCAATCGGATGCTTGCTGAGCGTTGGGAAGAGGGGAGCTGGAAGGAGGTTAGGCGGGGCGATATCTTTGAGAAGGTCGATACGGGCGGGCGGTTCTGGATCAGCGAGGAGGAGCGCCCGGAGACCCAGGCCCGGCTGGATCGGCGAGAGATCGTGGTCACCGGGCCCATGCCGGGGAGCGAGGGCGGCTTTGCCCGCGATGAGATGGGCCAGCGAGAGCGGGCGCTGGTGGCGTCCATGGGCATTGATGTCGACGCTCTGGAGGTATTTGGGTCCAGTGGTCGGGGGACGCGGCGGCCGATGACGGTCTATCTCGACGGGTTGCAGTGGGAGGTCGATGAACAGGGGCACGTGGTCCTGACCTTTGAGCTTCTGAGTGGGAGCTATGCCACGGTCGTTTTAAAAGAGTTTATGGGCCGGTGAGAGCGCTTGGAGGCAGCGGCCCGGCGGGGTATGGTGAGCAGAGATAGTGACGCATTGAGACCGCCGAGGCATGGGAGAACCGGTTATGGAAGCGAGCGCTGCGGACCCGGGGTGGAGGGAGATGGAGCCACAGGCCTTTGGAGAGTTGGTGGAAGCCTGCGGGCTGGGAATTGGGCCCGAGGAGGTCCGCCGGCTGGCGGAGCGCCAGCTCATCCAGGGGTGGCTTCATCCCGAGGGGCACCGGGCGTATTCGCTGCTCCACCTGTGGTTGGTGGAGCAATATATGCGGGCCGTGACGGCGGCGGCCCATCCCTGGGGAAAGGCCAAGGCGCCGGTGGGCATCGCCGATGTGTCCCGGTGGAGTGATGGCCTCAACGCCCTGCTGGAACGACTGGAGGAGGGCCGTCAGCCCGAAAAGAAGGCCATCGAAGAGGTGGTTCAGCGGGTGGAGGAGGCGATGGAGGCCATCGATCCCTTCGGTCCGGTGGGCCAGGTCTTTGGGTGGGTGCGAGGCGATATTCGCCAGTCGATAAGCAATCAGGGGCGCTTATACCTGGAGTTGAAACGGGGATTGGCGGGACTGGAAGAGGCGTTGGCAGAGACCTTTGAAGACGAAGGGGGGGAGGCGCAGACGCCGGAGGCCCCGAAGACGCGACCGATGTTCGGCGTGGAGGCCCCGAAGCCGCCGCCGACGCCGGTGGAGAGCCAGGACAGCCCCGCCCGGGAGGCCATCGATGAGGTGATGTCGGCCGCCGGCGAGGAGGGACCGTCCACGGGATCGACCATCGAATTGGACCCGGAGGTGGATCTGGGCTTTGAGGAGGCGGCTCAGGAGTTTGAGCAAGAGGAGAGCGCGGGGTTGGAGGAGGAGTCCGAGCCCATCGTGTTGCTCGAAGAGGAGGTGGGCGACGGGTTTGAGCGCCAGGCGCAGACCACGGAGCGCACCAGGGCCCTCAATGAGCGGCTGGAAGAATTGCGGGTGCGCGACCGGGAGCGGCGAACGGAGGCCGCAGAGGAGGGCTCCAAGGGGGATGGGCCACCGCTGGATCCCTCGGAGCGGATTCGGCGCCTCAACCGCCGGCGCGAGGTGTACCTCAAGATGAAGGAGTGGCCCAAGTTGGCCGAGCTCTACGAGGAGGGCATCGAATTATTTGGGGAGCCCGAGGAGCGGCGGCAGATCTTTTTGGTATTGGCCATGCTCTACGAGGTGAAGTTGCGACAGCCCGACAAGGCGTTCGGGGCCTTCGCCAGGGCCTGGGCGGTGGAGGGCGAGAGCGAGGGAAAGGACAAGGCCTGGGAGGGGCTCCAGCGGCTGGGGCGGTCGGCCGGTCTCAGCGAGCGCTATGGGACGTGGCTTGGGGAGCGGCTGGATGAGCCCCTGGACGACGGGCGGCGCATCCAATGTGCCCGGGAGTTGGCGCTGGCGACCTTCGCCGACGGGGAATACCAACAGGCGCTGGAGATCTTCTGGGAGGCCCTGGAGGCCGTCGACGCCGAGGCCATCGACGAGGAGGCGGTGGAGCAATTCCACCGGTTGGGGGCCCATGCAGAGTCGGGATTCGAGGAGCGCCTCCGCTCCCTGCGCCAGCGTCCCATCCAGGAGCCGGCCAAGGCGGCGGTGCAGCAGGTCCTGGAAGAGGTCGCCGGGGCCGGCTTATGAGGGGGCGAGTTTTTTGACAGGATTGCAAAGATATGCATATCTTAGCGAGGATGGGCAATGAGGCGGTCTGGGGGCCCGGTGGGTGGTCCGTCTTGCCCGACGACGATGATGCGAGTCAAAAGTAAGGAGAACTGGTGAAGATCTGCCCAGCCTGCCAGGCGCGAATGAGGGATGATGCCGAGGAGTGTACCTCCTGCGGTCATCGCTTTGAGGAGCGCAGCGCCAAACAGACGATGATGGGGCTTCCGACCATCGGAGGTGGCGACGACTCGGAGCCAGAGGATAAGACGCGTCGGGCCGATGCCAGCAAGCAGACCCTGTGGGGGATGCCGGCGCTGGAGGACGACGATGACGACGAGGTCGCCAAGACGGAGGTGGTGTCGGCCGACGATCTGCCCTTTTCGCCCGCCGACTTCGATCTGGGCGATGAAGAGGAGGAGGACGCCACGAAAGAGGTGAGCGCCTCGTCTATTTCCAATGCCCTGGGTGGGGGTCGGCGAACAAAGGCCAGCGACCAGAAGGGGTCGGCCAAGGAGACGGCCTTTGGATTGCCGGCCATCTCGGCGGAACAGGACGATTCCGAGCCCGACGAGGTCTCGTCGGCCTGGGGATTGGCCGATAGCTCGGCCGCGGAGGAGTCGGCGGAGGACGAAGAGCCACGAGGAGGGCAGAATTTCGGGACGCTCATGGGGATGAATGTTCCAGAGACCTTCAATCAGGACGGCGCCGGAGCCATGCACCGGGGCTCTCAGGATGAGGTAGATCAATACGACGACGCGGTCACGGAGGCCCTGGGAGCAGACCAGCTCGCCCAATTCGAAGATATGGGCTTTGGCGGTCAGGGGGAGGCCAAAGAGAGTGCGCCCGAAGAGAGCGATAAAACGGCGGTATTGGATCCCAAAAAGTCGGGGTTTCAATTGCCCAAGCCACAGGAGGCGCCCGACGAGGGGAAGGGGGACGATCAGCAACCGACGCCGGAACCGACGAGCGATCGATCGTCGGGGCAGGGATTTCGCCAACGCCCGCAGAGCGGGGTCTTTCGATCGGCGCCCAAGAAAAAGAAGAGGGCAGGCAGAGGGGATAGCCCCAGCGGACGCCAGGGGGTCGGGGGCACCGGGACCTATCAGATGTCGAATACGGATCGCACCGATACCACGTCGGGCCGCAAGATTCGCGATGAGGACCTGAGCATCGGCGCCGTGGGGTCGTCGCGGACCTCATTTCCCACGGGTGGTCAAAAGGACGAACAACAGCCCACGGCGCCTGAGGGTGGTCCGGCCGCGAAAAAGAAGGAGTCGGAGACACTAAAGCCCGCGTCGACGGGGCCGCGGTTTTCGATCGGCGGTGGTGGCGCTCAGCGATCGCGTAAGATGACGCCTCAACATAGCTCGCCGACGACCGATTCCCACCAGACGACGGCGCCGTCGAGGACGCAGCAGGGGACGGGCCAGCAGGAACCCGTCAACGAGAGGCCCCGCCAGGAGAGGAGGGGGCCCGTTCAGGGGGATCCCGCGGGCGGAGAGCGCAAAAAGCCGCCGGTGGGGGCTGGGCAACCGTCGGCACCAACGCCGGGATTTAGCGCACCACCGGTAGAAGAGAGCGAGCCGAAGCCCTCATTTGGAGCCACGCCGGCGGAGGAGAGCAAGCCGGGGCCCGCATTTGGCGGTATACCGGCGGAGGAGAGCAAGCCGGAGCCCGCATTCGGAGCCACGCCGGCAAGCGCGAGCAAAGCGGAGCCCGCATTTGGCGCAACCCCCGTTGAGCAGCCAGGCAGAGTCCCCGGGGGTGGGGCGCAAGGGGCGTCACAGCATCGCCCCGATCCACGGCAGGCGCCGAACAAACCGGCTGAGCCGGTGAAGGCACCGGTGGCGTCTGACGCATCGCCATCGGCGCCGGCCGCGGCACCAGCGGCGGCGACCCCTCAACGGGCACCCGCTGGCGGTTCGCAAGAGGCCAAGGGAGCCGACAACTCGGCTGGGGTCGGCACCATGGTGGACGCCATCCAACGCGGGTTCGGCCTCCTGGGATCCCTGGCGCTGATGGGAGCCGTGGCGGCGACGGTGGCCTTTGGTGGGTTGCCGACGGCGCTTATCGACTTTGGCATCATGGGCCTGGCGGTGGTGATGGGGGTGGTCACGGTGCCCGTGGTCGCTCTTGTGGGCGATAGCACGAAGCGATCGGTGGCCCTGGCGTTGATGGCCATGATCATCCTGGTGGGCTTTATGGCGGGCCTGTTGATGGGCGCCGATATGATGTTGGCGTTAGGGCTGTGCGCCGGGGCCTTGCTGCTCTTTTGCGGCGCGATCTTTGCGGTGGTGGGCGACAAATTGATGGCTCGCTCGGGAGCCTGATAGCGGTAGGAAGGGTCGATGAACGAGCGTCCGATTTTGGTGCAGAAATTTGGCGGGTCTTCCCTGGCCGATCTGGAGCGGCTGCAGCGGGTGGCCGACAAGATCGTGGCCACCCGGGAAGAGGGTTATGACCTGGTGGTGGTGGTGTCGGCGATGGGGGATACGACGGACGATCTGCTGGGGATGGCCAAGGAGTGCTGTGACGATCCGTCGCGCAGAGAATTGGACATGTTATTGTCAGTGGGAGAGCGGATCTCCATGGCCCTGATGTCGATCGCCATCGACGATCGGGGCCACGAGGCGGTGAGCCTGACGGGATCGCAGTGCGGGATCATCACCACCCATAGCCACGCCAACGCCCGCATCATGGACGTGCGTCCCTTCCGGGTTCAAGATGAATTGGAGGCCGGGCGAATCGTGATCGTCGCCGGCTATCAGGGGGCCAGTTATCGGCGCGATGTCACCACCCTGGGGCGCGGTGGAAGCGACACCACGGCGGTGGCGCTGGCGGCGGCACTGGGGGCGGAAGCCTGCGAGCTATACAGCGATGTCGACGGCGTGTTTAGCGCCGATCCCCGCGTGGTCGTCACGGCGGGGCAACTCCAGCGATTGAGCTATGAAGAGATGCAGGAGATGGCGCGGAGTGGGGCACGGGTGATCAATGAGGAGGCCGTGGAGTACGCCCGACGAGAGGGGATCGCCCTCTACGCCAAGAGCACCCATGATGGCTCGTCGAGGGGGACGCGCATCGAGCGCATCGATCTGGATCGGCAGGCCATCGCCCGCGCTGAGTCGGGATGCCCGGCGGTGGCGGTCAGTCATATCGAGCGGGGACTGTGGTTGAGGGCTGGCGAGAGCGCGGAGGCCTTGATGGCGATGGTGGAGGGCCATCGGGCGCCCGTGCTGCAGTGGGAGCCGGCCGAAGGGGTGACGATCTATTTGACGGTCGACGATATCCACGGGGAAGCGGCGTTCATCGATGGGTGCCGATCGCTGGGCGCCGATGTGGAGGTTGAGGAAGCGGGCTTGATAAGCGCCGTGGGCGCCGGCATCGGTCGCGGAGGGCGGTGGGCCAAGATGGCCCAGCGACGCCTGGCCGAAGCGGTGGATATCAAGGGGCTGGCCATGGGCGCCGATCGGCTCAGCTGGATCGTGGCCTGCCCCGATGTGGAGGAGGGAAGCCGCCACCTTCACGCCGTGCTGATCGACGAGATGGGTTCATGATGCGCCCTCAGTGGTGGGACTCATAAAAAAACGGCGACCCCCGGGGAGGGGTCGCCGTTTTTGGTTAGCCGTTGCTCTTAGGTGTGCGAAGTAAGTCGGAAGGAATTTGGAAAGGTTCCTTGAAAGGTAATTGAGGTAGGAAAGTAGGTAGGATACTTGAAAGGATGCAACCTACTTCGCACACATAAAAGCAACGACCTCTGTGTCGAACTCAATGGTATAACGACGGGGGTGGCTGTTTTATTCCAGGCAGACTGAAATTTCTCAGCCCTGATGGAAACTCGATCGCCTCTCTGCCGTCTGACCGCTCTGAAATTACAGCCTTGTTGGAATATGTCAAGCATATTGTAATTTTTTTCTGGGAGCGGGATCGCCATCTGGGTCCGGTGGCCACGATTGGGTCCTAGTCCTCGTCTGGGGTGGGGATCATCTGGACCTGGAATCGGTCGCGTTGCCCGTCCTGGTCATCAATCCTCAGGGTCTGCTCAAAATAACCGTCACGGCGCAAAAATAATTCCACCGAGGGTTGGTCCTGGAGGAGATCGCTGATGGTATAGGGGGTATAGCCCAGGGAGCGCTCGGTGCCGTTGTCGTCGATAAAGATCTCGACCTCCGAGGGCTCGGAGGCGATCTCCAGGCCGGTGGGGAGGATGCCCGGGGGTTGGTCGTGGTCCGGGGCATCGGCGGCGGCCGACGGGTCGTCTGGGGCGTCGTCGCGATCGGCGTCCAGGGAGACGAAAAACCAGGCGATATTGGAGATGAGGACCAGGGCAATCGCCAGGGTCAATAGGAGACCGCTGGGCCGGGGGTCGACGGGTGGGGCATCCGCCATGGAAGGGGCGGCCTCCGCGGTCGGAGAGGGGGCGCGGGGGGCGTCAAAGGACGCTTCGGTGGGGCCGTCGTCATGTTCGGAGCGTTTTGAGGCCTCGGGATCATCGTCCATGGCCCGGGAGAGAGCAGCGGCGAAGGCCTCGATGGAGGGGTAGCGATCCCGAGGCTGGGGGCTGAGGGCACGGCCGACCACGTCGGCGATATCGCCGTCGATGCCGAGATCCTCCAGGGAGGGGGGATCGTCGGTTTTGATACGGATGAGCCCGTCGCTGGCGTCGACGGGATCGTCAAAGAAGGGATGGACGCCGACGAGGAGGCGGTAGGCCAGGCAGGCCAGGCCCCATTGGTCGGCGGCGGCGCTGAGGTGGGCCGGGGAGCGCTGGGGGTTGGCAGCAGCGTCATCGCGGGCGGCGACGTCAAAGCATTCCGGGGGGAAGGCATCGACGTATTCCGTGGTGAGCACGAGGTTAGGCATGGCCACCAGTTGGGCCATGGAGAGGGCCAGGCCGGTGTGGCGCAGACGCGCGCTGTTTAGATCATCGCCATCGACGTCGATCCACTGAGGTTTTAGCTGGCCGTGGTACAGCTCTCGATCGTGGGCTGCCTGGAGGATGTCGGCCAGGCGTTTGACGAGCGTCAAGACCTGGTTGGGGGCAAAGACGCCGCGGGTCTCCATGAGGTCGGCCAGGGATTGGCCTGGCTGAATCTTTTCGATCACAAAGGGGATGCCCAGATCGACCTCGCCGAAGTCGACGACGCGGGCGATGCCAGGATGCTGGACGGCGGCGGCGCGTCGAGCGGCATCCTCTACCTGATCGGTGATGGCGGGGTCGGCGCCGGCATCGGCCAGACCGTCATAGACGGTGACCTCGATGGGGAGGTCGAAGGGGTCCTGAGTGCCGCGGTAGGCCGTGACGAGGCCGATGGCGCCCAGACGTTGATGGAGGTGGTATTGGTGGTCGAGGGCGAGGGTGCCGCCCTGGAGATTATCCATGGTCAAAGAGCCTCAGTGGTCGGAGGAGTCGTCGTCGGGGGCGGCGGGGATGCCGCCCTTTCGGGGGTCAGAGACGCCGATCCAGCCGGCGTCGCCGCGCATGATGATCTGCACGGCCGTAAAGGAGGGTCGGACCTCGATGTCGTGGCCGAAGTCGCGGAGGGTGTCCAGGGCCTCCATGTCCTCGTGCTCGGCAAAGAGGGTGGGGGGAAGCCATTGGTGGTGGAAGCGATCGGCGGCGATGGCGCCCAGGGGATCGAGGCCGCCCAGGAGGGTGTCGATGAGGGTGAAGTAGGTGCCGGAGATGATGGTCGGCCCGCCGCTGGCCCCCAGGGTGGCCACCGGGCGGTCCTGGTCATCGAAGACTAGGGTGGGGCTCATGGAGGAGAGGGGGCGTTTAAGGGCCTCCACGGCGTTTTGTTCGTTGCCCACAAGGCCAAAGACATTGGGTTCGCCGGGTTTGATGGTGAAGTCGGCCATCTCGTTATTCATGATGAGGCCGTACTCCTCGACGAGGACCATGGAGCCAAATCGGGTGTTGATGGTGGAGGTGCAGGCCAGGAGGTTGTCGTCGGCGTCGATGACGCTGAGGTGGGCGGTGCCGCTGGTCTCCTGGTCGGGCGCCACGGTGCCGTAGTCGTCGGTGTCCAGGGTGGCGTCGGCCTGAACGCGGTCGGCCAGTTGGCGGGCGTAGTCCGGGGACATGAGATGGTCGACGGGGACGTCCACAAAGTCCGTGTCGCCCAGGTAACGGGCGCGGTCGGCGAAGGCGTGCTTGAGGGCCTCGATAGCCAGGTGGCGAAAGTCAGGGGCGTGGACGTCCACGGGGAGATCGTCGCCCATGAGGCGCTCCAGGATCTGGAAGGCCTGAATGAGGGCGATGCCGCCGGAGGAGGGTGGGGGCATGGAGACGATGCGGTGGTCGGCGAAGTGGCCGACGATGGGATCGCGGCGCTCCACGGCGTAATTGGCGAGATCGTCGGTGGTGAGGATGCCGCCGTCGTCGGAGACGGCGTCGACGATGGCGTCGGCGATGGGGCCGACGTAGAAAGGGCGAACGCCGTCATCGCGAAGCAGGGTCAGGGCGCGGGCCAGGTCGTCTCGCACCATGAGGTCGCCGCCCTGGAGCCACTGGCCGTCGTCGTCTTGAAAGAGGGCGGCCAAGGGGGGACGTTCCTCCAGGGCTTCGCCGCGGCTATCCAGGTGCTCGGCCAGGGTGTCACTGACGGTGGCGCCGGATCGAGCGAGTTCGATGGAGGGGTCGATGAGGGCTTCCCAGTCCAGATGGCCGAAGCGACCGTGGAGGGACCACAGCCCGGCGGGCTCACCGGGGGTGGCGACGGCCAGGCCGCCGTGGCGGGCCAGATCGTGCTGGGCCTCGCCGTCGACGATATAGAGATCGCGGTGGGCTGCTTTGGGGGCCGTCTCGCGATAATCGATGACGTGGGTCCGATCGTCGTCGGCTTCGTGATAGAGGCAAAAGCCGCCGCCGCCGAGGCCGGAGGCGAAGGGGTGAGTGATGTTGAGGGCCACCAGGGCGGCGACCCCGGCGTCGGCGGCGTTGCCACCGGCGGCCAGTATCTGGGCGCCGATCTGCGAGGCCTGCGCTTCGTCGGCGGCCACGATGCCCTCATCGGAGCTGACCTGATAGCGCTCCAGCTCCTGACGCTCTCCCTGGGCCTCTGTGGTGGGCTCCGGGGGGCTGTCGGCGAGGGCAGTAGGGCCTGCGAGGAGGATCGAGGCGAAGGCCAGATAACGCAAGCATGGCGGGGGGTTCATGACCGACTCCCATAAATCGTTGACACTGTAGAGGGATGTTCTATGCTGCGCGGCGAAGACTGAGCAAGTCTTATCAATCACATCCAGCGATGCCAAGGCTGAGGCAGTTCTGGGGGCGAGCCGGCGGCCGGGCACCCAATCATTTCTCGAGACGGTGGACCCGATGATGGTGCGTTCATTTTTTGGTTTATTCAGCGAAAGTCCCTTCCCCTATCTGCGGGAGATGGCCCATCGGGTCAAGGAATGCTCCGACGAGGTGCCGCAGCTCTTCGATGCCCTCTTTGCCGGGGATTACGATCGGGTGTTGGCGATCTCGGAGAATATCAGCGATCTGGAGCACGAGGTGGATGTGCTCAAGACGCAGATTCGCGACGGGATGCCGAAGACGCGGTTTATGCCGGTGGATCGGCGCGATCTATTGGAGGTGCTGGCCAATCTGGATGCCGTGGCCGACGCGGCGGAGGATGTAGGAAAGCTGTTTACCCTGCGACGCATGGAGGCCCACGAGGCGTTGGAGCCATCGCTCAAAAAGCTGGTGCGCCGCGTCGACCGAACGGTGGAGCAGGGCGTGGAGGTGGTGGAGACCCTGGAGGTGGTCGCCGAGGTGGGGTTTTCCGGCAAGGAAGGCAAGCGGCTCATGGAGGAGATCGCCGAGCTCAACCGCCTGGAGCATAAGGCGGATATTGTCCAGGATCAGGTGGCGCGCGAGCTCTTTGAGATCGAAGATGACATCAAGGCGGGGAGTCTCTTTGTGTGGAATAAGATCATCCGGGAATTGGGCAATATGGCCAATTCGGCGGAGCGAATGGGCAACCGCATGCGTCTATTTTTGTCGGAATAAGGCCCCTTCGAGCAGTCACGACATTCCTAGGAGTACCCCCCGATGGGCTTAGAGATCTTTTTTATCGATTCGCCCCACAACCTGATCTTGTGGGTGACGTTGGCGTTCGGGTTTTATATGGCGTGGAGCATCGGCGCCAACGACGCCGCCAATGCCATGGGAACCAGTGTGGGGTCGGGGGCCATCTCATTTAAGGAGGCGGTGATCATCGCCGCCGTCTTTGAGTTTTCGGGGGCCGTGGTCGCCGGGGCCTCGGTGACGGATACGATGCGACGAGGGATCGTCGATCCCCTGTTATTTAACGACGCGGCGCTCATCGGCTCATCGCAGGGCGATATCATATTTATGCTGGGGATGGTGTCGGCGTTGATCGCGGCGGCGGTGTGGATTCATGTGGCCGCCACCTTTGGGTGGCCAGTGTCGACGACGCATAGCCTGGTGGGGGCGGTGACGGGGTTTGGCCTGATCACCGTGGGGGTCAGCCATATTGCCTGGGGGACGCTGGCGCAGATCGCGTCCAGTTGGATCATCAGCCCGCTGGCGGGGGGCATTCTGGCCTTTTTGCTCTACACACTGATTCGAAAGGCCATCTTTGACGCCGACGATCCGGTCAAGAGCGTCAAGATGTGGGCCCCGGTGTTGATCATGCCGGTGATCTTCGTGCTGTGTCTGGTGATCGTCTATAAGGGATTGCCCGGGGTGGATCTGGAGAGCTTCGGGATCGGAAACCTGGAGATCTTCGGGATCACGGCGGCCGTCTCGGCGGCCATCTCGGCGGGGGCGTCGGTGTTGATTCGAAAGATCGAGCCCCCCGACGAGGACGCAGAGCGAAAGGCCTATGTGGCGAAGGTAGAGAAGGTCTTTCGCTATCTGCAGATCACGACGGCCTGCTTTGTGGCCTTTGCCCACGGATCGAATGACGTGGCCAACTCCATTGGGCCCATCGCCGCCGTGGTGGGGACGCTGGAGGCCGGAAGCGTCGCCGAAGAGGTGGGCGTGCCCATCTGGGTGCTGCTATTGGGCGGCATTGGCATTGTGGTGGGCCTCGCGACCTACGGTTATAAGGTCATTCAGACCATCGGGACCAAGATCACGGATCTGACGCCGTCGCGGGGATTTGCCGCCGAGTTTGGTGGGGCGTCGACGATTCTCGCGGCCAGCCAGTTGGGGATGCCCATCTCGACGACCCATACCATCGTGGGGGCCGTGATGGGCGTGGGCTTTGCCCGGGGGATGAACGCCCTGAATCTGGGAATGCTGTGGAAGATCTTTAAGTCATGGGTGTATACGATACCGGTGGCGGCGGTGCTGACGATTCTCTTCTTCTTCCTCTTTAAGTGGCTGTGGAGCCTGTTTATCTTTCCGCTATGAGGCGGTGACGTCGCCGATCCAGGTGGCGACTTTGTGGGGGTCGAAGGGGTGGATCCCTTTGGCCTTGAGGCGCTGGAGCAGGGGAGATTCAAAGAGGCGAAAGGAGTGCGATTGGAGGCTCTTTTGGACCTGCGATCGATAGAGGCGGTGGTCAAAATAGTCGCGAAGGGGATCGGAGAGGGGGTTGACCATGAGTTGCTGAAACCAGCCATAGGGTTCGTCGGGGTCATCGCTATTGGCCACCATCTCCCAGTTGAGCGCCCAGGAGATATGGGTCACCGAGTTATTGACCTGGGGCATGAGATCTCGGCAAAGGGCCAAAAAGGCGCCCTGGAAGTGGGGGTCGAAATGACGAAATTCGGTGCTATAAAAGAACGCGTTATGAAAATAGCTGGGGACGGTGACGATGGCGGCCAGGTCCAGGCGCTTGCAGATATTTCGGAGCATCTCCAAGACCTGTGCGCCGACGCCCAGACCGGGGTGTCGTTGGCCCGGCAGGGGCGGCCGATCGGGGCGAAAGGGGCGGGCCGGGTTTTGGAGGAGAAGCCAGTCGACGGTCAAGACGGGCAGGTGGGTCTCCGGGATCTGGTCGGCCAATTCTGACTGGGGGCGGAGAAAGTCGCGACGGACGACGAGCTCCACGAGGGGATCGTCAAGAGAGGGCTCGTCGGACCACAGGCGAAAGAGGTGTTCGTCGGGGTCGTCGGTGCGGGTTTCAATGCGAAATTGGGAGAGGCCCAGGCGCTCCAGATCGCGAAAGAAGCCGTATTTTTCCAGTGCTGTTCGTAGGCCCTGGTCGGTGTAAAAGCCCAGCCAGCGCTCGCGATCGTGGCCAAAGAGTTCGGGACCGGCGGCGATCTCGGCGAGGCCCTCGGAGCCCTTCTGAAGCTCGGCGCGGGACAGGAGATTGTAGATTTCCTCGTAGCGATCGCGGTAGCGCGTCATGGCAGCATCCGTGGTGAAGAGATCGCGAGTGGGGGACGGGCATTCAATATAACCGCCGAGGCGCCCAGGGTATAGCGCCGAGGAGGAAGGGGAAGAGGAGGCGAAAAAAAAGCACCGGGCCCTGGGGACCCGGTGCGGTGGTCGATCCGTTGGAGCCAGAGGACCTAGAAGGACCAGGAGAGGCGGCCCTGGAGGGTCCAGGCCATGCTGGCACCGGTGGAGTCGTTGAAGTTTCCAGCTTGATAGGAATTGAGGCGGGAGTTGCCCTCGACGGCGTCGAGGCCGCTAAAGGGAAGCAGGACACCGGCGTCGAGAGCAGCCAGGAAGGAGTCGCCGTCGAGGTAGCGCAGGGAGGCGTCGAGCTCCAGGCCCAGCCAGGCGGAGTCACCGGCGGGGGTGCCGGCCTCGTCGAAGGCCCGAGAGGCGATGGAGGCCAATTCGATCTCGAAGTGCTGGACGCCGCTGTCGAGGAATTTGGTCACCACATGGGGCCGGGCGTAATAGGCATTGGTGACGGTGCCGATGACCTCTCGAAATAGGATCAGGTCGACGTGGTAGTCGGGGTTAAAGCGGGTGAAGTCCAACTGATCGGCCGCATCGCCGTGGTAGCCCCAGTTGGGTTCGTCACCGCCAGTGGCGAAGCCGGCGTCGAGGCCAAAGGTATGACGGCTGTCGAAGTTAAATTCGCTCTCCATGGCCAGGCCAAATTGGAGGATGGACTCGTCGACGCCCGTGCCGTCGGGTCCGGTGCGGCAGGCGTTGGTATTGTCGTCGGCGTCGTCGGGGTTGAGGCAATTGACGTCGGGATCGTTAGGGTCGCCGCCCTCGCTGAAGTAGCCCACCGCGGAGTTGGTGGTGTTGTCGACGCGGCCGAGATTGGTCAGGCCTTCGAATTCCAGTCGGATATGTTGGCCGTCGTCGGGTTGCCACAGAAATTGAGCCCACGGGGAGAATTGGTAGGCCCGGAGGCCGCGATAGATATAGTCATCGCCGTCGGCGTCGTATTGGGTGTCCTGGCTGCGGGTGGAGAAGCGAAGGCCGGCGTTGGTGGCGCGCCCGTCGCGATAGAGTTGGTGGGCCTGTTCCTCTCGCTGCTGGCGAGTCTCGGGGCGCTGGAAGGCCTCCAAAGTCCACTGGCTGGAGGTGGCCAGGCGGCCCAGTTGGAGGGGGCGTCCGTGGTTGAAGCCCTCGTCGACGCCGTCGATGGGGCCGGCGTCGATGCGATCGTAGGCGGCGTTGATATGGGTGCCGAAGAGGCGCGATTGGAAGGACAGACGGTCGACGCGGTCGCCCCAGTCGCAGTCCTCGCAGGTGCCGTCGTTGGCGGTCATGCCGAGGCCCCAGTGGTCGAGCATGCGACCGGCCCGGAAGGTGCCAAAGAAGGTGCTGACCTCGCCATAGGCCTCGCGGACCAAAATGGGGGGCGATTCGCTAAAGGCGGAGTCCATGACGTCGGCCCGCGGGGAGGGTTGGCCGTCGCGAAACAGGCTGTGGCGCGGATCGTCACCGAAGACGGTGTTGGGCATCAGGTCGACGTCGGTGTGGACCCGAAGGTTTTCAGTGATGTGAAAGGTGGGCGCCAGGCGCAACCGCAGGTCGACGTTGCGGATGCGAGAGGCATCGGCGTCGGCCGGGCGGTCGGCGTCGGGGACGACGGTGTCGACGGGCGCCAGGATGGCGGAGGTGCCGCCGGTGCCCAGGTCGAAGCCGCTTCGGACCTGGGGGCGGACGCGAAGCTGGCCGCTATGCTCCACGAAGGGAAAGGTGGAGGTGGGGGTGATGCGATCGAGGAGGGCATCGTCCATATCGTCGAGGGGCACGAATTCGATGTCGTCGCCGAAGGCGTCGAAATCATCGTCCCAGTCATCGTCCCACTCGTCGGGCCAATCATCGTCGTCGCCCTCCAGGGTCTCGTCATCCCCAAAGGCCTCGTCATCGTCGAAGGCCTCGTCATCGTCGAAGGCCTCGTC
>CAZMJS010000080.1:0-15048 GCA_964566695.1 uncultured Bradymonadales bacterium
AACTCATGGACATGATCGGCGCCGTCGAGGACTGCCTCGGCAAAGAGGCCCAGAAGAACTTCATGGACATGCAACCCGGCGACGTCAAAGAAACCTACGCCGACGTCCAAGACCTCATCGACGACGTGGACTTCAAACCCAATACCTCCATCGAAGAGGGCATCGCCCACTTCGTCGACTGGTACCGCGATTATTACGACCGCTAACCCCCACCCACGATGGCGCCACTCCGATCACCCCCTCGGGCTCTGCCCCGGGGGCGAATCAGCTTGACTGCTACCCCAACGCCGCTCCCCCCAAACCCTAAACCCCAATACAAAAGCCTCGAACCGCATCGAAACGCCGTCTACGAGGCAAAGTCAGCGTTCAAATCTCAATGTCGAGCCTCGCAGGCGATGCCGGAGGCATCGTCGAGAAGTTCGACGCAGAGATTTGGGCGCTGACGCGCCTCGGGCTCTGCCCGCGGGCGAATCAGACTGACTGCTACCCCAACGCCGCTCCCCCCAAATCCTAAACCCCAATAAAAAAGCCTCGAACCGCGTCGAAACGCCGTCTACGAGGCAAAGTCAGCGTTCAAATCTCAATGTCGAGCCTCGCAGGCGATGCCGGAGGCATCGTCGAGAAGTTCGACGCAGAGATTTGGGCGCTGACGCGCCGCAGTAGGCGTTTCGATGGGGTTCGAGGCGATCAAAAAGATCCGCGTGGGTGCTGCAAGGGCTTGCGATCGACCCGGCCAAGTCGAGCCCACGCGGATTCGGTAATGTCACGGATTCCTTCTAGCGTTGCGGCCATCAGCCACACTGGCACCCGACCTTTAGACACCTCTTAGAGGTCTCCAGCCTTGAGCAAGATCGAGCGACGCTAGCCTGGATGGCCCGCTAGAAGTGCATCACCTCACCAGCCGTATAAGTACAATCGTTTTCCACTGGATCACCTCCTTTTTAACGGCACGTCGCTAGGGCGCGATATCCTGCAATCGCTCACCGAGCCGAAATGCCGCATTTCGACCCGATGTCGGGGCGAACCTTTCGCCAACCCGATGGGTTAAACCGGGTTCGGACCCATCTCAGGGCCCGCCTTGCTCACACATCGATTATAATAAACCAGCTCCCCTGATCATTCCAACCATTCTAAATTTTTTCACCACCGCCCCCTCAGCCACCGACGATATCGCGCACCGCCGAGATCACCCGATCCCTCTCAGAGGGCTTGAGCTCGGGAAATACAGGCAGCGACACCACCTGACGAGCCGCCCGCTCCGCCTGCTCCAGAGAGCCCGCCAAAATCGCCCGATCTCGGATCGCCGGCTGCTCATGCAGGGGCTCTGGATAGTAGATATTGCACCCGATTCCCCGCTCATTTAGGCCCCGCACCAGCGCCTCCCGATCCTCGCAGGCCACCGTATACTGGTGATAGACGCAATATTTATCGTCGCCCACCACCGGCGTCCTCAGGCCCTCCAGATCGGAAAATGCCTCATCATAGATCGCACCGTGGGTTCGACGATCCTCGCTCCAGCCGTCGAGATACGCCAATTTGACCGTCAGCACCGCCGCCTGCAACGCGTCCAGCCGAAAATTGCCACCCACCGCCACGTGATGGTATTTCGGCCGCGCCCCGTGACGGCACCGAAGTCGGATCTCCTCCGCCAGCTCATCATCGTCGCACAGCACCATGCCCCCATCGCCAGCCCCGCCCAAATTCTTGGTGGGAAAGAAGCTCACGCACCCCACATCGCCAAACGTCCCCACCTTCTGTCCCCCCAGCCGGGCGCCGATGGCCTGAGCCATATCCTCCACCACCGCCACGCCCTTTGACTCCGCGAGCGCCATCAATGGTCCCATATCACAGGCCTGCCCGTAGAGATGGACCGGCAAAATCGCCCGCGTCCGCTCCGTCATCGCTGCCTCCACCTGGGAGACATCGAGATTATAGGTGGCGTCGACATCGACGAAGACCGGCCTGGCCCCCAGCCGCAAAATGGCCTCCGCCGGCGACACAAAGGTAAAGGGCGTGGTGATCACCTCATCGCCCTTGCCGATGCCCAGGGCCATCAAACTCACCAGCAACGCGTCCGTCCCACTGGACACCCCGATGGCCTGAGACACCCCGTGATAGGCCGCCATCTCGGCCTCGAAGCGCTCCACCACGGGCCCGCCGATAAATCGCTGGGTCGCCATGACCTCCCCCATCGCCGCCTCCACCTCTTCTCGGATGGCTTCGTACTGGCGACTCAGATCAAAAAATGGCACCTCCATCACGACCTCTCCTCGCTCCAATCACCGCTTAAATCAAAGGCCTCGTCGCACCCTCGGCAACGCCATTTTCCGCTCTCGCGACGCAGATTGAGCCCGCAACGACAGCTCCAGCCCACCTGCCGTGCCGGCACCCCCACCACCCGCGCATGGGCCGGCACATCGGCCGTCACCACCGCGCCGGCCCCCACCATGGCGTAGGGCCCCACCGTCACGCCGCATACCACCGTGGCATTGGCCCCAATCGTCGCTCCTTGCCTTACCCGCGTCGTCTCAAAGGCGCCGCTTCGATCCACCGCCGCCCGCGGCGTTTTCACGTTGGTGAACACCACCGAGGGTCCGACAAAGACCTCATTTTCTAGGACGACCCCGTCATAGACCGACACCTGATTCTGGATCTTGACCCCATCTCCCACGCGGGCCGTCGGCGCCACATAGACATTCTGTCCCACCGTGCAGCCGGCGCCGATCTGAGCCCCCTCGCGGACATGGCAGAAATGCCACACCACCGTGCCCTCGCCGATCGTCGCCTCCGGGCTGACCTCTGCCGTCGGGTGCACCTGGACCCCATCGCTCATGCCACGCCCCGCTCATTTGCTTGATGATCCTCACCAAAGGCCGCCGGCACCGCCTCCCGGGCCCCGCTGGCGTAGGAGCGCTTCGCCGCCTCGATGATGGCCAGCGATCGAAGCCCCGACATCCCATCGACCACATCCACGCACCGACCATCGAGGCGTTTGAGCACATCCTCGTACACCCACCGATGGCCCCCGGCCAACACCTCCCCCACCTCGTCGTTGAGCGACCGAACCCTCTGATCGACCGGTCGCACCTCTTCAAAAGACCAGGCCTCCACCCGATCGCAGCGCGGCCCCCCCAATCGCACCGTCCCCCGCTCTCCGATCACCGTCAGGTTCGTCGCCAGGTTCTGGGGATAGCTGAGCATCGTCACGTGCATCGACCCCACGATCCCCCGCTCCCACTCCAGGGTCATCACCGACGTATCCTCCGCCTCGATATCGCGGCCCAGCGCGCCCCCCACGGCCTGCACCGACGCCACCGGCCCAAATAGCCAGTCCATCAAATCCACATAATGACTGGCCTGGTTGGTCAGCGCCCCCCCGTCCATCGCCTCACTCCCCCGCCACCCCGCGGCGTCGTAATAGGCCTGAGGCCGCGTCCAAAAGATCTGCATGCCCACCGTGTGGATCCGCCCAAAGCGCCCCTCCTCGATCGCCTCCCGAAGCGCCAGGAACATCGGATGGTAGCGAAGCTGCTTGACCACAAAGAGTTGCCGCTCCAATCGCGCCACCTCGCGCACCATCTCCACCGCCCGATCTAAGCGCGTCCCCAGCGGCTTCTCACACAAGATATGGGCCCCCGCCTTCGCCGCCACCTTCGCCTGCTCCGGATGCATCCCCGTGGGCGTCGCCAACGCCACCAACTCCGGACGCCCCTCCTCCAACATGCGCTTCATCTCATCATAGCCCTCCACCCCGAAGCGCTCCGCCATCTCTCCCCGTCGCGCCTCACAGGGATCGACCACCCCCACCATCTCCACCTCACGCCCCTGCGCCTCCAACGCTGTCGCATGCTTGCTGGCCACCCGACCGCATCCCACCAATCCCACTCTCACTGCACCCATCTCGAAGGTCCTCACTGCAGGGTCCACGGTTGCACCACTCATCACCCACCTCCATTACCGCGGAACCCCATCGCCCCACAACCGCCCTCACCCCCAATTTCCGCCCTCTTGTCGCACCCTCGGTCCGACATCGCCCCCTTTTTTAGCGCTTTCCCATCCCCTACCGCTTCGCCCTCTGCCTCACCCACCTGATCGCATAAGCCCCCGAATTTTCGCCCTCTTGTCGCACCCTCGGTGCGACATCGCCCCTTTTTTTAGCGATTTTTTGACCGCCATCGCTCCCCCCCGGAGCGACGCGCGTCACATCGTGATGCCACCATCGACGTCGATGCACCGACCCGTGAAATAGCCACACTCAAAGATGAACTTCACGGCCATATAGATCTCCTCGGGCTGCCCCGTGCGCCGGAGCGGTACCTGCTTGATCAACTTCTGGAGCATCTCCTCACGCATCCCGTCCAGGATCGGCGTCTGCGTAAAGCCCGGCGCCACGGCCCCCACGCGCACCCCGTAGCGCGCCAATTCCTCGGCCCATAGCTTGGTATCTGCCACCACCGCCGCCTTCGTCGCCGAATAATTGCCCTGGCCCATATTGCCGTGCCGAGAGCATGAGCTGATATTGACGATCACCCCTTCGTCGACCCCATCCTCCACCATATGTGCGGCCACTTCGCGGGTGCACAAAAAGGTCCCCGTCAGATTGACGTCCACCACCGACTGCCAGTCGCTGAGGCTCATCGTCGCAATCTCGCCGCTATCGCGATCCTTTTTGACCAGAAGTCCATCGCGAAATATCCCGGCGTTATTGACCAAGCCGTTGAGTTCACCGAAGGCCTCCACGCCCTTGGCCACCGCCGCTTTCACGTCCGCCTCGTCGGCCACGCTTCCCACGGCCGTCGTGATCCGATCGCCCTCCGCGGCCACCGCCTCTAATCCCTCTTCGTCCACGTCCATCGCCAGCACATGGGCACCGGCCCGATCCATATTGAGCGCAAAACAACGACCCAGACCACTGGCCGCTCCCGTCACCATCACTTTCGCATCATCGAGCTTCATAATCATTCCTTTGTCGGTGGCGAGTGTCCTCGCCCTGGGGTTAATCGCATTTACCAATCCAACTCTTTAAGACGCCTTCGCGGCATCGCTCTTCGACGTCAATCGCTCACCAAACCACTCCGTGATCTTGGGGTAGCAATGCCGCGGACCGCGACTGCCGACCACGCCGCCCACATGGCCGCCGGGGATCACGTATAGCTCCTTATCCTCACTGCTGACCCCGTCATGCAATCCTCGGGTCGCCGCTTCCGGCGAGATATGATCCCGGGAGGTGGCGATCGTCAACGTGGGGCAGGTGATCCGAGACAGATCCACCCGCTCTCCTCCCACCCGGTGTTCCCCTTTGACCAACAGATTGTCCTGGTACAGATCTTCAATATAGGTCTGATAGGCCGCCGCCGGAAAGGCCACGTTGTCGTTGGCCCAGGTATCCAGCGCTTTAAAGGACTCCAAAAAGTTCGCGTCGTGCATCCGATCGGCGAACATCACCCACTTGCCGATCTGACTCGTGGGACGCAGCGCCACAAACCCGCTCTGCATTTGTTGCGGCGCCACATTTCCGGCCCCCGCGATCGCTTCGGCATCGAACCAATCGCGCTTCGTCATCTGACCCAGCGTGCCGGCATGCTCAAAATCAATGGGCCCCGCCAGGTTCACCAATGACGCGATGGACGACGGGTTCAAGGCCGCATAAATGCTGCACAGCGTGCCACCCATGCAATAGCCCAAAAGCCCCAGCTCATCTCGCCCGGAAAATCGCTTCACCCGCCGTATGGCGCGACCCAAACGGCCCAGGACATCCTCCCACGTCAGGAAGCGATCCTCGTCATTGGGCTCGCCCCAATTGAGGCAATAGGTGTCAAACCCGGCCTCCACGCACGCCTGCGCCACGCTGTGACCGTCGCGAAGATCGAGCACATACCACTGATTGATCAGCGACGGCACCAGCAGCACCACCGGCTTTCCGTCCGACTCCGCCGCCCCCCCCTGGGCGGGACGAAACCGGTACAACTCCGCCGTGCCATCGCGATGAATCACATCTTTCGGCGTCGGCATCATCACCTGTTTCGCATCCATCTCAGCCCTCCTCGTCGTCGGACCACATGGCGAGCGCCTTTCGGCTATTCTCCAACGCCTGCTCCTGAGCCGCCTTCTGCAGCTCCAGGGAATACTCCATCGTCGCCTGCATCAAGCTTGCCGACTCCTCGACTGCCTCCTCGGCCTGCTTCATCCCCTTTTTTTGCCACTTTTCCCATTCGTCCACAAAGCCCTCCATCCGCCCGGCGCCGTCGCCGGTCCACATCTTCATCATGGGGGCTGCCATCAGGGGTTCGAGCCATTCCTGCATCTTTTTCGTCGCGCTCATCGCTTCCTCCGTAGATTGTTGCGCCGCAACACAAGCGGCGTGGTTGGATGCCTAAACGTAGGGAATCCCCGTCAATTTTCAAGCGCCATTTTGCATCGCAACATACACCGCTGCCCACTCACTCCTCATCCTCATCGCCCGACAGATCGTCGAGCCGGGCGTTGAGTGCCTCGATCTGAGCCTGCAATGCCGCCAACTGAGACGACTCCTCATCCGGGGCCGATCCCCCCTGATTCTCCTCCGCGTCCTCCGGCGGCTCATCCACCGGATCTGGCGCCACGGGTGGCTTTTGTCGAACCTTCGGTGCCGCACCCCCCCCCTTTTTCCACGGCGCCTGATCCCCAAATAATCGTCCCCAGGCCTGCCCCGGCCGAAAGGGAAACGACCCCTGACCACCAAAGATCTGATAGGGACTGAACTCGCGCAAGCCACGCTTGACCTGAAAGTAGACGTCCAGCGCCCACCCCATATACAGCCCCATAAACTCCGCCAGGGCGTCCTCTTCCATGCGAATCATCTGCATCAAAAGCGGCACCGGCAACAATCGGGCGGCTTCCCGCGACTCCACCACGATCCGCGCCAAAATGGCCTGCGTTAAATCCTCTTCCGTGCTGGCGTCGATGACTTTGACGTCGTGGCCCTCTCGGATCAACGCCGCCAACTCCTCCAGCGTCACGTATTGACTCTGGTCTGTATCGTACAGCCGGCGATTGCTATACTTCTTGATGATCTTCATGGATGTCCTGCACCATCGGGGTCGTGATTCAATGAACGCGTCGGCGAACGCCTCTACGTGGCCCCCCGGCCATGGAATCGCGAGCTTAGTATTTCGCTGCCGCAAAATAAACCCCCTTGACCTGCGCCCATTTGGTCCCTAATATCGGCCCTCAATTATTGCACTGCAAAAAAACCACGCCTATGATTGCTTCCCATCGACCCATATTCCCCCTCCTGGCCCTCCTCATCGTCCTGGGCGGGGCGGCCTGTGCCGATGATGGCAGCGATCACGAGGTCCTGACGCCCTTCAATAATCAGGACCAGGCCAATAACCAGGAGGACGCCAATAACGAGGACGAGCCCAATAACCAGAGCGATACCGACAACCAGGCGGAGCCCAACCAACAGAACGACCCCGATAATCAGGGAGAACCCGATAACCAGTCGGATCCCGACAACCAGGGCCCACCGAACCATCAGGGCAATAATCAGAGCAATAACGATAACGAGGGATGCCTCCCCCAGAACGATGGCATATTGCGCCGCGAAGCCTTTGATGTGGAGACCGGCCTGGAGATCCCCTACCGGTTGGCCTTTGACGTCGACGTGGATACCGCCGGCGAGGTCGTCGATGACGAACTTCACTGGGATTTGAGCGACGACTTCAACGGCGACACCACGGAGTCCCTCGCCCTCGACGATCCCGCCGACTACTGGTTTGGCGACGACCATCCCACCGCCACCTACACCACGCCGTTATCGGCCGCCGAGGAAGAACTGGGCATCTTTCACCTCGGCGACGACGGTCTCTACCTTCAGGGCGTCGCCTCTCCCGATGACGAGGGCTTTTCCACCACCGAATTGGTCCACGAGCCAGCCATCCCCATCATCGCCTTTCCCCTGGAGGAGGGCGATTCCTGGACCACCACCGCCGACGTCTCCGGCACCTACGATGGCTACTCCATCTCCAGTGGTACCGAGACCTACACCTCCACCGTCGACGGCCATGGCCAACTGGAGACGCCCTTTGGCACCTTTACCGTCTGGCGCATCAACACCTATCTGGAGCAGAGCTATACCTTTACGCTCAACCCCTGGTTTTCCTTTTCTCAGGACACCCGGATCCACACCTTTGTCGCCGAGTGCGCAGGCACGGTGGCCCGTATCCGCTCTCGCGTCGATGGGGCCGACGTTGACGCCGACGCCCCCGAATTCGACGTGGCCTCGGAAGTCATGAGGCTCGCCCTATGATCGACTGGCTCCCATCGAACCTCCGGCCTTTCTGGGTGGCCCTGGTGGCCCTGTTGATCGCCACCCAGGGTGCCGCATGCGTCAGTCATCACACCGGATCCATGCCCGACGAACCCACCGACGACCCCTTCGTCACCGTCGACGACACCCGCGTTCGCTTCATCGACACCGGCAACGCCGACGGCCCCCCGGTGGTCTTGCTCCACGGCTTCAACGCCACGCTCAACACCTGGGATCCCGTCATCCCCGCCCTGGAGGACGATCACCGCATCATCGCCCTCGACCTGCGCGGGTTCGGGTTCAGCGATCGCCCAGAGGACCAGGACTACTCCCCCGAAGCACAGGCCGACCTGGTCTGGGCCCTCCTCGATGAACGCGGCGTCGACCGCACCCACGTCGTCGCCCACTCCTGGGGCTCCTCCGTGGCGCTGGAGATGGCCCTTTCGCAGCCCGAGCGCGTCGATCGCCTCGCCCTCTACAGCGCCTGGGTATACGCCGAACAACTCCCCACCTTCTTTTATTGGTCCCGGGCCTCCGGCGTCGGCGAAGCCCTCTTTCGGCTCTTTTATCGCCAGCGCCCGGCCGACAAGATGGCCACCGCCTTCTACGATCCCTCCATCATGAGCCAGGAGTTGGTCGACGAGGTCGACGACAATCTGCGCCGCCCCGGCGCCCTGGCCGGCGCCCTGGAGGCCGCCCGCGGCCAGCGCTTTGAGGACACGGAACACCGCTACCCCCAGGTCGATCACCCCACCCTCCTCCTCTGGGGACGAGACGACCAGGTCAGCCACCTCTCCATCGGCGAGCGCCTGGTCAGTGAACTTCCAGACGCCACCCTGGAGGTCTACCCACGGTGCGGCCACTTCCCCATGATCGAGGCCCTCCATGCCTCCAATCGCGATCTGGCCGCTTTTTTGGCTCCAGGAGGCGACCCATGAGACGCCTCCTACTCGCCATATCCCTGATATGGCTCCTTCCGGCCACCGCCACCGCCCAACAAAATAGCTTTGGTGACCTGGGCTATGACCTGGAGGCCGCCCCGGAGGCCCAGGTCGAGATCGAGGGCTATTTTCGCTCCCGCAGCGAGGTCCTCCATAACCTCGATCTGAACCACGGCGAGACCCCGTCGGGCCAGCCCCTCTTTCCCCGCCCCCTCGGCAACCCCGACAGCCAGACCTTTCGCCACGCCGACATGCGCCTTCGCACCGACCTTCGCGCCTACTCCCCGGTCGGCGCCGCCGCCGTCAACCTGCGCCTCGATCTGCTCGACAACGTCGGGTTCGGCAGCACTCCCGAGGGCCCGCCCCAGGCCACCACCACCCAGCGCCCGGCCGAGACCGTGGCCATCAAGCGAGCCTACGGCGAGGCCCTCACGCCTCTGGGCCTCATCATGATCGGCCGCATGGGCAGCCACTGGGGTCTGGGCATGCTCACCCACGGCGGCGACGGCTTCGACGACGACAGCGGCGACGCCGCCGATCGCTTCGCCTTTATCACCCCCATCGCCGGCCATATCTGGGCCATCGCCTACGACGTCGCCTGGTCGGGCCCCCAATTCCAGCGCCGCGACGGCTACCGAACCCTGACCCAAAACCCCGACGACACCGCCCGGGCCATCACCGTCGCCGCCATGCAATACCGCACCGACGATAGCCTGGCTCGCCGGCTTCGCGCCGGACGCCCCACCCTGGACTACGGCGCCTATTTCTCCTTTCGCTGGCAAGACCAGGACACCCCCGCTCACTACCTCCCCGGAAGCAACGATGGCACCTATCGCGACGCCGACGTCATGACCCGCGGCTTCCGTGCCCACGCCGTCGATCTATGGGCCCGATTCATCGCCCCCTGGGGCCGGCTGGAAGCCGAGATCGCCATGCTGCAGGCGCAGATCGACGAACCCTCGGTGATCCCCGGCGCCACCTTCAATACCCCCGTCGAATCTCGCCAATTCGGCGGTGCCTTCGAGAGCGAATTCGGCCGCCCAGACGGCCGGGTCCACGTCGGGCTGGACGCCGGCTTTGCCTCCGGGGATCCCGCCCCCGGCTTCGGCGCCTTTCCCGGCCCCTTCGACGACCCCGCCGAACCCGGCGACCTCGACGGGCCCCAGGCCGACCCGCCGGGGGACACCCGCATCGACAACTTCCAATTTCACCCCGACTTTCGCATCGACCAGATCCTCTTTCGCGAGATCATCGGGCGCATCACCGACGCCGCCTACCTGCGGCCCCACGTGACCTGGCGCATCGCCGACGCCGGCCCCGGCACCCTGCGAGCCTCCCTGGCCACCATCGGCTCCGCCGCCCTCGAGAGTTCCTCGCCCCCCGGCCAGAGCCGCCCTCTTGGCATCGAGATCAACCCCTCGCTGACCTACGACAGCCACGGCAATTTCTCGGCCCGCCTGGACCACGGGGTTCTCTTCCCGCTATCGGGCTTCGACAACCTGGCGCAGGACCTCTCTGCCCAACCCGCCCACGCCCTTCGCCTCCGCATCGCCATGGGGTTTTGATCATGAACCGTCTGCCCACCATTCTGCTCGTCTTGGCCTGCCTCAGTGCCTTGGGCTGCGCCGACGACAACCGCAGCGCCACCGACGACCTGGAGCCCTTTGAGCCCGGCGCCATCGACGATCTGGAGTGCACCCCCGATCTGGACGGCGAGATCCGAGCCGACCAACTCCAGCCGGCCTTCGGCATTCCCCTCAACTACCGAGTCTCCCCCGACGGCGAGCAACGGGCCGTCGACCTTCAGGGCTTCCTGGACCTCGACGATCGCCGCGTCTGGGATCTGGACGTCGACTACGGCTCCGACCAACGCCTCCAGGTCGTCGCCCAACCCCTGGACGACCAGTGGTACGCCGACGACTTCCCCGACGGCGAATTCACCACCGTCTTAGACCCCACCCTCGATCTGGACGCCGTCTACTCCCACGACGGACAGACCCTCTACCTCCACGGCTACGCCTCGGCCACTGAACATCCGCCCCAGGGCACCACCCTCGCTCCCTACGAGGAACCGGTCATCGCCTACGACTTCCCCCTCGAAGAGGGCCACACCTGGAGCGGCACCGGCGCCATCCGAAACGGACTCGTCCAGGGCGTCACCTACTCCGGCGATGACCACTACGACTTCGAGGTCGACGCCACGGGCCGACTGTGGCTCCCGGACATCCGCTTTGACTCCGTGCTCCGCGTCCGCACCCGACTGACCATCGAGCCCGTCGTCGGCCAGCGCATCTACCGCGAGCAAATCCAATTCCTCTTCGAATGCTTCGGCGAGGTCACCCGCATCGTCGGCCCTGACCGCACCTTAGAAACCGACGAGACACCCCCCATTGACGACTACGACTTTTCCATGGCCGACCATATGCGACGCCTCGGATTTTAGCCCATAAATACTGACTCATGTCGCACCCTCGGTGCGACCCCCCCCTTGTTTTTCACCCCCAAACGGTACTGACGTACCTTTTCTCAACACGGAGATTGACCATGATCTGGAACGCCTGGAAAAAAGGATTCAACGCCTGGGAACAATCCACCGCCCGCTACATGGAGGAGGTGCTCAAGAGCCCCCTCATCCTCAAACCGTCGGGCAAATTGCTCTCCCTGGCCATGAAGGCCCGCGCCAAGCAACAGGACGCCGCCCGCAAGTGGTGGGGCTCCATGGGCCTTCCCAATAAATACGATCAGGAGCGCACCCTCCACGCCCTCAATCAGCTCCAGAGCCGGGTCATGGACCTGGAGGAGCAGATCGAGGATGCCAACCGCTGATCCCGCGCCAATTCGGGCTCTTGTCGCACCCTCGGTGCGACATCACCCTGTTTTTTCGCCGCCGGAGCGCCCCATGGACGTCCAACCCTACCTCGATGAACTCACCCCGGCACCCCGGGCGGTCTTTGAGCACCTGCCCGAGCGCCGCAGCCGCGTGCGCTTTATGCTCGACGACGGCCGCGGCGACTGGACCGCCGTGACCTGGCAGGCCTTCGCCGACCAGATTCGACACCTCGGCCAATACTTTTTGCACCGAGGCATCGAACCGGGCGATCGCATCGCCATTTACGCCCCCAACAGCGTTCCCTGGCTATCCGCCGCCCTGGCCGCCCAGGCCATCGGCGCCGTCATGGTGCCCATCTATGGCTCCAGCACGGCCGACCAGGTGGCCTATGTCCTCAACCACAGCGGCGCCCGGCTATTGGCCACCGACACCCCGACCCTTCTTCGACGGGCACTCACCGCTTGGCCGGACTGCGATCGCCTGGAGCATGTCTTGACCCTGTCGTCCGACGCCGCACCCCTTGCCACGGTCACGGACATGCACGCCGACGGTCAGGGCGACGTCAGCTTTCGGCGCCTGGAAAGTGGGCTGACCGAGCTGGATGACGCTTTGGCCATCGGCCGCGCCCTCGACGATCAGCACCCCCGGCGCTTCGACGACGCCCTCGATGCCCTCTCCCTCGATGATCCGACCCTCATGCTCTACACCTCGGGGACCACGGGCCCTCCCAAGGGCGTGCCCCTGACGCATCGAAACGTCGCCACCAACGGCCGCGACTGGATGACCATCAACGGCCCGCAGATCGACGACCACCCCGTCGACCTTCTGTGGCTTCCCTTCAGCCACGTCTTCGGCTTCGGCGAAGCCTGCCTGGGAAATACCCTCGGATTTACCACCTACTTAAGCGATCCCCGCCGCGTCCTCGATCAACTCCCCACGGTTCGACCCTCGGTCTTTATGAGCGTGCCCCGCTACTTTGAAAAGCTCGTGGAGGCCGCCGCTGACATCGCCGACGATCGCCCTCAGCGCCTGGAGGCCCTCCAGCGCCTGACCGGCGGAAACCTCTGCTTTTGTCTCTCCGGCGGTGCCGGCCTCTCCCGAGAGGTCAAAGATCTATTCTACGACGCCGGCATGCTCATCATCGAGGGCTACGGCCTCACCGAGGCCAGCCCCACCCTGACCCTCAACCGCCCCGACGACTTCGACTTCGACACCGTCGGAAAGCCCCTTCCCTCGGTGGACCTCCAACTGGCCGACGACGGCGAAATTCTCGCCCGCGGCGACAGTATTTTTCACGGCTATCACAACAACCCCCAGGCCACCGAAAAGACCTTCACCGACGACGGCTGGCTCAAAACCGGCGACCTCGGACGCTGGACAGACGATGGGTTTCTTCAAATCATCGGCCGCAAAAAAGACATCCTCGTCACCGCCGCCGGTAAAAATATCTCTCCCAAAAAGATCGAGGCCCGCTTCGCCGACGACCCCACCATCGCCCACCTCGTGGTCTACGGCGACGGAAAAAAATACCTCACCGCCGGCCTGTGGCCCAACGCCGGGGCCCTTGAGGATCCCGAGCTCCTCGACGATCCACAGGCCCTCCAAGACTTCTACGAAACGCGGGTCCAGGCGGTCAACGACACCCTGGCGAGCTACGAAACCCTCAAAAAAATCGCCGTCTTCCCCGATCGCCCCCTGACCGTGGAAAATGGCCTGCTCACACCCACTCTCAAGGTCAAGCGCCCCCGCGTCTACGACGCATTCGGCGACGACCTCGACGCTCTTTATCAGGAGGACTCATGATCCGCCGCATCGCCAACCTGGCCCGCAAATGGATGGCCGGACGCCCCAACGTCGGCGCCACCCCCTGCGACGTGATCCACCGCGAAAATAAATGGCGCCTCCTTCGCTACCGCCCCATGGACGGCGTCGAACCCCTCGGTGATAGCCCCATCCTCATGGTGCCCTCGCTGATCAATCGCCACTATATCCTCGATCTCATGCCCCAGAAGAGCTTCGTCGAATACCTCCTGGCCCGGGGCCACGAGGTCTATATCATCGACTGGGGCACTCCCGGCGACGAAGATCGCTTCCTGGACTTCGAGGATTTTTGCCACCGCTACCTCGGCCGCGCCTGCCGCAAGGTCGCCCGCCGCTCGCCCACCGCCAAGACCCACCTCCTCGGCTATTGCCTCGGCGGAACGTTGACGGCCATCTACGCCGCCACCCGGCCCGATCACCTGGACGCCATGACCCTCCTTGCGGCCCCCGTCGACTTTGAAGACGACGGCCTCCTATCGACCTGGGCCAATATGGAGAACCTCGATCTGAAGGCCATGGTCGACGCCTTCGGCAATATCCCCTGGCCCCTGATGCAGATCGGCTTCCACCTCCTTCGCCCCACGATGAACCTCTCCAAGGCCGTCTACTCCTTTGATCGCGCCACCGACGACGTCTTCCTCGACGGCTTCTTTGCCCTCGAGACCTGGAGCAATGACAACGTCAGCTTTCCCGGCCGCGCCTTCCTGCGCTATATTCACGAGCTATACCGCGAAAACCGCCTGATCCGAGGGGAATTCGCCGTCGATGGCCGACGCATCGATCTGGCCGACATCGCCTGTCCCACCCTCAATATCACCTTCCAACACGACCATATCGTCCCCCCTCAGAGCGCCCAGGCCCTCAACGACTGCGTCGACGATGACCTCCTGGAGCACCGCCATCTCCACGGCGGCCACGTCGGCGCCGTCTGCTCCTCCAAGGCCTCCAAGCGACTCTGGCCCCTGGTCTCCGACTGGTTCTGCGATCAGGCCCCGGAGACGCCCACAAAGCCCGACGAGCGCGAAGAGCCCGCCTCCCTCCCGGCCTCCGCCTGATCGCCTCCCGCCCCACCATCAAAAAATTCATTGACTTACAGTCGGCGATCCCTAAGCTTTCCCGGACGTCGCCCACGAGGCCGAACTAACGTTCGTTAAACACCCTGACAG
>CAZMJS010000081.1:0-13100 GCA_964566695.1 uncultured Bradymonadales bacterium
TCCTGTTGGGTCTGACTGGCAATTTCATCAAAGGGCCCCTGGTCGGAGACATAGGGTGGGTCGAGGCATCGCTGCCCCCAGCTGGCGACGGCCAGGGGACCGGCGGTGCGCTCGCTCTCCAGGGGGACGCCCACGGAGATGGGCCATAGATCGAGAACGGGCAAAAAATTGAAGCTGACGGACCAGCCGTGGCCGACGCCGAAGCCGACGGCGTCGAAGCCGTCGAGCACGGTGGTGTAGCCCACGGAGAGGCCGAGTCCGGCGAAGAGGAAGCTGCCCATATTGAAGCTAAAGCCAACGCTGATGGAGCTGAGGCTGTCCAGGTAGTCCACGGAGATGCCATTGGGGTCGGGGCTCATATAGCAGGTCATGCTATTGGACCATCCGGCGGACATGGAGGGCCCAGTATACGGAAGGTCCAGGCTTTTTCCTCGGGACAGTCCGAAGTAGAGGCCCTCGGGGGCGATATAGAGGTGCCAATTATAATTTTCGGTGAGGCTGGCGGTCTCGACATTGCCTGTGGTGGTGAGCTCGCAGAGCCAGCCGTCAAAGGTGCCCATGCGGTCGACGGTGCTGGCGATGTGAGGGCCGTCGGTGCAGCCGTCGATGCGCTCGCTGCTCTTGAGCATGTCCATGGGCGAGGAGGTGAGGGTGGAGGCCTCGAGGTCGGCCATGGCGGCGTTGAATTGAGCGCGAACGAATTCGGGGTCGTCGGAGTCCTGTCGGGGATTGAAGGAGAGGAAGTCGCGGTCCGTAAAGACGGTGTCTATAGCCGCGGTGGTCGGGGGGGGCTCGGGGCCGGCCAGCGAAATCTCAGCGGGGGCATCGATGCGCAGGCTCTGGCGGCGCGACTCAAATTCCTCCGGGGTCATCGCCGGCTCGGTGGTGCCCAGGCGAGAGGAACTCTCCAAGAGAGTCTCGATCTGAGCGCTATAATACTCCTCGCCGTCGACGTCGACGACGACGTGAGCGCCGACGGAGGTGCCGGGAGAGCCCTCTTCAAAATCAAAGCGCTCGTTGGAGGTAGGGGTGGAAGGGGAGCTTTCGCCGTCGTCGCCACAGCCGCTCACAGCAAGGCTGGCGGCGATGAGTACGGAGAAAATGAGACGCATGGAGGGTGCAGAGAGGGCGTGGGCGTTAGACATGGCATCCCCGACGGGAAGTTGGTTAGACAGCAGTGGTGGAACAGTTAGCTGTCGATAGTAGCAACGCCCGCGGGGGGAAGCCAGCAGTCAATGGAAAAAGATTGCAACCGCCCTCAGGGGATGAGCCAGAAGGTGCGCCGGTCGGGGCCGCAGTGGCCCGTAGGTTGGTCGACGCGCCATTCGCAGAGGCCGGGATCGCACTCGAAGATATTGGTGCAGGACTCCTCTTCTTCCAGGTGGCCTTCAAAGACCTCGGTGCAGACCTCGTAGTGTTCCTCGAGGTTGGACTCGTCGCGTCGGGCGAGGGCGCGGTATTGCTGCATATTGAAGTCGCTGCCCCGGGCCTGGCGCTCCTGGTCGCAGAGGCGGGGCGGGGTGGCGATGCGTTCGATGCATTGGCCAGCGAGCTCGGGATCGTAGGAAAGGCGCTCTTCGTCGATGGCCTCGGTGAGGGCGTCGGCGTCGAGGCCCATCATGATGATGGCCAGGTCGACAAAGAGCTCACAGTCCTCTTCGGGGAGGGTGGGTGGCTCCATGGCGTCGACGCGGTCGGTGAGGGCGTCATATTCGTCGCGAAATTCATCGACGACGTCCATGGGCAGGTCGTCGTCGAAGGAGGAGCCGACGGGAAGGGCAAAGAGGTGGAAGACGCCGCCGCGAAAGACCTCGTTGGAGCACTGGCGATAGGCGCCACAGGCGGCGTCTTTGAGTTCGTCGGCGAAATCCTCGGCGGCGATGGGGTCGGAGGGCTGGACGGGAGGTGGCGCCTGGTCGGCCGTCGGCGATTGGCAATCGCAGCCACCGAAGAACGCGGCGGCCATGGCGAGGCAGGTGAGGGCGACGGCAGCGGGCGGGAAGGTGGGCATTGGGATCTCGACGGTGGGGAATTCGGCGTAGGGAACAAAGACGACGACGTTACGATTAATCACAGGGCCCGTCAGAGCAAGCGCGGCATGGGGGGCGTTTGGTGCCATCGGCTTGCCTGGCCAGCGGCGATGCATACTGTTGAAGGTGTTATTCACACGTCAATGTCTGGCACGCCGGCCATATTGGCCGCGAGCGGATAGGGGCATCTCGAGGTCATTGTTGGGTATTCAACTCGGGAGCGCGAGGACCCAAACCAACGAGGCGAGACCATGAGAGATGGACAGAGTGGCGAGTTAACGATCGTATCGAACCGATTGCCCGTGGTGCTAAAGCAGCGCGACGATGGGTGGATCGCCGACAGCGGTTGCGGGGGATTGGTCCAGGCCATGGAACCCCTGTTGGAGATGCGGGGCGGCCGTTGGGTGGGGTGGCCGGGAGTCGTGGAGGGCGATGACGAGGGGTGGAAGGCTGCGCTGGCGTCGGCTCGCAGGGGCAAGGGCTATGAGTTGGTGCCCGTCGTCTTCAGCGAGGAGGAGTACGAGGGCTATTATGAAGGCTACGCCAATTCCGTGATATGGCCGCTCTTTCACGGGTTGGCGTCGCGCTGCGATTTCGATCGGCATTTTTCGGAGTGTTATGAAGGGGTGAACCAGCGCTTTGGTCAGGCCCTGAAGGAGGAAGTGTCCTCCAAGGGGTTGGTGTGGGTTCACGATTACCACCTGATGGCGCTGGGGCGGGTGATGAGGAACCAGGGGCACCGGGGGCGACTGGCTTTTTTTCTGCACATCCCTTTTCCATCGCCGGAGGTCTTTTCGAGGCTTCCCGGCGGGGAGGCGCTGCTGGCCGATCTGTTGGCCTACGACCAGATCGGGTTTCAGACGGCGCGGGATCGGGATCATTTTAGGGCCTGTGTGGAGCAGGCGGGGCTTGCCCGAGGCGTCGAGGAGGCGTCGGGGCTGTGGTTTGAGGTCGGTCAGCGCCAGGTGTTTTGCGGGGCCTTCCCCATCGGCATCGACGCCGCCGAGTTCGAGGCGCGGGCGCGCTCCAAAAAGGTGGCCGCGCGGGCTCGTACGCTCGATGAGAGGATGGGGGGAAGGCCGGTGCTCCTGGGAGTGGATCGCCTGGACTATACGAAGGGCCTGGTGCAGCGATTGGAAGCCTGGGAGCGGGCCCTGGAGCGGGAGCCAGAGCTAGTGGAGTCGGCGACGTTTTTTCAACTCCTGGTGCCCAGTCGAGAAAATGTGGAGGAGTATCGCCGGCTCAAGGAGCGGCTGGACGAGCTGGTGGGACGCATCAATGGCCGCTTTGGCACCAGCGTGTGGCAGCCGATTCACTATCGCTATAGCGGGGTCGATCCAGAGGAGCTGGCGGCCCTATATCGGTTGGCGCGGGCAGCGGTGGTCACGCCGCTATGCGATGGGATGAACCTGGTGGCCAAGGAATATTGCGTCTCTCAGGTCGATGAACCGGGGGTGTTGATCTTGAGCGAGTTTGCGGGGGCGGCCGATCAGTTGGGAGAGGCGGCCCTGATGGTCAACCCCCACGATATGGAGGAGTTGTCATCTGCCATGGTTGAGGCGTTGGCCATGGAGCGCCCGGAGCGACGCCGGCGAATGGCGATCGCCCAAAAGGAAGTGCACGCCAGCGACGTCTATCGGTGGGCGGAATCCTTTCTGGAGGCCCTGGGAAACCCGCGACCTCGGGGGGCTGAGACGACGTCGCCCGAGGTGGCCATGGATCTGGGCTCCATGACCTCGCCGACTTAGGGATTAGATTATTTGGGGTGGGGAAGTTGATCTTCTCTTTGAAACCGCTATAGGTGGCCGGCGTTCGCTCCGTTGAGGGGCGGCGTCGGCGCCTTGGTTTCTGGCTTCTCGCAGAAGCGTGAGTAAGAATAAGGGGGCGTCGACCGAGGCAAAGTACTGAAATTTTTTAATTTCGGTGAAATATTTGACTTTGCCAGGCAGTAGTATTTACGATCGAAGTTGAAGGGTTTCGCGGAAGCGGGTCTGGAGGCAGGATATGAATGACAACGCGAAGACGAACGAATCGTCGCCAGACTCCCAGGTGGAGTCGGCGTCGGAGGAACCTCCGGATTCGGGCTCACCCCCGGAACTTCCCGTCGCATCCTATAATGCAGGGGTGGTTGGATGGCTCTACCGAGCCATCAGTCTGGTTGGATTTATGGTGGCCTTGGCCGGCGTGGGAGCGCAGGTCTATGTCAATGGCGAGACGCAGCGCGGCCTGGTGGCGCCGATGGATCTGTGGGCGGCGCTGAGTGCCCATGATCCGGCGGCCTGGACGACGCTGGGCATCTGGATCTTGCTGGCAGGACCGGGGCTTGCGCTTGTGTCGATGCTTGTCAGCGGCGTGCGACGACGGGCGTGGCCGGCCGTGGGGCTGGCGGCGGTCGTCTTGGTGATCATCGCCATGGCGGTGCCCGTCATGGCCTGGGTAGAGGGGAGCTTATGAGCACCCTATTATTGATCGGAATCGCCCTGACGGGATTTTTCGCGGCCGCTCTGGGGGCCATGGTGGGCATGGGAGGTGGAACCTTCGTGGTGCCCATCTTGGTGGTGGCATTGGGCATCGACATCCGAGCGGCCATCGCCGCCGGGGCGATCTGCGTGGTGCTGACCTCGCTTAAGGGCAGTGAGACCTATCTCAAGGAGGGCATGGTCAATATGAAATTGGCCATGGTCCTGGAGATCTCGACGGTGGTGGCCGCCGTGGTGGGAGCGATGGTGGTGATCTTTGCCCCGGTGGCGGCGCTGAAGGTGATCTTTGGGTTGGTGCTGGGGCTGACGGCCATCGTATTGCTCGTGGAGCCCAAGGGGGCCAAGAGTACCAAAAAGGGGCCCGACCCCTACGGCTTGGAGGCCAGTTACGATCGGCCAACCAAGCCGGGGCATAAGCATTATGTGCCGCAGCGGGTGCGCTCCGGCGTGGGCCTCAATAGCGTGGCCGGGCTGACGGCGGGGATGCTGGGGATCGGCGGAGGCGCCGTGCAGGTGCCGATCATGAATAAATTGATGAAGGTGCCGATGCGGGCGGCCGTGGCCACGAGCACCTTTATGGTGGGCATGACGGCGCTGGTGAGCGCGTTGATCTACACCGGCGCTGGCCTGGTGGACGTGGCGGTGACGGTGCCGGCGATGGCGGGCATTTTGCTGGGGTCATCGATGGGCTCGAAGATGGGTACTCAGGTGCCGGAGCAGACGATCAAAAAGGTGTTGATCGGCGTCCTGGTAGTCCTGGGAGCGATGATGATCTTCGACGGCGTGGGCTGGTTAAATATCCCCTGATTCAGTGCCGATGAGGCCCCGGGTGGTGCGCAGATCGATGGTGCCGTCGGGGCTGAGAGTGGCGATGACCGAGCCATGTTGGTGGGTGCCATAGGTATGGACGCCGCGGCGCTGGTATCGCTGAAGGACCTCGTCGTGGGGATGACCAAAGCGGCTGTGGCGGCCGGAGGAGCTGATGGCGAGCGCCGGTTCAAGAGCATCGATAAAGGGGGCGGTAGAGGAAGTACGAGATCCATGATGGGGCATTTTTATGAGGGCGCGACGGCCGACGACGCGGTCGATGATCCAGTCCTCGCCGCGGGCTTCCAGGTCGCTGGCCAGGAGGACGCCGGCGCCGCCGTAGGAAAAGTCCACGGACAAGCTGCGATCGTTGGCGGAGGCCCCGTAAAGATCGGGTCGAAGCACGGCCAGATCCAGCGACGGCGTGCGGATGCGGTGGTGGGTCTCCAGAGGGAGCAGGGTGGCGCCCTGGGCGTCCATGACTTCGCTTAGTTCGCGCAGGCGAGGGTGGTCGGCGTCGCGTCCGTCGAGGATGAGGGTTCGGGGGCGAAAGGGACGGGCCAGGGCAAAGAGTCCGCCGTAGTGGTCGAAGTCGGCGTGGGTGACGATGACTTTGTCGAGGCGCTGGATGCCTTGGTGGCGAAGGTAGGGGGCGACGCGGGTGAGTCCGGGATCGCTTCCGACGGGGCGTCCGCCACCGTCGATGAGGATGGAGCGGTCGTCGGGGGTGATGATGAGGGTGGCGTCGCCCTGGTCGACGTCGATGAAGTGGACCTCCAGGGTGGGGCCTTGAAGGCGATCGGTGAGGACGCCCGGGGTGTAGCCCAGGAGTGCGACGAGGAAGGCCAGGAGGAGGGCGCGGGGGCGAAAGCAGGCGCTTAGCGCCACAAAGCAGGCGATGAGGAGGCAGGAAAATTCCAGCGCTGAGGGGGTTCCCAGGCGCCACACAGAGCCCGGGGCGTAGGCCGCGGTATCCACGAAGGTGTGGAGGGCGAGCAGTCCGCGGGTCGATAACTCCAGGAGTAGGCCGGCGGCGGTGGAGGAGAGAGTGGTCGCAAGGGCGCCGGCGACGAGGATGGGAAAGAGGAGGAGGCTCACAAGGGGAACGACGATCAGGTTGGCCCAAAGGCCGGCGATGGGGAGTTCGCCGGTCATCATGAGGAGGGTGGGCCAGGTGCCCACGGTGGCGGCCAGGGAGATGGCTATAAAGTGGAGGGTGCGCCGGCGCCAGGCGGTGAGGCGCCGCTCGCTGCGATCGGTCTCCAGTGGTGAAGGGGCGCGGAGAGCGGGCGGGCGAAATCGGTGGATCAGTAGGATGCTGGCGGTGGCGAAGACGCTCAATTGAAAGCCCATGGCGGCGATGATGGAGGGGCGATAGATGATCATGGCCGTGGCGGTGGCGATGAGCGCCGTGATGGGGCTCAATCGCCAGGGCGAAAAGCATAGAAATAGGATGGCTAACGAGGCCATGGCGAAGGCGCGTTGGGCCGATACGGGGGCGCCGATCGCCAGGAGGTAGATGAAGAGCGCGCCCAGGGTGAAGAGGCCGATGATGGAGCGCCGTGGGCGGTGAAGGTAGAGCCGCGGGAAGCGGTCCAGCAGGGCGCCGAAGAGGAAGGCCAATAAGGCGGCGATGACGCCAAAATGGAGGCCCGAAATTGCCAGGATATGTCCGGTGCTGGTGATGTCGAAGGGGGCTCGAAACTCGTCACTTAGGCGGCCGCGGCTGCCGGTGAGCATGGCGTGGGCCATGGCGATGGCGTGGGGGTCGTCGAGGTGGGATTGGACGCGCCGCTCCAGAGAGATGCGCTGGAGATTTAGGTGGCGTCGAAGGCGCAGGGTGGGCGTGCGCTCGCCGTCCAGAGGCTGGATGGCCTCGCGGGCGGTGGCTCGAGCGCTGTAGCCACGGGCCTCCATATGTTGACGAAGGGAGTGCTGGTGAGGCGCATAAGACGGGGGAAAACGCTCCAGGGTGGCCCAGGTGCGCAGGCGGTCGCCGGGCAGGGGGAGAGGATCGCAGGGCGAACTCAGGTCGGAGGGGAGGAAAAAGCGAAGGGTCGGCGCGGGATCGGTCCACCGACCATCGGGATCGATGTCGATGGATTCCAGCTTCAGGTCGTAGGCGAAGCCTCGCTCATGATCGATGGGGCCGTCGACGATCAGCCCCGTGACCTCGGCCTGGAGGCGATCCTCGCCCAGCCAGTCCAGGATGGGGTGGGGCGTAGACTGGCGGTGGGCGTCGACGGTCAGCGCGGCGCAGATGGTGGCGGTGCCGGCGATGAGTAGCCAGGGGCCCGCGCCGATGCGGGGTCGACGACGGAGGGTGGCGGCCAGTGCCAGGAGGGCCGCCAGGCACAAGGCCATCCAGACCAGCGAGGGCTGAGTGGGGGCCCCGTGCGCGGCGATGGCCAGAGCGATCACGGGCGTAGAAAACCAGAGGATGAGGGGAGGCGTCGGTGATGGCACGGGGTCCTCGCGCACGGGGGGCGGCGGCCGTCGCCGCGTTGCTATCGCGCTTATTATCGCCGCCAGGGCGCTCGAGGTTTCGGGGGCCAAAGAAAAGTGGAATAGCAGTGGGGGAGCAGTCTGTTCTTGGAGCGATGAGCAGGCCTGCGGAGGAGATGTTGGCGAGTTGGCCCGTCTTCTGGTATGCCATGCCAGACATTCAAGAGATTTCGGCGAAGACTGCCCCCAAAAGACCCACTCCATGTTCAAATTTATCAAAACCTTATTCGGTTCGGCCAACGAGCGTTATCTCAAGGACGCGCGGGCGAAAGTCGCCCAGATCAACGCCTTGGAGGATCGCTACGTCGATATGTCGGACGCTGAGCTTCGGTCGATGACCGACAAGTTTCGCGAGCGTCTGGACAACGGGGAGACCCTGGATGACCTGTTGATCGAGGCCTTCGCCGTGGTGCGAGAGGCCGGCAAGCGCTCAGTGGGGATGCGCCACTACGACGTGCAGCTCATCGGTGGCATGGTGATGCACGACGGCATGATCGCCGAGATGAAGACCGGTGAAGGTAAAACCCTGGTGGCCACGTTGCCCATGTATCTCAATGCCCTGTCGGGCAAGGGCGCTCACCTGGTGACGGTCAATGATTATCTGGCCGAACGAGACGCCCGGTGGATGGGCAAGCTCTATAAGTTCATGGGCATGAGCGTGGGCACCATCGTCGGTGGCAAGTCCAAAGAGGCGCGCAAGGAAGCCTACGCTGCCGATATTACGTACGGCACCAATAACGAATTTGGCTTCGATTACCTGCGCGACAATATGAAGTATAAGCTGGAGGATTACGTCCAGCGAAAGCAGAACTTCGCGATCATTGACGAGGTGGACTCCATTCTCATCGATGAGGCTCGAACGCCGCTGATCATCAGTGGTAAGGCGGAGATGTCGACGGAGCTGTACTTCGAGATCAACAAGATTATCCCCTACCTGAGAAAGGATGAGGATTATCTGGTCGACGAGGAAAAGCGCACGGCCACCCTCACCGATAGCGGTGTGGAGAAGGTCGAAGAGCGCATGGGGATGGATAACCTCTACGATACCAAGCACATCGAGACGGTGCACCACGTCAATAAGGCGTTGCAGGCCCATACCCTGTATCGCAAGGGCGAGGAGTATATCGTCAAGGAAGGCGAGGTGGTGATCGTCGACCAGTTTACGGGTCGTCCGATGCCGGGACGTCGGTGGTCTGACGGGCTTCACCAGGCGGTGGAGGCCAAGGAAGGCGTCAATATTAAGGATGAAAACCAGACGCTGGCGACGGTGACCTTCCAGAATTATTTCCGAATGTACGACAAGCTGTCGGGCATGACCGGTACGGCGGAGACGGAGTCCGAGGAATTCCACGAGATCTACGAGCTGGAAGTCATCGTGGTGCCGACGAATAAGCCGGTGATTCGAAAAGATTATGAGGATCTGGTCTATCGGACCTATCCGGAGAAGTTCGACGCCATCGTCGATCAGATCGTGGAGTGCAATAAGCGCGACCAGCCGGTGTTGGTGGGAACGACGAGCGTCGACAAGTCGGAGGCCATCAGCCAGGTGCTCAAGCGAAAGCGCATCGAGCACGAGGTGCTCAACGCCAAGCATCACGAACGGGAGGCCGATATTGTGGCTCAGGCCGGCCGCAAAGGCTCGGTGACGATCGCCACCAATATGGCCGGTCGTGGTACGGACATCCTGCTCGGCGGAAACCCGGAGCAGATGGCGGACGACGCCGTGGGCGAGCCGGATATCCCGCCCTTTACGCCGGAGAATGAAAAGGATCAGTACTATACCGAGGAGTATCGCCAGGCCCTCAAAAAATACAAAGCGCAATGCGCCGCCGAGCGCGAAGAGGTGCTGGAGGCCGGCGGGCTATTCATGATCGGTACGGAGCGCCACGAGTCGCGGCGAATTGACAACCAGCTTCGCGGTCGAGCCGGTCGTCAGGGCGACCCCGGAGCCAGCCGCTTCTTCTTGTCGTTGGAAGACGATCTGCTGCGCCTATTCGGCGCCGAGCGTCTGAGCAAAATCATGGACGTCGTCAACTTCGAGAAGGGCGTGCCCATCGAGCATAAGATGGTGACCAAGAGCCTGGAGCGGGCCCAGACGAAGGTGGAGGGCCGGAACTTCGATATCCGTAAGAATCTGCTGGAGTACGACGACGTCATGGACGTCCAGCGAAAGACGATCTACGAGATGCGTCGAAATGTGCTGCGCGGCGAGGACGAAGATGGTCGGGGCCTGCTGGAAATGGCGATGGACCTCTACGAGGACGTGGCCCTGGCGACCATCGATAGCTATTGCTCGCGAGAGGTGCGCTACGACGACTGGGATCTGGAAGGGCTCCAGATGTCGGTGGAGCACCTCTTCGGTCTGGAGGTCACGTTTGATGATATCACGGGACGCGACGCCATCGAGCGCCGCGTCTGGGATCGGGTCGTCCAGTTGGTGGATGATCGAGAGAAAGAATTTGACGAGATCGCCAAAAAGGTCAATGAGCGGCGACTGGAGCTAGCGAAAGCGGAGGCGGCCGCCGAGAAAGCCCAGGCAGAAGACGGCGAGGGCGGCGACTGGGAGGTGTCAGACGACGAACTGGACGTCGACGAAATCACCGGGCGAGAGTTGCTGGAGGAGCAAATTCAGAATCGCTACCTGCGGGCCATCGACCGCTTCTGGCGGCAGCACCTGCAGGCCATGGAGCAGCTTCGCGACGGCATCCGCATGAGCGGCTACGCCCGTAAGGATCCGAAGCAGGAGTATAAGAAGCGCGGCTATGACCTCTTTTTGGACCTCATGTCCAATATCAAGACCAACGTCGTGGAGTTTGTCTCCAAGGTGGAGATCGAAGAGCCAGAGGCACTTCAGCGTCAGCCCAAGCCCCAGCATCAGGTGCCGGACAAGATTCAGTTTAACCGACCCAGCGTGGCGGCCGATGGCGACGACGACGGCCAGGATACCTTCGAGCGAGAACTCCCGAAGGTGGGCCGAAACGATCCCTGCCCCTGCGGTAGTGGCAAGAAGTACAAGTCCTGCTGCCTGAGAAAAGAAAAGGCGGCCTCCTGATATGGAGGTCTTCGTCGAAGGGCTGGCATTTAAGGGGTACCACGGCGTCTATGAGGAAGAGCGCCGCGACGGGCGGCGCTTTGAGGCCGACGTGCGGGCCGTGGTCAGCGATGAGAGCTCCTCCGATAGCGACGCCTTAGACGATACGCTGGACTATCGCCACCTGGCGCAAGCCGTGGATGATGTCGCCCATGGGGAGAGCCGGTTTTTGGTGGAGAAGATGGCCGGCGAGATCGCCGACCGCGTCCTGGAGGCCCACGAAAGCGTGGTGTCTGTGACGGTCACCATTCGGAAGAAGGCCCCGGACGTCACGGGCGGTCCGCGGTGGGTGGGCGTGGAGCTGACGCGACGGCGATCGACGCCGCAAGAGTAAACGGACCGACAGATAGAGAGTACGATGTTATTTCAGCGACGGGGCGTACACTTATTGAGTCTGGGGAAGATCAAGGTCTTCGTATCGATGTGGTACGGGATCTTGATGGCCTTTGTGGTGGTGCTGTGGCCGATGTTGGGGGCCATGGCGGTGGCCGACGGAATTCTATGGGCCCTGGCGATCACGGCGGCCCTGGTGTGGCATGAGTGGGCGCACGCCATGGCGGCGAAGCGAAAGAGCCTGGGGCCCTCCATCGTGCTCCACGCCTTTGGAAGCTTTTGTATCACGGACCGAGAGCCAGCAAGCGACGGAGAGGAGACGCGACAGATCCTGGCCGGCCCCATTGCAGGGCTGATCGCCGCGGCCATCTTCGGCTCGGTGATGGCCTTCTTTCCAGAGGTCGTGGAGGCGTCGGCCGTCACATCGACGCTGATCCCAGCCCTGGTGTGGACCAACCTGATCTGGAGCCTATTTAACCTGGTGCTGCCCATCTGGCCCTACGATGGGGGGCGCTTATTCCACCTCTTTTTGAGGCGCTTTAAAGATGAGAAGACGGCTCGAAAATGGGCCTTAAATGCCAGTATTTTTGCGGTGATCCCGCTGGGCGTGGTCGGTCTATTTGCCATGGGAAGCTTTATCCTGGCCTTTCTGGCGTTTTTCGTGGTCATGGACAATATGCAGACCATGAAGAGCGGCCAGCGCCTGGTGAGGCGAAAGAGCGACCGCGAGAAGAATAAGCCCTCCTCCTTTCACGCGGAGCTGATGGAAGAGGCCGAAGAGGCCATGGAGCGCGAAGATTGGGAGGAAGCGGCACGCCTGGGCCACCATATGCGGGCCGTGGGCTCCATGCCGGCGAAAATGGCCCGAGAGGTATGGACCATCCTGGGGATCGCCACCATGAATAAGGGGGATTACGAGGAGGCGCTTCGCTACCTCAAGCGCGCGCCTTCGAAGTCGAAGGTCAAAAAGGCCATCGAGAAGTGCGAGGAAAAGCTCGACGGATAAGGCCGATCATGATGTTTCAGTGGGGGTTGACCGACGTTTTCTCAGGTCGCGGATGACCTTGGCTCCGACGAGGACCAGGCCGGCGCTGTGCATGAGGAAGTCGAAGATATAGATGGGCTCGGTGAGCTCGCCGGCGACGAGCATGCGGGATGTCTCGAAGAGGTGGGGTTCCGGGTGGAAGGGGGCGGCGGCCAATAGGAGCGCCAGGGGCACGATGATGGGGTAGGAGAGGCGGTCGAGCCAGGCGCCGAGGATGTCGGGGATGTCCGAGAGCTTCATTCGTCGAGTTCCGTGCGCTGACGGGAGAGGATGGCGGACATATTGGCCACGCCAGCGCCGAGGGCGAAGATAAAGGCGGCCGCCAGGTAGTGGGGGCCGTAGGTTAGATCGAGGCCTAATTCCTCAAAGAGCGGTGGCATGCCTTCTAGGAGTTGGGGTTGGATCATGCCCACGAGGAAAAGGGTACCGCTGGCCAGCGTGAGGAGGGTGAGCTCCAGGGTTAAGATGCGATAGGCCTCGGGAGCCACGTGGCGCCCCCATCTCCGGGATTGTAGATTGTCGCTGACGCGGGAGGCGATCAAGCCCAAAACCCCGGCGCCAATGCCCGCCATCAGAAGGGGATGAGAGCCGATGTCGGAGAACGCCTCCTCGCCCAGGACGGCATCCTGGACGATATAGGCGATGAAGACGACGGCCCCGAAGAGGATGGCCTGGGCGATGATGAAGTGGGCGGCGAAAAAGCCCACGCGAAGGGGCATGGGGGCGTCTGAGGTCGAGGATTCCATGGCGGCTCCGGGGAGTGAGAACAGAGCCATATGGTAGAGCGGTGGGGCCGATAAGGCAAAAGC
>CAZMJS010000081.1:13200-14990 GCA_964566695.1 uncultured Bradymonadales bacterium
TTGCCAATCTTTGGTCAGTTGGAAGCCGAGAGGCGGTGGGCGCGGTGCCCCGGCGCGGGTGGTTGGCGAGCGGGCGCTCATCGGTCGAGTTGAGCCTCAATGGCGTTAACGATGTCGTCGCTCTCGGGTTCGGTTCGGGAGCCAAAGTGGTCGATGACCTCGCCCTGGCGGTTGACGAGGATCTTATTGAAGTTCCAACTGATGCTCTCGCCGCTATGCTCCGTCAGGTGGGTGTAGAGGGGATGTTGGTCGCCTCCACGCACGGAGATGCGGCTAAACATGGGAAAGGTGACGCCGAACTCGCCGGTGCAGAACTCGGCGATTTCCTCGTCGCTTCCCGGCTCCTGGCCCATGAAATCGTTGGAGGGAAAGCCGAGGACCACTAGGCCCTCGTCTTGGTATTGTTCCCACAGGTTTTGCAGGCCCTCGTATTGGGGGGTGAAGCCGCATTCACTGGCCGTATTGACGAAGAGCAGGACCTTGCCCTCGTAGTCTCCGATGGTGGTGGAATCGCCGGTGATGGTGGTGACCTCGAAATCGTAGATCGATTGCTGTTTGATCTGCTGTCGCTGGTCGGGCTCGGGGCCGTTGTTGGAGCAGGCGGAGCCGATAACGAGCAGGGAGAGCAGCGCGACGAGAGGGAGCCAAAGAGGGCGAGGACCAGTCATATTGAGATGCTCCGACAGAGGGAATCGGCGTCGAGCCGATGGGGGTAACCGTCCGTCGAAATCATGGGCACAAAGGAGCAGGTGTCCAGAGTTGCTAGCAACAAGAGTTGGATTCGACGGGCTCGATGGGGGCCGGTTGAGGGGTGTCAGCGAGGGGGGCGGGGCTGGAGCAATCGAAGCTGCCGAGGTGGGTCAGCGGGGGGCTGACGTGAAAGTGGTCGGCAAAGCGCGACTGGCTGAGCATGTCGGCTGTGTTTTTGCAGATGCGGATGGCCTCTCCGGTGGGAAAGAGGTGGTTTTGACCGAGGGTAAAGGAAACGGCGTGGTCTTCGATGGTGCCGCGGTAGACGGCCAGTTGGCCGTAGTCCTCGCAGCGGTCCTCCAGGTCGATGCGGAAGCCGCGGAGTATCTGGGACATAAAGCGGATGCCCTCGACGATGTCGGTGGGGCCGGTTTCCTTGACCACGCGGACGTCCTGGAAGCCGGCGGAGGCCATGATGCGGCGCAAATCCTCGGTGTAGGCGGCGCCGGAGAGGCACTCGCTCCAGAGCTTGGGGTCGCTTTGAAGATGCTCGGGGATGCGGCGGTCGGCGACGATGTCGGAGATATAGAATTCGCCGCCCGGCTTGAGGATGCGGGCGATTTCTTTAAAGACCGCCGGTTTGTCATTGGACAGGTTGATGACGCAATTGCTGATGACGACGTCGGCCGTGGAATCATCGACGGGGATGTCCTCGATGATGCCCTTTCTGAACTCGATATTGGGCTCGTCGTAGCCGAAGTTCTTCATATGAGGGGCGATATTGTCGCGGGCCACGGCCAATTGCTCGTCGGTCATGTCGACGCCAATGACGTGGCCCGAGGGGCCGACGAGTTGGGAGGCGATGAAGGCGTCGGCGCCGGCGCCGCTGCCGAGGTCGACGACGGTGGCTCCGTCGAGGGCCGGGGGAAGAGGGCTTCCGCAGCCGTAGCGGCGAGAGAGGACCTCGTCGGTGAGTTTGGCTGTGAGTTGAGGGTCGTAATCGTCGACGCAGCAGGCGCCATAATCCAGGTCTTCCGTCTTCTGAACGGTCTGACCGTAGAATTTAGAGACCTGCTGTTTGAGGTCGTCCGTGGGGACTT
>CAZMJS010000082.1:0-14937 GCA_964566695.1 uncultured Bradymonadales bacterium
CGAAGAGGTCCGCCAACCCGAAATCACTGATCCAGGGATCGACATCACCGCCTTCCTCGGCTCGACACAGCACATTTTCGGGTTTTAGATCTCGATGAAGAATCCCCTGAGCATGGGCGTAGGCCAGCGCCGCCAAGACTTTCTCCAATAAGACCTGCACCCCTGACCATCGATCGAAGTGCTCCCAAAAATCGACCAGCGTCCCGTCGGCCAGACTCATCGCCAGAAAGAAACCACCAGCCTCCCCCTCCATCCCCACCTTTCTCAGCGTCTCCGGGCCGATCGGCCCCGCATCATAGACCCGAACCACCCCTGGGTGATCGAGCTGTGCCACCGCCCGTATCTCATTGGGCAGCTGACGCGGTGCCATCCCCTGCTGACCTTCCATTTCGCTCACTAATTTCACGGCCACCGATCGGCCACTTAGGCCGTGACGGGCCCGCCAAACCAGGCCTGCGCTTCCGCGACCAATCGGCTCCACGAGTTGGAACGCTCCCACTTCTATCGCACTCACCTATGCACTCCTCTGGCAACACGACCCGACCCGCGCGCCTCCACTCCAAGAAACGCCTTTGCTTCGGCGCTCCACGTCTACTCCACTTCATGTTAGTATTTACTCGATTCAACTTTCGCCAACCCTGCCCTGCGACGACGAGCTATACCATGCCCCGGATTTTCCCTACAGCGAGCCTGGCCCTATTTCTCGTTACGATTGGTATCGGGTGCAGCGACGATAGCGTCGAACGCCTGGATGCCCCGGACAATAGTGATCGCTACGCCCTGGCGGGCCAGTGCTTCCACATCGACGCCGCCACTCCCTCGGACGGGGTGGGTCGGTTTTTGAGCACCTCCAGCGATGGGGAGCGTCTGGGTTTCGACATCCACCCCGACGATCGATCCCAGGCCACCCCCTACTACGCCAAAGCCACGGACCTCGGCGTCTACCTGCTCTACGATGATGACCACCAGTTCGTCGTCGCCGATGACGAGGGCCTGTGGCGTCAACCGGAGATCAGTAATGCATTAATGGAACTTGATGACGACTACCTCCCCGGCGTTCAGTGGGAAGTCGAGGCCTCACCAATCGACGAGGATCGCCTCCAACTGCGACACAAAGCCACCGGTCATTACCTCTCCTCATCGGGCCTCGTCGACGATCCCCAGCGGGCGGCCACCGTCAGCTTCCACGACGCCGAGGGCTGCGCCGACTATCCCGAGCTTACGGTGGATGCCGAGGGCGACATTAAAAAAACCACCTTCGATGACGGCGACCTCTTTGGCTACGTCGAAACCCATAGCCATTTGTTGACCAACTTCGGTTTCGGCGGCGCCGGTATGTTTCACGGCGCCCCCTTTCACCCCTTCGGCGTGGAGCACGCCTTGCCCAACTGCGAGCACTTTCATGGGGAAGAAGGTCGAAAAGACCTCTTTGGCTTTGGCTTCGACGAAGCCTCCGACCTCGACGAGGAAGAACTCATCGCCGCCCTGACAAATGGTCAGACGCCGGAATTTAACCATTACACAGAGGGCTATCCCGCGTTCACCGATTGGCCCAACGCTCACTTCAGTTCCACCCACCAAACCCAATACTACAAATGGGTCCAGCGCGCCCGAAAAAGCGGACTTCGTCTCATGGTCCAACATGCCACGAGCAACCAGATGATCTGCGAGCTTCTATCTGGCTCCGACGTCCAACCGACGCGCTATTCCTGCGATGACATGGCAGCCATCGATCGCAGCCTGGAAGAGGTCCGACGCATGGAGCGCTATATTGACGCTCAGCATGGCGGCCCCGGCAAGGGGTGGTTCCGCATCGTCGAAACCCCGGAAGAAGCACGCCAGGTCATCGCCGACGGCGATTTGGCGATTCTGCTTGGCATCGAGGTCTCCAACCTCTTCGAATGCCGCCTGGTGCCCGGCGAGGACCAAGAACCATGCGACGAACAGGACGTGATCGACAACCTCGACCACTACTATGACCTCGGCGTGCGGGCCATCTTCCCCAACCACAAATACGACAACGCCTTCTCCGCCGGAGATGGCCACCGCGAGGTCATCGAGTTGGGTAATTTCGTACAGACCGGCCACTATTCCAACTTCACCGACGATTGTCCCGATTTGCCCTCGGCCTTCGACTTCGGTGATGTCGCTTTCAGCGGCCTCAACCAGCCCCGTGATGACTATTTTTCCGCTCCTCCAAACGACCTCTCAGGCTTCCCCTCGAACCCCGTGGGAACCCTGTTGCCCTATCTCGGCCTTCTTTTCGATGGTCCCCTGGAGGGCGATTACTGCCAAAACCATGGCCTAACCGACCTGGGCGAATTTCTCATCGAGTCCATGATGGACCGAGGCATGATTCTGGAGATCGACCACCTCCCCCGACGCAGCTACAAGCGGGCCTTTGAGATGCTTCAGGAGCACGACTACCCGGCGACGGGCACCCACGGAAACCACAATCGCGGGAAACTATACGAGCTGGGCGGCGTGTCCAAATTTAACTTCGGTCGGTGCAACGATCCCGACCGCCCCGGTGGTCGCCTGGACGATCTCAACCACCGACTGGAGCTCATGGAAGACGCCGGGGCCTATCCGGCGGAGGGCTTCGGCTTTGACCTCAACGGCTTTGCCGGCGCCCCGGGACCTCGCTTCGGCGATCGCTCTGTCTGTGGTGACGACCAGGACAACCCCGTGGCTTATCCCTTTGAGTCCTTCGCCGGCGACATCACCTTCCAAGAGCCTCAACTCGCCGATCGTACCGTGGACTTCAATACGGAGGGCATGGCTCATATTGGCCTGGTCGCCGAACTCATTGAGGACGTGCGAAACGACGGGGCCACCTACGAGGCCATCGAGCCCCTATTCCGATCCGCCGAGGGCTATATCCGCATGTGGGAGCGCTCCATTGAGCGCGGAGAGGCCCTCTCCTTCTAAGCGTGCTGACGCCTTTCGGTCAGCCCCATATCCACCCTTGGAGTAAGCTTTTGCCGACCGTTCACGGACTGTCTGGGCTCAGCGCCCTTCCGAACCTAAAAATAGGCGCTGGTACGTACATTGCTTATGCTTGGTAGCGCGCTTTTAAACAACTCTGACTGTATTCCCCTGACCGACTGATAAGGAGATGAACCCATGCGACTGACCCTCCCCCTCTTGCTCACCGGATTGCTCGCCGTCGGCCTCGCCGGATGCGGCGACGACGACAGCCCTGGCAGCCCCAGCGGCAATAACTCCTCGTCGCCCTCGGAAACCCAGACCGACCCCCTGGAGAAATTTGACTCCGATGACTCCTTCGACGACTTCATGGCCGCCATCGAAGACGAGCGCAGCGGCGGCGGTGGTGCGGGCGGGAACAACCAGGACTCCATGAACGGCGATGACTTCGCCGACGACGGTGCCGCTCCAGAACAAGACGCCGGCGCCAGCGACGACCCCGACAACGAAGACATCACCAACACTCAAGAGGAGGGTGTCGACGAAGGCGGTATCGTCAAGAATATCGGCGACTACCTGATCGTGCTTCGCCAGGGCGCACTATACTCCGTCGACGTCTCCGAAAGCGGTGACACCCATCAGGTCGACGGCATCGAGGTCGCCGGCGAAGAGGCCCTCAACCAGGGCGTGTGGTACGATGAAATGTTGGTGCGTGGAAACCGCATTTTCGTCGTCGGCTACCGCTACGGCATCCAACTCGAGGGAAGCAGCAGCAGTCCCTGGGGCTGGTTTAGCGGCGCCACCGAGATCAGCTCCTTTTCCATCGACGACGACGGCGGGCTGGAGCGCGGCGACAGTCACTTCTTCCAGTCCAACGACTATTTCAGCGGGTCCAACTACGCCAGCCGTCTGGTGGACGACGAGCTGATTTTCTATATGCCCTGGTCGCTTCCCTGGGGCTTTGAGGGCTCGCCCTCCGAGGCGCTTCCACGGGTGCTCCACCACCAGGGCGATAATCAATTCGTTACAGGCGACCCCCTCTTTAGCGCCACCGACATCATCCAACCCGTCGACACCCCGTGGAGCCCCGTCTTCCACACGGTCACCCAATGCCAGCTGGGAGATGACCTGGATATCGACTGCCAGGCCCGTAGCCTGATCTCCGACTGGAGCCGCGAATTCTACGTCTCCACGGAAAATATCTTCCTCTCTGTCGGCGATCACGTCTACTCCATGCCCCTGCAAGGCGACGACGCCAAGGTGCACTCCGTGGTCGGCCAACCGATCGACCAATTCTCCTTCCGCCAGGTCGACGACACCCTATATCTGGCCACCACCCGAAGCGTCACCATTGATGACGACGATGACGACGATGATGACAGCGATGTCGGCGACGACGACGTCAGCAATAGCAGCGACGGCGTCGTCACCGACGACGAATATTGGGGTGGCGGTGGAGGCGCCACCATGGAGCGTCGTCTGGAAATGCTCGCCCTCCCCCTGAGCGAGTTTGATAACCAGGGCGAGCAATCGCTGGAGGATAAGATCACGCTTATCTCCGATGACGTCGATTCTATGTGGTGGATGAATAATCGCCACGTCGACGGCTGGTATATCGCCGGCGACGGCACCGACCTCTACGCCTACGAGTTGGACAGCGGGATCACCCACGACTTCGAGCTCGATGGCGACGTCACGCGTATCGAAAACGCTCCCGGAGTGGGTGCTCTGGTGGTCCAAAGCGACTGGGATTGGGATGCCGGATCGGACCTGATTGTCGACACCCTGGTGCTCGACGGGAGTTCGGCCGAGGTCGTCGAGGGCACCGTCATGGAGGATATGATGGAAGGCGAGAGCCGCAGCCATGGCTTCTTCTTTCGACCCGACGACAAAGGGGGCATCTTCGGACTTCCCATCCTCAACCTGACCTCCGACTACGGCTGGTGGGGAAGTGGCGCGGCCAATATTGGCTTCTTCCGCACCCACCTCGACGGCTCCATCGAGCTTCAGGGGATCGTCTCCTCCACCGACGAGGCCGGTGGCGAGTGCGTGACCTCCTGCATCGACTGGTACGGGAATACCCGCCCCATCTTCCTCTTCGGCCGCATCTACGCCCTGATGGGCAGCGAGTTCGTAGAGGTCGTGCTCACCGAGTCTGGCGCCGACGACGTCGGTGACCGAGTCTACCTCTCCATGGGCGATGATCAGGACTGATCCCCCTGGTTAACAGCCTTTAACGCCCCGGCTCCTCTATGGATCCGGGGCGTCTGCCTTCTTGTCCTCTACTGCTACTTCAACTACCATGGACTTAAGATTTTCATAATTCATGCTCTAACGCACGGTACTCACTCCAAAGGACAACCGGATGTCGCGCGCTGAAATCTTTTGTCTCGCCATCGCAGCCCCCTTCATGATGACAAGCATGGCATGGGCCTCCACCATTGAGGTGGGCACCGATGATAATTGGTGCTCCATCGCCAACGACGCCGACCCCGGAACGACCCTGGAATTGGCGCCTGGCGATCATATGGACACCTGTCACCTTCGCGCCACGGGAGAAGAGGACGCCCCGATCATCATTCGCTCCGCCGATCCCGATGACCCCGCCCGTCTGGCCTATAGCGGCACCGGCGCCAATACCATCGAGGTTCGCTCGGAGAGCCGGTTCGTCGAGATCCGCGATCTTCACTTCCCGGGCACCGCCGGGCCTCACGCCATCCGCTTTCACAGCCCCACTGACATCACCGTCGCCGGAAACCACTTTGAGCAAACCGGCGGCGTGACCATGTCGGCCAATTTCTCGGACAGCGAACCCACACGCCTCCATATCCTGGACAACTCCATCTTCGACGTCGATACCACGGCCATTTATTTTGGCTGCCATAGCGGCGCCGACGACTGTCGCACCGTCGACGCCCATATTGAGGGCAACACCTTTTACGGACTGTCCTCGCCCGGCGTGGGGTACGCCATCCAGATCAAGGTCGACTCCAACGCCGTCATTCGCGACAACGCCATCTTCGATATTCAGGGACCGGGCGTCATGGTCTACGGTGCCCACGACGATGGCACCGCGACCTCTATCATCGACGGCAACCTCATTGTCGGCTCCCGCGACAGCGGCGCCATCCTGGCCGGCGGCGGACCGGCGATCATCACCAATAATATCGTGGCCGACGGCGCCACCCACGGCATTCACCTCTACGAACATAATGTGGGCGCCCCCCAGCGCGACATGGTGGTGGCCCACAATACGGTCTTCGACAACCAGGGAACGGCCATCATGGCCTCCGGCTGGAGCGATGACTCCAACGTCTTGGCCAATAACGCCATCGCTCCCAACGGACACAGCGCCATCGGCGGAAGCCCCTCGGGCACCGTCGAGGGGAATATCGTCTGTGAGGACGATGGCAGCGATTGCTTCCAGGCTCCCAACGGCGATCCCTTTAGCCTGACTCCTTTGATCGACGGTCCCCTCTACGAAGCCGTGGAGGCTCTGGACGATGCGGACTCCTTAACTGAAGACTTCATGGGCCATGAGCGCTCCGCGACGACCCACGCCGGTGCTCTGGCCCATATCAGCGACGACGGAGGCCCTTGGTTCGAGATCGGGCAGGACCGTCCCCCACGGGTCGATGATCCCTCCAACGGCGACGACGATGATGAGGATGACAGCAACGGCGACGAGGAACCCTCCAACGGCCATGGCGACGACGATGACGATGGCGATGACAGCAACGGCGACGAGGAACCCTCCAACGGCGAGCAAGAGCATAGCCACGACGATGACGATGACAGCAATGGAGGCTCCTGTTCGGCCACCGATAATTCCACCTCTCTGGTCCTCCTGGTGTTGGCCATGATGGGACTCGTCGCCTTGCGACGTCGCGCCACCCCTTAATCCCTCTTATTCCTGCAGGCCCCAACCGATGCCCTCCCAATTAAAGCCCTTTGTCTTCGCCTCCATCACATTCCTCCTGGCGCTGGGGGCCTGCGTCTATGACTCCTCCGACCTGGCCGATGCCACCTGCGACGAGGAGGGCCTCCAACAGGACGGCCGTGTCTGCCAGGACGGCTACTGGATCGAAGACGACACCGCTCCCAATAATACCGAGCCCAATGATGGGGAATGCGATCCGGACGATGACGAGGAGTTATGTGGTGACTTGGAGTGTGGCACCCATGAGTTCGACGATGACGGCTGCGGCGATTCAGCGACCGTCAACTGCGGCGACTGTGGCGACGAGTTTTGCCTAGAGGACTCCTGGACCTGTTCCCCCTGCCCGGCGCTAAGCACCGAAGAGCTCTGCGAAGAACTCCTTCCTGAGGGCGAGGTCTGCGGCAAAGTTGACCTTCCAGATGAATGCGGCGACGACGCCGGCACGTTGGATTGCACCTGTGGCGATATTGAATGCGGTGAGTGGAGCGACTGCGTCGTCGAGGACAGTAGCTGTACCGGCACTCGTACCCGTGAGTGCAGTGAACCCCAGTGCGTCGACAACACCGAGTGTAGCACTTTCACGACCGAAGAATCGGAATCCTGCACCGCCACCGCCGGGTCTGAGTGCTCCGACGACGTCGGAGACTGTCAGGTCGGCGCCTGTGATGGTGACGGCACTTGCGTCGTCGAGGCTAATTGCGACGGCAGTACCGAAAGCTGTGGATGCACCGAGTGCCAGGACTGCTCAGCGCAAGATGGGTGGTATGTCGCAGAGAATTCCCCCGTCGATTGCTGCGATGAAAATACGGCAGGAATCTGCCAATGCACCCTTGAAGAGTACCGAGAGTTTTCATGCGATGGCACCGAATGCACCTTCGAGGTCATCGATCACCGTCTCGGTGATTCCTCCGAATGCAATCCCTGCGAGGTCTCGGGCGAAACACAGCAATGCACCACCTCGTCTTGCGACATCGATAGCACTAATACCTGCGCCGTCGAGGGGGTACAAACCGAGACTTGCAACCCCTATATTTGCGTGCCTGGCGATGACGATACGGCCGGTGCCTCCTGCCAACTGGACACGGACGACCCCGAGGAGACCACATATACCTGCAGTCTCGATGACCCGCCCATCGACGATCCTTGCGACAACCCCGCTGATAGTAGTTGTGAGACCGGTATCTGTTTTGACGATGGGACCTGTGGAAACCCCTGCGATGATTGCGGCTGCTCTATCGACGATTGTCAGGACTGCAGCGAGTTGGAGCCTGAGACCCAAGACGACGGCCATCCTGAGGCGATCTGCGATGGCACACAGCCCCAGATCCTACAAGACCGATTGACCTTCCAACCGACGTGCCAGGACAATGAGTGTAGCATCGACGGGGTTACAGGCGATCCCACCACCGATAATATCACGGACGAGCTATTCGATAGCTCCGAGATCTTGTCGTGCGACAGTGGCGGAAACCCCAGTTGTGAGACCGATATTGATGACGACGATATCGACAATATCGATGATTATGAATCCATCGCCTGCTGCTTCCACAGTAATGGAACTCTGCAAGACTGCTACGGCTGCGACGCCGACGGCGACTGCGTGATCATCGAAAACGATTGAGATCCCATCACATCAAAAATAGCACCGCCACCCCACCGACGGCGACCACGGCCCCAAGGATGGAGCGAAGCGATAGCTCTTCGCCCTCCACAAAATAGGCCAGCGGCAAAATGAACACCGGGCTCAGCGACGCCAAGGTGCTGGCGATCCCTGTATAGGTGTAGCGAAGCCCGGCGTTCATCAGCCATATCCCCATAAAGGTGCCCAAAAACGTCGCCGCCACCACCAGGACCGCCGTCTTCTTATGTCGCATGGGCACCCAGGTCTCCATCAATCGCCGCGTTGCCCCCAGCACCAGCGTCAGTCCCAGGATTCCAAACGCCAGCCGCACCACGCTGATCTCCAGCGCCGTGATCTCCCCGCCGCCGAGCTTCGTCAACACATTGCCCAGCGCCTGGCACGTCGCATAGACCACGCCCAGCACCACGCCCCACTTCATCTTTGAGGTCCAGCTTCCATCGGCCCGCCGCTCCTCGCCCTGATCGGCGTCGGGGTGGCGCTCCAGGATCACCCACACCACCCCGCCCATCGTCAGCCCCATCCCCAACGCCATCGTCCACGTTAGCGGCTCGCCCAACACCGGCACCGCCATGACCGCCGTCATCGGCGGCGATAGCGCAGACAGCAGCAACGTCCGACGCGGCCCCAGCCGATTGAGGGCGTGAAAAAACGCCGTATCTCCCACGCTCAACCCCACCACCCCGCTCAACCCGAGGATGAGCGTCTCCTCCATCCCCAACTCTCCGGGCCATACTTGGCCCTGGAGCAACGCCATGGAGGCCACCATAAATACCAAGGCGATCACGCATTTGAGCCAGTTGAGCGCCAGCGCGCTCACCGTCTTCCCCAACCTGGCAAAGATCAAACTCGCCGTCGCCCATACTCCGGACGCCGACAGGGAGGCTAACTCACCCATTGCAACTCACTTCTCATTGACTGCTGTCGTCGCGGCACATCGGCGGCCACCCTGCCTAATTTGCAGCCACTCGACCAGTCCCCTCCAACGATTTCCCGGACACAAACACAAAAAAACCGCCCAAAAATGGGCGGCTTGTCGCACCCAGGGTGCGACCTGGGCTAGCCATGGCGCCGTTTCCAGCGCCATGGCCCCATGGTTACTCCACGGTTACCGACATCTCCAGGCCCAAGTCCGCATCGGGAACCTCGACGGTCACGCCGCACTCTCCAACCTCCAAGCCCTCGACCATGATGAGGTGCAGATCCATGATCTCCCAATCGCCCAGACCCACCGCGTAGGAGGCCTCGCAGACATCGGGATCATCGGACGTCACTTCGATGACACCGTCCAGGGGACCGCAGACGTATTCGTCGAGATCGGCCTCCACGCGAAACCCGAGCGCCTCTTCGGGCCCCTCTCCAGCCGTCACTCGACTATTGATCCCATCTTCGTCACCGCTGACGTTATCCAGGTTCGTCAGGTCTTCGGCAGCGACCACATCGAAGGCGTACTGCTCGTCATCGACCTCCGATTGCAACACGTAGGTCCCGGGATACGCTCCGGTGGCGATCTCCAGCGATCCCAGGCGCTGATGGTCATGGTTGACCTGGCCCAACTCCTCCTGCGTCAGCTCGTCGAGGGTCCCATCGAGCAACGATTGGTCGATATCGTCGGCCTCCACCGTCACCGGATACTGCCCGTAGCCCGTGAGAGCATCCCCGGCGCTATCACTCATTTCATAGCGAAAGCGCGCTCCCGCACCGGCCACAAAGGTGTTGCTGGAGCATCGGCTATCAAAGCTCAGCCCTGCCACCTCCGCGGATCGCACCCGGAAGCTATCACTCAGATCGTCATCGGCACTCTCGGCGGTGACCCGGGTTTCGCCGCTGGCACGGGCCTCCATCACAAAATCATCGTCCCCGATGTCGGCGATGGACAGCGTGTCCTCGTCTTCCGAGAACACCTCGCGAAGCATCACAGGACGGTCCTCCTGGGCATCTTCGACGCGCACTCTCGCCATTGCCCCCTCCGCCAAGTCGGTGGACGACACAAAGAGGCTATCGGCATAGACAAAATTAAAATTGCCCTCTTCTCCCTCTTCCGAGGCTTCGCAGCCCACCATCAACGCCCCCGCTGACGCCAGGGCTATCACCAACCAACTACGAGTACTCATCGTGCTCACAAACTTCATCTCATACCTCTTGCCTGGTTCATGGATTCACTGACCTTTCGACAATCCCTACTCCACCGAGTGGGGTGGCCGTACCCTGATCCCACCGGTCTATCCAGGGGGACAGGGGCCTGTCGGTCGCTTAGGTATTGCAAGCGCGATACCAACCACTCGAGGTGTTGCCGGTCATCTGACCATTCTCCCCCCAAGGCTAAGAGTACTCAACGTTGGGTCAACCGCGATACCAACCAGGGCAACTCATCGACCACCTCATCCCACCCCTCAAAGGTGCGTTCCATATAGACCACCACCATCGGCACCTGCCAGCAGCTATAGCCCCCGCTGCCAGGGGGAACGGGACACCACTCCACCTCGCGAAGCGCATAGCCCCGCTGGCGGTAAATTGCCAGTCTCGGCCGCAGCCGAACCATGGCTTCATCGAGCAATTGCTCTTCGCCATAGTCTCGATGGTGGGAAAATTCAGCGCTCAGCGGTACGCTGACACGCGGTGTTTTCAGGCTGATACCAGCCACGAAGTGGCGGGCGTTGCGGTGGCCGACGATCAACCCCTGGCCCACCCGCTTGAGGCTCAATTGCATCCCCCATTGGCGTTGCACATCGTCTATCCATTCCGATTCTGGCGCGACGCTCATCGTAATCTCCTTCCCACCGGGCATGCCCACCGGTGATCCCATGTTGGCTCGTAGGATGGATCCTAAACACGGATCGCCATGTCCCAACCGCTACAAGGAACCTGTGGACCATTGGTTGCTACGGAGCCATTTTGACGATGCGCGGATGGAAGGCCGCCACCGATTCCACCAGATCGCGCTGCTCGGCCATCACCCTATCGATGTCTTTGTACACCATGGGCGCCTCGTCGAGCCCGGCGGACAACAGGCGTACGCCCCGGGCCTCCAGGCGGCGTTCCACCTGCGGCCAGGCGATCTTCTTTTTGGCCTGTCGACGCGACATCTGGCGCCCCGCCCCGTGGGCCGCACTGCGCAGCGACGCCGCCTTGCCCTTGCCGCGAACCACGTAGGCCGGCGCCGTCATCGATCCTGGGATGATGCCCCACTGGCCCTGCTGAGCCGGCGTCGCCCCCTTGCGATGCACCACCAGGGTGCGCCCCCCGTACTCCTCACGCCACGCAAAATTATGGTGATTCTCTACCCCGGCGACCACCTCCCACCCGATAAGTCGGGCCAGCGCCTCGTGGATCACCTCATGGTTGGCCTGCGCATAGCGGCCCATCAACTCCATGGCCCGCCAATATTGCTGCCCCTCATCACTGCTCAATTCCAGCCACGCCAGCGCGTTCAGTGGCTTTCCAAGCTCCGGTCGCAACCGCCGGGCCAGCGCCGAGTAATGCTTGGCGACCTTCGCGCCGGGTCCCCGGCTTCCGCTGTGGGTCAATAAGGCCACGTATCGCCCGGGCGCCAGGCCCCACTGGCCTTCGGAAAGCTCCAGCACCCCGAACTCCGCAAAGTGGTTGCCCGACCCGCTGGATCCCAGTTGGCGCCGGGCCCGATCGTAGAGCTTGCGGGTCACCTCGGTGATCCCCCAATCCTCTTCCATGACCGGATGATCTCGGGGCTTATCGAAATCAGCCCCCACGCCAAAGCGCGTCTCATACTCCAGGGCCCTCTCCAACAGCGTCCGATCCTTGTCCAACGCCTCTGGCCCCACGCGATATACGCTCATCTTCATTCGACAGGCGATATCCATCCCCACGGCGTAGGGGATCACCGCGTCGTCCGTCGCCAACACCCCGCCAATGGGCAAACCATACCCCCGGTGAGCATCGGGCATCAGCGCTCCCTGGACTGCCACGGGCAATGAGGTCGCCCGCTCCATCTGACGGATCGCCTCGTCATCGATATCGTCACCCCATTGGCGCCAGGGGCTGACCGGCTCACCGGCCTCGGCGCGTCGCGCCGTCTCCAGGGATCGGGCAAACCAACCCAGCTCCCGATCGAGGCCCTCCCAATCCCCGGCCGGATCCGCTGCGACCTCCGCCATGATGTCCCGCACCTCCCAGGGCTCCCACCCTCGCTGTCGGAGCCCTTCGGCCACCTCCATGGCCTCCTCCACCAGGGGGCCCTCGGGCACCCCCATCGCCTTTAATTGTGTCACTCCTAGCTGAACCATGGTCCTTTCCTCGCTGGCGCTAGCCGTGCCGGGTCTCTTTCTACTTCCAATCCTAAACACCTCGCTAGAACGACCACGGGGCTCCCCAAAGGGAACCCCGCGTCCGTCATGCTTGAAGCCCCTTTGGCCGGTGGCCGATCAGGGCATGCCCGGCATCTGCTGACCGCCCGGCGCGCCGCCCGGCGCTCCTCCACCCGGTGCGCCACCACCGGGCATCATGCCCGGCTCCGGCATCTCTGGCTGACCGCATTCACCGCTGTCGGCGTCGGCATCCATCACGCACTCGCCGTCGGCGCACTCCAGGTCCATAAAGCACTCATCCCCATCTTCCAGTTGGCCCATAAAGACGTTGTCACAGGCGCTAAAATGGGTGGCCAGGTTATCCTGATGACGCATGACGGAGGCCATGAACTCCTGCTGGTCCGGCTGAGCGGTGGCCACGCGCTCCTCGCGACACAGATCGAAGGGCTGGCCGAAGACAGCCACGCACTGGGCAGCCCGATCGGCGTCGTATTCCAAGCGGCCGGCTTCCATTCCCGCGGCGATATTGTCGGCGTCCAGATTCTGAGCCGACAGGGTCAACCCCATGATCTCATCGCAGGTGTCGCGATCGGCGACGATATGTCCCTCGGCCTGCATCTGCTCCATCATCTCCTCCAGGCGGGCTTCCGTCTCTTCATCGCCCTCGGTGGAGGCGTTCATGGCCGCTCCCATCACGAGCATGCTGATGAGCATGGACTTCAACTCCTCGTTGACGCAGTGGTCGTAGGCCAGGCAGACCCCTTCGGCCATGGCCCCGGGAAAATCCTCCGCCTCGATGGGCTCCTCCGGATCGTGAGCTCCCTCAAAGGGCCCCTCCATCTCCACCATCGTCGGCTCGCCGACCGCGGCGCCCTCCCCGACGTCACCGCTCTCCTCGACCTCATCGACCGCCGCCTCCTCGGTGGGCTCCTCGGCCGTCTCTGCCTCGGTGTCATCACTATCACAGGCCGTCAGTGCCAGGCCCAAGATCAACAAACCCGCTATCCATTGTAATCGCATGCTCTCTCCGCTTGAAACGATGCCCAAAAGGAATACCTATGGGTCAACGCTAGCACGCCCCCGGTGGCACTCCAAGAGACACCGCGTTCAACGGTGGACATGGCGCCATCGGTCCCTAGGTTGTCTGCGCCCGGTTCGTCCGCTTCCCCACCAGGTTTGTCCCATGCCGTCATCGCTTCGCATCCATGTCCACTCATCGCTGGTCCCCATCGACAGAGATGCCTGGAATCATCTGGTCGCCGAGGCGCCGCCCTTTTTGGAGTATGGATTTCTGCGCGCTCTGGAGGAGGGGCGTTGCCTCGATCCCTCCAGCGGCTGGCAGGCCACCATCGTGACGGCCCACCAGGGCGACGCCCTCGTGGGCGCTATCCCCCTCTACGAAACCACCAACTCCGAAGGCGAATTCGTCTTCGATTGGGCCTGGGCCGACGCCGCCCACCGGGCAGGAATCCCTTATTATCCCAAGGGCGTCGCCGCCGTGCCCTTTACCCCCGTGTCCGGCCCGCGCCTGCTGGTCAGCCCGGACGTCACGGACATCAGGGCCACCAAGCAAGCCCTCCTGGAGGCCGCCCTGGACGTCGCCTCCCGGCGCCAATGGTCGTCGCTCCATTTCAATTTTATTGACCGCCATGAGGTGCCCCTCTTTGCCGACATGGGCCTGCCCATTCGCCTGGGCCTGCAGTACCACTGGCATAATCGCGACGGCCAGGGCGACCGTTGCCAGGACTTCGATGACTTCCTGGGCCGCTTCCGCTCCAAAAAGCGATCGTCCATTCGCCGCGAGCGCCGCCGACTCCGCCAAGCGGACGTGCGCACCACCGTCCTGCGGGGCGATGCCATCACGGCCCACCACATGGACCTGGCCTATCAATTCTATCGCCACACCGTGGTTCACCACGTCTTCGGACGCCAATACCTGAGCCATGACTTCTTTTCCGAGGTATGGGAGCGCCTAAGAGACCGCCTTCACCTGGTGCTGATATCTCAGGGCGACGACGATCCCTTTGGCGGCGCCTTCAACCTCATCAAAGGCGATCGCCTCTACGGCCGCTACTGGGGAGCCCTCGACGACGTGGACTTCGCCCACTTTGAGACCTGTATCTACCGCCCCGTGGAATGGGCCATCG
>CAZMJS010000083.1:0-14772 GCA_964566695.1 uncultured Bradymonadales bacterium
CCGACCATCCCGGCGCCACCATCATCGGCGAGGTCAAATGCTCCCAGACCCTCTTTGACGACATCGAGGCCCACGGCGGCCAGCCCATCATGGCCCGCGTCGGCCACAGCCTCATCAAGGCCAAGATCCGCGAAACCGGCGCCCACCTCGCCGGCGAGATGAGCGGCCATATCTTCTTTAACGACCGCTTCTTCGGCTTCGACGACGCCCTCTACGCCACCTGTCGCCTCGCCGAGATCGTCTCTCGCACCCACCAGCCCTTTAGCGCCCTGTTGGCCGACGTGCCCGACACCTTCGCCACCCCCGAGATCCGTCAGCCCTGCGACGAATCACTGAAATTCCACATACCCGGAGAGGTCGCCGACGCCTTCGCCGACGACTACCCGGTCAACACCATCGACGGCGCCCGCATCCAATTTAAACACGGCTGGGGCCTCATCCGCGCCTCCAACACCCAGCCCGTCATCGTCATGCGCGTCGAGGCCCACAGCCCCGAGGCCCGCGACCGCTACCTGCGCCAGCTAAAAAACGCCGTCGCCCGGGCCTCCGACAAGCTCCAATAACCCCCGCCCACCTGTCGACAACTTCACACCCGCCAGGGCGCCGTCCGCTCTTCCCTCAACCTCACCAGGCGGTCGGCGCTCTTCTGGACCTCGTCGTGCAGATCGCCGCTATGGGCGATGCGACGCAGCACCCGTATCCCCAGCGACGGCATCAAGGTCAGCGCCATCCCCGTCTGGCCATAGGGATTTCTCACCAGGGCCTCTCGCACCCGATCGTTGGGAAACCACCGCGGATGGGTCGCCACCTCCCACAGAATCTGGGGCACCGTGGGCCGACGGGTCACCACCACGTTGACGTCTTCCACGCGCAGGCGGGGGTTATCCAGCAATTTCCGAATCACCAGCGGGTCCGGATCCATCAACAGCCGCTTGAGCAATTGGCGCTCCGGCCCCGTGGCCAACGCCCGCCTCTCGCCCAGGGTGACCTCCTCGCGTTGAGGCAGCTTGAGCTCCGGGAGCTTCTGCCCCTCGGCCAGCGCTCGGTGGGGTGGGATATTTCGAAATAGGGCCACCACGGCCTCTCTTCCCGCGTCGTGGGCCGCCATATACATCGCCTTGAGATCTTCGTAGCGCCCCTCGCGCTTCATCCCCAGGATCCACCACACCGCCGCCATCATGGCCTCGGCGCCCCCTGCTTTTCCCCACAGGGAGGCCCGCAGCAATTGATCCATATACCAGGCGCGCTCTCCCGACGAGCGGGCCCACACCCGTCGCTCTACCATCGCCGCCTTCATCGGCAGCTCCGGAAGCGACCGGATCTGGCGCAGCAGGCGCTCATAATCGCCATAGAGGGGTTCCGGAACCCCCGTGGATCCCTCGTCCTCCCTGTGGCGATCGTCGTTGGCGGCGTTCATGAGGCCTCATCCATGTCGGCCACCTCCACGCCGAAGCTATAGTGCTCTCCATCGATGACCCGCTGAGGGAGATCGTCGAGGATCACCGTAAAGGCCGCGGCCTCCCCATTTTCCAGGGTCATCCCGCCCTCGTCCAACAACTGACGGGCCTCGTCGGCCGACGCCGCGCCGCGAATCTCGCCGATCTCAATGGCCGGCGCCATCGGCCGGCGCACCTCTCTCAAGCTTCGGCCCTCCAGGGTTCTCACCGTCGTCCTGAGATCGACGTTCACCGCCCGGCTATCGCTCTGGTTTCGCGCCACCCCCTGCACCACGAAGACCGAATCCCCGCCCAGCTCCACGAGCTGGCCGTGGACCCCCTCAATGGCGATGGCATCGCCGGACTCCACGATCTGCACCGTCGGTCCATCATCTGCCCACTCGGCGCGCGGTTCATACTCCCCGTCGGAGAAGGCCACCTCGATCATCTCATCGAAGGCATAGAAGTCCAAAAACCCATCGTTGAGGTAGGCTAGGGTCCCCAAAAAGCCCACGCCCACCAGGAGTACCAGAAATAAGAAGGTGACGATCTTTTGTCCCGGTCCCCCGCCAATGCGGTGGGCCTCCAGGTCATCATCGTCCCAGTCGTCGCTGGCGCTGCTGCCGATGCTCGTCGGCGGGCCCGAGGGCGGGCCGGAGCTATCGGCCGCCGCCGTCGGCGGCGGCGCTCCGCGTTTGGCGCCCGTGGGCGGCCCGGCCGCCGTCGACCCCGGCGTCGGCGCCGGGCCCGTGGGCTGTCCACCGGCGCCCCCGGGGTTGACCGGCACTGGCTGCGCTCCGGCCGACGACGCCTCGACCTTTCCCTTGTCCGGATCGAAGACCGGACCGCCCTCGCCAAAGGAGGGATCCACGTGGTCTTCGGGATCGCCAAACTCGCTGCCCGACCCCATCAGGGCCGGATCGGACTCCTCTTCTTGCCCCTTTGGAGCTGCTTCGGGCTCTGGTTCCGGCGCTGGTTCTGGTGCGGACGTCGGCTCCGATGACTCCGACGCTTCGGCCAGCTCCATCTCTTGAGCCTCCGAGGTGGCCGACGACAGCCCCGGGCCATCGTCATCTGCCACATCGCCAAAGGCGCTCTCCTTGGTGGGCCCCAGCCCGGCAAATGGACTGGCTGACCCGCCGCCTCCAAAGGGGGAGCTCGATCCTCCCTTATCCAGCGACTTTCCGTTGTCCCCGTCCTTATAAAAGATCTCTGTCCCCTCTCCCCCGTCGACCTCCCTGACCCGAAAAACATGGGCACAGCGCGAACACTTTAGCTTCGTGCCCTCCGGGGTCACCCGGTCATCGGGCAAATTGAACCCCGTCGAACATTCCGGACAGCGAATGATCATGATCACACCTCGTATGGAATAAATCTTGGCAGCCAGTGGCGATATCGTACACGCTTGGGCCGCCGCCTCCAATGCCCTTTGCGTTCAACCGCTGGAGTCCTGATCCGGCGACTCCCCGGCGTCGGCCTCCAGGGCCTCCAAGCGGGCCTCCATTTGCTCGACCTTCTGGCGTAAATCCTTGACTTCACGACGAATCTCGGGCCACTTCATCAACCGGTCGAGCTGCTCCTGCATCTCGTCGATCGTCGCCTGCGTCCCCTCTACAAATTGTCGCAGCGATCGGCCCCGGTCCTCCAGCCCCTCGGCCTGGCGTCTCAGCTCCTCGCGAACCTGCTCCATAGGCCATTGCAACCTCGACCAGAAGGCCTCTCCCGACTGAATCACCCCCCGGAGCACGGACTCCGGAAACGAGGGATCGACCTTTTCCTGCTCCAACACGATCCGAGCAAGGGTTCGGCTCGTCAGATCTTCCCCCGTTTGCTGATCGATGATCTTAAGCGCCTGCCCCTGACGTACCCACCCCTCTACATCCTCCAGCGTCACATAGGCGCTCGTCGCCGTGTCATAGAGCTTGCGATTCTCATATCGCTTGATCAGGCGTCGGTCCTCAGCGCTGCTCAAAAGTCCATCCCCGCCGACAGGGTCACCTGACTGACCGGATCGGAGAGCGCAAAAATGGCCTCCAGGCTCATCGCCACATTCCACGTCTGAAATTCGGCGCCCATAAAGATTCGATTTTCCCACTGGCGTCCGGCGTCGAACACCACGTCCGGTGAATAGCTCAAGGTCTCGTCTCGAGTCACCGGCGGCCGCGGATCCTGTGGATTGGCCGATAGCACCCGGCTCGACGCCCAGGTATGCAACTGCTGGTAGCCCCCATAGGGCGTCAGCGACATCACCCCGGCGATCCCGAAACTCTTGGATAACGAGATATCCCAGGCCCCGTTGATCAGATTCAGCTCTTTGGCCCCTGTCACCGTGTTGGCCGCCGCCCGCACCCCCACGTCTGGAAAGAAGCGATATCCCTCGTGGAGGGCCCAGCGAATATTGGCCCCCATCCCAAACATCTGGCTATTCATCAGGTGCGATAGGTCACCGCCCACCTCAAAGGAGAAGGGCAGCCCCTTTCTCACCCCCAGGTGATGGCTCACCAATACGGAGCGCGGCTGGCCACCGGCGAGCCCATCGCTCCAATAGGGTTCATCGGAGGGCACCGTCGCCAACCCCAGCTTATAGTCAAAGGCAAAGCCCGCCTGGCCCAGCGTCTTTGAGGGCGCCTGCGGTCGCGGGGCAAAGACCTGACCCAGATCCCGACTGAATTGCTCAAACCCCTCCTCATCGCGATTGGCCTCGCCCCACACCTGGCCATCTTCCACGAAGAAGTCATCGCCATCGATGAATCCCGACAGGTCCACGTCATTGGGCTGATTCTGAGCCCAGGCCGGCAGGGCCGCCGCCGTCACCATAGCCACCGCTGCGGCCATCATCGTCGCTCTTAACACCCGTCCCATCGGCCGACCTCGCTGATTGATTGGCACTTTCGGCTCCTGATTGCCCGTGGCCGTCGCCTTCCACCTCGGTGGGGGCGCCCGGCGGTGATCCAATGCTTGCATCGTCTATCTCGCATTTTGCGGATCCCCCCCCACCCCGTCAACCTCGTCAGTGGTTGCCATCGCTCCAAATGCCCCTACTTTTGCCCCACCTCCGGTGGGGGCCCTTCGCCTCTTTTGCCCCCATCTCATTGTTGCTCTATGATAAGGCTTCGAACGTCACCGCACCCCGTATCCGTATCCAGGGGTCTGGCCATGCTTTTTTCTCGCTCCAAATACTCTCGGCGCCTCCCGGTGCGCTCGGTCTATCGGCCCTCTCCCTTTGACGGCCATCCCTTCCACTGGGTGGAGGTCGGCGATGGGCCTCAGACGGTGGTCTTTCTCCACGGGATCATGGCCCACTCCATGGCCTTTCGCTGCGTCATGGAGGACAGTGCCCGCTCCCACCGCGTTATCGCTCCCGATCTACCGGGGCATGGCCGTGACCAGACCTATCACAGCGGCGCCATCACGCCCTCGCTCGAGGGCCTGTTGACCTGGCTGGAAGGCCTATTGGACACCCTGGACTGCCCGGTGCACCTGGTGGGCCACTCCATGGGCGCCACCACGGCTTATCTAGCTGCCCTCTCACCGGACCGCTTTCACCACCTCCAGAGCTTGACGCTGACCAGCCCGGGCCTCCAGATTCAGGTCCCCGACTGGACGGGCCGCCTCGTCGGCGGCATCCCGGCACGGCTGGCCCGCCTGGGCCTGACCCGCGCCGGCATGCGCCTCTACGAACCGCTCCAGTGGCGCCGCTCCCGCATGTCGGACCATGAGATCAACGACTACCTAGCCCCCGTCAAAAACATCGGTCGCATGCGCCATATCCTGGGCGTCGGTGCTGACCTCGTGGAGCGCACGGGCTCCATCGACGACGCCCACCGCATCGACCTTCCCTCCCTGATCATCTGGGGCGATCGCGACCACCTCCTACCCCTTCCCACGGCCTTCGATCTCCAGGAGCGCATGCCCCGGGCCCGCCTGGAGGTCTTCGACAACTGCGGCCACTGCCCCATGGAAGACTGCCCCACTGATTTTCACGACGTGGTCTCTCACTTCTTGGCCAACCGGACCAACGGCCCGGACGCCTAGATCTCGCGAAGGATCAGCTCCCCCACATCCATCACCTCTCGAAGCTCCCGGCGCCCATCCTCCAACACCTCGACGTTGATCCGCCCCTGGCCCCGCTGCAATCCCCCGCGGTCATCGCAGGCATGCCAGGAAAAACGGATGGAATCACTGTCCAGAGCGCCCAGCATATGGCCGCGGCGAACGCGCCCTCCCCGGTACTGAGCCTCCACGACCTCATCGCGCTGGCGAAACCAGAAGACACTCCCAGTAGGCAAGGTCGCCCCGGCCGTGGAGTTGCAGCGCAAAATAAAGGCGCATTGATCCAGCCCTCGCCGCGTCGCCCCGTAGTCCCGACTCATCACCACCGTCTCCGGGCCGACGATCGTGGGGTTTTCGGCCACGGTTGGAGGAAGCGCACCTCCCTCGGGCACTGCCTCAAAGCCCAGGCGCCCGAAATAACGCTTTAGCCCCCGATGCACCCCCACGTAGATCGCCTCTACCCCCGCATCTTCGCGCAGCGCGATCATCGCGCTGGCCACCATCGACGCCCCGATGCCGATGCCCCGCGATGAGGGCGCGACGCTCAACGAGTGGATGACCGCTCGCCCGTCTCCATAGAGGCTCCAGGCCACCATGGCCGCCAGCCCACCCGCCGGGGTCTCGGCAACCAGGCAGCGATTGCTCTCGGCGCGGCCATCGGCCTCGACCTTTGCCAGACCGCAGGCATCCAACAGCCTGGCAATGGCCTGGGGCTTTCCGTCATCGCTCAGTTGGTACCCCAGGCTCTCAATATTCTTATTGATGATCTTCATGGCCTGTCGCCTCTCCTCATTCTTCGTCGTCGCCGTTTTCCTCTTCCTCTTCCTCAGAGAAATCGCAATCGTAATCCCCCATCGCCGAGGTCACCTGACTTCGCAGCGTATCATCGTCGATTCCGTCGACGTTGAGGATCTCCGTATACTCACAGATCTCACGGGTCGCTCGCTCGATGCGGGCTTCCAACTGCTCGATGCGCTCCGGCCGCTCTTCCTCCCGACGCTCCAGCTCATCCATATATTCCTCGGCCGCTTCCGTATCGCCGTCATCCTCCGCCGCCTCCGCGGCCGCGCGGAGGCGATCGTCGCGATCCGTGGACTCCATCCGATCCACGGCCCGCTCCTGGCTGCGCAAGTAGTCGCGAATATGAGAGACCACGGCCATGCGCGCCTGGGCCACTGCCTCTCGATCGTCTCGATCCTCGGCCCAGCTCACCACCTCTGCCAGGTAGGCTTCGGCGGCCTCCCCCACCAGGCTCTCATCGTCATCATGCGACATCTTTTCGGCGCGGATATTGAGCAAATTCTCCAGTCGCTGCTGGCGCACGAAAGCGCTATCTCCATATTGCTCCTGAGCCTGTTGAAAATGCTCTTCGGCCTCTTCCAGCCGCTCCACGTCATCGCTGGAGGCCCGACTCATGGCCCGGTCCAGTCGATCCCAGGCCACGCGCGTCAATTGCACGGTCGCCGTGTCCTGATTCTCCTCGGCCGTCCACACCGCCGGACCGGTGCGGATCCGCCCTCGCCAATCGGTGTCCATCTCCACTTCTGAGGGCTCCAGATGGCATAACTCTGCCAAAATCTCATTATCTCCCCCGCCGGCCACCGACGCTTCATAGAAGGTCTCCGAGCTGAGCTTGCACTGCTCCAACTCGTGCTGAATCACATTTTCAATGCGGTCCTCCATCGACGAGCACCCCATCACCAGCGCCAGGCTCAAGATTCCCGTGGTCGCCATGCCTCGATTCCAGTTCCATGCTCTCATCACTCGTCTCCTATCATCGACCGTTCGTAACAACTCGGAAATGAATCTATAGATGCCTCTGTTTTACCATCATGGTCCCCTTTTCACCACCCTCTGGCCTGTCCTATCCTTCATGCCATGACCCGTGACGACACAGCGCTCCAACTGGACCTCACCGAGTCCATCACCTCGGTGCCCCAGGCCAATAATATCTCGCGCTTCATCGATCTCATCGAGGCGCTGCGCTCGGGCCCCAAGACCATCGACAAATGCGCCTCCCTGATGAACGTCAAGCCACGCACCGTGCGCTACTACCTGGACTTCGGGTTGTGGCTGCGCTTTGTGCGCCAGGAGGAGGACCGCTTCGAACTCACAAGCGACGGCCTGGCCTTCGCCGAGAGCCACCCCTCGCGGGGCCGTCTATTCGCCAACGCTGTCTTTCGGCGCCCCTTGATCCAACAAATCCAACGCACCCGGGCCGAGGAGTTTGACCACCTCTCAGAACCGGAGGCCACTCGGGAGGCGGCGACCCGCGTCGTCCACGCCATGACCACCCTGGCCGACGCCACGGCCCGGCGCCGCGCCAGCGCCCTGACCTCCATGATGCGGTGGGCTCAGCGCCCGGGTGACCTGGACTGGTCCAGTGGCCAGCCCGTCGACACCCCTCGGGCCCCCTTTGATTTTCATGGTCAGAGCTTCTTGACGGCCTACGCCGCCCGTCAATTTGGCAGCCCGCGCCCCATGGGCATCGGCCTGCCCCGTCAGGTGATCTTATTTTCCAAGGCCCAGTTTCAGGAGCTTCGCCACCAAAATTGGACCCGCGCAAGCTATACCGACGAGCAGGGCGACGGACAGCGATGGTTTGGCTCCATCCCAGTCAACCCATCCACGATTGCCGTGGCCCGCCGTCGCGGCGCCGACCTTCGGCGCCTCCTCATCAGTTGCAACCCCTATCTGGCGATGATCGTCTCCCTCCTCAGCTCCTCCCAGACCCGCCGCCCTCCTCCGGCGACGCTGACCCGCGATATGTATGGCCTTCATTTGTGGCATCACGACCGCGATCTCGGCGAACTCCTGACGGCCCTCGCCAATCTCTCCCAGGCCATCAACCTCATCCCCCTGGACGTTGTGCCCCATCTCTCGGGCGGCCCCCCCGACGGCCCGATGGCGCCGGCCACCGACGACGAAGTCCTCGAACTGCTCTTGGATACGGGCATTCTTCGCCGCCTGGACACCTCCATCGAGCTGGCCCCCAAGGTGGCTAACGAACTTCGGCGCCCCGTCGGCGATGGCGAAAACCCCACCGTCTGGGAGCGCCTCCAACCGCTGCGCGACGATCTCGTGCAGGCCCTGCGGAGCTACCACTCCTGAGTCTTCGCTTCCTGCGCTCCCTCTTCCTGCGCTCCCTCTTCCTGAGTCCCCTCTTCCTGTGTCCCCTCTTCCTGTGTCCCCTCTACTGGGATACCTGGTTCATCTCCCATCACGAACACCACCCGGGCCTGGAACCAGCTCCGCACAGAAAAGTAGATCGTCGCCACTCCCCCCACCAACACCCAGGTATTCTCTTCATCGAGCCCCACCGCATAGCGGTAGCCGTGAATGACCGTGAAGACGATGGCCAACACCAAAAAGGCGAAGGGCATCATCCTCACGATATTCATCTTCATATTGTCTGGTTCCCGGAATCTCACGGTCCGTCCTACAGCTTGGAGTAATAGATTCGCAGCTCCTTATGATCGGGCCCAATGTAACGCCCCCGAGCCCGGGGTCAACCGCCCTCTACCTGCTCGTCCATCCCCTGCAGGATCTCACAATTTCGCCCCTCCAGAGCGCAATCGGCGATCTCATCGAGCCCTTCTCCCTTCAAAAACGTTGACCCACATCGCGCCCTGCACGTCTCATCGCCGCCCACCTGTTGGCAGGCCTCATCGCAGAGGGCGATCTCTTCTTTGCATCTCCCCATCCCCGTGCATGTGAGCGCGTCGTCAAAACAGGCCATCGTCGCCGCCGATATCAACCCACCAAAGGCCTGGTCGTCCTCACCGCCTTTGCAGGCCACCATACAGCTCTCCAGCGCTTCGCCCCGGTCATCGCACCACTGGGCCTGAAAACATAATTTCTGACAATCCTCACTGACCACCGGCTCTGGCTCTGGATCGGGCTCCGACTCTGTCACATCAGCCACATCATCCGCTTCATCTAATTCATCCGTGCTCACCGGCCGGTCCTCGGCCCCCAGCGATCCCTCGCCGGGCTCCTCGATGGCCATCGCTCCACACCCCATCAAGGCCATCACTGCCGCACCCAACACCAGCTTCAACGCCCTCACCATCGCTCCCATCGCTTCCTCCTCGTCTCGTGATCATCAATCCCGTAGCCGACCCCTCCCTTATCGCCATCACGAGCCTTTGCCTTTCGCCCCCACTGGCCTTGCCAACCCTGTCCCCCCTTCATTAGGGTCGCCGCCGATCGGCCCTAACTTCACGACATCTTCCCAACCACGAGAGCCGAACCACCATGCACATCCAGGACATCGAAGCCTTTCTCAACGATCTCAAGAACCAGGCCATCACGGACCTGGACGTCGACCTCCAGGTGGCCCAGGACATCGCCCTGGCCGATCCTCCCAACCCCGAGATGGGCGACCGCGGCTTTCCCTGCTTCGCCCTCGCCCCGGTGCTCAAGCGCTCGCCCCAGCAGATCGCCGAGCAGGTGGCCGAGGTCATCGAGGAACGCCTGGACGACGACTCCATCGTCCAATCCATCAACCTCGCCGGCCCCTACGTCAATTTTGAACTCCATCGAGGCCGCCTGGCGGCCATCGTCCTCTCCCAGATCGAGGCTCAGGGCTCGTCCTTCGGCCAGGGCCGGGCCACCGAGGAGTGCTGGGTCGTCGAATTCTCGGCGCCCAATACCAACAAGCCCCAACATCTAGGCCATGTGCGAAATAATCTCCTCGGTGACTCCGTATGTCGCATCCTGGACCACTTCGGCCACCACGTCGCCCCCGTAAACCTCATCAACGACCGGGGCATCCATATCTGCAAATCCATGGTGGCCTACCAAAACTTCGCCGACGGCGAGACGCCGCAGAGCACCGGCGAAAAGGGCGACCACTTCGTCGGCCGCTACTACGTGCGCTTCAATCAGGCCTTCCAGACGGAATACGAAGCCTGGCAGGCCACGGATGACGCCGACGAGCGCTTTCAGGAGTGGCTCGATCAGCCGGACTCCAAGCCCCACCGCGAGGGCGTCGACGATCCCCAGGACCTTCGCGACATCTTCTTCGACCACTACGAGCACCAATACTTCAACGGCCCCAGCGAGCTCGGCGCTCAGGCCCGCCAGATGCTCCAGGACTGGGAGGACGGCGACGACGAAGTGCGCGCGCTGTGGTCCACCATGAACGGCTGGGTCCTCCAGGGCTTTAAGACTACCTACGCCAACCTGGGCATCGAATTTGACCGCCTCTATCTCGAGAGCGAGACCTATCAGCGAGGCCGCGAAATCGTGGAGCAAGGCCTGGACGACGGTCTCTTCTTTCACCGCGACGACGGCGCCGTGGCCTGTGACCTGGAACCCTTCGGCCTGGACGGTGACAAGGTCCTGCTCCGCTCCGACGGCACCACCGTATATATGACCCAGGATCTTGGCACCGCCGAGGCCCGTTTTCAGGACTATCAACCGGACCAGATGGTCTATGTCGTCGGCGATGAACAGGCCTATCACTTCCAGGTGCTATTCTCGATCCTCGGCGAGCTCTACCCCCAGCTCAAAGGCCAGCTCCACCACCTCTCTTACGGCATGGTGGAGCTTCCCGACGGCAAGATGAAGAGCCGCGAGGGCAAGGTCGTAGACGCCGACGATCTCCTGGCGGCCATGGTCGATCTGGCCGCTGAGGCCGTCGACGAGCGCTACGACGGCCTGGACGAGGACGAGCGTCGCCACCGCGCCGAGACCATCGCCCTGGCGGCCCTCAAGTTCTATATCCTGGACTTCGCCCCCCGCACTACCGTGCACTTCGACCCCTCGCGCTCCATCGACTTCCAGGGACGCACCGGGCCCTATTGCCTCTATAGCGTGGCCCGCATCAACTCCCTGGAACGCCGCCTTGGCGGCTGGCCGGATCTCGACGGCCCCGCCGCTCAGGAGGCCATGACGGCGCTGGGCAGCGACCTGGAGATGCAGATCATCCATCAGCTCAAGGCCTGGCCCTCCACGGTGGCCTCCGCCGCCGACCAGCTTCACCCGGGCCGCGTCGCCGAATACCTCTTTGAGTTGGCCAACGCCTTCTCCAGCCTCTACAACGACGACGATCACCGCATCGTCGACCTCCAGGGCCCGCGACGCGACGGCCTTCTATTGCTGGCTCGCGCCGTCCAGACCACCCTCATCACGGGCCTCGATCTCCTCGGCATTCCCACCCTCGATGAGATGTGATCCCTACAGCCAGCCCTGGCGCTCGTACCAATCGGCCGTCAGGGCTGCGCCCTCTCTTAGGCGCACCGTCGGGCGCCACCCCAGGTCGCGCCCGATGGCCTCGTGACCACAGACCCAGGAGGCCTGGCTCATCTCTCGCACCTTATCGAGCCCAAAGGTCGCCCCCTGGCCGCTCACCGCCTGAGCCACATCGGCGGCCGCTCCGGCCGCCCAGAAAGCGGCCTTCGGGATCGGCAGGCCCACCGGCTTCTTGCCCACGGCCTCCGCGATCTCGCGACCCAGCCGCTTCCATGTATAGACCTGCCCGTCATCGACGGGATAGACCTCTCCCTCGCCGGGCGCGTCGAGGCAGGCCATGATGGCCGACACGACGTCTTCCACATAGATCAGGCTCAACCAGCGCTGTCCGCCTCCCATCCGCGGCGCCAGCCCCCACTTTGCCATCCGAAACACATCATACATATCGCCGTCGCGGGGCCCGTAGATCACCGGCGGTCGAAGCACCGTGGTCTTGAGTCGATCCCGATGAGCCAACACCGCCCCCTCGCCATCGAGCTTGCTGGCCCCATAGTCGCTGACCGGTCGAGGCAATGCCTCCGCAGACCGGGGCCTGGCCCCGTGGGATGGCCCCTGAGCGGACACACTGGACACATAAATGACCCGCCCATCCTCGCGCCGCGCCGCGTAGCGATCGACCAGGTCTCTGGTCCCCGCCGCGTTGACTCGATAAAACTCCTCCGGGCCCCGGGCCCCGGTGATGCCGGCGATATGGATCAACGCGTCGGCCTGACCGAGCGACGCCTCAAACCTCTGGGCCTCGCCGAGCCGTCCCTCCACCATCTCCACACCGTAGGACTCCAGGTGCTCCACGTCCGACGTCGGACGCACCAAACACTCTACCTCTAGCCCTTCCTCCACCAGGCGTTCCACCAGATGGGAGCCCACAAACCCCGTCGCACCCGTCACAAATAATCGCATCGCCACTCCTGGAGTTATAGCTCCGTCTCAAATACCCGATAGGTCTTATAATGCTCCGCCCCCATGAAGGCCATGCCGTTATTGATCCGGTCGTTGTCGGCCAATGTCCAACTGGCCTCCGCCTCTTTATAGCCCAGGGCATAGGCATTTCGGTGAATCGTTACGTAGAGCAGCACGCTTAGGCCACCCAGGGTGGAGCCGCGAAATTTCTTTCGTACCCCCAAGAGGATCTGGCGGAACGACTTCGGCGGCTTGCGCTTGAGTCGATAGAGGAGCTTGGCCCAGCCGAAGGGAAATAAGCGCCCCTGCAGATCCTGGCAGCTCTCATGGATATTGGGCAGCGCCACGGCCATGGCCGCCGGCTCCCCGTCGACCTCGGCGATCAGGCATAGCTGGGGCTCGGCGATCAACTTAAATTGCTTGGCCACCTCCTCCACCTCGGCCTCCGTCAGAGGCACGAACCCCCAGTTATTGGCCCACGCCTCGTTGAAGATGGACATGATGGTGTCTAACTCCTCCTCCAGGCGGCTCTTGTCGATCGGTCGGACCACCAGCCCGGGATGTTCAGCCACGGCGTCGGCGATCTGCTGGATCTGCTCCGGTGGATGCTCTCGCTTATAGCGCCAGGCCAGCAGGTCTTGGACCTGTTCAAACCCCGCCGCTTTCATCAACTCTTCGTAATAAGGCTTGCCATGGGGCATCATGATATAATTTGGCGAATCAAAGCCCTCGACGAGCATCCCGGACTGCTCGTTGATGGAAAACGAAAAGGGTCCGCGGATGCGCTCCATCCCTCGGGCCCGACACCAATCCTTGGCGACCTTTAAGAGCTCTTTGGCCACCTCCGGATCATCGACGCTCTCAAAAAACCCGAAAAACCCGGCGCCATCGTCGTGCACCTTCAGGTGCTCCCGATCGACCTGCGCTGAGATGCGGCCGACGATCCGCTCGCCCCGACGGGCGACGAATAACTGGGCCTCGCCGTGCTCAAACCACGGATTGCCGCCCGGTCGCAATTGATCCCACTCCACCAGGTCAGGCAGCGCTCGAAAATTGGGATCGCCATCGTAATGCCGGCGCCCGAAGCGCACGAACTCCAACTTATCTCGATGGCCGAAGATCGGCTCTACTCTCAGCTCTTCCATGGGCATCTACTCCCTACTCTCAATTGCCCCAAAGGCTCATCACGATTCATCCAACCATTGATCGAGGCGCCCTTCCAGTTCATCGATCTCCTCCTGCAGCGCCTGCTGGCGCCGCCACATCACGAGCACCAGAGCGCCCACCATGACCCACAGCACCATATAAGTGATGAGTACCAGATTACCCCCGGGGGTGCGCCGCTCCGACTCCGGTAGGCTCCGCCGCGTCGACGCCGTGCCTTCTTCAGCGCCTTGCGCTGCCTCGGCCCCTTCTTCAAACTCCACGGCCTCCGTCGATTCCTCGGCCTCCTCGGCCTCATACCCATTTTGTGCCCACGCCGCGGACGGCCCCATCATCAGGGCCACCGCCATTGCCATTAGAGCCATCATCACGCGCGTCATCGGCTCACCTCTTGTCGATTCAACCGAGCCAAGTCCTCGGCCTCCAAATATAATTGATTGAGATCCTCTTTCATCACCCGACCCCGGTAGTGCATCCACATCAACAGCGCAAACATCAGCAAAAAGCCCACCATCGACACTTGCAACGTCTGCGCCATCTCCGTGGCCAACCCACCCCCGCCTTCACGCTCCACCACCGGATGCATCCCTCCCCACAATTCCACGGCATAGTGCACGATGGGCACATTGACGATGGCCAACAGGGCCAAGACGGCCGCCACCTTTTTGACCCCTTTTCCCTCCCCGCCAAAGCTGCGCATCACCACGTAGCCGGCGTACATCAAAAAGAGCACAAACGTCGCCGTTAGTTGGGGATCCCACGTCCAGAAAGTCCCCCACGCCTTATAGGCCCACAGCGGCCCAGAGATCAGCACGAAGACACAGGCCCCCAGCCCCATCTCCGCCCCCACTTGCGCCCCGATATCCCAGCGCGTCGATGGCTTTAGCAAGTATAGCAAACTGCATAGCGCCGCCACGGCGAACCCGGCATACATCGCCATCGCCGCCGGCACGTGCATATA
>CAZMJS010000084.1:0-4147 GCA_964566695.1 uncultured Bradymonadales bacterium
TGAAGATCCCTCAGATCAATGCCAATGAAGATGAGGTGGAGGTGGTGGAGGTGCGCGTGGAGGAGGGTCAGGAGGTGCGGCGCGGCGAGGTGGTGCTGGTGCTGGAGTCCACGAAGGCCACGGTGGAGGTAGAGGCTCGTCGGGCGGGCTTTGTGCGCCAGGTGGGGGTCAGCGCCGGCGATCGCGTGGCCGTGGGCACGCCCTGGTGCGCGATCACCGACGAGGCGACGACGCCCATTGAGGAGGGGGCGAAGCCGGCGCCGATAAAGGAGGCCGGTGAGCGTCGGCTGACCCAGCGGGCGCGGGCCCTGGTCGAGGAATATGACCTGGCCATCGACGAACTCGATGGGGAGGGGATCGTCACTGAAGAGCAGGTCTTGGCCCTGTTGCGGGGGCGCGGCGAGGCGCGGCGCGCGCCGGGCGATCGGGTGGGCCCGTCGGCCCGGCGCCAGGGCTATAACGGCGCCCGGCGGGGGCGGGGGATCGTCATCTTTGGAGCCGGGGGGCACGCCCGGGTGATCATCGATCTGATCCGCCAGGGGCGCCCCGACCTGGACGTGGTGGGCCTGGTGGACGACGCCCCGGACGCTCCGGAGCAGGTCCTGGGGGTGCCCGTGCTCGGCGATCGCGAGACCCTGGTGGAGATGCACCATCAGGGGGTGGCGCTGGCGGCCCTGGGCGTGGGGGCGGTGACCCATAACGGACTTCGGGCCGATCTCTATGAGCAGCTCGCGGAGATCGGCTTTGAGATGCCGGCGTTGATTCACCCCGACGCATCGGTGGCCCCGTCGGCCACCATCGGTCGAGGGGCCCAGATCTTTGCCGGGGCCGTCGTCAGCGCCAACGCCCAGGTGGGGAGGAACGCCATCATCAATAGCGGGGCCGTCATTTCCCACGATTGCCGGGTGGGCGATCACGCCCATATCACGCCGGGGGCGCTGCTGGCGGGAGCGGTGGAGGTGGGCGAGCGGAGCGTCATCGGCATGGGGGCGACGATCTACCTGGGGGTGCGCGTGGGCGCTGCCGTGGTGGTGGCCAATGGAGAGACCATCCTGAGCGACGTGGGCGACGATGAGGTGGTGCGCCACCGCTAGATCTTGTATGGGATAGGGGTGTAGACGCGCCTGCAGACGCCCCACCGACAGGATCGAGATATGAACCCCGAAGAAGGATTTCAGGAGCCAGGCCGCATCGCCATGGGGGTCGCCGGCTTTTTGGTGCTGGTGATCACGGCGCCCTGCGTATTGGGGCTGCTGCGCAGCCAATACGTGGTGGCCGACGATATGGTGGGGGTCATCGGGGTGATGGGGCTGGGCGGATTTTTATTATTTACGGGCCTGGTGTTATTGTACCGGGCGTTCACGCGCGAATAATCGCACCGAAATGGGGACTCCCCATGGGCGAAGACGATCTAGAGATATCAAAAGGGGTGGTCATCCCAGGGTGGGAGCTGTGGTTTACGGCCGCCGGCTCCGGCGGGCCCGGTGGGCAGCACGCCAATACGACCAATACGGCGGTGACCCTGCACTGGTCGGTGGACAAGAGCTCTGTGCTGTCAAAGGCCCAGAAGCAGCGCCTCAAAAAGAACCTGAAGCGAAATATCACCCAGGGGGGCGTGTTGCAGGTGGGGTCCAGCGATACGCGCAGCCAGCATCGCAACCGGAAGATCGCCCGCCGGCGCATGGCCGATCAGGTGGCCAAGGGGATCAAGAAAAAGAAGCGGCGAAAGCGCACGCGGCCCACCCGGGCCTCCAAGCGGCGGCGCCTTAAAAATAAGCGTCACCGCGGACGTATCAAAAGGTTGAGAAAGTCCCCCACGCGCCACGATTGGTGAGCTCGGGCAGCAATTGGATCTGGACTGGAATAAATCGGGGCTTATGTTGTGTTCTACCCGCGAAGCCACTATGAAAGAGGCTCCTCGGCAAAGGACAGATGTCATTGGAAACCAGGGCCACAACGCTTTCTCGTGAGAGAGGGCCGAGATCCCGGGCCATCGGTGACGTCAGGACGAGCCGGGTTGCTTCGCTGAGCGAGGCCCCTCGCCGATGAGGGTAAGGCCCAAATTGGGTCGATCGGACGTGGGAATTCGGTGGTCGAATTCCCCTCAGGATGCAGAGGTCGAAGCCGTGATGAGCGGCGGACTTTTGCGAGGACAAGAGAAAGAAATTTGATCAAAAGAGGACATATGTCTCAACGTATCACAGGCCGCGTCAAATGGTTCAATGAAGACAAGGGCTACGGATTCATCGAGCGCGATGATGGTGGCGAAGACGTCTTCCTTCACTTCAGTGCTCTCAACATGCAGGGCTTCAAGACGATCGCCGATGACACGGCGGTGGAATTTGAGGTCGAGCAAAACGATCGCGGCCTCGCCGCAAAGGATGTCGAGCTGATTTAAGGCATCGACAGCCCATAAAAAAGCCCGGTGGCCGTGAGGTCACCGGGCTTTTTTTATGGGTCATGAAGGGGGATCAATCGACGTCGTGCCAGTCGGCGACGCGAGCGTCCGTGGAGGCACTCTGGGCCTGACGGACCAGGGCATTGAGGGTGTTGACGGGCCATTCGCGCTGGGTGCGGCGCACGATACGGCTGGGCAGGCGGCCCTGGGGATCGATGGTGGATTCCACCTCGATGCGGGTCATCTCCTGACCGGGGATGGCGGTGAAGGTATATTTGGTGGTGCCCGTACCGCGCACGCAGCAATCGTCCTCGCCCTTTCGCGAGTCTTCCACGCTCTCTAGCTCAGCGGTAAAGACCCGGTTTTCCTCGTCGAAGTTATAGTCGGCGCGAAAGACGAAGTCCCGGTCGGTGGCCGGCCAGGAGAGATCGATGCGCAGCCAGTAGATCTCGTGGTCTTCGCTGCGCTCCAGGGTCTCGTGGCCGCCGTAGTCGGAGACCCAATTGGGGCGCTCATTGGGGTTGGTGAGCACGGCGATGATGTCGCCGATATGCATATTTACCGTGCGCTCGCCGCGAAAGGACGAGGAGTCAGAGTCCGAGGACTCCTTGGTGTGAACGGTGACGCCGTCGGTGGTGCCCACTTCTTCCCAATCGCCGGCCAGGGCAACGGAAGAAGTGGCGATGAGGGTCAGGGCGATGGCGATAGCCAATAGTCGAGAGGAAAGCATGTCGGTCTCCTAAAAAACCAGGATCGGTGGATTGAGATAGCTCGCTTCGGTCCAATGATAGTAACCGCTCATGAGCACGCACAAAAGGGGATGTCACCGTCGAATAGACGTCAGGGGGGATAAAAGATTCAAATCATTTTGTGACATGGCCGATGAGTTTAAGTTTGGGTCTGGTGCTCGAGAGCTTAGGCGTGTTCAAAGTCCAGAACGCGGAGTGACTCGGGCAGCCGTGTTGAGCGCCTCCCGACCGGGGAGGAGCAGCGGTACAACGGAGCATTTCAACGGCAGGAGTCACTTATGAAAGAGCAACGGCAATCGAAATTACTTCGCATCACCCTCTTTTTGGGGGTGGCCGCTGGACTGGCCTTCGGGAGCAGTCTGGCGATGGCCCAGGACGATGAGCCCTTCGAGCTGGAGGGCGAGGAGCCCATGGAGGTGGAGGACACCGAGGGCATTGATGAGGAACCGGAGGTCGCCGAGGAAGTGGAGGTGGACTATCCGGGCGATATCGAGGACCTGGCCGAATTTATCTCCGATCACCAAGAGGAGGGCATTGAGAACGTCGCCGAGTACACGGAGGATGGGGCCAAATTGATGGTGGACGCCATGGAGGAGGTCATCCCCGGGGAGAGCGGTTGGTTCCGGGATCGGCCCGAGGAGTATCAGGCCTTTGAGGACGATCTGGAGGCCTGGGAAGACCGGGTCGACGAGCTCTCCGATCACGAACGCGAGGATTTTGCCCAGTTGGCCACGGACGTGCTCACCGAGGGCGCGGAGTGGATCAACGCCCTGCAGGCCTCGGCCTACCCGGCGCTGTCTGACGAAGCCAACGCCGTGACGGAGGCGGCCAATCGGCTCGACGGGGAGCGCAGCATCGACGAGCAAGGCGATGCGGTGCAGGGTTATTTTGAGGCCTCATTGACGGCCATTGAGGGCATGTATCGAGCCCACGAGGAAGATCCGGTGACCCAACGTCAGGGAGCGACGGTGGCCTACGCCCTGCACGGTGAGACGGTGGC
>CAZMJS010000084.1:4247-7757 GCA_964566695.1 uncultured Bradymonadales bacterium
GAGCTTAGCCCGGAAGTCCAGGCCTATAGCGACTTTGTCAACGAGCTGGACCGCGAGATCCTGGAAGGCGAAGAGGGCGAGCGCATGACCGTCGACGGTCTCCGCGAGATGGAAGGGGCGTTGAGCCTATTCATCGAAGAGGAGGAGGCCATTGAGGGTGTCGCCATGGAAGGCGAAGAAGAGATGGGCATGGAAGAGGAAGAGGGCATCGACGGTGAGACGGAGACGCTCAGCGATCACCGAGATAACCTCAACACCTATATCGAGGAGTTGGAGGCCAGCATTGGCACCGAGGAGTTTGGAGAGAACCTCAAGACCTCGGTGGATACGGCCGCCGATCTCCTGACGGCGATTCAGGAAGATCAATTTCCGGAGTTTGCCGACGCCGCCAACGCCGTGACCGAAGCTGCCGATAATATCGAGTCGGCGCCGGTCAACGAGCAATCAGAGGAGCTATTGGGCTTCTTTGAGAATAGCCGAGAGGCCCTGGAGTCGATGTGCAACCAGCGCACGATGGAAGAAGATCCGGCGGTCTAACGCCGATCGATCACAGGTTTGATTGAGACCTGGGCCGGCCCTCTTCGGAGGGCCGGCTTTTTTTATGGGTTGGACTAATGGGCCGGTTCTTAGGGGCGGGTGCCGTCCAGGCGGTGGCGAAGGCGGGTGTAGCGGCGGCTGGCGTCGCGGTTATTGACGGCGATTTCCACGGCCTTGGGCGTGCCCACGAGGATCACCAGGTCGCGGGCGCGGGTCACGGCGGTGTAGAGCAGGTTTCGCTGGAGCATCACATAATGCTGGGTCATGACGGGGATGATGACCGCCGGGTATTCGCTGCCCTGGCTCTTATGGATGGTGATGGCGTAGGCCAGGGTGAGCTCGTGAAATCTCGACGTTGGGTAGTTGACGACGCGGTCCTGGAAGTCCACCGACAGGAGCTCCTGTTCACGGTCGACGGCGACGACGCGACCGATATCGCCGTTAAAGACGTCGTCTTCGTAATTATTGGTGGTCTGCATGACCCGATCGCCGAGGAAGAAGGTGGTGGAGCCACTTTGGAGGCGGGGGCGGTTGTCGCTGTGGTGCTCCTGGAGGGCCTGGTTGAGGCCGTCGCAGCCGACGTCGCCGCGGTACATGGGCGATAGGATCTGGAGTTCCTCCAGGGGATCGAAGCCAAAGGCCTGGGGGATGCGCTGGGTGGCGAGCTGGAGGATGGTCTGTCGGGCGTCGGCGGGCTCCGGGGCGTGGATGGTGTAGAAGTCGACGAGCTCCCCTGGCTGTCGCGGGGGATTGATGGGCATTTGGCCGGCGTTGATGCGGTGGGCGTTGGTGATGATGGTGGAGGCCTCGTGCTGACGAAAGATCTCGGTGAGGCGCACCACCCGACCAGCCTGGGCGTCGATGAGGTCGCGCAGCACCTGGCCGGGGCCCACGCTGGGCAGTTGGTCGATATCGCCGACGAGCACCAGGGTGGCGCCGTCGGGGAGGGCGCGCACCAGGGAGTAGAGGAGAAAGGTGTCGATCATGGAGGCCTCGTCGACGACCAGCAGATCGAGGTCCAGGGGGCGGTCTTCGTGGCGCTGAAAGCCGCCCTCGTCGAAGCTAAACTCCAGGAGGCGGTGGATGGTGCGGGCCTGGCGCTCCGTGGCCTCGGCGAGGCGGCGGGCGGCGCGGCCCGTGGGGGCCGCCAGATCGATGCGCTGGTGGCGGCGGTCGGCGAGGTGGCAGATGGCCTCCACGATGGTGGTCTTGCCGGTGCCCGGGCCGCCGGTGATGACGCATAGAGAGGTGTCGAAGACGGAGCTGACGGCCCGTCGCTGTGCGTCGGCCAGCTCCAGGCCGAGGTTGGATTCAATGGCCTGCAGCTCCTGGTCCACCGATGAGGAGGCGCCCAGTTGGAGGGTCTCCTGGTGGGCCGTCAGGCGCCGCAGATGATTGGCGGCGCCCACCTCGGCGCGGAAGGCGGCGACGGGATAGACGGCGATATCATTGGCGCCCCGTTGAGCGCTCTCCAGGGGCTCTCGGACGAGCTTGTCGTCTCGCTCCAGGCCCTCAAGGGCGTCGTCTAAGTGGCCGACGCCGGGGCCCAGCAGCTCTTCGGCGCGGCCCTGGAGTTCCCGGAGCGGCAGGTAGACGTGGCCGTCATTTCGGGCCCTGCTCAAGAGGTGGAGGAGCCCGGCGCGCAGGCGCTCCGGGGAGTCTTTATCGATGTCGAAGTGGCGGGCGATCTGGTCGGCCGTCTTAAAGCCGATGCCCCGGATATCCTCGGCCAATCGATAGGGGTTTCGCCGAATGATGGACAGGGCGTCGTCGCCGAAGAGTTGGTGGATCTTGACGGCGTGGGCCGGCGAGACGCCGTGGGAGCGAAGGGCGATCATGAGCCGGTGGATGGCCCGATCGCGCCGCCAGGCCTCGGCGATCTGCGTGGCCCGGGTATCGCCGATGCCGTCGACCTCGCTGAGGCGTGCCGGCTGGTCGTCGATGATCTCCAGGGTCTGCTCGCCAAAGTGGTCGACGATGCGAGCGGCCAACTTGGGGCCGATGCCCTCGATCATATCGCCCCCTAAATAGGCGACGATGCCCTCGCGGGAGGAGGGCAGGGCGGCCTCCACGGTGTGGATCTTAAATTGGCGCCCGTAGGTGGGATCGTCTCGCCATTGACCGGTGACCTCCAGGGTTTCACCGGGGCGAGCGCTCATGAGGTTGCCCACCAGGGTCACGGGCGTGACGCGCTCGGGGACCGTCAACTCGGCGACCGAGAATTGGCCGTCGTCGCTGGAAAAGCGCACGCGGCTTAGGGTTCCTCGCAGTCGGGAGGGGGCGTCGGAGGGAGGAGGGACCACGATCGGACCTCGGCGTCATCGAGGAGCAAGGAGTAAGGGAGTGCTAACCTCGGGAAGAAGTTGAGGCGCAGCTATGTTAAGATTTACAAGTGGCCCCTGAGGGGCCAACCAAATTTGCGCTGAAATCGACGCCTCACCGTCCAGTCACCGACCTGGGCGTTGAGTACAACCAATTAAAGAGGCCTGCTATGAGCTCTGCCTGGGCTGTCATCGAGGATCGTGGAGAATTATTATTTGTCCGGCGAGCATTCGGCGTGGGCCGCGGAGGTCAGTGGTGTCCCCCAGGGGGCACGATGCGCCAAAACGAGTGGCCCGAGGTGGCCTGCGTGCGCGAGGCCTACGAAGAGACGGGCCTCAGGGTCACCGTCGATCAGCCGCTGGCGGTCTTCCAGACAGCCCACTTCTTTTTATGCCAGCTCAACGGGGAGCGCGATCGCATTCGCCTGCGAGAGCGGGAGTGTATAGACTTTGAATGGGTGAGGCCAGAGGAGTTATTGACCATTGGCACCATCATGGACCTGCGGCGCATCCTGCCGACGCTGCAATTGGCGGGCTTTGATATCCCCAATCGCCCGCGAGGCCTGTCGCCGGCGATCCCCAAAAAGGTCTTCTAGGCGATTATTCGCCGTCGTCGGAGTTATTTCCGTCGTCGGAGTTATTTCCGTCGTCG
>CAZMJS010000084.1:7857-14750 GCA_964566695.1 uncultured Bradymonadales bacterium
CAGGGGCTCATCGAGGGGGTAGTCGTCGCCCAATTCCTCGGGGTTGCACTCGCTGGGGCGATCGTTGTTATTGCCGTTGGGCTCGCCGTTATTGGGGGTGTCGGTGGTGATATCGCAGAAGCCGTCGACGCAGGAATAGGAGCCGACGCAGTCGCCATCATCCTCGCAGGCGAAGGTGTCGGCTTGGTCGTTGTCGAAGTCGACGGTGCAGGCGACGCCGAAGGCGAAGCAGGCCATAAAGGCCAGGGCGGCGTTGAGGAGGGAACGGTAGTGCATGGTGAAATCTCCCGATGAGAGCGGGGTTTAAAAGGTCCAGGTGGCGCCGAGGCCGAAGCGGTCGCTATCCCACTGAGGGGCGATGCGCAGGCCCTCGTCGAGGGTGGCGTTGGCCGCCATGGCCGGGTCGTCTTCAGAGCTCAGGAAGAAGAGGACGACGCTGGTGACGGCCAGGCCGGCACCGATGCCCAAAAAGAGGTTGGCGTTGCGGGCGTTGCTGTCCATGTCGCGGCGGATGGAGCGCGCCTCGCGCTGGCTGAGCTCGGTGTAGCGTCCGTCGTCATCACGGGCCTGGCCGTCGAGGTCGTCCTGGTCGCTGCGGACCTGGAGGCCATAGTAGGAGCCGGCGCCCAGGGCGACGACGGCGGCGCCGGCGCCAAAATAGGAGGCGATGCGCCCCACGTTGACGTCGCGCTGGTCGACGAAGCCGTCGTCCAGGCGGTCGCCGCGGATGCCGAAGATGTCGTTGACCCCGGCGGGGATGCCCTCGATGACCTCGTCGATATCGCTATTGCGGGTATTGGAGTGGTAGGCCACGAAGAGGCGCTCGTCGACGTCGAAATAGTCCAGATCCAGGCGGTAGCCGTCGTCTTGTTGTTCGACGCGGGCCTGGAGGATGCGGTCCACCCCGGCGGAGCGGCCGACGCCGGCCAGGCACAGGGACTCGCGGCTGCAATAGTCGGCGTCGCGGTCCACCAGCGCTGGGAGGAGGTCGGAGTCGCCATAGGTGGAGATCTCGGGGATTTCCCGGGCGGCCTCGCGCAGCGCCGACTGGATGCGATCGCGATCGGCGTCGCTCAGATCGTCGGTGGGCACGGTCACCACGCCGACGTCCAGGGCCTCCGCCATGTCGGCCTCCGGATCGTAGGCCGTGTCATCGAGGTCGTCGGGGGCGAAGGTCATCTCGTCATCGTCGTCGAAGTCGTCATCTGGATCGTCTGCGACCTCGTCGGGTTCAAAGGTCATCTCATCGTCGTCAAAGGCCAGGGCCGCCGACGAGGGCAGCGCCAGGAGGGCGATGATTAGAAGTGCCGCATAGTGAGGAGCTCTCATGGAGCAAACTCCAGCTTAAAAAGTGGGTCCGGGTTACGGGAGCGCCGTCATAGGTCGCCAGTCGGTCAGACAAAGCGACGGAGGCGTTCCTGCATACTTTATGGAAGTATCATAGCCAGAGGGAAGGCGCAAATCTTGGTGGCTGTCGCCGATGGGTGGGCCGGGCAGTTCACAGAACGCAGATCGGTGCCTATAAGGAGAGCGCTGCCAGGTTGGATGGATGGAGGAGAGTGAGTGACGACCGAATCACAACAGAGCAGCGCAGGTGAGGACGACGGGGGATCGCCGACCTACGAGGAGATGTTGCCCCAGGACTTGCCCGTCCTGGAGGAGGCGCTGGCCGGCGCGGCAGACGACGAGGTCACGCGGCTGGAGCGCCACGAGTTGGCCAATGATTTGGAGTCCTCGCCGCCGGCGTCGGCGATGCTGGAGTCCATGGGCCGCCTCTTTCGCTGGATGGCCAGGCTCCTCTTTGCCCACGTGCTCTTTGAGCGCCGCTGCATCGACGATATTCGCGACGCCAACGAGCGGGGCACCGTGGTCTACGCCATGGAGTCCAGGAGTCGGCTGGACTATCTCTATTTTAATTACGCCTTTATCAGCCATGATCTGCCGCTGGCGCGGTGGTGCAACGGAGTGATCTTGAGGCCCATGCGCGGGGCCTGGCATTGGATTCGCGGGCTGTGGCGCCGCGACCAGGCCTCGCCGGAGGACCAGATGGAGGCCCTGGTGGACGACGGGAAGTCGGCCTTCCTCTTTTTGGAGCGGCCCCGCCAGGACGAGGAGGAGGCCCTGGCCTATAGCCAGTCCTACCTCTATCGGCTGATTCGCCTGCAGCGCCAGCGCGAGGAGCCGATCTACGTCATGCCCCTGCTGCTGGTGTGGGAGAAGCGGCCCAACCCCCGGCAGGCAAGCTTTTTGGACGAGGTCTTCGGCACGGTGCAGTCGCCGGGCTTCTTTCGAAAGATCGTCCACTATTTCCAGACCTTCTGGCAGAGCTTTTTGAAGTTCGGCCAGCCCATGGTGCAGGTGTCGAGCGCCGTGAACCTGAGGGATCTGCTCCGAGAGTACCCCAACGCCGATAGCTCCGACGCCTCGGAGCTGTTGAGGGCGCGGCTCAAGGAGTATATCGGCCGCGAGCAGAAGGTGATCCTGGGGCCTACGGCGCCCGACAAGGAGACCATCTGCGAGGAGGTGCTTCAGCGGCCGGAGCTCCAGGAGAAGATCCGAGAGCTCGCCGACAGGGAAGAGGTCGACGAGGCGCAGGTGGAGGCACGGGCCCGGGGGCAGCTCCGCGAGATCGCCGCCGATCCCAGCCTGTTGACCCTCAAATTCTTCAGCGCCCTGCTGAGCTTTGTGTGGTACCGCATCTACGATGGCTTCGAGATCGACGAGGAGGGCCTGGAGGTGGTGCGCCAGGCCGCCAAGTCCAACTCCATCGTCCTGGTGCCCAGCCATAAGAGCCATATTGACTACCTGGTCCTGAGCTATGTCTTCTATCACTACGGGTTGATGACGCCCCATATCGCCGCCGGGGTGAACCTGTCGTTCTGGCCGCTGGGGCCGCTCTTTCGCCGGGCCGGCGCCTTCTTCATCCGCCGCTCCTTTCGCGGCGAAGAGCTCTATCCGGTGGTCTTTCGGGAGTACCTGATCCGCCTGATGGAGGAGAGCTATCCCGTGGAGTTCTTCATCGAGGGGACGCGAAGTCGCACGGGCAAGCTCATCAAGCCCAAATACGGGATGCTCGACATGATGGTGCGGGCCTACGCCACGGGGCGTCTGGAGTCCGTCAAGATCGTGCCCATCTCCGTGGGCTACGAAAAGATCATCGAGGAGCGCTCCTATCGCCGCGAGATCCTGGGCGAGGACAAAAAGGGCGAGAGCTTAAGCGATCTGTTGAAGACGCCCAAATTTCTGACCAGCCAGAAGGGGCGGCTCTACGTGGAGTTCGACGATCCCATCGATCTGGGCGAGTATTTCGATCGCTACGATATCGATCGCCTGGACCCGCAGGCGGAGTCCATGGATCGCCTCACGGTGCGTCTGGCGCACCGCATCATCTACGATATCAATCAGATCACGACGGTATCGCCCACGGCCCTGACCTCGGCGGTGCTGCTCAATAATCCCTCGCGGGGGCTGGACCGCAGTCGCCTGATGGAAGAGGTGGGCTTTTTGCTCCACTTTTTGATCCAGCCCGGCCGAAAGCGCCGGCTCTCCGGGGCTCTGCGCGAGGCCCTGGCGGCCGCCGAGGTCGATATCGAGGAGCGGGTCAGCGGCGAGGACGAGGGGGTGTCCGTGGTCCTGGGCGAGCGCGATGAGGGGCTGGAGGCCACCATCGGCGAGGCCCTGTCGACGGTCATCGATCGGGCGCTGGCCATCTTTGAGCGCGAGGGGCAATTGGAGATCCAGCGAGAGGACGGCGAGGTCTTCTATCGCTTCGACGACGATCACCGCCTGGAGCTGGCTTATTACCGAAATACGCTCATCCAGCACTTCGTGCCCGAGGGGCTGCTGGCGATGTCGCTGATGTCCTTTGGTCAGTCCCCGGTGGACCTGGAGGCCCTGCGGGAGAAGACCCATTTTCTTAGCAGCCTCTTTAAATACGAGTGGATCTACGAAGAGGCGGCGCGCTTTGACGACGTCTTTGAGCGCACGCTGGCCTATTTTGAGCGCGCCGGCTGGGTGAGCGTGGAGGACGCCCAGGTACAGATCGCCGGAGAGGCCGAGGAGATCCGCTATTTTCGTCGCATGTTCCTGACCTTTTTGGAGGCCTATCAGGTGATGGCCCACACCGTGGAGGAGCTGAGCGAGGCGCCCCTGGAGCGCGACGAGCTGGTGGATCGGGCTATCAAGGCCGGGCGAAAGGACTATCTGCGCGGTCGGCTACGGTTTTATGAGAGCATCTCCAAGCCCACCTATAAGAACGCCCTTCGGCTGCTGGAGGATTGGGGGGCCATCGATAGAGAGGAGTCCGACGAGGGGCGAAAGGGACTCAGCTACGCGCTCAACAAGGCGTGGAGGGGCGAGAAATTGGACGATTTTCAGCGGCGGCTGGCAGATGTGCTGGAGGCCTGAGCTCAGTCATCGCTGAGGCTTCGCAGGGCGCCGATATAGACCAGTTCCAGATAGGGGCCGACGGCGGAGGAGCTCACAGAGGCGGGGGCGGGATCGCAGCTCTGGTCGGTGACCAGGCGGTGCAGGGCGCGGTGGACGTAGATGCTGCGGCGGGCCTCGGTCTCCAGGACCTGCTCGATGCCCCGGGGGACGTCGATGCTGATATCGTCGATGTCGATCTGAAGCAGCATGGGGGCGCTTAGCTGCGCGCATCCATCGAGCTCTCGGTACAGGGGGCATTGGGCGAGGATGCGGCTATCCCAGTCCAGGCCCAGGTGGTCCGGGAGGGCGTGGCCTCGGACCAACTCCAGGCGCTGGCGCGTCGTGGCCTGGCCCTCGTCGTCCAGGTGCTCCACCTCCAGGGTCAGCGAGTGGTAGGACGAGGAGGAGGAGTCTCGCTGATCCTCCTCGAAGAAGCGGATGGAGCGCGGGGCCTCGTCGCCGTCGTCCTTTAGGTGATGGCCCAGAATGGGGGCGCCGCATAGCTCGACGCGTCGCTCCTCCGGGTCCTCTTGGTCCTCCGGGTCCTCCCGGTGTGTGAGCGAGAGCTCATAGCAATCATCATCGGCGCTCACCTCGTCGATGCGCCAGCGGCCAGAGGGCGCGTCGTCCCACCATAGATCGGGGTCCTGGTGGCCGGCGGTGCAGGAGCCCTCGGCATCGTCGATGGGATAGTCCTCCAGATCGGCGCGGCGATGAGGGGTCACGTGGAGCCCGTCGCCCGTGGGAAACCAGGCATAAGATGCGCCAGACGGCGGCTCTAGCAGCTCCTGGCGGTGCTCCTCGTCGCAGCGCTGGAGGTCGCCGTCGCAGGGGCGGTGACCAAAGGGCGTCGGCGGCTCCCCGGCGTAGTTGGCGTCCATGACGAGGGCCGGCGTCTCCGTGGGGAGCTGCCTGGGGGCGTCGACCTCGCTGAAGAATAATCGCTCCGGCAGGTCCGGATCCCAGCGCACCATGATGGGGGGGAGGCGGCCGTCATCGCTGGTGATGATCACAAAGGGACAGGAGCCCGGGCCATCTTCATCCTCCATGAGCCCCAGGGAGCTGATGGGCAGCTCCTGACCAGACAATACGGGGGCCGACGAGAGCTGTTGGAGGTGCTCCTCCGCGAGCCGATCGGGAAGGGGATCGCCCAGGTATTGGCAGTCCAGTTGCAGATCGGGGGCGGCGCCCCAGAGGGTGACGGGGATGATGTCGTGGGAGGCGTTATAGAGGGAGAGCTGGGCGGCGAAGCGCTCCGATTCGGGAATGCTTCGCCGCTCGCTCTCGCACGCCGTGCTAAAGAGTCCCCCGAGGAGTCCCACCGCCAGGGCGGCGGTGAGGGTCGGTCGGATGCTCATGTGGAGCTCCCGTCGGGGGGCGGCGTTAGCCGTGGCTGCGCACGCGGCGCCAGGCGGCGAAGCCCAGCAGGAGGAAGAAGGCGATCATGCCCTCCGTATTATTCTGGCCGTTCGTGCTGCTGCAGACGCAGCCCGAACCCTCGATATTGCCCTCGAGCTGGGGATCCTCCGGATCTTCCGGATCCACCGGCTCCTCGGGGTCCTCTTCCACCAGGACCAGCACCTCATGGGTCTCCATGGAGCTATTGGCCAGGCCGTCGCTGACGATGAGGCCGAAGTCGTAGAGGGTGTCCTCTTCCAGCTCTTCGTCGAAGGTGACCTCCAGGAGCTGATCGTCCTCCTCTTCCAGGGGCACGATCGTGGGCTCTGGCAGGCCGTCGACGACGCTCCACTGATAGCTGACGATGGGATCGCCGTCGGGATCGAAGCTCTCCGAGCCATCGAGGGTGATGGTGTCGCCGGCATCGGCGGTGTCCGGGCCCTCGATGACGGCCACGGGGGGCTCGTTATCCTCGGCCTCCACGTCGACGGTGACCGACGTGGCGTCGGGCTCGCTGTCGAGCTCGCCGTCGTTGACCACCAGCTGGAAGTCAAAGACCCAGACCTCGTCCACCGGCTCGGGGCGCGGGGCCTCGAAGGTGGGCGTCGAGGAGGTATTGTCGTCGAGCTCGATGTCCACGGGCCCGTCGATGAGCTCCCACTCATAGGTCAGGGGATTGCCGTCGGGATCGAAGCTGCCCGTGCCGTCGAGGGTGACCTGGGCTTCCGGGCCCACCACCTGGGGCTCGCCGGCGTCGGCGATGGGCTGGCGGGCGTCCGAGGAGCACTCGCTGGTCTCCTCGTCGCACCAGGCCTCGTCGATGCAGTCGTCGTCGCTATCGCAGGTGGTCAGGCACTCGGCGGCGTCCTCGTCGCATAGGAAGTCGCCGCAATCGGTGATCTCGTCGGGGACGCAGGCGCTGGCGCCGTCGCAGGTGGATTGAGCGGTGAGCTCGTTGTCGTCGCTGCAGAAGGCCTCGCCGCAGGGCGTGCCCTCTGAGGCCGGCGAGTAGGCCTCGTCGTCCTGGCTGGAGTCGCAGACCTGGCACTCGTTGTCGGGGTTGGTGG
>CAZMJS010000085.1:0-14350 GCA_964566695.1 uncultured Bradymonadales bacterium
TTTCCTACCCTCTACAGGCGCTGGCCTCTCCTCTCACCACCGCCTCCCTATGCGTCTTCTTCTTCTCGCCCTCGCCTGCTACTCGATTCTCCTCGCCGGCTGCGGCGACGACACCGACGACGAACCCACCCCCAACCAGGACGAGACCGACCGCTGCGCCGACGTCGACTGCCCCTCGGACTTTGTCTGTAACCCCGACAGCGGAAACTGCGACGAATGCCTCCAGGACGACGACTGCACTGGCGACGATGACTCCTGCGAAGCTGGTCTCTGCCAAAACGGCGACGACGATGCCGGCGGCAATGGCGACGACGCCAATAACAGCGACGACGACACCTGCGACGACCACTCCCACTGCGCCGTCGATGAGCGCTGCCACGACGATCAATGCGTCGGCCCCGACGACGACGTCACCCTGACCTGCGACACCATCGACGATTGCTTCCCCGGCTATATCTGCGACGACGACCAGGAGTGCACCGACAACTCCATCAGCTGCACCTCCACCGATGATTGCCCCGATCCCATGATCTGCGACTTCGGCCAATGCCTCCCACCGGTCAATAACGCCGACGATGGCGACTGCATCACCGGTGATGACTGCCCCGACGACCAGCTATGCAGCGACGGCCAATGCGTCTCCCCCGGCGGCGACACCTCCTGCCAAAACGACGACGACTGCCCCGGCGATGACGTCTGCGACACCCTCTTCAACACCTGCGTCCAGTGCTTTAGCGACTCTCACTGCCCCTCCGACCAGGAGTGCGACGGCACCACCCAACAATGCACAACCCCCGACGACGGCGACGGCTCCTGCTCCTTTGACCACCACTGCCCCGACGACCTCGTCTGCTCCACCGCTCAAAACCAATGCGTCCAATGCACCCTCGACGCCCACTGCGACGCCAACGAGTTCTGCCAGGACAGCACCTGCGTCCAGTGACCCTCCGCCCCATCTCGCCCCCCCTATATTTTCATTTGGTCATTCCCCCGTCGGATCCACCTTCTAGGTGATGCCCCTCGCCGACGCCGCCACTTCCGGGGGATGCCATGTCCGTTGAACTCGCCATCGTCCTGGTGGTCACCTTCGGTGCCCTCTTTCTCTTTGTCACCGAGTTGATCCGCGTCGATCTGGTCTCGCTTCTAGTCCTTGCCATCCTCCTCCTCTCCGGCGTCATCACCCCCGCCGAGGGCATCAGCGGCTTCGGCAACGAGGCCACCGTCACCATCGCCGCCATGTTCGTCCTCAGCGAAGGCCTCCGTCAGACCGGCGCCCTGGAGCGCATGGCCCGCGCCCTGGGCGATCTCTTTCGCCTCCACTTTCGCCTCGCCCTCTTGGTACTCATGATCGGCACCGCCGTCACCTCCGCCTTCATCAACAACGTCGCCGTCGTCGCCATCATGCTCCCCGTGGTCATGGGCCTGTGCCGAACCCTCTCCATCAGCGCCACCAAGGTCCTCATTCCCCTGTCCTTCGCCGCCATGTTCGGCGGCACCACCACCCTCATCGGCACCTCTGCCAACCTGGTGGTCAACGGCCTCATCATGGACTATGGGATGGACTCCATCGACATGTTCGAGATGACCCCTCTGGGCCTCATTTTCTGCGTCGCCGGCATCGCCTACCTGCTCCTCTTTGCCCCCTCCGGCCTCCCCGAGCGGGGCCCCCAAGACGACGGTTCGACCGCCCCACAACGCAGCGACTACCGCGCCGAACTCCGCGTCAATACCCACCATCCCCTGGTGGGTCATCCCATCGCTCTGCTCTTCGATGACGACGACCCCATCGAGTTGCTGGCCGTCCTTCGCCGCGGCCACCTCCTCACCGGCACCCTCGGCTCCACCCCCATCACCCCCGGTGATATCCTCCGCATCTCGGCGACGGCCACCATGATCCGACGCCTCGACGACATGGAGGGCTTCGACCTCATGCCCCTGAATAATGGCCAACTCCCTCGCCCTCGAGAAGCCTCCCGCGCCGAGGTTTTCGAGGTCGTCATCACCCCCGAGGCCACGTCATCGATAAAACCCGCCCGCCCCCGCGACTTCTCCGCACACCACCCCGGCGTCATCATCGCCATCCGCCGCGCCGACCAGCTCATCGTCGACGACCTGGCCAATATCCAGCTTCGCGGCGGCGACATCCTCCTCATGGAGGCCACCCGCTCCGAGCTCCGCGAACTCCGCCAGCGCACGGGCCTCATCGTCATCTCCGAGATCGGCCTACCCCGCTTTAAAGAGCACCTCCTCATCCCCGTCGTCGTCCTCTTGGCCGCCGTCGTCGTCTTCGCCGCCATCGGCCTGGCCCCCATCATGAACCTCGCCGTCGCCGCCGCCGTGGGCCTCGTATTACTGGGATCCCTCAACCTCGACGACGCCTACCAGGCCATCGACTGGCAGGTCATCTTCCTCCTCGGCGGCTTCATTCCCCTGGGCGTCGCCCTGGAAAATACCGGCGCCATCACCCTCCTCGCCGGCTCCCTGGTCAACCTCCTTGGCGATCACGGCCCCCTGGTCATGCTCGCCGGCTTCTACCTGACCACCAACTTCATGAGCGACGTCATCTCCAATAACGCCACCGCCGTCCTCATGACACCCCTGGCCATCGCCACCGCCGCCTCCCTGGGCGTCGATCCCCGCCCCTTCATCATCGCCGTCGCCTTCGCCTCCTCCGCCAGCTTCGCCTCCCCCGTGGGCTACCACACCAACGTCATGATCTACGCCGCCGGAAATTACCGATATATGGACTTCGTCAAGATCGGCGTCCCCCTCAACCTCTTATTTCTACTGATCGCCGTGCTCGTCATTCCCCAGGTCTGGGCCTTCTAGACGCCCCCACCACCGCTGAGCCTTCCCCGCCATACGCTGGTCATGAATCCGCGGCGCCGACCACCATCCGGCGGCCACCATCGCCACCGCCACCATCTTCACCACCCAGCTCAGCACCACCGGCGCCTCTCCCAGATCGGCCACCATCCACAACCCGGCGACCCAAAACGCCGCCGCCACCGCCACCGTGGCCACTCTCATCCACTTGATCTTCTGGCCCCGCTCCTCCAGCGCTCGCTCTCGAAGCTCCTCCACCCAGGCCCTGCGCGCCTCCCCATCGCTCAGGTCCACCACATCTTCTGATCCGCATTCATCGCAACGGCCGACTCCTTCCATCACCCCGTAGCACTGGCGGCATTGAGCCTCATCGCCCTCCATCACGACGTCACTCCCCGAGCAAAATCTCGACGACCTCACCGCGCACCCGATGGGCCATCTCCAACCGCTGACCAAACTTCTCCGACATCTTGGCCCCCACCATTGCCAGCTTGATCTCTACCCGCCCCTGCACCACCCGACGGCATCCCTCGTCGGTCGATTCCAGCCGCGTCGTGCCCCAGGCCTTGACCCGATCGCTCATAAACGGGGTCTCCACCTCCCAGGTGCTTCGGTGATGCTCCTTGTCCACGTCGTGGTACTCCTCATACTCCATGCGCTCGATCCCCAGCGCCTTCTTCATGATCCCCGGAAGCTCTCCCCTCGACGTATAGGTCAGGCGCTTATGGACCCCCTCGCGGTCGACCTTTAGCTCCGTGTCGGCCCGCTCCTCAAAATGCTCGATAAATCCCTCGCTATCGACCACATCCCAGTATTTTTCCGGCGAACAGGCCAATGTTTGGCTGATCTTAAATTCCATCGCTATTCTCGCTTAGGGTGAAAACACATCTCTCGAGCTACCATTCTTGTCCCCATCGGCCCCCTTGTCGGCCGCCGGGTTATCGTATCGATAATAATAGGCATAACCGTAGCCGCTGCTCTGATCGACGTCGTTGAGCACCGTCCCCACCAGGGGCGCCCCGATGGCCTCCAACTGCTCGATCGATCGACCCAACAGCTCCTGGCGCGTCTGGCCAAACCGAAGCACCAGCATCACCGCATCCACACTATGGCTCAGGATCAAGGCGTCCGTCACCGCCGCCAGTGGCGGCGAATCAAAGATCACCCGGTCATATCGACCGCGCAACTCCTGGACCACCTCTCGGAAGCGCTCCGTATGCAATAGCTCCGAGGGATTCGGCGGCACCGTGCCACAGGTCACCACATCCAGATTATCCTCCACCCCGCTGGCCCGCACCGCCTCGTCCAGCGATGCCTGATCGCTGATCACATCCGACAGGCCCGGGCCCTTCTCCATGGCCAATGCCTTTCGAATCCGCGGGCGCCGCATATCGCTGTCCACCAACACCGTCTTCTCACCGGACTGGGCAAAGGCGATCGCCATATTCATCGACGTCAGCGTCTTGCCCTCCCCGGGCCCTGGACTCGTCGTCAGCACCACCTTTGGTGGCTGCTCGTCGGAGGACATAAACACCAGGTTTGTCCGCAGCGTCTTAATCCCCTCGGCAAACGAGCTGCGCGGCGCCGCATGGGTCAGCGTATCCAACGCCGAATCTCCAAACGTGGCCACCCCTTTGAGCGCCGACTTATTGACCGTCGGCAAACTCCCCAGAATCGGCCGATCCGTATAGCGTGCCACATGCTCCTGGCGTTTGACCGTATTGTCCAGGGCGTCGATAAACACCATCGTCCCCGCCCCAAGCGCCAGCCCCAACAACAGGCCCACCGCCAGGTTCAACGGCACCTGCGGGCTCACCGGCGCCCCCGGCGTGTCCGCCTGCTCCAACACCTGGATGATCTCATGCTCATAGAGGGCATTGAGATCGAGCTCCGTCGTCCGACTCAACACCGCCTCATAGTGTTGTCGCAGCGTCTCTGAGCTATCCCTCAGCTGGTTATAGTCCAGCCCAATATCGTTGAGCTCCGCCACCTCCGCCGTCAGCCGATCGCGCTCCGACGCCAAACTCTCCATATTTCGACGCGTGACGGCCACCCGATTTTCGATCGTCGACCGAATGCGGGCGATCTCCTCGTCGATCCCCTCGCGCACCACCTCCAATTGCCCGTCGATTTCCTGCATCCGCGGATGATCGTCCAAATAGCGGCTCTGGATCTGCGCCCGCTGCTGCTCCAACTCCCTCTCCCGCCCCAACAATCCACTCAGCGACTGATTGTCCACCAGGTCCGCCAGCGCCCGCAGATCCTCTTCCACCTCTTCCATCTCTCGCACCTGATTGAGCAGCGCCTCCTCGCTATATAGCTCCGCTTCCACGTCGCGCAGCCGATTGCTCACCGAGTCCAGCGCCGACCGCGTCATCTGGCTTCGATCCTCATAGGATAGCGACAGAATATTGTGGTCCTGCTGATACTCCTGCAGCTCCCGATGCGCCGCGTCCAACTCCGCCCGCTGCGCCGTCACATAATCGTCGAACCACTCCGACAACTGCTCCATGCCCCCCGTCTGCATCCCCTGAATATAATCCACATAGGCCTCGGCAACCCCGTTGGCCACCTGGGCGGCCAACTCCGGATCTTGAAACCTCACCTGAATATCGGCCACCCGGCTATTTCGCTGCAACGAGTACTCCGTCGCCCCCCGAACCCGCGATATCGCCCGCCGACGGCGCTCCGATTCCGGCGGCAACGAATCCCCTTCGGACTGCCCAAACATTCTCGGATCGTCGACCAACCCCTCCTGCTCCACCACGCGCTCCACGAACCACGACGAGTTGAGCACCTGCTTTTGGGTGTTCCAAAACTCCTCAAATTGCCAGCGCCCGCCGGGATCGACAAACTCCACCTGATCAAAATCACTTCCCAACACATTGGGCTGGCTTTCGTGAAAGATGATCTTACTGCTCGCCTGGTAGATCCGTGGCTGCTGGTCCGTCCACACATAGGCCACCCCCAGCCCCGCCAGCGACGTCACGATTAACACCCAATAAAACCGCTTGAGCAACGTCCAGTAGCGTCCCAGTAGCTCACTGAGGGACTCCCCGGCCCCACTCCCCTGCGGCGGCGCTGTATTGTCGGGATAACCAAACTGATCGGCCATACGTGGTACCTAAACCTGTTGAAAAATCCTCGCTGCCCTCCCCCTCGCTCGCTGGAGACGGCAATTGACCGGCGATCCTAGGCTTGCCAACCTAGGGCGTCAACGGTTTACTCTCCGTTCTCACCCTTAGATGATCACTGCCACGGGATTGCCATGCCCCCTGAAACCCACTGGGAGGTCCCCACAATTTTGCTCGCCATCGTCGTCATGGCAAGTCCCCTCCTCGTCGGCACCGTCCACGCCACCGCTGCGGCGGCCCTGGCGGCCGTGGCCATCATCGCTCTGTGGTGGCACCATGTCAGGTCCAGCGTCGCTTCGCCAACCGACGCCATCGCCCTCTCTATTCCCACCGTCCTTTTCTCCCTGCTGACCCTCCTCTGCGTTTTTCAGCTCCTCCCGCTTCCCCCGGCCCTCGTCGGTCTCCTCCAACCCACGGGCCACGCCGCCGCCCAAACCTCTTGGGAACTCCTCGTCGGCCAGCCCCTCGACGCCTGGCGCCCCCTGTCCATGGATCCCCGGGCCACCGCCACGGCCGGCCTTAAATGGGGCTGCCTGGCCGCCACCTGCGCCCTGGCCTCCCAGATCACCACCCGCCGACGGGGCCGCCGACGCTGGCTGGGCCTCCTCCTCATCGCCGGCCTCCTCTCCGCCGTCGCCGGCCTCCTCCAATCCCTCTCCGGCACCGACCTCATCATGGGCCTCTACGAAGCCCAGCTTCGCCCCCGCTCCTTAAGCGCCTTCGTCAGCACCAACCACGCCGCGGCCTTCTACGGCCTCATCGCCATCATCGCCATCGCCTACGCCCTGGACCACCGCCGCCGCTCCCCCCTCAAGACCACCCTCGGCGCCTGCGCCGCCGCCCTCGGCGTCTTCCTCTGCGCCTACCACCGCAGCGACGGCGCCCTGGTGGCCCTCGGCGTCGCCACCTTTTTTCTCATCCTCTACATCCTCATCCAAATCGTGCCCCACGACGGCAACCCACGGCGCCAACGCATCACCGTGGGTGCCACATTGGCCACTATTTTCGCCCTCATCCTCAGTTTCATCCTCCCCGAGCGCCTCCAGATCACCGACGCCGCCGCCACCTCCGAGACCAGCGCCGAGGTCCGCCTCCTCATGGCCCGCGCCGCCCTGCGCGGGGCCCTGGATTTTCCCATCGTCGGAAGCGGCGCCGGCTCCATCGAGCGCACCCTCGGCCCCTACCTCGACTGGGTAGCCCTCGGCGGGGTCACCATCCCCACCATCGAGGCCGAACCCATCGAGTGGGTCATGACCCTCGGTCCCCTGGCGGCCCTGCTGATCCTCGCCGCCTTTGCCTACACCCTGTGGATCACCCTTCCCCACCTCTTTCGCTCCTCTGGCCGCCGCGGCCCCGCCTTCGCCGCCTGCTTCACCATCTACCTGGGCCTCCTGGCCATGGTCCATTTTCCCTTCACCGCCCTCGGCCTGGCCCTGCCGGCCCTGGTCGCTATCGAGGCCTGCCTCGACCCCCGCCGCGACGCCTTCTACCTCCGCCTGTCGCCGCGCCTCTTTCGCGTCGGCCTGACCCTGGCGACGATCCTCCTCATCGCCCTCTTCGCCGCCCGCGCCACCCTGTTGTCCACCAACCCCGCCGACGGCGTCGACGCCTTCGACGACCAGCGCACCATCGCCCAACTCTACCCCTCGGACGCCCGCCTCCTCTCCTCGCTGAGCCTTCGCGCCCTCCGCGACGGCGACGCCGACGCCGCCCATGACCTGGCCCAACACGCCTTCCAACTCCACCCCCATCCCCAGCAGCAACTCCTCCTGGCCTCCACCCTCGCCGCCACCGGCGACCACGACGGCGCCGCCGACCTCTACGCCGACCTCTTTGACGACCGGCGCCGCCACGCCTCCCGCTTCTTTAACCGCGCCCAACCCCGCCTCCACCTTCACCTACCCACCGCCGATCTCCGCGCACAGGCACTGGCCGATGCGGCACCCTCGGTCCAACGCCGCTACGCCGATCACCTGGCCGACGAGCGCACCCCCATGGAGGCCATCGACTTTGCCCAGGCCCTCCTGGCCCGCGACCGCGACCAGGCCGACGCCCACCTCATCCTCATCGATCTCTACCGCGATACCGACCAGATCCTCCTGGCCGATCTCAGCGCCCGCGCCCTGGTCAACCGCGACCTCACCGACGCCGATGGCCAACGCCCGGCGGGCCTGATGCCCCTTATCGATCTGGCCATCGAACAGGAGCGCCCCTCGGAAGCCCTCCTCTTCGCCTCCCGGGCGTTCGCCGCCGGCCAGGGCTCACCGGAACTCGGCCGCCACGTCTTGGATCGCCTGCTCCCCAGCACCATCACCGACGAGCTCTCCGAGATGGAATCCCTGACCTTTGGCCTCGCCATCCACCACGGCTGCGTCCCTCCCTACGAGCGCTCCCACCAGCGCCTGTGCTGGCGCGCCCACGCCCACCTGGCCCTCCACGAGGGACGCGCCGATGACGCCCTGAGCTACTTGCGCCGTATCGAGCGCCTCCACGACGACCCCCGCCCCCTCGCCCAGGTCTTGGCCGCCCGCCATGATTGCCGGGACCTGGCCCGCCTCCTTCGTCGACACGAAGACACCCGTCACGAGCGCACCCTGGAACGCCTCCTCGATCGCTGCGTCGAACGCCGCGATTGACCCCTTCTGTCTCGCCCCTACGTTTTTCCCATACCCGTTTGGTCGGGCATCCATATTCGGCGAGGCGCCTGCTGGCGCCTCCCACCTTTTCATCATTCGCGTCGCACACCGCGACCGGGGGGATCCTTTATGGCCGCTCATCGGCTTGGGCACTGGCTTTCATCCATGACCGCCTGGCCCGCTTCCATCCGCTGGACCCTGCTCATCGGGCTCCACGCCTTCATCTTTGGCATCGCCTTTTTCGGCGCCGTCCTCATCCGCTTTGACTTTATGCCTCCCGTCGATCTCCGGGGCCCCCTGATCGTCGCCGGCCTCCTCGCCGTGGGGCTCAAACTCCTGGTCTTTGGCCTCTTTAGCCTCTTTCGCGGCTGGTGGCGCTACGTGAGTCTCTATGACGTCATCGCCCTGGCCCACGCCCTGGCCATCGCCTCCGCCCTCTTCGCCGTCTTGCACCTCCTGCTCCTTCGCCCCGAGGGCTTCCCCCGCTCCATCTACATCCTGGACTTCTTGCTGAGCATCCTCTTTCTCGCCGGCGCCCGCGCCTCCCTGCGCCTGGTCCGCGAATCCCTGGCTTCCGGCCCCTCCTCCCAGCAAAGCGACCCCCTCCTCATCATCGGCGCCGGCGATCCCGGCGACATGCTCCTCCGCGAGATCATCCGCGCCCCTCGCCTTCCCCTCAACCCCGTGGCTATCCTCGACGATACCCCCCACACCTGGGGCCTCAAACTCCACGGCGTCCCCGTCCTCGGCCCCATCGACCAACTGGAAGACGTCGTCGACCGCCTGGGCATCCAGTCCATCATCATCGCCCTGGAGGCCGACCAGCAACACCGGGTGCGCGACATCCTCCACCGCGCCCGCCACTGCGGCCTCTCCCCGCGCATCCTCCCCCCGCTGGACGACGTCCTCGACGAGACCCCGTCGCTCAAAAACGTGCGCGACGTCTCCATCACCGACCTCCTGGGCCGCGACCCCGTCGACCTCGACCGCCGCCAGATGGCCGATTTCCTCGCCGATCGCACCGTCCTTATCACCGGCGCCGGCGGCTCCATCGGCGCCGAATTATGCCGTCAGGTCGCCCGCCACGCCTCGGGTCCCATGATCCTCGTCGACACCGCCGAGACCCCTCTCTTTCATATCCACCGCGAGCTGGCCGACGACCACGCCTCCCGACTCACCCCCGTCATCGCCGACGTCAGCGAACCCCAGCGCATGCGACATATCTTTGAGCGCCACCAACCCCAGATCATCCTCCACGCCGCCGCCTACAAGCACGTCCCCCTCATGGAGCGCCACCCCGACGAAGCCGTCCACAACAATATCGGCGGCACCCGGGTCGTCGCCGACCTCGCCCTGGAATACGGCGTCCAGACCTTTGTCCTCATCTCCACCGACAAGGCCGTCAACCCCACCAGCATCATGGGCGCCACCAAGCGCATCAGCGAGCTCTATATCCGCCGCCTGGCCGCCCAATTTCCCGACGGTCCCCGCTACTGCACCGTCCGCTTTGGCAATGTCCTCGGCTCCAACGGAAGCGTCGTCCCCATCTTTCGCCGCCAGATCGAAGAGGGCGGCCCCATCACCGTCACCCACCCCGACATGACCCGCTACTTCATGACCATCCCCGAGGCCGTCCAACTCGTCCTCCAGGCCGCCTCCTTTGACTCCCGCGACGACCTCTTCATCTTGGACATGGGATCCCCCGTGCGCATCGCCGACCTCGCCCGCGACATGATCCGCCTCAGCGGCCTCACCGAGGCCGACGTCCCCATCGTCTACACCGGCATTCGCCCCGGGGAAAAACTCTTCGAGGAGCTCTCCCTGGATGACGAAGCCCTGGACACCACGGCCCACGACAAGATCTTCGTCGGCCGTCGCCCCCTGGACCCGCCCCCGGACTTCGACGTCCAACTCCGGGCCCTCCTCCAGGCCGCCTCCCGCGGCGACCACCCTCGCCTTCGACAGATCATCGACCACCTCCTGCCGGGCTACCGCGCCGGCCCCCGGCCCAAAGAGCCGCCGCAGGCCGCTCGCCTTTCCTCCTGACTTCTTGCGAACTCGCCGTTAATTGTCTACAACCACCGCTCGATCGGGCCATCCATTTACGGTGGGCATCACAGCGGCCAGCCCTAACTGGCCGCCCCCATGTTTTTTTTGAGGAGCGTCATCATGAACTTGACCGTCATTGGCACCGGCTACGTCGGCCTCGTCTCCGGCACTTGCTTTGCTGAAGTGGGCAACCACGTCACCTGTGTCGACGTCGACCAGACCAAGATCGACGCCCTTCGACAGGGTCAGGTCCCCATCTATGAGCCCGGACTCGAGGAGATCCTGGAGCGCAATGTCGACGAGGGACGCCTCCACTTTGAGACCTCCCTGGACGACGCCATGGAGGCTGACCTCTTCTTCATCGCCGTCGGCACCCCCAGCGCCGACAATGGCGCTGCCGACCTCAGCGCCGTCCTCGCCGCCGCCACCCAGATCGGCGAGCGCCTCAACCACGACGCCATCGTCGTCAACAAATCCACCGTGCCCGTCGGCACGGCCGACCGCGTCTCCCAGGCCATCGACGACGCCCTCCAGGCCCGCGGCGTCGACCACCGCGTCGACGTCGTCTCCAACCCCGAATTCCTCAAGGAAGGCGACGCCGTCAACGACTTCCTCAAGCCCGATCGCATCATCATCGGCGCCGATAGCGACCCCGCCCGCCAGACCATGGAGGAGCTCTACTCCCCCTTTAACCGCAGCCACCAGCGCACCCTCTACATGGGCGTTCGCGACGCCGAGATGACCAAATATACGGCCAACGCCATGCTGGCCACCAAGATCTCCTTCATGAACGAGATCGCCAATATCTGCGAGGCCCTGGAGGTCGACGTGGAGCAGGTCCGCCGCGGCATCGGCTCCGACCAGCGCATCGGCTACCATTTTATCTACCCCGGCTGCGGCTTCGGCGGCTCCTGCTTTCCCAAAGACGTGCGCGCCCTTCGCCACATGGCCCAACAACACGAGCTGCAGCCCGCCGTCATCGACGCCGTCCTGCGCCGAAACCAGGCCCAAAAAGAGATCCTGGGCGACAAGATCGTGCGCCACTTCGGCGCCGACCTCTCGGGACGCACCATCGCCCTATGGGGCCTGGCCTTTAAGCCCGGCACCGACGACATGCGCATGGCCCCCTCCATCCCCCTCATGAAGCAGCTCATCGCCTCCGGCGCCACCATCCAGGCCTACGACCCGGCCGCCATGGAGCGCGCCCGCCAGGTCCTTCCCGAGGACTGGTTTCAACTCGACCAGCTCATCCTCGTCGACCACCAATACGCCGCCCTGGAAGACGCCGACGCCCTCGCTCTGGTCACCGAGTGGAAGCCCTTTCGCCACCCCGACTTCGGCGCGATTAAGCGCCTGCTCAACGAGCCCGTCATCTTCGACGGCCGCAACCAATACGATCCCCATCAACTCATGAAGCAGGGCTTTACCTACGACGGCATCGGCCGCGGCGCCTACCTCGACCGACGCTGACCGACCGACTCGCCACCGCTCTCATCCCACGACGGAGACCCCCATGACCCTCCCCGCCCTCGACGACCTTCGCGTCGCCATCATCGGCCTCGGCTACGTCGGCCTGCCCCTGGCCGTGGAGTTCGGCCGCCACTTCGACACCGTCGGCATCGACATCGACGCCCAGCGCGTCGCCCAGCTTCGCGACGGCCTCGACGTTACCCGAGAGGTCGAGCCCGACGAGCTGGCCAGCGTCGACCGCCTCACCTATAGCGACGACCTCAACGACGCCGCCCACTGCGACGTCTATATCGTCACCGTCCCCACCCCCATCGACGAGCACAACCAGCCCGATCTCTCCCCCTTGATCGGGGCCTCCGAATCCGTGGGTCCCCTCCTTTCTCGGGGCAATATCGTCATCTACGAGTCCACCGTCTTCCCCGGCGCCACCGAGGAGATCTGTGTCCCCCTCCTGGAGGAATTCAGCGGCCTTCGCTTCAACCAGGACTTCTTCGTCGGCTACAGCCCGGAGCGCATCAATCCCGGCGACAAGGTCCATCGCCTGACCACCATCACCAAGGTCACCGCCGGCTCCACCGACGACGCCGCCCGCCTCATCGACGACCTCTACAACCGCGTCATCGACGCCGGCACCCACCTCGCCAGCTCCATCAAGGTCGCCGAGGCCGCCAAGGTCATCGAAAATACCCAGCGCGACGTCAATATCGCCCTCATCAATGAATTGGCCCTTATCTTCAACCGCCTGGGCATCGACACCAAAGAGGTCCTGGAAGCCGCCGGCACCAAGTGGAATTTCCTCAACTTTCGCCCCGGTCTTGTCGGCGGTCACTGCATCGGCGTCGACCCCTACTACCTGACCCACAAGGCCGAGGCCATCGGCTACCACCCCGAGATGATCCTCGCCGGCCGCCGCATCAACGACCATATGGGCCAATACGTCGCCCGAGAGATCACCAAGTTGATGACCCAGCGCCGCTTTCACGTCGTCGACAGCGACATCCTCGTCATGGGGCTCGCCTTCAAGGCCAACTGCCCCGACCTGCGAAATACCAAGGTCATCGACCTCGTCCGCGAGCTTCAGACCTACCACGCCAACGTCCACATCTATGACCCCCTGGTCGACCCCGAGCGGGCGCGCCATGAATACGGCGTCGACCTCATCGACGAGCCCACCCCACAGAGCTACGACGCCGTCGTCCTAGCCGTGGCCCACGATGAATTCAAGCAGATGGGTCCCGCCGAAATCCGCGCCCTCGGCCGCGACAACGCCGTCCTCTACGACATCAAATCCATGCTCCCCCGCGAAGCCGTCGACGCCCGGCTCTAAGCCTTCACCAACCCTCGCGCTCAAAACGCATCCCTCCACCAGGAGCCGCCCATGAAGATCCTCGTCACCGGCGCTGCCGGATTTATCGGCTATCACTTAAGCGAACGCTTCCTCCAGCGCGGCGACACCGTCGTCGGCCTCGACAACGTCAACGACTACTACGACCCCAATCTTAAAGAAGATCGCCTGGCCCGCCTGGCCCGCCACGAAGGGTTCACCTTCGCCCGCCTGGACCTCGCCAACCGCGACGGCGTCGCCCAGCTCTTTAAAGACCACGACTTCGACCGCGTCGTCCACCTCGCCGCCCAGGCCGGCGTTCGCTACTCCCTGACCAACCCCGAGGTCTACGTCGACTCCAACCTCGTGGGCTTCGTCAACATCCTCGAGGGCTGCCGCCACAGCGAGGTCCCTCACCTTTGCTACGCCTCGTCGAGCTCCGTCTACGGCGCCAACACGGCCATGCCCTTCTCCATCCACGACAATATCGACCACCCCGTCAGCCTGTACGCGGCCACCAAAAAGAGCAACGAGCTCATGGCCCACACCTACTCCAGCCTCTACGACCTCCCCACCACCGGCCTTCGCTTCTTCACCGTCTACGGCCCCTGGGGACGCCCCGACATGGCCCTCTTCCTCTTCACAGAGGCCATCCTCAACGACGAACCCATCAAGGTCTTCAACCACGGCGACATGCGCCGCGACTTCACCTATATCGACGACATCATCGAGGGCGTCGTCCGCGTCACCGACAAGATCGCCGAACCCAACCCCGACTGGGACGGCGCCGACCCCGACCCCGGCACCAGCTACGCCCCCTACCGCATCTACAATATCGGCAATAACCAACCCGTCGAACTCATGGACATGATCGGCGCCGTCGAGGACTGCCTCGGCAAAGAGGCCCAGAA
>CAZMJS010000086.1:0-14132 GCA_964566695.1 uncultured Bradymonadales bacterium
GGTCCATTGGTCCGAAGAGATCGATACGCCCATTACCTAGGCAATAAACATAACCATTATCGACAGTGACGCCAGTAGCGATCCTGACCCAATCATCGGGAGCAGGGACCACATCAGCGCCAACAGGCCTTCCCTGATCGGTGTACAATTCGAATATCCGGCACCGATCACGCTCACCCCACCCTGTGGCCTGCAATCTACAAGTGGACAAGCTCTCCTCCACCGATGGAGTAGAGGCGACCAACTATATCGGATGGCCCGGGACGCCACCCCCGTTGAAAGGGCCGCCTGGCCTGGGCCATCGAGAATATTCCAAATCACCCGGGAAGGCGGCACGGCCGTTGCAACGAGTCCATATTACCACCAGACTAATGACGCGGTAGACAGATCATGAATTCAAATTGGGCATCCATTGACCGGCACGCCACGAGGCCAATCATGCGGACTTATTTACACTCCTCCCGGCTCACCATCGCCCTGTCGACGGCGCTGCTATTGTGCATCAGCGGTTGCGGCGACGGAGGCGAGATGGGGGCGAGCGCTCCCGACGACGGCGAAGAGACCAATAATGCGGTCAATAACGCCGACGCTCCCGGCGACGAGGCGGGCAATGACTTCGATCCGGGGATGAATAACCAGGACGGCGAACCGGAGGAGCCCGAGGAGGAGGACTTCCTCATCGAGCAGGTGGCGGCCACGGACGCCTATGTATTTGTGCCCAATCAGACGGAGGGCTCGGAGACGGTGGCGCTTATCGATGGGCGAAGCTTTTCGGTGGAGCCCATCACGGTGGGGCTGGAGCCGGCCCGGGTGCAGGCGGCCGACGTCGACGACCAGGGCGCCGTGGGCTACGTGCTCAGCCGCGGCGACGCCACGGTGTCGGTGATTCGGGCCGATTTGGAGGACGGGCGAGGCGCCTCGGACGTTCAGATTCGCTCGGTCCCCGCCGAGGTCAATGATGTGACGCTGGCGCCCGACGGGGAGCATCTATTGGCCTATATCGACCCCGACGAACCCATCAACGTCTCCTCCTCGGCGGCATCGCTGCAGACGATGGCTCTGCTGCGCTTGGGCGATGAACCGACGGCCGACCAGGTCTTTCAACTGTCGGTCACCCCCTATATCGACGATATTGTCTTCGCCGAAGATGGGGAGCAGGCCTTTATCGTCGGCGCCGAGGGTATCCACCGCCTGTGGTTGGACACCGTTAAGGGCGACATGGTGGTGCCCCGTCTGGACCTCGATGACCTGACGGTGGACATGGACGCCGACGACCGGGAAGTGGTGGTGTCGTCGGACGGTCTGCTCATGGCCATTCGCGACGGCGAGACCTCCGCGCTGGATCTGCTGGAGTTGAGCGACGAGGACGCGGACGTGGTCCGCCACCGCACGGTGTCCATCGACGGGCCGGCCACGGATATCGAGCTCATCGAGGACGGCGACGACCGCCAACTGGTGGCGGCCATCCGCTCTCAAGAGCAGGTGGTGACCCTGGACATCGACGCCGCCCTGGACGCCGAAGATGGCGACGACTCCTACCGCGACATCATCGACGCCAGCGGCGCCGACGTGGGCATCGGCCGCTGGACGCCGGACCAATCGGCGATGGCCGTCTTCTCCACGGTGCCCGAACGGCCGCGGGTGGGCCTCGTCGATATGGCCACTGGCGCCGTCGACGTGCGCCGGCTTCGGAATCAGATCCGAACCCTGGAGCTATCGCCGGATAGCCGCACGGCCGTAGCCGTCCATCGCCGCCAGGAGGGCTCCCATAATCTCAACGACCCGGAAGAGGTCTTTCGCCACAGCGAGGGGCTGACCATCTGGGATCTGGAGACGGGCTACCTTCGGCCCGTCAAACTCCACGGCTACCCGGAGCAGGTGATCATGGTCTCCGATAGCGACGAGCGGGCCTACCTCTACGTGATGCTCGTGCCCTCGGACCTCTCCGGGGCCACGGACCAGGGGATCCTGCGCATCGATCTGAGCACCCATGCCACCCACTTCTCGCCCCTTCCCCGGTTGCCCAATCGCCTGGGCGCCGTGGCCGACCAGGTCTTCGTCGGCCAGGACCAGGAGAGCGGGCGCATCACCTTCTTCAACGTCGACGACGGTTCCCAGCGAACGGTCAGCGGCTACGAGCTCAACTCGCGGATTCAGTGATTCCCCCTGTCAAAGAACGCCCCAGTACGGGAGATAAACGATGATAAGTGCTTCAAGACATACCAAGACATGGGTGCTGGCCTGCCTGGTCGGATTGGTCCCCCTCTTCGCCCTCGGCGGCTGCGGCGCAAGTGATGACGACTTTGGCGCCGGCGATAGGGATGAGCAAGTCCCCGGCGGCAACGACGCCGAAGCCAATAATAGCGGTGGTTTTAATGCCGACGCCGGCCCTGGCGAAAATAGCCAGGAGCCCCCCCCGGCAGAAGATCCCGATGACTTTGAGTTCGCCCAGCCGGTCATCGTCGATCACGAGGTCTATGTGGCCAATAAATCACTGAACTCGGTGGCCATTATCGACACGCGCAACCTGGGTATCCGGAGCGTCTCCACGGGTGACCGTCCCGTGGAGGTCGCCGGTCCGGCCGCCGGGGTCGACGGCGAGCGCCGCGTCATCTCGCTGGATCAGGGGTCGAGCACGGTGACCATCATCAACCCCGAGAATCATCAGGCCAGCCAGCAACGGGTGCTCACGGGCTCCAACCGTCTGGCCACCACGCGAGACGGGCAGGTGGCCATCACCTGGTATGACGACGACCAACACGAGGATGGCGACCGCGTCGGCGATCCCTCGGCGGTGTCTGTGGCCTCCGAGGACGGCAGCTACCAGATGTCGGTGGGCTTTAATGTCCGGGATATTCGCTTCGACGACGATGGCGAGCAGGTGCTGGTGATCACCAATGATGGCTATAGCGTCCTGGAGCCAGCGGCTCTGGACGGCGATGGCTTCGCCCCGCCCATCGATCCGCTTCCGCCGGAAATGGCCGACGACTATGAGATCCGCGACTTCGAGGTCGAGATGTCGGCCGACGGTCAGACGGCCATCGCCCACCGCTTCGACGCTTCCTTTATACTGGTCACCGATCTGGACGAGGGCGAGACCTATACCGTGGAGCTTCCGGCGCCGCCGACGGACCTCCAACTGGCAGAGATCGATGGCGAAATGGAACTCTTCGCCATGCTCCGAGACGCCGGTCTCTTGCTGAGAGCCGACTTCCCGGCGGGCCTGGAAGAAGCGGCGCTCCAGCAGGAAGACACTGATGACAACGGCGATAACGGCGATAACGGCGACAACGGCGATAACGGCGATAACGGCGACATGCCGGAGAGCTATGAGGGCTTTCACTTCGTCGAGCTTCCCTTCGAGGGCCCGGGCCTCATTGAAATCGGCGGCACCGAGGAGACGGCGATGCTATTTTCCACCGTCATCGATAGCACGGAGGCCGTGATCTACGACCTGGAGGACGATGAGACCACCACGGTCTCCTTCGCCAAAAATATTCGCGGCGTCCTCCCGGACCGGCTGGGCCGCACCTATATCGTCTTCCACGACCGCGATAGCGACCTCTCCACAGACGGTCTATCGCCCTCCGATCCGGCGTATATGGAGCGAAAATACGGCCTGACCCTCTTCGATGTGGGCACCGGTCATAAGCAATTGCTCCTCACCGATCTGATGGCCGACGACGTGGCCCTCTGGTCTCACGACGACGGGCCGTCGCTGGCCTATATCAGCTACGAACAACCGGAGGATGGCGAGCAAGCGACGGAGGCTCACCATGAGATCCTGCGGGTCAACCTCAGTAGCTATAGCAGCCGCACCTTCAAGATGTCGGGCCTCCCCGATGGCCTGGGCGTCATCCCCGAGGCCGGCAAGGTCTTCATCAATCAGCTCCACCCACGGGGCCGAATGACCTTCGCCGACGTGGAGACCGACCGCCTGCAAACCGTCACGGGCTACCAACTCAACGCCGGCATTCAATAGACTCACCGCAAATTAAGCACCACTTAGCGCGACCTTTTTAGGAGTATGGACATGGCTGTTTTGAAATATTCTCCACCGACACTCGCCCTGGCCGCCCTGGCGGTCCTCACCCTGGGGCTCGCCGCCTGCGAGGAAGAGCCTCACCCGGGTTGGAGTCAACCGTTGACCCCGGAGGGGCCCTACGAGATGGAAGACGCCGTGGTCTACCTGGATCGGGGCTTTAATGACCTGCTGGTCCTCCGCTCCGACATCGATGGCGGCGACCCGGACGTGGCCGTGGAGCGCATCGATATCGGCGCCGAGAGCGGCGAGCCCTCGATTTCGGCCGATGGCGAGCGCCTCTATCTCGTGGATCGCGGCGAGCTCCCGGGCGACGAATCCCTCAATATCTACGACGTCGACGACACCTCCGTGGAGCACTCGCGCCTCGAGATCAGCGGTCACTTCTATGACCAGATCACGGTGGACCCCGAGGGCGACTTCCTGCTCCTGTCCTACACGGGTCAGCAGGAGGCCGTGGCCCAGCCGCTCAACGAGCTGGGCATCATCGACTTCCGAAGCGGCGAGCCCCAATTTCGGACGGCCACCCTCGGCGGCATCCGGGTTCAGGACCCCGAGTTTTTGCCGTCCTTTGAGTTAGACGACGACCAACAGGAGCGGCTGGCCATGGTGACGGCCACCAACTGGCTGGCCCTGGTGGATCTCAACGCCGAAGAGGGCCAGGTGCCGGATCGGCGCATCCCCCTGACGACCTCGGAGAGCGACGAGATCGAGCCCCAGCAGGTGGTCTTTCAACCCCCTCAGCACGGCGACGAGGACGGCGGTCGCACATCGAACGCCAGCCTCTTTATCATCGACGACCGCGGCGACGATATCACCCAGGTGATCATCGAGCCCTCCCTGTCGGATGAGGGGCATCGCTTCGATCCCTGGATCAACCAATTGGCCGCCGGCAACCGGCCGCAGGCCCTGGAGGTCATCGAATTGGAGGGCGCCGGCCAGCGCCTGGTCGTGCTGGACGGTCAAACCGGCCAATTTACGCTGGTGGACGTGGCCTCCGGCGAATCGGCGAGCTTCAACCTGTCGATGTCCCATACGCCGACGGGCATGATCGCCTACGAGCGCATCGACGAAGAGGGCACGAAACCGCGCATCCTCGTCTACTCGACGACCAGTCCGGTGGTGGAGATCATCCGCCCCGAGGTCATCTCCATCGGTGGCGATAGCCCATCGCTCGGCGAGTCCATCCGCCAGATTCGCCTGGAGGCCACGCCCTCTGAGATCATGGTGGACGACGATACCAATCGGGCCATCGTCATGCACTCCGGGGGCAACGACGGGTTCTCGCTGATCAACCTGGACCAAAAGCGCGACTTCGCCTGGCTGGGCACCAACTTCTCAGAGGTCGTCTTCGACGATCGCACGGGCACCGCCTTTGGCCTCTTCCGGGGAAGCTCCCACATCGCCCAGCTCGATCCGCTGGCCGAGACCACACGCACCTTCAGCATACCCGACACGCCGGAGCGCCTCTACGTAGCTCCCGGTGGCGAGACCGTGCTCGTCCAGCACCCGGGCGAAAGTGGCCGATTTACGGCCATCCCACAGACGGCCTTCGATGAACCCCAGGGCGGCCTCTTCGACGACGCCCTGCTCTTTGAACAGGTCTTCTTGCACGACCTGCTGGAGCGCCCGGCCACCGACGACGACCAGTGAGACACAGGAGTCATGATATGCAGATGAGCACCCAACGATGGATATTCGCCCTGCTGGTCACAGCCCTGCTCGCCAGCGCTTCCACGGCCTCGGCCGACGAACTCTACCTGGAGGTCCATGGACACCTCGAGGGCACCGACGGGGTCCAGCAGACCTTAGCTGATCGAGAAGTCATCACCGGCCCGGCCGTCCTGCTGGGCATTGAACCGGAGGCACTCTCCGGTCTGCGCCTGATGGCCGGACTCAGCGACGATACCTTTAACCACGGCTCTCATTTCAACGGGCAACTGGCCTCTGATTGGCAGCGCACCCGGGTGATGGCCAAGGCCGACTGGGGGGTCGACGTGTTCGGAGATACGGTCCGCCCCATGATCCGCATGGGCGTGGGCTATTCCTATCAGCGCCTGGAGTTGGCGACCTCGGACGCCACCTACCGCGGCACCGATCACGGCGTCAGCGCCATGGCCGCCGCCGGCCTGGAGAGCCGCTATCAACTCGGCGGTGACGAGGACACCCAGGGTCGCGTCTCGCTGGGCGCCAACGCCCTGGTGGGATACGCCTGGAATAGCCGCGCCGACTTCGACGAGATGGAGACCACGGAGAATGTGGAGGATAGTTCCTGGGAGCGCAGCGGCTACGATGCCGGCTCCATGCGGAGCGCCGGCGTGACCTTTAGCGTGGGCGTCAACCTGCGCTACCGTTTTGGTCGCTGAGTCTCATTCCATGGCCGCCAGGTCGTAGACCTTGGAGGCCTCCGGGATATGGCGCCGATGGCCCCCGTCGGTGAGAAACCAGTGCCACCGCTCGGGGTATTTGGCCCCGAAGGGGCCGCCATAACCATCGGTGAGCACGAAGATGGTATGCGGGTAATCCCCGCCGCCGCGCACGTGGTCCTGCAGATGAATCTCCAGGGCTCGAAAATAGGTGCCCCCAAAACCACCCAGGCGCGGCGCGTTGGGGTCGATGGGATAGACCCTGGTGTCGAAGCCAAAGACGGAGACGTCGAAGTGCTCTCGGGGAATGGAGTTTAAGCAGCGAACAAAGCGCTTGGCCTCGCGGCGACAGGATCCCGAGGTGTCGACAAAGATGGTCAGGTCCACCTTGTCGAAGCTCTTATGCTCCACTTCTCGCGGAAGAAAGAACCCGGAACGCAAGCTTTGGAGGCGTCGCGGTCGCCGATCCCACCGCTCCTCGACGCGATCCGTCGGACTATGGCGGGCCACCCAATTGTCGATGACGTCTAACCAGGCGTCATTATTTGGGGCGTCGGCCTTCACGACGCGAAAGGGAGCGCTGCCCTCTTCGTCACCGGCCACGGCGTCCCGGCAGGCGTCATTGACCTCTTGCTTTTCCTGGGACGACATATCGCGCCCCGCTCGCTGGAGGAGATCGTCGACCACCTCCTCGGGGATGCGTCTTAGCTCGCTGTGATCGTCGAGGGTCGACAGCCCCTCCAAGTCATCAGCGCCCTGGAGATGGCGGTAGATATGCTCGAAGTGATCGTAGAGCAGCCCGTGATCGTGACCAAAGACGGTGTCCTTAAAGCAGCCCTCTTCGGCGATCACGGGGTCCAGCAACTCCCGGCGAAAACCGAAGTGGCGGATCAGCATGTGGTTGACCACCACGTCCATGACGATATTGAGGCGCCGACGCTTTGCCGGCGCCTCGATGGAATGCCCACGAAGGCCGTGCTTGAGGAGTACATGCAGCGCCTCATGGGCGATGACGAAGAGCCGGTCGTAGGTGCTCAGGCGCTCCCAAAACTGGGGGTTGAACTGGAAGGCCAGAAATTGACGGTCCATGTCGAAGCTGACGGCCGCCGTCGGCACCTCATCGCTGAAGACGGGTCGCCCCATGCGCCACAATTGATAGAAGATGGCGTGCTGGTCTTCCAATTGGCACATGAGTTCTAAATAGTGGCGTTCACTGATCAATTCGGGCCTCCTCGGTGACCGTGAGAAGCTCCACCAACCCATGATTCTTGTTCAGGCCGTGTTCAAAGGACTTTCGGAGCAACAGGGCGGGGTCCATATCCCGCCGGGTGAGTTCCACGAGCAGCGCGTTGACGAAGCCCGTCAGATCGTGCTTCTCGTCGAAGCGATAGGAGGTCCGCGGGATGCTGCGCTCCAGGAAGACATCGATGGTCTCGAACACCTTGATGAGCTCCCGGTCGCTCAGTGCCTCCGGTTGCGACGCATGTGCCAGAAGCTCTCGGGTCAGCTCCTTTCGCTGTCGCGTGGTGCTGTGGCGTCGAGACTGCATGCGGGTCTTTAGCTTGGCGTAGGACTCGTCGAGATCTCCATCGCCGAAGTCCCCGGCTTGCCACAGGGGCTCGCCGTCGGCCTCCACGATGCTGAGGCGCTTGTCCTGGAAGAGACAGCGATCGGGGATGCGGCGAGCGCGCCGATATTCGCTGAGTTCTACCAGGATGGAGGGGTCGCTGGCCCGCACCTCCACCATATCGTCTACCACGGCGGCGACGGTGTCGTGGGAGCGCTGCCAATCCTTGACGCGCCCTCGGACGGTGGCGTCATCGGCCACCAGGGCGGCGATTTTCTCCGCGGGCATCAAGGGCACGAAAGCCTCTCGATAGGGGGGGTGATCCAACACCCGCTCGATGGCGCTTCGATAGTGGTTCTCCACCTCGAAGAACTCCCGAATCTCCTCCTCCGTCCCCTCCTGGTGGAGGGTGTCCAGGCGAATATCGATGGAGCCCATATTGAGCCCATCGCTCAGGGCCCGGGGGTTGCTCTCCACGGGCAGGACATCGCGCACGCTTCCGCCCAGTTCCTTGACCTCCAGGGCGTAATCCAGACGACGCGGGGACACCCGAAGTTGGAGGTCCTCGTCCAGGTTCTCCCACCACTCGGTGGCGGCGGCCGCCGTCAACGCCCCGTATTTGTCGGCGAAATAGGCCCGGTCGACGCCGTAGGGCACTTCCACGTGAATCTGGAAGCGGTCGCGCTGCGCGCCGTCCAAAGGCTGGACGTCGTAGCTGATAGAGGCGTCGTCGTCGGGGTTGATGATCGCCCACACAACTCGCAGGTTGTCGAAGCGGTGGCCGTTGATGGACTTGAATTGGATCAGCTCCATAACGGCATTTCGCACCTTGGGATGCGATCGATTAAATTCGTCCATGACGATCGCCTCCACCTGGTCGTCGGCAAACCCCGGCGGGCGAACGAGCTCCAAATGGGAGCTTCCGTCGACCTCCTTTTCCTTGGGGACGCCGATAAAGTCCACCCAGGGATCCATCGTGGAGGTGCTAAAATACTTCCATTTAAGGCCCTCCTCGTTCATGACCTGTTTGATCACCGTCGACTTTCCAACGCCGTGGCGGCCGCTGACCAGGACGTTGAGGTCGTGGTCCAGCCAGAATTTCAACTTTCTTTTCGATAGCATTTTCTCACCCTTTTCGATCATCCACACTCGACCCTTCTGCCTACACCGCCATATAATCGGCCACCCTGAAGTTCCCAAAAATTGGCCGATATTTAGGCGGCGCACCTTCAAACTGGTCATTTGCAGACCATTGATTTATGGTGGGATCGGTCGGTTCCAACCCATTCTCAAAGACGTCGTCATCCCCATGCGTTCTGGTGCTAAGTCTGCGTTCCCACTCGCCCTTATTGGCCCGTTGCTGATCGCGTCGCTGGCAGCCCTCGGGATGCTCCTGAGCGCGCCGGGCTGCACCTTTCTCCTGGACCTCGACCAATGCGAGAGCGACTCCGATTGCGGGGAGTTTGAGGAATGTGGCTCCGACAACCTTTGTCAGGAGGTCGATCGGGAGATGGTGAGCAACCACATCGTGGAGGACACGACCTGGACCAATGACCGCACCTACGTGCTCACCGACATGGTGATGGTGATCCCGCCGGCCGTGCTGACCATTGAGCCGGGCACCCAGATTCGAGGCATGCCAGAAGCCGGGCTGGTCTCGCGGGCCGGCGCCCGCATCGAGGCCGAGGGCACGCGCGACGAGCCCATCGTCTTTACAAGCGACCAGCCCGTGGGTCAGCGTTTGGCCGGTGATTGGGCGGGCCTCGCCCTGGTGGGCCGCGCCCCCACCAACCGCGACAACTTCCGACTGCGCGTGGACTCCGTGGAGCACGGAAAGCCCGAGGTCGGCGGAAACTCACCGACCGCCAATTGCGGCACCTTGCGCTACGTGCGCGTCGAGTTCGGTGGCTCCGAGGTGGACGTGGAGGTCGACGGCGAGATGCGCCGTGAAAAAGCCCTCAACGGCATCACCCTCGCCGGCTGCGGAAGCGACACCACCGTGGAATACGTCCAGAGCCACCTCAGCGATGACGACGGCATCGTTGCCTTCGGCGGCAACGTCGACATCCGACACGCCGTGGCCACCCGCGCCCAAAACGATGGCTTTGGCTTTGACACCGGATGGCATGGCACCGCCCAATACCTGGCCGTCCTCCAGGACTTCGGCGGCGAGGACGCCATCGAGGTCCAAAACCTCTTCGAAGACCACGACGCCGACGATCCCCTGTCGGGGGGCCATATCTATAACTTCACGGCCCTCAGCACGACGCCGGAGACGGACTGGCAGGTGGGCCTTTATTTCAAGCGCGGCGGCCGGGGCGTCCTCTCCCACGGCATCGTCCAGGGACACCCCACCTCCGGCCTCTACGTCGAGGGGGCGGCTTCCGTCGACGCCCTGGAGAACGGCGACCTGGCGGTCAAAAATACCATCTTCAACGATATCGGCGGCGATGGGCAGACCTACTTCGGCCTCGTCGATAACGAGGTCTATACCGATCCGGCAGACCAGGAGCGGGAGCTCCAGAACCACGGCGCCTACCCGGACTACGAATTCTTCAACGACTATGAGCTCCACTTCCAGAGCGAAGAGGCCAATAACCTCTTTGGCGTGGACCCCGAATTTCAGGGCGACCCCACCGATTTGAGCAATCCGGCCTGGGTCCCCGAGCGCACCTACACCACGGGCAGCTCCATCGACCCCCCGCCCGAAGACTTGGGCTTCGATCCCACGGGCGTCTACCGCGGCGCCTTCCGCCCCGACGCCACCCCCTGGACCGAGGGCTGGACGGCCTACCCCCTTCATTGACCCCATTAAGGTCTTGTTTCTAAGCCTCAGAACAGCCCCCTATCTCGCAACCAGCCCCCCCAACTTCTCACCCATGCATGAAAATAATCAATAGACACCGACCCCACGGGCGTCGCCACCTGAGGCTTTAGCCAACTGGTCGCCGAGTTTTAAGAGTCCCCCCCTCGCCCTCTACTGAAGAACAGCCCTGCCATCGGCCTGGAGTATGATCGCGATTTCACCCTGGTCGCGCATAGTGCCCCCAGCGATGCTCGCATCACAGGAGTCCCCCTCCACGCTCAGGGACACCGACGTCGACTGGGGATCGACCATATCACCGTTGTCGTCGAGGCAGGCCGATAAAATCGACACGGTATGAGTTTCACAACCCTGAAAATTACCGAAACTCTCGCCATAAAGAGTAAAACACCCATCGTCGCCGGAGATATAGTTGGACAGCCCCTCCGAACTCAAATCGCAATTGGGTGAGGTGACACTTCTCGTATATTGGTGATCGTTCTCACCGGGCTCAAAACTCATCTCTTGGTGGCACCAATTGGTCGTCGCCGGCCACTGTTCGCTATCCGTGTACTGAACTTCGGGATCGCCGAAATAATAGGTCCCCGAGATATCCGGGGCCGACATGCCCAGATAGACCGTCGCACCGGCGGCCTGAAAATCAGCGAGTATCTCGTCGGAGACTATCTGCTTGGCCTCCACCGGCCGCTCTGTTGAATCGGCTTCGCCCTCATCATCTCCACACCCCCATGTGCCGACGACCACAACCAGGACTGCGGTAGTCCACCATTGCTTCCTCATTTTCATCTCCTCTGACGAATACGCCTTGAGTGCGCCCCGAAAGGACCGATATGTTATGGTAACCGGGTAAGATTGTCTCACCCTTCCGAGCCTTGCAACAGAAAACTCTCCCTTGACCCTTGATGCGCTACTTCGTCGGTACCGGGTCACCCAACCACTGCCTATTTAAGGGTCGGAATTGCGATTTGCGGGGAGGCTCTCTGTTCCATTGTAGGCATGCGGGGACGGGGATTTCGTCGGCATCGGGTCATCCAACCATCGCCTATTAGAGGGTTTTAAATACGATTTGCGGGTAGCCTTTCTGTTCCATTGTAGGCATGCGGGGCCGCGGTCCCTGCTGCCTTGCGCTGCAGGGGAGCAAAACCTGGCCTGCTACATTCCGCCTCCGCCCCACCGATGCGCGGCAACCGTCATCCAGTTCGGGGGTGGCTTATGTCGGCAGTATCACCACTAATCGGATCATCCCACCGGGCTAACCTACACCAAATTCGTAGTGATTGATGATCGGCAAGATTCGTTGAATTCCGGCGTCGGTGCCTAGGCGCCACTCGGCAACAATTTGAAGCCTTTCGGATGCGCGCTCGAACACCGCCACCGACTGCCGACTCGGGTCCGTTCGCGAGCGATACAGAATTCCATCGACATCCGTTGGATGCTCATAAATTGCCCGAGACCATTGCCTCGATATCTCGTAATCCCCTCCCGTAATGAGTCGACTATCTGCCCCCATGGCTCTCAATCCCTCCCCAGTCAAATTGACGAGCTTTAGCGGAAACCCGATTTTAATCTGGACCAAGCTTCGGGCATCTAACGCCGCCTGGGTGATCAAATTTATCGCCGGACTATGGCCCAGCGTCTCCACAAACGATACGTATTCGTCACACCCACAATAGCAGACACCGTAACGACCTTGGGGAGCGTCGAAGCGATACAGGGGCTCTCTTCGAAAAAAGAGGGGGTTGTCGAAGGTATTGCGATAAATCCGCCATAGGTCCCTGTCGATTTCCACGACCGGGAGCTCTCGATCATCGAAATCTTCTGGTATATCGGGATGCTCTCCGGGCCCACCGCCCATCATCAATCGGCTCCCTGATCACCATAACTCGTTGCGGCCTCCCGAACCCGTTGTAACCCGGCCTCCGTCCCTTCTCTAAGCACATCCAGTGGACGCCGATTCTGCAGTCGAGGGTTCTCTCGCAAGAAGAACTGCATACTCATCCACGGGTCTTGCTCCTCCAGGATATCGAGCACCTCTTTGAGTCCGTTTAAGGTACCGTCATCATCGACCTGCCACACTGGATACCGATAGGCTCGTCCACCGGGCTGGAGGGCAAGCAATTTGCCCTCCTTTCGCCTCTGGTCGACGGCCTGCCTGGTAATACTGAGTAATTCTCCCATCGCCGAAGACGAGGCCGTCCCGCCCTCCGCATTCAGCAGCTCTTCTTTCTGTCGGCGCCCTCGTAGACGGGCTTTCAACCACTGCGACTCCCCCTCATCGACGGGTATCTCCGGCACTTCCTCCAGGGCCGCCAACAACACCTCGACATCTGAAGAAGAACTCGTGGCCTCGCCGAGCCGATCATCGTCGAGCTGACGCGCCAACGTGCTCAGCCCCTTGAGCGCTCGCGTCAAAAACGTACGTCGCACGACACTAGTCGAGATCTCGTCCAACTCCGACACGACTCGCTGCAGAGACTCCGACCCTCCGAAGGCCTCTTCCAATCGATCGACCCACTCCGGCGTGTCGAACTCCCCCTCCTCGCCTTCGACCCTGTACATCAGTTTTGGCACTTCGACCTCCCGTGTAAGATTACGAGATTGACAATAATAACCCTTGTCAATCTTGTAAACTAAACACCTCGGTCTGCTGGTAAATTCCCGTCCCCAACCAGTCAATCGCCATCCAGATAGGTCACGACCCGGAGAACGGCACAATAGGTGGGCTACTTCGTCGGCATCGGGTCGTCCAACCATCGCCTATTAGAGGGTTTTAAATACGATATGCGGGGAGGCTCTCTGTTCCGTGTACAGCGTGCGCCGCCGATCAAAACGCCAATTCCGTGGGCTCCGCCATCTCCACCTCTTCGGTGACCCCGTCGACGCTGACCTGGTGGGGTGTATGCTCAACTTTTTCGACGCGTCGGCTGTCGTTGATCTCGCCGCCATTTTCCCAGCCCTCGGGGCGGATGGTCACCGCTTTGAGGGGCACCGAGGCCTGGCCATCGTCATCCAGGGCCGATTGATACACCTCGTCGCCGTGGGCGTCCTCGATGACCAGCTCTGCGCCGGCCTCGCCCTCCACTTCCAGGGTCCAGGCGATGCTATAGTGGCTCGACGAGCCCGTGCGGCGCCACCAGACGTTGTCGTAGCTCGCGCCGTCTTCGAAGACGGGATCAGTGACTTGGTGATGCTCGCTATAAAATCCCCACATGACCCCGCACCGGGTGGGTGGTCTCAAAGGCCAGGGCCGCCGAATTCCTCGAGATGTGGCGCCAATGCCCATCGGGAGGGGTCTCCCGGATCGCCGCCATTGGAGCTCTCAGCGCCGTCATC
>CAZMJS010000087.1:0-6500 GCA_964566695.1 uncultured Bradymonadales bacterium
GGTTCCGGCTCTGGTTCTGGCTCGGGCTCCGGCTCCGGCTCCGGTTCCGGTTCCGGCTCTGGCTCGGGCTCCGGCTCAGCTATTGCTGCCGCTTCTTCTTCCGCCTCCGGCTCGTCTTCTTCGTCCTCTTCTTCAACCGCTTCTTCCTCTTCTTCCACGGCCTCCAGCGCTTCTTCCGGCTCCGGCTCCGGTTCGGGCTCTGGCTCCGGTTCCACGACATCCTCGACCTCCGCCTCTTCGGCCGGCTCATCGCTCGTATCGGACGCCGCCGGCCCGGCCAGAAAGAACCATGCCGCTCCGCCAACCAGTCCCAACAGAATCAGCGCCGCGATGATCCCTACTACGGGGCCGCCCTTTTCACGCTCCGCCTCCAGCGCAGCATGCTCTCCTGTATCCTCCGGTTCACGACGGGGTTCCACATCCGGTGCCGGCGCCGAGGGCTCTTCCTCTTCCACGCCTTCGCCCAATTCGATGCCTCCCCCGGCGATGGGTTCATCGCCGAAGAGTGCTTCCTCGTCCAACCCGGTGCTTTCTTCTTCCTCGGCGACCTCTTCTTCATCTTCCTCGGCCGAGACAATTTCTTCTTCCCCTTCTGGCTCTTCTTCCTCGGCGACCTCTTCTTCCGCGACCTCTTCTTCCTCGGCGACCTCTTCTTCCTCGGCGACCTCTTCTTCCTCGGCGACCTCTTCTTCATCTTCCTCGGCCGCGACAATTTCTTCTTCCTCTTCTGGCTCGTCGTCGGCGTCCGCCACCGGGGCTTCTTCATCCCCTCCTTCCTCGGTGACCTCTCCCTCCCCGGCGATCTCTTCCCCAGGTGACGGCGCCTCATCCTCCGAAGACTCGGGAGCCAGACCGAGGCTTGCTTCTTCTTCAACCGCCTCATCGCCCTCATCGTCTGCTCCCGCCGCCGCTCCAAATAGCGGCGTCCCGTCATGGGGACAGACATCGATCTCTTCCTCGAAATTTCGCCCACAGGTTGTGCAAAATCGCGTCATAGACTCGGGCCTCCTGCTGATAACCGGCTTTTTCCGACCGTTTGTCGGTCCTCACACCGCCATTTCCACGCCTTGATGGGGCCACCATAACCCATAAAACCCAACCCCACAACTTTTATTGCTCCCCCCATCTCAATCCGCGCAGTTCTCAATATACAACTGGCCCCCCGGAGAATGAACTCCGGGGGGCCAGTCGCCAAAGCCTATCACCATCTCAGGCGATCACTTCAATTGGCCGAGTAGGGGTGGCTGAAGTCGCGCCCGTGGACTTCGCCGCGAACGCGACCGCTGGCGCCGTCATCGCTGAGCGTCCCCGAGACTTCCAGGCTATTGCCGCCACGCTCGCCGCTGGCGCTGATGGAGCCGTCCTCCGACACCTCGCCACGCACCGGCACCTGATAGCTTCGCCCTTCGCTCTCGCCTCGCACGCGTCCGCGAACGCTGAAGTCACTGCGAATGGTCAGCTCAACGGTGCCCATCTGGGCTCCCCGCGACCCCACGTTGCCGCTGATGGAACCGGTCATCGCCGGTTCCGGCCGCGCTTCCGGGGCGGGCGACGGCGCCGCTTCCGCCGTCTCTTCCTCCGCCTCCTCTTCGACCTCTTCCGCTTCTTCTTCCTCCTCTTCATCCTCCTCTTCGATGGCCTCTGCGCCTTCGTCGGCAAAGCCCTGAGCCATCTCCTCATCGCAATCTTCCATGCGTGTGGCGATGGCGTCTTGAACGTCCTCGTCATCCTCCATGGCCTCGCCGGCTTCCTCGAAGCTCTCCTCCGTGAACCCGTAGCGCGCAAAGATCTCTTCTTTGATCGACGCCGCTTCGTCCTCGTCCTCGATCTCCGCGTCCACGCACTGGGATTCAAAAGCCGCCAAGATGAACATATCGGAATCGACGTCCATCTCCGCCTCTTCTTCCTCCTCCTCTTCCTCTTCTTCCTCGAGGGCCTCGTCCTCTTCCTCGATCGTCTCTTCTTCTTCCACCGGCTCTTCTTCCGGCTCATCACAGCCGACAAAGATCAATCCAGCAGAGGCCAGGGCGATGAGCACCAGTTGACTGCTACGCTTCATAATATTTCTCCATCCAGAGGTGTCTACGCAGTGCGTCGGACCCATTCCCCGGGTCGCTTCAACGCGAAAATCACACGGTTATGCTTCAAAATCAGTTTATGCCACGACCGATCTGCCCACTCGCCGTCGCTCCCCTCCGGGGATATTCTTCGTCATCGACGATCCCACAACATGGCGAGTGCAAACCGATGCCCGCATCCTAATTCCCACTTTATTCCATTGTCAATTCTCTTTGAATCCCCGCCCGTCGCCGGTTATCAATATAGCGGGCACTTCGCTGTCAATTCACACCGGAGCACTAGGATTTATGCATTACCTCATTATCGGTAACGGCGTCGCCGGCATCAACGCCGCCTTCGCGCTGCGCGAACGCCATCCTCCCGAACACGCCACCATCACCGTCATCAGCGATGAGGCCCCCTATTTCTTTTCCCGCACCGCCTTGATGTACGCCTATATGGATCGCCTCCAGCGCCCAGACCTGGAGCCCTACGAGCGCCACGTCTATCAACGCCAATCCATCGACCTCATCCAGGCTCGCGTCACCGATCTCGACGCCGACGCCCACCAGGTCACCCTCGATGACGGCCGTTCCATCGATTATGATCGCTGCCTCATCGCCACCGGCGCCAACCCCCGCATGGTCGACGTCCCGGGCCTCGGTGACGTCCAAGAGGGCCTGGTCACCTTTGTCTCCATCCAGGACCTCGACCACTGCGAACGCCTGACCTGGGACACCGAGCAAGCCGTCGTCGTCGGCGGCGGGCTCATCGGCATCGAACTCGCCGAATGCTTTCTCCACCACGGCCTGGACGTCACCTTTTTGGTGCGCGAACCCTACTATTGGCCCGCCGCCTTCGCCCCCGAAGAGGGCCGGATGATCTCCGACCATATCCGAAGCCACGGCGTCGATCTGCGTCACCAGGAAGAGCTGCAGCGCATCGACGTCGACGACCAGGGTCACGTCAGCGCCATTCACACCTCCCAGGGCGACCGCCTCCCCTGCCAGATGCTGGGCATCTCCATCGGCGTCACGCCCGCCGTCCAATGGCTAAACACCACCACCACCCCACCGGCGACCGATCTCGGACTTTGCGTCGACGCCTCCTTCGAGACCTCCCTGGATGATGTCTTTGGCGCCGGAGACTGCGTCCAGATCGATCTCCCCGACCGCGATCAACCCCTCCACGAGCCCATCTGGTACGCCGCCCGCCTCCACGGCCAACTCGCCGCTCGCAGCATGCTCGGCGACCCCATCCATTACGATCCGCCCATCTTCTATAACAGCGCCAAATTCTTCGACGTCGAATATACCACCGTCGGCGACGTCAAAGATCTCCCCTCGGGCACCAAGACCCTCTTTCGACGCCACCCCGACAAGCCCATCAGCCAGCGTATCGTCGTCAACCCCGACGACCAGGTCATTGGCTTTAGCATGCTCGGAAGCAACTGGGACCACACCGTATTGACCCGCTGGGTAAAAGAGCGCCGATCCCTTTCCTTTGTCCGCGAGCACCTGCGTCGAGCCCAATTCGACCACGAATTCGGCCGCCTCGACCTCAGCACCTTGAACGAAGAAGAGAAAATCCTATGAGACAAAAAGGCACCGCTGGCTGGCTCAAGCACGACATCACCAACCGGGGCATCACCGCCTGGGCCCTCACCCTCTTTTTGGCCATCTTTTACCTCACCCTCTTCTACGGCGGTCGCTCCGTCGCCGGAGTCTATATCCCCGACTTCTGGGAGTACGCCGCCCAGGCCATCGGCATGCCCCACAAATGGACCCTCTACGGCGGCATCTACACCCTGGCCATCCTCATCGGCGGCATCTATGTCATGCGCAAATACCGCCACAATAACTACCAGCTCGTGCGCACCTCCGTGGTCATCTTCGTCCAGTGCACCCTGGCCTTTGCCATCCCCTGGATCATGCACTTCTTCGAATATCCGGAGTATTATTTTAGCTATCTCTGGCCCCTGGAGATCGCCGACTTCTACCCCGACAATATCCTCAATCACCCCCTGCCCATCATTCTCTACAGCGCCATCGCCTCCCTGATCATCACCCCCATCCTGGGCATCCTCTATGGCAAGCGCTGGTATTGCTCCTGGGTCTGCGGATGCGGCGGCCTGGCCAACACCGCCGGCGAGCCCTTTCGCCACCTCACCCCCACGACGATGCGCTCCTGGAAATTCGAAAAGTGGGCCGTCCACGGCACCCTCGTCCTGGCCCTCCTGGTCACCGCACTGGTCATCGCCTCCTGGGCCGTCGGTGACCACTACCCTCAATTCGAGGAAACCGCCGCCTCCTTCCAATCGTTCTATGGCTTCGTCTTCGTCACCATGCTCAGCGGCATCATCGGCGTCGTCGTCTACCCCATCGGCGGCACCCGCTTTTGGTGCCGAAATTTCTGCCCCATGGCTGCCTTGCTTGGGCTCATCCAAAAATTCGGCCGCTATCGCATTACCGTCAAAGACGATATGTGTATCTCCTGCGGCCTATGCACCAAATATTGCGAGATGGGCATCGACGTCCGAGCCTACGCCCAGGCCAACCAGGACTTCGTGCGCGCCTCCTGCGTCGGCTGCGGCCTCTGCGCCGAGGTCTGCCCCCGTGGCGTGCTGCGCCTGGAGAATAAGACGCCCAAAGATCCCCAAGAGCTGACCATGAGCTCCCTCATCGATCGCTCCTACTCCCGCCCCGGGCCCTCCTGATCCCCCACCGCTCCCACCTCGAAGCCCCGCACGATGCCCCGCTCAACGAGGGCCTCCACACCCTCTTTGAGCGACCCCCGATCGATCTGGCCGTAGACCTCCTCCAGCGCATCCAGTCCCTGGCCCACACTCAACCCCTGAGCACATTGGCCAAGTAGCTGGCCCACCTGCGGCGGGATGACCCTCCACATCGGTCGCTCCTCCTCGCGAAACCCCACCACAAAACTGGGGACGGACTGCGCCTCCGGCCAGTCCTCGCTCTCGCGGGTCATCCGGTATACCGGGTGGCCATAGATCCCCAGGCGGGCGCTCGGATCCAACACCACCTGCCCCTCGTCGACCACCTCCGTCGACAACTGGCTCTCCTCCCACTCCGGGGCGTTTCGTATATCGACCACCATCGACTCCCAGTGAATCAATTCCAGCACCGCCGGGTGCACCAGATCGATGGACGCCTGATCGGCCTCCCCTCGAAGCCAGATCCCAAATTCGATGGGCAACCGCCAGTATAGCCGCGTCGTCGGCGGCGACATCTCCAGCCACAGCCCGATCAACCCCTCCAGCCACTCCTCGTCGACCATATTGACCGTGATCGGCAGACCAATGCGCACCCCCTTGATCAGGCTGCGCCGGACCTGGCGGCGATAGACCCGCCGCATGCGCTCGTCGAGCCCCTCCAGGGGCTCCGGATCGCGATCAAGCAACCAATGCCTCAGCCCCTGCTCCAACTCATCCATCGACGTCCTCCATGATCGCCAGAAGCTGCGCCATCTCTTCCTCTAATTCCGCCAGCGGTGGGAAATTCCCATCGCGCTCCAGCAGCACCGGCGGCCGATGGGGGAGCTCCTCCAGCGCGTAGCGGAATAGATCGAATACCGTCTCCTCAATGGGCTGCGAATGCGTATCCAATAGCAGCCCGTCTTCTTCGATATGGCCCGCCATATGGATCTCCAACACCCGATCCAGGGGCAACGACGAGATAAACTCCCGCGCATCAAACCCAAAATTATGGGCGTTCACAAAGACATTATTGACGTCCAGTAGTAGCCAGCAATCGGCCTCCTCCACGATGGCCGTCACAAACTCCGCCTCCGTCATCGTTCCCTCCGGCATCTCGCCGTAGGCCGACACATTCTCCACCGCCAGCGGCCGCTCCAGGTACTCCTGGACCCGGGCGATCCTCGTCGCCGCCTGCTCCAGGGTCTGCTCATTAAAGGCCAGCGGGATCAACTCATGGACCTCGGCGCCCCCCACATGCGTCAAGCACAGGTGATCGCTATACCACCGCGCGCCCATCTCATCCAAAAACGCCTTGAGCTCCGCCATAAAGGGCTCGTCGAACTCGCCGCGCCCCGCCAGATCGCTGCATAACCCGTGACAGACGATGGGCCACTTCTCCGCGGCCTCCTCCAACCACCGCTTTCGGCGTCCACCGACGCCCAGATAATTCTCCGGCGCGATCTCCAAAAAGCTGGCGTGGCTCTCCTCAGCGGCCAAGATCTCCTCCGCCATCCCAAACCGAAACCCAAGGCCCACGTCCAATTCCGTCGCTGGTATGCCCATCCTTTACCGCCCATCGCCTGATCGTCTTCTTAAAATACGAATGGGCCCGACGATTTCCTCGCCGGGCCCACCGATGATCCTACTGCATCAGACCCGATCAGTAGTCCGAGTCTTCATCTTCATCGTCGCCGTAGCCATCATCTTCTTCGCCGCCGCAATCGGC
>CAZMJS010000087.1:6600-14040 GCA_964566695.1 uncultured Bradymonadales bacterium
TCGCCTTCTTCGCCGCCGCAATCGGCCTCGCCTTCTTCGCCGCCGCAGTCCGCTTCGCCTTCTTCGCCACCGCAATCGGCTTCCGCTTCATCGCCGTAATCGGCCTCTTCTTCTTCCACCTCGTAGGCCTCTTCCTCGACTTCTTCGTAGGTCGGCTCATCTTCCACCGTGTCCGGCGACGAGGAGCAGCCCATCAGCGGGGCCGAGAGAAGAGCAGCCGAAGCACCGAGTCCTACCAGAAATTTGCTTTTCTTATTCATCGATTCATCCCTTACATCGCATGTATTAACAACCAACGGATACCAATGTCGACGCCCCACCGCGCATCGAGCATCTCTCGCCAACTGGTCATCGCGGCGCGTCGGCGCCGCTTATCACTGGCGAGAGGTGCTCTACCCTGCCACAGCGACCGCGCTTTTCCAACGCTTCATCCTGTTACGGCCCATAACGAGCTGTCCTGACTCACTCAGACCTGCCAGATGGACATCGTCTCCGTGCCCTTCGTCTCCCCAAAGTGCTGCAGCTCCCAGGTCTCCTGCTTATCCATCGCGTCTCGCACATAGGGCGACATGGCGATCGCCTTGACCAGCGCCCGGTTCATCACATCCCACATCGGCGGCATCGGTCGCAGCACGTCCACAAAGAGCACCACCCGCTGCTCCTCCGTATCGTTATGCACCTCATGGTCCCGCGTATCATCAAATAGAAGGCTCTTCCCCTCATCCCAGTGGCGCCACTCCTCGCCGACGCGAATCTGGCACTTCTCCTTCTTCTCCGGCACCTGCAACCCCAGGTGATAGCGCAGCACGCCCTTATAGGGGCCGCGATGCGCCGGAATGACCTTGCCCGGCGACAAGATGGAGAACATCGCCGTCGTCATCCCCGGGATGGACTCCAGCAGCGCCGACGTCTTCGGCGCCCGCTCACAATTGCCCACGCTTTTGTAGCCGTAGCCATACATAAAGAAGGTCCGCCACTTCTCGTCGCCGGCGATGCGGGTCTGGTCCTCCTGAATCTTATGGAAATAGGGGATCTTCTCCCGATCCTGGAGCACCGCATCAAGCTCCTCGCGGATCACCTCCCAATTATCCTCCATGCGCTGGATCCACTCGAATTGCTCAGTGTCATAAAATGGGCCTCCCTCCACCTCCGACACCTCTTCGATGACCCCCTCGATGCTCCGCAGCAATTGCTCGCCCCGGGTCTGAATCTCACCCTTGATATCAAAGGGCACCATCGACTCCAATTGCTTTATCAACGTCTGCTCATCCATCTCATACCCTCCAGGGCTCTGCATTGTTCATTCGCCTGCGTCGCTCACTCATCACGGTTCTATCTCATGCCACATCTGGGGCACCGGGTGGGGCTTTCCACTGGCTCGCTCGATGCACACCGCCACGATCGTCGCCTGCGCCACCGGCTTCCCATCGTCGGCGCCCACCAGCTCTTGGCCCAGCGTCATGCTCGTTCGCCCCACCGACTCCACCCACACCCGGCCCACCAGCTCGTCGAAGACCCGCACCGGCGCCTGGTATTCCACCTCCAACTTCTTGACCACCACCGACAGCTCACCGCCACCCAACCAGTCATCGCCCAACTCCCGAAACGCCATCCATCGGCAATGCTCGAAATACTGGACGTACACCGCGTTGTTCACATGGCCGAAGGCGTCCATCTCATAGCCCCGAGCCATCAGCGTCGTCTCAAAGGGATCGTCTTTCTTCATATCTGACTCCACAGCGTTTCCAATTGATCTCGGGGCCTGTTACTTCCACAATCGCCGCCCGTCAATCGCTCCTTCCCCTTCGGAGTCTTCCACGCCATGAGTCAACGCCCCACCCCCCACTGCCCCATCTGCGAGGCCGAGGTGGCCTATCGCTCGGACAACGAATTCTTTCCCTTCTGTTCCAAGCGCTGCAAACGCGAAGATCTGGGCAAGTGGCTGGGCGGCAACTACGCCGTCGCCGGACGCCCCGCCAGCCCCCACGAGATCGCCAGCGAGATCCAGCGCGGTAGCGACGACCACTGAGCGTTACTCTTCCAACAGTCGCTCCGTTTCCTCGATGCGCTGCGACTCTTGGCCCTGAACCGCCTCCTGAACCCGGTTTCGAAGCTCCTCATCCTGAGGCAGGCGCACGGCGATGGCATTGAACTCCTGGGAGCTCAGCCCGTGCTCCGCCATCGCCTCCTCCGAGCGCTGACTGCTCTCCTGACCCAGCCGCGCCCGCTCCCCCTCATCTTCTGCCTCCTGCATCTGTCGCTGATAATCCTGCTGGATGGCCGTGACTTCTACATAAGCCGCCGCGAACCTCTCCACCTCTTCGTCGCTAAACTCCGCGTCTTCATCGATCTCCCCATCGTAGACCATCGCCCCGTCCACCTCCGTCTGAGGCGTCTCCGGACCATGAGAGGCACACCCCACCCCTCCCATGATCAAAAGTCCGATGATCCACGCCACCATCCAACGGCTGCTCCCACGTCGTCGCTCTTCACGTCTCATTTTATCTCCTGATCCTAACCGTATATGCCCTGGCGCCGCCCCCCCACTGCGACGCGCTGCCCGGGCGTTTATTCAGCGCCGTCACCGGCGAGTTCGCCCATCAAGCGATTTAGACGCTGCACGAAAACCGCCGGGGCGTCCAGAGTTGAGCCCTCGCTGAGCCGCGCCTGGTCCAAAAATAGCTCCGCCCATTCCTTCTGGCCCTCGTCGTCCATCTCCTGCAGGCGCTTGACCAGGCGATGGTCGGGGTTGAGCTCCAGCGTCGGTGTCCCCGCCGGCACCTGCTCGCCGGCCTGGTTGAGAAGCCGCCGCATGCGCTCGCCCATCTCCCACTCCTCACGGACCAGGCAGGCCGGCGAATCGGTCAAGCGCTTCGACAACCGCACCTCTTTGACCCGATCGCCCAGCGCCGTCGCCACCCCCTCAATGACCGGCTCCCAGGCCTCATCGACCTCGTCGCCCTCATCGGACGTCTCCTCGGCATCATCGGCCTTGTCTTCTCCGTCGTCCTCCGCCCCCAGGGCGTCCAGATCCAGGGCCCCTCGGTCCACCGACTTCAGGGGCACGTCCTTATATTCGTTGAGGTGCGATACCACCCATTCGTCCACCGTGTCCGTCATGACCAGCACCTCCACGCCCTTTTCCTTGAAAATCTCAAGGTGCGGGCTCGCCACTCCCGCTTCGTAGGTGTCGGCCGTCACATAATAGATGGCCTCTTGGCCCTCTTTCATGCCCTCCAAATAGTCATCAAAGCCCACCACCTCGTCTCGCCCCTCCACGGACGTCGAGGCGTAGCGCAACAAGCCAGCGATCTCCTCCTGGCGCCCCGAATCCTCCACGATGCCCTCCTTGAACACCGCCCCGAAGGTCGACCAGAAGGTCTGAAAGTCCTCATCCTCCAGCTCCGACAGCATCCCCAGCACCCGTTTGGTCGCCGCCTTTCGGATCGTGCGCACCACTCGATTGTCCTGAAGCATCTCTCGCGACACATTCAACGGCAAATCGTCGGAGTCCACCACCCCGCGCATAAATCGCAAATAGCGCGGAAGGAACATCTCCGCGTCATCCAGGATAAACACCCGGTTGACGTATAATTTGACCCCGCCCGAGCTCTCATTGGCCGGCCCCAGATCCATGGGGCGCTCCGTCGGCAGGTAGAGAAGCATCGTAAACTTGAGCATCCCCTCGATCTTGCTGTGCTTCCAGGCCAGGGGCTCATCAAACGCCTTGGCCACATGCTTGTAGAATTGGGCGTACTCCTCATCCTCGATCTCGCCTCGCGGACGGGTCCACAGCGCCTCCGCCTCATTGATCTGACGCCGCGGCTCATCCTCATTGGACTCATCGATGAGGTAGATCGGAAAGGAGATATGGTCCGAGTAGCGCCGCACCACCGTCTCGATGCGCGCCGGCGCCAAAAACTCCTCGGCCTCCTCTCGAAGATGCAACACGATCTCCGTGCCCCGCGCCTCTTTTTCCACGTCGGCGATCGTATATTCCCCCTCCCCGGTGGAGCTCCATTTAACCCCCATCTCCTCGCCGGCGCGCCGCGTAAACAACTCCACCTTCTCGGCGACGATAAAGGCGCTATAGAAGCCCACCCCGAACTGACCGATCAACTGCGACGCCTCTTTTTGATCGCCGCTCATCTGCTCCAAAAATCGCTTCGTCCCACTGCGGGCGATGGTCCCGATATTATCCGCCACCTCCTGGCGGCTCATCCCGATGCCCGTATCCCGCACCGTGATCGTCGAGTTCTCCTCGTCGGCCTCCACCTCGATATACAGGTCGCTCTGGCCTTCGTAGATCTCGTCGTCCGACAGCGCCTCAAAGCGCAACTTATCGATGGCGTCCGACCCGTTGGAGATCAGCTCCCTCAAGAAGACCTCCTGATTCGAATACATCGAATGGATCATCAACTTGAGGATCTGGCTTACCTCGGCCTCGAACTGACGCGTCTCTTCGGCTTGGCTCATCGCTACTCCTTTATGGATCGCTCGTTACACTCAATTTGTCGCCACAATTTTTCAGCGCCGCCATTGTAGGCAGCATCGACGCCTCGACAAGCCCTCTGCCCTCCCTTCTTTTTTGGGGTCCCCCCAACGGCGTCTATCTTTTCCACTCGCGCACCTTCACTGACGCCAACCCCCAATCCGGGAGGCCATCATGTTGCGACCCCTATTGATCTCCTCATTCGCCCTCGCTCTCCTGTTGAGCCTGGCATGCGAACCCGCCGAATACACCGATCCCGACCAGCCCGACCAACCTGAACCCACCATGGACACCACTGACGACCTCGACACCACCGATGACCCCGAAGATGTCCGCGGCATCATCGAAGACCCCGCCGACGAACAACATGGCTGGGACCGCGTCGAAGAGGGACTCCAACAGATGCGTGACGACGTCCAACGCCAGGCCGAAGAGACCGGCGACGACGTCGACGACGCCCTCGATGACTTCGACGACCGCGCCGACGCCTTCCGCCAGGACATCCGCGACGCCTTCGACGACGCCTTCGACGACCAGGACACCCCCGACGCCCTCCCCGAGGAAGAACCGGACCAATATTAACCCCCAAAGCCCCATCTGACACTCGTCATTCTCCCCGCCAAAGCGGGGAGACAGCGGCGCTCTGCGCCGCAGAGGGGCTCTCCGCACACCTCTCAGCCCCATCGAAGCCTCACGCTCCCCGGCGGTCCTGTGCCGCCGGAAGCCGAGCCTTGTCAGCTAGAACACGTTCCTTCTAACCCGAGCCCTGGTGGGGTTCACCCAACCGGTGAATCAGCCTGCTCTACCCTCCGAAGATCATCCATACCGGTCGCCGAACCTCCCGGGGTCGTTGAATCATCCCCTAGCTCCAAACCCTCGCTCACCAACTACAAGGGTCGGTGGACTCGCGTCACCTGACGCTTCGAAAACCCATTTTGATCGTCTCACGAAAAAACCCCGCTTGAATTACTCCAATACAACCCATAACATCTATTTACGACTCCTCTAACCTTTTCGCAGTGGGAAACAAACATCTAGCTCAGGGTAGCTTTCGTGAACAAAGACGAAATACGCAACATCACCTCTCAGATTGCGGGTCACCGAGCATCCAATAACGCTACTCCCACCGACTTGGCAGATGAATCTCTCCACCGGTTGGGTCTTGAAGATACAGACCTCGACGCCATTAATACAGAGCTTGCTCAAATATTTCCTAGGCGAGGCTCACGTTCTTCAAACAAGACCGGCGGACCCTCCAAAACGGATATCTCCATTTATATCGTCGAAGCAGTCGCTCTTGTAGGCGTATCTACCTTCCTTAGCGATCAGGAAGCTCTCGACACCAATCGTTTTTCTTCCAGGTTGGGCATTGACAAATTCCCCACGAGTGAATTTTGTCAACAGCTCGGTGGATTAATCCTCTGCGCATCGGGTCCCAGGGCGCAACAATTACTAACAACCTACCGCACATGTAAGGCTACAAAAGACCTCGTTTGCGCATGTATCCCAGAGGAAGAAATGACTCTATTTTCCAACCCTGAAGCCCTGATCGAAAAGGCTTCCCACATATCTGACACCGCAGAAACGGGAGCCGACTTGTTGACGATAATCACTGACGAAGCATTCTTGCCTGGACTAGGCTTGACACTTATCGCCGCTAGAATCGCACTTTCAAAAATCAACAAAGAGGACAAACAACACCTCAAAGAAATGCACGCCTCAGTCAAACTCCGAAAAAAGTTAAGAAAAGCTGTCACAAACTCATCCACGACCCCTATCGAAACTTCCAATATCCTCTCTAAACTTCAAAATAAATATTGGGATCCCCCACCTTTATCGAGGAGGAGATAGTGCCCATATTTGCCGGCAAGAAATTCACTGAAGAGGCTTGGAATCATCTTAAACTAGACGAACACCTCCAAAAAGCCGAAGAAGATCTCAAAAGACCAATCCTCCAGGGTCTTACCGGTGCCGAGCGATATTACGCGGCTCAGCGGTACCATGAGGCCAGGGCCGCTATGGCTATCCATGGGCACCCGGCCTCCAACCTAGATAGTGATCAATCCAAAGACAAAACATTCCGCGTCGACGTCGACACCCGAAAAACCATTGACCAGTGGCTTATCGACGAACTATATAGGGAATATAAAATGGCCAAAAATGACCTACAGAATGACGTAGCTACGCGCGCCGAAGTCATCCCCTTGGCTCTCGCAGTACGACAGCTATCTCACGGCTTTGATGACGAGATTGAACAATTCCGTTCCAAGTCTTCGACCATTATTCGCGAAATTGAAAACGCTCAAACTACCTCACAAAGGCTTAAATATGAGTGGGAGGCGCTCAAAAAAGAATGGCATGCGAAGAACAGAAAGACACAGGAAAAAATCACCGAGGTCAATGCTATCATTAAGCAATTAAACAACCACACCAAAAACCTCCAAGGCTATGCCGAGAAGATTAACCGATCATCCCAATGCATCGACAACCTCCAAAAGCAATTTAATCGCCAGGCGACGGATCTCAGACGTACAAACCAACAAACCAAATCAATCAAAGAGAAAACATCAGGACTCACCAAAAAAATTAACAACTTAAGCTACTGGTTCAACCAGCACGACAAAAAACTTGGTGAGCTAGATACATCATACCAAAAACTCAGTGAAGTGGAACAAAGCAGCCAAGAGACACGTGAAGTTGTGCATGATTTAAAAGAGGCTATTTCCCATCAACAAGAAAACCTAACACGCATTGATTCTCAAATCGAAAGATATGCCGGCCACGAGGATAACATTAAATCGATCGAAGAGACCTCGACGCGCCTCATGACGAAATTATTAGAACAACGCAGAAAAATAGAAAACCTGGAGAATAATTTAAACCATAAACTTAAACGATTTCGCTACTCGATGATAGTAATAGCGGGACTTCTCGCCGCTGTCTTAGCC
>CAZMJS010000088.1:0-13995 GCA_964566695.1 uncultured Bradymonadales bacterium
TCCCGACACGTATCCTCGCATTCATTGAGGCCTCCTCCGCAGCTCAGCGCGCATTCTCCGTCGGAGCACACCTCGCCATCCTCGCAGGCGTTTCCGCACTCGCCGCAGTGGTTGCGATCCGTGCTGAAGTCCCGACACGTATCCTCGCATTCATTGAGGCCTCCCCCGCAGCTCAGCGCGCACTCTCCGTCGGAGCACACCTCGCCATCCTCGCAGGCGTTTCCGCACTCGCCGCAGTGGTTGCGATCCGTGCTGAAGTCCCGACACGTATCCTCACATTCGTTGAGGCCTCCGCCGCAGCTCACCGCACATTCCCCGCCGGAGCAGACCTCGCCGTCTTCGCAGGTGTTTCCACACTCCCCGCAATTATCGACATCCACCAATAAGTCAGCACACTCTCCGCCACAATCGGAAGTTCCTCCTTCACATACTAGATCGTCGTCATCGCCACAGCCGACGAAAACCAACCCTGCCAACGCACACAAAAACACCCATCGGTACAAAGAATCGAACACTACTAATCCCTTCATTGCCATGAAAATAGAAAATTTGATTGCAATTTGGACAAATCCCCAAAATTAGGGGAAAAGAAAACCACCCAAAAGGCATTGAAACTATTGGTGATGAAGGGAACTATTGCAACCAACAATTCAGTGGTATCACGCGGCGCACTGAGCCTACCCACCGATGCACAGTGGCCGCTAAACGCATCTCCAAGATGTCCAAGTCACTGCCGAACCGCTCGACCACTGACCATCCCGGTGATCGCGACCTTGCCTTCGGCTCGCAGCCGCCCTTCCCCCACGGGTCCTTCGCACTCATCGCCGTCGACGCTGACGTTGATGGCGGTTTGTTGAGGATCCAGAAAGTCTCCGTTATCGGCCACACAGGCCGAGAAAATACTCACGCTGTGGACGCTGCAGCCGTCGAAGGTGGAGTTGGACTCGCCGTAGAGCGTAAAGCAGGCGTCGTCACCGGAGATATAATTGGCCTCGCCTTCGCCCTGAGAGTCGCAGTTGGGCGAGGTGTAGCTCTCCAGATATAGGGCGGGATTCTCGCCGCGCTCATAGGTGACCAGGGAATGGCACCAATCGCTCGTTCCGGGCCACCGATCGCTTTCGTTATACTCCACCTCTACGTCGCCGAAGAAATAAGTGCCCGAGATGTCGGGCGCATTGGCCCCCAGATAGACCTCGGCGCCGGCCTCCCGGAACTCCTCCAGCATCTCGTCGGAAATGATCTCCTCGGCCTCTGCGGGCCGCTGCAACTCCTCGCTCCCATTATCGTCATCCCCACAGGCCACAAACCCCACCGCCCCCACGAACACCGCGCACCATCGCATTGTCGTTATCATCGCCGCTCTCCTCTTGGCATCGGTGTCCCGAACGCCCCAGAACACCGTCGGTCCTCAACGGACCATATGGAAGGTAATTGGCTCATGGTACTCCCCTTCATCGGCCCTGCCAATCCCAAATTGGTCCTTGACCCTCCGGGAGGCCTTCGCTAGAAGGTGGCGCTACGGGGCCGTAGCTCAGCTGGGAGAGCGCTAGAATCGCACTCTAGAGGTCGTGGGTTCGATCCCCATCGGCTCCATAAATCAACCCCCGCGTCGCCACCTGGCGGCGCGGGGGTTTTTGATTTTTCCCACCGTGACCCGCGGGCCTTAGTGACCAATCACTCATCGGCGTTTTGACCCCCCATTAAAAATATGTACACTGCTGGGTAAGTCTTTTGTTAGTACACCGATATCACTGCGAATTTACCCCGCGAGGTTTCTCATGGATCTGCGCCTTCTAAAATACCCGGCGATCGCTCTTGTAGCGTCGCTGATCATCGTCGGCTGCGGCGACGATGACGACGACAACGGCAATAATCAGGAGCCCAATAATCAGGAAGAGCCCGCCGAGCCCTTCGATGATGATTGCACCACGACGTTGCAGCCCCTGGAAGATGGTGAGGCAACCACGGACGCCGTCGATGGAGCGCTTCTTGAGGCTCAGTCCGGCGATGTGATCTGCCTGGTCGATGGCGACTACGAGATGACCCGGGGCGTCAGCTTGACCGTCGACGACGTCGAAATCCGCGGCGAGAGCCAGGACGGCGTTCAGCTCGACTTTAGCGCCCAGAGCGGCGGTAGCAGTGGCATCGACGTGGAAAACGCCGATAACTTCGTCGTACGCCACTTAACGGTGCTCGACACGGCCGGTGACGGCATTCAGGTGCGAAATGGCGACGGCGTCCACTTCGATGGGGTCAGCGTCATCTGGGATAGCGAAAACGACTCCAATAATGGGGACTACGGGCTCTATCCGGTGATGTCCCAGAATATCATCATCGAAAACTCCTATGTCTTCGGCGCCAGCGACGCCGGCATCTACCTGGGCCAATCGGAAGACGGCATCATCCGCAACAACGTCGTCGAGGGCAACGTCGCAGGCATCGAGGTGGAGAACTCCTCGAGGGTCGATGTCCATGACAACGAGGCCATCGACAACTCCGGGGGCATCCTGATCTTCAACCTTCCGGAATTGGAGCGCACCGAGGGCGACACCACGCGCGTCTTCGACAACGAGATCACCAATAATAACCGCGAGAACTTCTCCGGGGAGTCGGCAGGCATCATCAGTATCGTCCCCGCCGGCTCCGGTGTCTTGATCGTCGGCGTTCAGAACGTGCGCGTCTATGACAACGAGATCATCGACCACAAATCGGTGGGCGTCGCCGCTGTCAGCTTCGACAGCCTTCCCCAGCCCTACGAAGATGAGGACTACAACCCCAACGCCGAACTCATCGACGTCTACGACAATATCATCGACGAGACGGGTTACGATCCGGAAGCCCTGGCGGCTCAACTGATCGATTTTGATCCCATCCCCGACGTGGTGTGGGATGGCGTCTTCGACGAAGCCATCGACGAGGCGGACCGCCTCAACTGCTTCTCGGGCAATGAGACCCCCGACGGCGATCCGGCGACCTACGGCAATATGGCCACCGAGGAGACCGAACTGGGTGAGCAAGACTGCAGCCTCGACGAGCTTCCCGGCGTCGACCTGTAATGCCTTTCGGCCCCTGACCCGCCCGGGTCAGGGGCTTTTTTCATGTCACAACCCACTGTGCCCCGGATTCACCATGACTTATCGCACGCTACTCATCCTTGGCGCCCTCGCCCTCTTCATCGGTGCCTGTGGCGACGATGAGCCGGGCGATGAGTACGACTGTGATGACACCCTGCTTCTTGAAGAGGGCGACCCACCGCCGGAGTACCTGAGTGATTATTGTTTCTTTGAGGGTGCCCCTAATCTGCAGCAACCCCAAGAGGGCGTTATCCCCTACGATTTGACCTCTCCGCTATACTCCGACAAGAGCCTCAAACAGCGCTTTATCGTCCTCCCCGAGGGCGAGACCATCGACTTTGACGTCGACGAGCGCTGGGGCTGGCCCGATCCCTCCATTATCATCAAGACCTTTTATTATCCGACGGACGCCACCGATCCGGACGCCCCGGACCAACTGCTGGAGACCCGCCTTCTCATCAAACGAGGCGGAGAGTGGGAGACCCAATCCTATATCTGGGAAGACGACCAGGGCGACGCCGTTCTCAATAACCTGGGGGCCAGTCGTCAGGTGGAGTATATCGACGAAGACGGCGACACCGTCTCCATCGACTATCGCATTCCCAACCGCAATCAGTGCGTGAGCTGCCACGGACACGAGGGTGACCTCAAGCCCATCGGTCCCCGCACCAATCAGATGACCCACCCCTATGGCGGCCATGACGATGACACGCCCCAATTGGAGGCGTTGGCCGACATGGGCCTCTTCGATCAAGAGCCGCCGCCGGTCGATGAGATCGACGCCATGGTCGATCCCCGCGATGAGTCGGCGAGCCTCGACGATCGTGCTCGCTCTTACCTGGATGCCAACTGCGCCCACTGCCACGCCCCGGGAAGTCGTGCCAGCTCATCCAATCTCCACCTGGATTACGACGAACCCTTCGGCAGCAAGATCGGCATCTGCAAGACCCCCGTGGCCGCCGGCAGCGCCGCCGGCGGGCGTCCCTATGACATCGTTCCGGGTGAGCCCGACGAATCGATCATGGTCTTTCGCATGGAGACCACGGACTCCGATAAAATGATGCCCGAGCTTCCCAACACCACCATCGACGCCTTCGGCGTGCAGTTGGTCCGCGACTGGATCAGCGCCATGGAGCCCGTGGGCTGCAACTGATCAGGACTCCTCGGCTTCCCCGCCTGTCTCCTCGCCCTGATCCTCTTCGCCCTGACTCTGTTGGGGGGCTTCGTCGACGACTTTTTCGGCCTTATCTAATAGCTCGGAGGTCAATTTAGGCAATCGCTCAAATTGGCGCTCCAGTCCTCGTACCACGTGCAGAAGCCCTTGGCCCTCGGGGACCTCGGGATTCTCCCCGTAGAGCAGCACGTAGCGCGCGGCGTTGATCTGCCGGATATAGTAGCCCTTGATGTCTCGGATATTATTGACGGCGTATTCCATCAGGCCGCCGATGGCCAGACTGCCCAGGAGTCCCCCGGCGATGCCCACGGCGCCGACCCATCCGGGCACTTCCTTTCCGCCCAATTCGATGACGGAGCGCCGGTAATAATCCAGGTGCTTTTGATAGCCCTCGCTGGCCCCCGTGCCGGCGACGAAGGTCGCCTTGCCGAAGAGCATATAACCCAGCGTCGCCGGGATGCCCAGACGCACCCCGGAGCGAATGGCCTGCGCAAGCAGGGGATCGTGGGCAATTTCTTTTTCCATCATCCCCACCAGACGTCCGCGAAGCGCTTCGATGTCCTCGCGCTCCGGATCGCCGTCGCTCTGCTCCTCCAAGAAGGTCTGCCACTGCTCCTGTTCAAACTCCGAGAACAGCCGATTGAGCAGGCTCTCTAGCTCCGCTGAGCTCACCACCTCGCGCTCGAAGGCATCGCTTAGCTCGTCGTCGGTAAAGGTGGTCGTCGAAAAGTCGGGGCCGCCGACGCTATTGGACACCCCGGCGGCGAGATTTCGCGCCGAGATAAAGAGATCGGCGATGCCCGTCCGCGGCCCAAGGCTTCGACCCATGACCTTTCGGAAGCTCTTAAGGTTGCGCTCCACAAAGGAGGGCACTCGCTCGATGGACTCATCGAAGAAGGTGTTGATCTGGGTCTCGAAGCGCTCCTCCCATATCGACGCCTTCTCTCCCTCTCGCGTATCTATCTCAGTCATATCTCGCTCTCACCTTGATGGCCCGTCACTGATGACGGTGCAAAAATTGTTGGATCCGTTTTAAGCCCTCGCTCAATTGAGGCTCGCCAATCGTATAGGCGATGCGCAGATGACCCAACCCCTGAGGTCCGAAGCCCTCGCCGGGGATCACCATGACGTCTTCCTGGTCCAATAATTGGCGCGCCATGGTGGCCGTGTCGCCGAAGGACTCCAGCCAGGGGCGCACATCCAGGCAACAATAAAATGCGCCGGCACAGGCCTCGGTCAAGCCATCGACTTCATCGCCCAGCACGTCAATGACCCGCTGGCGACGCCCACCGAAGACCCGGTGATTCTCCTCCATGACCGAGTCGTGATGCGCCAGTGCGGCGATCGCCGCCTCCTGAGCTGGCCGCGGAGCGCAGGTCACCAGGTGCTGATGCAGCGGCGTCAGGGACTCCACGGTGGCCGCATCGCTGATCAACCATCCCAGGCGCCACCCCATCAGGTGATGGCTCTTCGACAAGCCCGACAAGGTGATGCCCGGGCCGGAGTCGGGGAGTCGTCGAAGCGACCGAAAGCGATCGACCCAGTCGTAGTCCCCATAGATCTCATCGCTGATATAGGGAATCGAGCGAGCCGCCAGTGTGCTGACCAGGGCCTGCAGGGCCTGTGGCTGAAAGACCGACCCCGTGGGGTTTCCGGGGTTATTGAGCAAAAGCGCCCGCGTCGACGAGCTCAGTCGAGCGTCGATGGCCTCCACATCCAGTTGCCACCCCGGCCGATTCTCCGTGGGCGGCCGCAGCGGGTAGCTCACCGGCGTGGCGCCGGCGCTTCGCACCAGATTGGCGTAGGCCGGAAAGCCCGGATCGGGGATCAAGACCTCATCGCCGTCGTCGCATAGACCATAGAGGGCCAGTGCCAATCCCTGCTGAACACCGCAGGTCAGGATCACCTCTTCGGGCCGGCACTCCTCGTGGGCAGCCACGGCCGCCCGCGCCTCGTCTAATCCCGCATTGGGCGTATAAGGCGCCGACACCGGTCCCTGGTGCCGCCACTGCTGGAGCACCGGGTCGGCCACCGGGAGGTCGCCCTGGCCGATCCCGAAGTCGATGGTCGAGGGCTTCATCTCGGAGCGCAGGCTGCGAATCATCGTCGGTTCGATGACCCGTGCCCGCCGGGCGATGTGGATAGTCGGGCTCATCGAAGCATCTCCTCCAGCGCCGTGCTGGCATCTGTGCTTTCATCGCGATATTTGACGATCAGCAGAGCCGACATCTGAAGCCCGTGCTCTTCGGCAAAATCGCCTTTGGCCGGGCGGCTTCCCGGGATGACCACGGCATTCTCCGGGATCCGAAGCGGCCCGTCATCGCCGGAGCGATAGACTTCCTGGCGAACCAGATCATAGACCGGCGTGCTGGCCGTGATCACGCAGCCAGCGCCGATGACGGCACCGGCCCCCACCTGAACCCCCTCAAAAAGGCCCGCGTGGGCTCCCACCATGACATCATCCTCCACGATCACCGGCGTCTGACCGATGGGCTCCAGCACGCCGCCGAGTTGAGCGGCCGCCGATAGATGGACCCGGGCTCCCACCTGGGCACAGCTTCCCACCAGGGCGTGGCTATCGACCATCGTATCATCACCCACATAAGCACCGACGTTGACGAAAGCCGGCGGCATCATGGTGACGTTATGGCCCAGATAGGCCCCTCGTCGCACGGAGTTTCCACCGGGGACCAGGCGAATATTTCGCTCCGTCACGGGCATTCGCTGGGCTGGATAGGTATCTTTATCACTAAATTGAAGAGGCCCGGCGCTGTCCATCTCCACGTTCTCGCCGAGGCGAAACCCCAATAAGATCCCGCGCTTCACGGCGGGATTGACGACCCATCCCTCGTCGGTCGGCTCGGCGGCCCGAAGTTCTCCGGCCTCCATGAGGTCCAAAAAGGCCTCAAAGGTCTCTCGGGCCTCGTCGCCCAGGTCCTGAGCGGGCTCATTAAAAAAAGTGTCGATCGCTTCCAATACGGTCTGCTCTTCGCTCATGGGATGCTCCATCAATAGCTCATGTGATCAATCGACCAAAAAAAAGACCACGGATCTCCCTCGGGCGGGGAGGTTCCGTGGTCATCATCTCATCACGTCGGTGGCTTATTCTTCGTCGTCGGCGGGAATCTCAATGGCCGGCGACTCCTCGATATCGTCGGGCGCTTCCTCGACGCCGGGCTCCACGCCCATCTCATCGAGCTGTTCCTGGAGTTCCTCTGGGATCTCCGCATCCTCATCCATCTCGATCTCCAGGCCCTCTCCCTCTTCGCCGCCCGGTGCCGGCGCTGCGGGATCGAAGCTCAGATCGCCCTCTTCTTCCAACTCCTCCAACCCCTCCATAGGCGGCGCCTGGCCCTCGTGGAGCACTTCATGCTCCTGGGGGTCGACGGGTTCATCGGCCGTCTGCTGGAGGTCGAGAGCCGATTGGGGCTTGCTACCATACCACGCCAGCCCCATGCTGGTGACCATGAAGGCGATGCCCACCACCCAGGTCAGCTTGCCCAGGAAACTGGCAGCCCCTCGGCCACCAAAGACCTCCTGGCCGGCCGCCGCCGCGCTGCTAAATCCGGCGCCCAGGCCTCCGCCCTGTCCAGACTGCATGAGGACGACCACCAAGATCGCAAAACTAAGGATGATATGGGTAATGACTAGGAATGTTTCCATGATATGTCTAACAATGCCCGAAAGATGAGTTAGTCGCCTTCGAAAGCTTCTCTATCGAAGCGACCCGTGAATTGGCAAGTGCCCGCGGAAATCGCCCGGAAAGTCGAGGATATTTACCGCAGGGCCTACCTCAACGCAAGTGACGAACCATGAGCGACCCCTCTAACGACGCCACGCCCCCACAGGGCGCCGACTCCACCGACTCGATCGCCGACGCCCGACGGCGCCTCCAGAAGGCTCACCGCCAGTGGCACGAGGCTCAGGCCGAAAACCGTCAGGCCCTCTCCCAGGTCGTCCAGGCGATGTGCGACCTGGCCACGGCGATGGAGCAGAGCCTGGCACAACTACCGGCCCACCAGTCTCCCAGCGCTCCCCCAGAGCACGCTTCCACAAAAGAACACATCTCACCGAGCGAGGGCGAGGCCGGCGTTGACGAGGTCAATGGCGGCGCTAGCGAAGGCACTAACACCCTGCCTGCGGAGCTACATTCCCGAGGCATCTCAATTCCCACCCCTCGTGAGTCCTCGGCCGAGGAGACCACGCCGGCGCAACCACCGGCGACGCCGCCGCCTCAGCCGCCGGCGCGTCCCAAGCCGCGCCGCCACCGCATCGCCCTCGATGAGCCGACGCTCCAAGAGGCTCCGTTGGAATCGACCCAACCCTTTACGGGCCTCGACGAGGCCGCCAAGATCGTGATCACCAATGACGGGTTTGGCGTCGCCCCGGCCCTCAACGAGATCTTATCGGCGAAGGGATACCGCGTCCGCGTCGAGAGCCGTCGCCCGGAGCTCTCCTCCCCGGCGGACACCGTGATCTTTTTGGGGGGACTGAGGGCGCCCCGCAATCTGGACGATGCCATGAGCGTCATCGATGACGCCGTGCACACCGCCGAGCGCATGACGACGCGCCTCATGCAGCCGGACTCATCCTTTATATGTGCCATTGACACCGCAGCCACCTTCGGCCTCGACCGCTTCGACCCGGTCGCCGCCCCGCTGGGAGCCCTGGTAGGCCTCATTCGCCTGCTGGCCAAACGCCACCCGGGGAGCACGACCAAACTCATTGACATCGACGGCGGCCGAATGGAGGGTCCCCAGATCGCAGAGATATTGGCCAAGGAGCTTCTCGAGGGGGGCGACCAGTCGCCCATCGCTCTCTCCGATGCCGGCCGTCGCACCGTGGACTGGCGCGACACGGAACCCAACGCGCATCCCGCCCAGTGGCTACAGGACACCCAGGGAGCGGTGCTCTATATGCCCGGTCCAGCGGGTATCCTGGCCACCTCCGTGGAGCGATTGGCCATCGCCCACGAACTCCCGGTGGCCCTGCTTCGACGGCGCCACGTGCCCTCGGAGTTGATCCAACGCTTCACCAATACGGACATCCAGACCCGCAAGACGAATTATGACCTCAACCACCTCTTCCAGGTCATGGATTTTCTGGACGCCCTGCGCGAGGACTTCGGACCGATCTCGGCGGTGATCAGCGAGTCCATCCCCGTCCAAAACCCCGACGACCTCTCCCGCTGGGAAGTCATGCGACCTCCTCTCGATGAATTCAACGCCCTGCTGGCGATGACCATCAACGATCCCCTGCAATTGCTGGGCGTCGGCGTGGCCCCTCGTACCGCGCCGGTGATCACCTCCGCGCTTCGCTATTTCTCGGTCGCCGAGAGCCTGCGACGAAAAGATAGCCTTCGGGTGCGGCTTGCCCACCTGGAGACCCCGGCGCCGGCAGGTCAACAGATGATGGATCCCAGAGACTTCGCGCTGACCGAGTTTCTGGCCTCCGCTCAGCCGCTGCGCTCGGAGATGCGGATCGATCCCCCGCGCTGAATCAGGGAAGGCGGGGGACGAGCACGTCGTAATTGCGCTGCCCATTATCGTCGCGAAGTAGGATGCAGCGCTCGCCGGAGGAAGCTGTTCCATCGGGGCAAATGAGCTCCACGCTGGGGCCGTCGCCGTCATGGCCACGATCGCTCTGCCAGACGTGAAACACCCCTTCCCTGCGATCGTAGTGGCTCTCCAGGCGTTCCGAGGGGACGCGAGGCACCTCGGCGTCATGCTGGGAGTCCAGGCGACCGATATTGCCACCGCTTAGGAGCAGGCGAGCGATATCGACCTGGCGCTTATTCCACTCCCACTCCACCTGGTGATCCTCACCGGCCTCCAGGCGATGGCGCTGTTCTTGGCCGCTCTCTCGCCCTTTCAGACGTAGCTCCCGACCCGCTGGCACGCGAGATACCCGGTGGCACGCCAGGATGCGACGACCATTGAGGGAAATCGGCTCCTCCCCATCGGGGCATTTGAGCTCCATGGCCACGCTATCCTCGCATTGAACGAGGGCAACTTCCGGCGCCTCCGGGTGTTCCTGCTCCAGCATGGCCCGCTGCCGCTCCACGGCGTCGCAATGCCCCATCTCATCGTAGGCCTCGATGATAAGCGTCATCACTTGCCCGGAAGGGCGAAGCCCATAAGCCCGAAATAGCGCTTTGACCGCCCGATCGGGCTCTCCCTCGGCGAGCCATCGCAGCCCATCGCCGTAGTAGATCCCATAGGACTCACCGATCTCATCGCCTGGCGCTTCCACCTGGGCCACCGCATCTGCCGGCCCCACCACCTGTGCTAGAGCCACCACTGCCGCCAACGCCATCCAATATTGCTTCATGGGCCATCCTCGCCTGGTGCTACCAGTTCGCTCTTCTTCTCAGTCGACCTATAGCGTAGCATATCATCCTTTTTCCTTGCGACCGACAAGCGATGTGTCTAGGTTGCCGGCGACTTCGGGAGTCCCATACCGTTCCACTGAGAGGTTTTTATGTCCGATGCCCTGGCAACTCTGGTCAAGCGCGGCAAAGCCAAGGCTTTCCACGCCGAGATCCGCCGTCGACTGGAGAATGACGAGCCCCTGGCGATGGAGGCGGCCACCTTTACAGAACTCACCCTCACGGGCTTTGATTTCTCCGACATCGACATGAGTTATTGCGCCTTTGAGGACTGCACTCTGTCGCAGTGCCGCTTTGTCGATACCACGCTTGAGGGGGCGTTCTTCGACGGTGCCACCCTGCTTCAATGCCATTTTGAAGGTGGCAACGTCGACGGGTGGGCCATCGATGCCAGCACCCTGGGCAAATGCACCTTCAGCAATCTGGCCTTGGACCGAAACGAGTGGACAGATTCGCGGTTCAACGAGATGACGCTCAGCGATATCACCTCCGAAACGTGGTGGATGGAACGGGTCACCTTTGACAAAGGGGCCTGGGAAGACGTGGCCATCGACGAGGGGTCCTGGTCTCACGTCACGTTTAGAAACCTGTCCCTTGAACAATGGGAACCCGGAGACCTGACCTTTAGTCACTGCTATCACGTGGCCACCTCACTGGATGTCAGCGAATGGCCCGAGGGCTTTCGGGAAAAAACGGGGCGCCGAAAAACCCTGTGAGTCACCGTTCGTGGAGGCGACGAGCCACCATTTCCTGAGCCACGAAACTGGCCACATCGGGGGCTGTGGTCCCCGGCCCAAAGCCGGCGTCAAAGCCCAATTCCAGGGCTAGCTCGTGGGAAATACGCGGGCCGCCACATACCACGACCAGATCGGCGCGCAGTTCCTCGGCCTCCAGCATATCCGCCAATTCCGACAGATTGCGTATATGAGAGTCATTCTGAGTGACCACCTGGCTGACCAATAGGGCGTCGGCCCCGCGCTGCACCGCCTCCCGGAGCAGATCCTCGTTTTTGACCTGCATTCCCAGATTGACGGCCTCAATCATGGGATAGCGCTCCAACCCATACTCCCCAGCGTAGCCCTTCATATTCATGATCGCGTCGATGCCCACGGAGTGAGCGTCGTCGCCTGTGCAGGCGCCGAGTACCGTGATCTCGCGACCGATATGGTCCCGGATATAGTCGTTGATCTCGTAAAAGGACATCACGTCAGTATCTACCGTCGCCACCTCGATGGATTCGAAATCGACGGGCTGGCGGCAGCGCGCGTAGACAATGAAGAAGGTGTAGCCCTCGCCCAGGTCTTTCATGTGATAAACCTGGGGCTTTTCCATCCCCATCTGGCGGACCACCTGACGCGCCGCCTCTCGCGCGCGCTCACCGGTGGGCACGGGGAGCGAGAAGGACATCTGAATCTGGCCGTCGCCCAGGGTATCGCCATAGGGCAGCACGGCGCTTAGGTCTGGCTTCTGAGGTTGTCGTTCGTCTCCGCTCATCACCCTTGCTCCTCGGCGTTCAATCCCACGTCTGATAGGGCCGTTGGGCCAACTGCGAGTTAAAATAGCGCGTCTCTCCCGTCACTTCGACTCCCAACCAAGGGGGATGCTCGATCGACTCGTCGGGGTGTGCCAACTCCACCTCAGCAATCACGAGCCCCTGGTTGGCTCCCTGGAAGACATCGATCTCCCATTGGTGCTCTCCGTGGGGGACGATAAAGCGCGTCTTTTCGATGGGTTCACCCTCGCATAGCGACGAGAGCATCGCCTCGGCATCCCCCCGGGGGATGTCGTATTCGTACTCCGGTCGCACCATTCCCACGGCTCGCCCCTTGACGGTCAAGCAGGCCCCTTGGCCGTCGAGGCGAATGCGGACTGTGCGCTCTGGATCCAGATTCAGATAACCCTGTCGAAGCGTGCGCTGGTCGCGAACGGCGCTGCGCCAACTGGATTGAGCGACCAAAAATTTGCGTTCGATCTCCCGGGGGTCTTCCGTGGCTTTTGTCATGGCGGTCATTGACCTTTGGTTCGCTGTGATGACCTTCCGGTCAGTCGTATTAGTGCCTGCGAAAGTTTGCTTCGGCAGCCGGCGGCGACCGTCGCACGGCTGGCAGTCCGGGGTCAACTTGTGACCGATCTATTGCTTCCCCCGACCTACACCCCGAGGCACCCTATGCCCCTGGATTTTCACTGGGATCCCTCTTGTCCACCGATCGCGACCATTCACCGACATCTCTGTGGCGCCCCCGAACAATGGCCGATGCCGGGTCGCGAAGAATTGTCTCCCATCCAACGTCGCCGCGCCCATGAGCGTTGGCGAGCGCGCCTGCGAGCCACCTATGCAAGCGTTCACCAGGCCTCGGCGATCCATCGAACGCTGCTCAATCACCACCTACCGCTGGATATCCAGAGCGCCCAGACCTATGTCCTCTCCGAGCTCAATCGCCACCTCGCTCTGCAGGGCCACCTCATCGATTCCCTGGGAGGCCCCACCCATATTGAGGGCCCATCACCGCTCATGCCCGCCGATCGCCTCCCTGGCCTGACCTACCAACTGGCCTCGCTCTACGGCTTCAACCTGGCACTGACCCTTCCCCTCTATGAGGCCATTGCCACCGTCGCTGACCACCGGGCCATCAGGGAGATCGCGAATATGCTCGCCGAGAGCACGGAGGAATTGCTGGCTCTGGGCAAATTATTGCTCACCTGGCTCCACCGACATCCCTGTACTGATGACGCCCCCCTCTCACCGGTGGACCTGGGCGATCTCATGGCCACCCATGAGGCCTGCATCGGCGCCAACCCCGAGCTCCTCGATCGCCTCGCGGGGACCGAACTGGCCCTGAGTCAACGCCGTGATAACCCGGGCATCCTGACCCCTCTGGAAGAGGCAACCATCTTCTATGCTACTCTAAGCGATTCGATCTTTCCTCTCTTCGAACACCTGGGATTTGCCCCTCTGGAGCACTTCCACGCGCGCCGCGGTGATCGTCAAAAAGGGTCTCAATACCCTGCGATTATCGCTGCCACCGGCATTCACACCAGCAGCTTACCCACCCGCCACTAATCCCCATGTCGCCAGGTTCTTTATTCCGTGACCGTGTTTAGTGTTTACCCACAAACCCGCTTCCCACGGCGAATGACGTGGCTCCTTTTACATCTCATCCCAACTTCGCTAGTGTTGGCGGCTGTTAACCCAACGGTATTGCCCTGTATCTACCCCTGATTCCGAGTAGACCTATGTTCAAACGCTTATCTCTCTCAGCCGTCCTTCTGGCGGCTCTGGCTATTTCTGTTAGCGCCTGCGGTGAGGATGACGAAGCCCAGACTCTGGTGGCCGACGAAAACGCAGAGCCTGGTGGACC